>JBPCQC010000092.1:0-78936 GCA_050998515.1 Verrucomicrobiales bacterium
AGAACCCATCCGGGTCGGGAGGAAAAATCACGCGCCGCATTGCGGAAAATGCGTGGCAGCGACATTTTTGTCGCTGGATTCTTTGCATCAGCGACAAGGGTGCCGCTGCTACGTCGAAACTCACACCACCGACAGCAAATAATTCAGCTCTTCCTTGATTTCGGCGGAAGTTTCGACGGTTTGCGCAATTTCGGCTTTCACCGCCTCGCGGAATTTTTGCCGCAGCCGGTGGATGGCGACCTTCACGGCTCCTTCGGAAATGCCAAACACTTTCCCAATCTCAGCCTGCGACACTCCGTTGCTATCACCGATCAGCCATGGTTTCAGGGTTTCGAAGAACGCTGATTTTCCGGCTTCGGCCAGCTCGCTACCCACTCGACCCAGCGCTCGATCCAAAACCGTGAGCGCCCACCGTCGATCAAAGGCGCGATCCGGCGTGAGCGCTGAAGGATCGGGCAACTCGATGCCGGGCGAGGTGTCGGTGCTGGCATCCAATGGGACCATGACGGCGCCACCGCCTCGTTTGAGGGCGCGTTCTTGATCGCTCTGGTCGAACAAAAAGTGTTTGACGGCGCCAAACAAATAAGAGCGGAAGCGGCCACGATCGGGATTCGCCGAAAGATTTTGGCGTTCGAGGACTCGGGCGAAAAACTGGTGCGTCAAATCGCGCGCTGATTCCGCTTCGTAGCCGCTGCGTTGGATGAAAACCCGCACCGGTTCATAATAGGCGGCGCACAAATCACTCAGGGCCGATTGCGCCTCGGGCGAACCGCCCTGTGACCGCAGGACGAGTGTCCACCGGGTGTCTGCGAATCCGCCGCCGCGAGGGTCTCCTGGCGTCATTAGTCCGGGAGGTCTCCGATGACTGCGGCGCTCAAGCGCACCGTCCCTTCCAGTGATTTGTCGTTTCCCTCGCTGATTCGGAAAATGGACACGTCAGTGTTAACCTCGATTGGATGAGGCCGGTCCATCCATTCGCGCGCGACGGCATCACAGGCCGCTTCCATTATCTCCGCGGAAAACACGGAAGGGATAATGAGCCAATCGCATTGGTAGATTCCAGGTCTGTTGGTCTGGAGGATGCGGCCGTCGTTCAATGCGGTAATATCTTCGCCCTTGAATCTCGATCTCGCTTCGAGTTTTCCGTTGAGTGGGTTGTTCAGCTCGAGCAAAACCGAGAGAGACTTAAGTCCACCCACTTCTTTGATGGTTGGGCGCTGCACAACTTTCAAAGAACTTTGTCGAATTTGCAGTTCGGGAACAGGCCGCTCGCGTCTCATGGCCAAATACGGCCAGATCAATCCAACGCACGGCGCAAAGAGAATGAGCGCGGGTACAAGCACCCAAAGCAACCTCCAACGCCGAGGTCGCGGGGACGGCTGCTCGGCAACAGCGGTTGAAGTTCCGCGAGTCCATCGCCAGGCGCGGCGAACGGCGGTAACAGTCAGGATAACGAAAAAGCCGACGGCCCCACCGACGACCGGCAACCATCCGATCCTGGGCGTGAGCCGCGCCAACAGGACTGCGGCGAGCAGGCAGAGACAAAATCCCGCGAACAATGGCCAAGTCAGCGCCGCAAAGACAGCGAGACCGCGGCCCCGAAGTTCGCCTCGCGACTCGCGGACATCTTTCATCGCCATCCAGCCGAGAATTGTCCCGACGAGCCCCGGTATGGCGGAAAAGAAGAGCGCGGCTGCCAGCAAAACCGTTTCAATTCCGCCCAGGCGGAATCCGGTCGGCATTCTTCTTCCCGCGTTGGGACTCTCAAGACCGAGTAATGGGACCAGCACCAGCGTCATCAAACCAAAAGCCAGCGGAACGCTTACTGCCACCAGCACTGCGCTCCACACCGCCTTTTGACTCCATTTACCCGCCGGTGCCACGGAAGCGGCAGGCGCCGGGATCGCGGGCCCGGCGGCAACGGTCTCGACCCGCGTCTTGACCTCGCCAGCGCTTTGAAAGCGCTGTTCGCGTTCTTTTTCCAGGGTGCGAAAAACGATCTCATCGACTCGCGCATCGACCGCTGACTTGCTCGAGGGCGCCGCGAATCTTCCAATGGGCAATTCCCCGGTGAGCATTTCGTAAAAGACAACGCCGAGCGAATAGATATCGGCACGGTGGTCGACGTCGCCACGGTTTTCGATTTGTTCGGGCGCCATGTACGACGGTGTGCCGAGGCGCGCGCCGCTTTGGGTAAGGGTGAAGTCGGAACTGGCCTGTCCGACGAGCTTGGCGATGCCAAAGTCGGCGATCTTCACGCGGCTGCGGGTGTCGATGAGGATATTCTCTGGTTTGATGTCGCGGTGAAGCACGCCTTCGTCGTGCGCGTATTGCAGCGCTTCACAAATCCTGGGGACCACGGCCAGCGCTTGCTCGGGTGCAAGACGCCCGGCAGCCATGGCCTGCCGCAAATTTACCCCGTTCACGTATTCCATCATGAGGTAGAAAAAGCCGCCGGCCTCGCCGAAGTCGTGCACGATGACAATGTTAGGGTGATTTAAGCGCGCGAGCGTTCGCGCTTCGCGCAGAAAGCGTTCGGCGAAGTCCGGGGCCGAACCGAGTTGGGGCAGCAGGATCTTCAAGGCCACAATTCGGTCCAGACGCGGCTGGCGCGCCTTGTAAACCACCCCCATGCCGCCTTGGCCGATCACGCCGATGATTTCCATTTCAGGAAAGGCGGCTGCCACCTCATCAAGCGTGGGAGTTGCCGGCGACGAGCGCGGCAAGCCGCCGGCGTCAATCGGAGTCAATGCGCCGGCAAGCAGGCACTTCGGACACAACCCCTGGGGTGCTTCCTTAGGGATGTGCGCGCCGCATCTCGGACAGTTTCGGGAAACAGGGTTCTTCTCCATACAAGGCGTTCCTGAGGAATTCCCGACCGGAGGTTACAAAGAATAACCGTGTTGCGTGGCGAAGGCATGCCCGATCAAAAGTCACATCAATCGAGATAAACGAACTCGTTCGAGCAAAAGAGCGTCTGGCAGTAGCGTTCCCAGCCAGACACATCGCCGCCGGCCAACAAAGTTTCGGCCAGCGCCGCCTCCTCGGCAGATGGAGTTCGGGCGAACAGGAGCTGGTAGAGCCATTCAACTCTGCCTGCAGGGTCCGGCGGGGCTTCGCGTTGCAGCCGAACGGTCAGCGCTTTGGCCTGCGTCTGCGAGAATGGATGGTTCAGCAAAAAGAGCGCTTGCGGCGCGACCGTTGAATCAAGCCGCTTCTCGGAAATGGAAGTGGGATCGGACGCGTCAAAGAGCGACTGATAGTTTGAACGGTCGGATCGGATGGTCAGTAAATAGAGTGTGCGGCGCGGCGCAGAAAAGTCTCGCACGGCCGGTCCGCCGCAGGTGAAATCCAGCCCGCCAGCAGCCGACAACATCGAGTCTCTGATAGCTTCGCTTTCGAGACGGCGGCGGTTTTGTCGCGCCAGCAGACGATTCTCCGGATCTGCTTTAAGCATAGCAATCTCCGGAATCGACGCCTGCTGCCAGGTGGCGCTCTCGAGGATGAGACGATGCAGTCGTTTGAGCGACCAGCCGGAGTTGACGAATTCGACGGCGAGCCAATCCAGGAGTTCGGGATGGGTTGGGGCTTCACCTAATTTTCCGAAATTGTTGGGAGTGCGGACGATCCCCTCGCCGAAATGATGTTGCCAGACGCGATTGACGATTACGCGCGCGGCGAGCGGGTTTTGCGGATGGCTGAGCCATTGGGCGAGCTCGCGCCGTCCGCTCCCTTCCTTTATTTTCGGCGGCGGCGCGTGAGTCAGGACGACGGGAAAAGTTCTTTCGACTTCTTCGCCGAGCGTGTCGTAGCGCCCGCGGTTGTGCAGTCGGACGTTGTGGACTCCGGCGTGCGGGCTGTCAGGACACCCGCCTTCCTGCAGACCGTGACACATGGGCAAAGGTGTCGTCATCGACGCGACAAGCTGCCGCCGTTCCATTTCGAGCTTCTGCAATTCCGGGGATTGGCCGCCGATTGCCCCGGCGCCTTCGCAGATCCACCACGGATCGTGATTAGCGCTCTGCAGGTCGCTTTGGACCGCTTCCGTAAAATTCCAGGTGCGCTCCCCCGCACGGACAGTCATTTCCACTCTGGTCGAATCGCACGAATAGTCCCCACGCGGCGAAATAACGAGCTGGAGCAGGGAACCTGATTTTAACGGAGTCGAAGGCACCTCGATTGTGGCTTGGCCGGCGTTATCCATCTCGCCTTTCCGGATGACGTCAGCGCCATGACGCAGTTCCCAGCCAATGCCATTCCCGCAAGTCGGGTCCGCATCGGCAAGCTGGACTGTGACCTCGGCGCTGCCCTCGACCGGCGCACGCCAGGACAGACTTACGGGCGTTTTGGGCCCCGGATGGAATGAGACGGCCCGCGCGGGCAGCCTGATGCTAAGAAACGAAATCTCCGCAGCAGTCGTGTTGATGACCACCGCCGGATTGTCGCGTCCCCCGCCTGTCCAGGCATGCAGCCCGGGCTTGGTGTGGATATCGCGTTTGAGATCGGCAAGCGGGCGCACGGTGTCACCCAACGCGGCGTCAATTTCGCCGATGCGTTTTTGTGCCGCAGCGCGCGAAGCGAGTTCGACGGGCGAGGCGAGCGGGATCCGCAGCATTGGAGGGCCGTTGGTTTTCGGACCTGGATTGGCGAGAATGTGACTGCTGAAAAAAATTCCGGCCAGCGCGTAATAGTCTCGGGTGGAAAACGGATCGAATTTATGATCGTGGCAGCGCGCGCAGGCGAGCGTCACGCCGAGAAAGGCGCGTCCGGTGAGATCGACCTGGTCGTCAGCGATGTCAGTGAGCAGCTTTTCCTTATCGGCGTCGCCCCCACCCCAATTGCCAATCGCGAAAGCGCCTGTGGCGACGACATCTCCCATCAGGTCGCCGGCCACCTGTTTGCGCAGGAACTCGTCATAAGGCATGTCATCGTTGAACGCCTTGACGACCCAGTCGCGGTACCGCCAGGCTTCAGTGCAGTCCATGACCGAGCCATCGCCGGTGAGAATGCGTGCATCGAACGAATCGGTATAGCGCACGACATCGAGCCAATGCCGCGCCCAGCGTTCGCCATAGAGGGGCGAGGCGAGAAGACGGTCGACGATTTTTGCGAAGGCATCGGCCGAAGCATCGTCGATAAAAGCCTCTACATCTCGAGGCGGCGGGGGCAGCCCGATCAAGTCAAAATAAGCGCGGCGAATGAGAGGTCGCTTGCCGGCGGCCGGGGCTGGATGCGTGCGACTTGCCTCGATGCGCGTTAGGATGAAGCGATCGAGGGGAGTTTTCGGCCAGCGGCTTTCGTTGACCGAGGGCAACGGCGGCTGGCGTGGCGGAGAGAACGCCCAGCGTGATTCGGCGGCGAAACCCAAACAGTGCCACAATCCCAGCAAGAACCCCGCCCAACATACGACCAACGGCCGCCGCAGGTGCCACGGCAATCGTCGTGAGGCGGTGCTTAGTCGAGCCGCTACGGGACGCCGCGGCCTGCGAGCGCTGCCTCTGACAGCATGCATGGGTGTGGCTTGATCCATCCTGGGATTACAACCTTGCCATAAAATTGTCGCTCTGGGAATGATTTCGCTTGTCGCCCCCTGGGCCTAACGTGCATCTTAGGTCACCCTGGAGTTCTCTTTTCGGGCGCTCCCCTTTTTTTCACCCTATAGCCAAGACCCCCTCTTATGACGCTGCGTCATTCAATTCGTCGCGCCCTGCTCACGAGCGCACTCGCCCTGGTTCCTGCCGCAAGCTGGGCCGAACAAGTCGTCATCTCTGAAGTCATGTATCATCCGGCGACAGCCAAGCCCGAATACATCGAGATCCTGAACATTTCCAGCAAACGTTACGACATCGCAAAATGGCAGCTGACTGGCGGGATCGATTTCACGTTTCCGGATTTCAACCCCGCCGCGCCCTCCGTACATTTTCTCAAGGAGTATGAGCGCATTGTCGTCAGTTCGGCTGATCCGGCGGCGACGCGCGCAGCCTGGCCGTCGATTTCCCCCGGCTTGCGGGTTTACGGCCCGTGGAGTGGGCGGCTCGACAACGCAGGGGATCGCATAACGCTCGAAGACGCTGCCGGAGTGAAAGTATGCGAGCTAGACTACGGGGACAATGGCAAATGGCCTGTGGCGGCGGACGGAGCCGGCCACTCGCTCATCGTTATTGATCCCGACCGCGCTATTGATGACTGGCGCAACTGGCGCTCGAGCCGGCTGAGTGGCGGGAGCCCGGGCAATGCGGAGATCGAATTTGCAGAGGAGGCGATCGTCAATCCGGAACCGGACATCAGGACGACGCTGACGGTCACCGAATTCAACAGCACGCCAGGAACTGGAGTCCCCGCCGTCCCGTTTCCCGCCAATCCCGGCGATACCAAGTGGAAGTATTACAATGGGGTCGCCGCGCCACTGGCGGAATGGAAGGATCATGGTTTCGACGACAGCGGGTGGGAGCCATCGGACCCGAGTCTCGGCTACGCCCCGCTGGGGACCGACCCGCAGACCTCAGCCACTTTCCCGGGCATCCGCACGCCCGTCGCACTTACCTCAGAATTGGCGACCTACTACTACCGCACGACGTTCAATTGGATTGGCGCGCTCGCCGGCAATACGTTCGTGGTGCAGGGTTTCTGCGATGACGGCGCCGTCTTTCACCTCAACGGCCAGGAGATCGGCCGTGTGCGCCTCGCGGCGGCCCCCGCGGTCATTTCGCATACAACGACCGCCAACAACTCTTCGCCGGAGACGTTGGAAGCAAGCCTCGTATCCGGCAACAATACGAGCCTCGATGGCAGGATCGTGTCCGGCATGAACACGCTCGCCATTGAAGTCCATAACGTTCTGCTCACTAACAACGACCAATTCATCGCCCCGCGGCTCAAAATCACTGGCGCCCCGCCCGGAGTCATAATCAATGAGGTCAAGCCCAGCACCGTAGCCGGCGGCGGATTCGTGGAATTTTACAACCCCACCGCTGCAACCATAAATCTCAACGGCTACTACCTCACCGATGATCCGGCCAATCTCACGAAATTCCAGATCACCCAGTCGATCCCGCTGCTGCCTGGGCAACTCGCCACGGTGGGCTTCGCGGAATCCAACCTCACCATTGGGGAATCAGTCGTTGTTTACCTCACCCAGCCCAACGGGCAGGTGAAGCAGTCGGCGATCAGTGTGAGAATGCCGACGGACGGACGGTCTGTCGGCCGCAAGCCAACCGGCAGCGGCGTGTGGTACATTTTCCAGCAGGCCACACCTGGCGCGCCTAATCAGAGCTCGAGCGCCGCTGCGTTCGCTGGCCGTCTTAGTGAGGCGCACTTTGGCGCCACCGGGCATGTCGATTGGGTCGAGTTCGCCAATCCATCTGCTGTGGCAGCGGCCGGAGGAGGCTTCTTTGTCGCTTCGACGCTGGATTTTTCAGACAAGATGGCGCTGCCGGCGTCAATCCCGGCTGGCGGCTACGCCAGCGTGGCCACCGACCTGATCCCCGATGGCGGTGGCGATGTCGTGCTTTATCTCATCGATGCGGAGAACAATATCATCGAAGCCGCCGAACTCACACATCGTCCCGGGCTTGATTCGGTGCAGAGATGGCCGGTTGGGTCGAGGGAGTGGTACAACAGCGCCACATCCACTATGAACGCCGCAAACGCGCCTGCGCGTCACGAGGAGATTGTGATCAACGAAATCATGGCCGCGCCGCCCTCCTCGCATACCGCGGGCGAATTCGTCGAGCTATACAACCGCAGTGGCTCAGCGGTAAGCCTTTCCGGCTGGGCGTTCGTTGATGGCATTTCCTTTGATTTCCCTGCCGGCGCCGTGCTGGGCGCAGGCGAATATCTCGTCGTGGCCAAAGATCCAGACTACATGGCTGCCAATTATCCAGGCATCCTCTATGTCTACGGGCCGTTCAGTGGCACCTTAAGGAACCGTGGCGAACTCATCCGCCTGGAAGATGAGCGGCACAACCTGTCTGATTGGGTTGATTATCACGCGGGCGGCCAATGGCCCGAGAGCGGCGGAAGCAGCCTCGAACTGATCCATCCCGACATGGACAACAGCCTGCCCTCCTCGTGGCGTTCAAGCGATGAAAGCACAAAATCCAGCTTTCAGACTTACACCTACACTGACACCTACCGGGAATTGCGCGGCGCGGTGGGCACCACCGCGGAACGGCGCGAACTGCTGGTCAATCTGGTGGCGGACGGGCACATTGTGATGAGAAACATCTCCCTGACGCGCGCCGGCAGCGGCAATCTCATCCCAACTGGCGACGCCACTTCTCATACCGGATCCGGCGCCGCTGGCTTTCTCTGCACCGGCACTCACCACATGAGTGATACGCTGGCCGACGGCTTCCACCTCATCAGCACCGGCACCGGCGATACCAAGAACAACAAGGCGGAGGTCGATTGCATCGACATCCTCCCTGGAAATGTGCTTACGCTTTCGTTCGACGCCCGCTGGATTTCCGGGGTGCCCGTGCTCAGCGCGCAGACGTGGGATCGCAGCTTTGGAAAGATTTTCCGCCTGCCTATTCCCAATCACCTCGGCACGCCCAGCTCTGCCAACAGCGCCGCAATTCCCGTCCCTGCGCCCACCGTGGATGACATGCTGCATTCACCAGCCGTCCCCACCTCTGCGCAAAGCGTCGTCGTCACCGCCAAAGTGTCCTCGGCGGTGGGACTTACTGGGGTGGAATTCGTCTGGCGCGTCGACAACATCAATGCCAACGGCGCTTGGGCCTCGAATCCGATGAACGACAGTGGCACCGCCGGCGACGCGGTGGCCGGCGATGGTACCTGGTCCGGCACTCTGGCCCCTCAGAGCAACGACACCCTCATTCAGTTTTACATCCGTGCCACCGCCCCCAACGGACGGACCCAGGAATGCCCGCGCAATGGCGCCGTCTATCCAGGCATGTGGATAGTGGACAATACACCGCCGAGTGCTCAGCCCGGGACCCTCACCGAACGGTATGTCATCTCCCGCTACCATCGCGACGCCTTGGGCACGGCAGGCTTTACCTCGAAGTTCGACTGGAATTTCCCGCGCATGTCGAATTTTGAATTCAATGCCACGGTTATCACCAGGGAGAAGGATATCCGCTACAACGCCGGTTTTCGAAAAGGCGGCAGTCCCTGGACCCGTGACTCCGGCAATGGCATGGCGCGGCTCCGCTGGAAACCGCCAGGCGACAATCCTTTCCGCAACCGTACCAAGACGTGGCTCGATAATGACTCTGCGGGCCCCTCCCGCTTCCATAACCACATCACCCGCTACCAACTCTATCTCTTTGGCTACCCAGTGCCGGATAACGAGTTCGTTCAGAACATTGTCAATGAAAGCAACCCGCTCTTGAACGATGACATCGAGCCTAGCGATAGCGATTTCTTCGATCGTGCCTACGAAGACGGCAGCAGCGGCGAGCTGTTCGAGATCGACGACGCTTGGTACATGTTCGACACCTTCACCAACGGAAACGAAAATCGCATCTCCGCGGATTCGGTTACAGGCCGTTGGTCGCTCAACGACTGGAGCGGCCAGCCGGCCTATCCGTCGCAGGAGAGCCCGATCTTTTTCCATGGCAACTGGCCGGTGCGCTTTCCGGAGGATCGTTACGACTATGCGGCCCTCGGGTCGCTCATCAAATACGCCTGGAACAATAACAGCTCCGCGAATACGAACACCGCCGCCTGGATCGGCCAGATGGACCGCATGCTCGATATGGACCGCACCGCCATCTATGCCGCCGTGCGCGGATATTGCGCGGACTGGGACAACTTCACCCGCGACCGGGGCAAAAATGGCTATTTCTACCGGCGATCGACAGACGGAATTTTCGAGTTCCACCACTGGGACACCGACCTCGGCTGGCGTGGGTCGGACTACGGCGCTGCCGTCACTGGGTCGGCCGCAGGCATCGGTTGGACCAACTACGCGAACAACCCGATCTTCCGCCGCCGTCTGGTCTATTACCTTGACGAGATGGTGAAGAAATACACAAAGAACTCGCCGCGAATGAACGCCTGGCTGGATGCCAATAACTACCAGGCCGCGAACAGCCATGCTCTCGCGCCCTACAAGATTGCCACCGTTCCCAATCCGACCTACCCGACGTTCTTTACCAATCGCGAAGCGACCATCATCAGCCAGATCAATGCGGGTGACGGTGTGACACCGACCTACACGCGGCCCTTCGCCATCACCACTGCAAATGGTCAGACGGTCGCGACGCCGCTTTTCTCGATCAGCGGTTTTGCTCCGTCGGCGGTCTGGATCGTGGATGTGCTCGATCATCCAGAGGCCCTGGCCGCCTGGACCTCGAAGGCGGGATGGACCGTTTCGAACATCGCTCTGGCCAGCGGCGCTAACAGTCTGACCGTGCGCGCTTTGGCCCAGGACGGCAGCGTCATCAGCACGCTGCCCTTCACGGTCACTTACACCGGCAATGGCGCTCCCATCGCCGTCCTGACCACCGACCCGCCGTCGCTCAACGTCTCGTCGAATGAATTCATCGTTCTCGACGGCACCCGAAGCATGGATCCCGAAGGGGGCGCGCTCACTTTCGCCTGGACGGTAACACCCTTAAACGGCGCTACAGTCACCCATTCTGTCCCGGGTAAAACTGAAGCCAGCTTCACGGTTCCGGGCGTCTACACGGTTTCCATGATGGTGACCGATCCGTCCAACCTGTCGACGAGCATCAGCCGCGAAGTCACGGTTTTTGCGACGAGCGACTTCCGGCCCTTCGGAAACGCGACGCCGCTCGATGCCAGCCTCACCGTCGAGAATGCCGAATCGCGGGACAATTATTCGCCCTCGGCGTGGTATTCGATCGAAGACGATAGCGGCCGGTTGCTCCTCCAGGTGCTCGATGACAGCGCCAAGCCGCTGGGTAATCCGAATTTTACCCACCCGCTCGTCACCCGCGACCTGCCCGATACCGCAGACTTCACCTTGCAGACTGACGTGTTGCTCGACACCCGCCAATTCGGAAACTTTCTCACCGGATTGTGGGTGGAATTTACCGATGGCGGCCAAGCCGTGCGATACGCCTTTGGCATTGACGGCGGCTTGAACATCAACCTCCACTCCGCAACTGGCGCTGGAGCGTGGGTGCTGGTCGGCGGCATCCCTCACACCACTGGAACGGGAGCTATTTTGCGCGTTCGCCGCACTGGCACCCAACTCTCTTTCGACAGACGTGCCAATGGAGTCTGGGCGCAAGTTCGTCCGGCCACGTTGGGCCCTGGCGCCGTCGCGCTCCGCGGGGGAGTGTTCCTCTCGACCTCAGCGCCCACCACCGCCCGCTCATCGTTCGACTATCTTCTTGTGGCGGATCCAGCCAACACCAATTCGGTGGTGGCCAATCTCCGCATCACGGAAGTCATGTACAACCCGGCGACTGGCGGCGTCGAATATATCGAACTGCAGAACACCGGCACCCAATCGATCAACCTCCTGGGCGTGACATTCGCCGACGGCAGCCCGTTCGGTGTCTTTACCTTCGGCTCAGAAATCCTCGCGCCGGGAGAATTCATTGTTATCACCGAGAATGCAGCCGCCTTCCAGGCAAAATATGGGGCTGGCATCCGCCTCGGTGGAGCTTGGCTGAGCGGAAACTTAAGCAACGGCGGCGAAGAAGTCGTCCTGCTCGACCCATTCGGGAATGAGATTCACCGCTTCACGTTCCGTGACAACTCTGATCCCGCCTGGCCCGCCGCGGCCGACGGCACCGGTCCATCGCTCGAGGTCATCAACGTCCATGGGGATTACAACGACGGCTCGAATTGGCGGGCCAGCGCCGAAGCGGCTGGAAATCCAGGCTCTGCTGGCGGCGCCCCAGACAGCGATGGCGACGGCATACCCGACCACGTCGAAATCGCATTCGGCACGGATCCCGGCGATCCCGGCAGCCTTCCTGCGGCCACCTCGAGCACCGCCGCCAACGGCCGCATCACCATTGCATGGCCATCGGTGGCCGGCCGCAGTTACCGGGTCGAGAAGAGCCTTGACCTCGTCACCTGGCAGATCGTGACCACCGTCACCGGCGGCTCATGGGAAGACCCGTCGACACCATCCAACAGCCGTTCCTATTACCGAATTTCCGCGGTGCCCTGACCACGTTCTTCGAGCACAATCCACGCGACTGCTAACCACAGTCGGCCTTGGGCGGTGAGGAATCTTAGGCGAGCCATGCGTCGGCGCGATTAGACGATGACGGTTGATCGAGGCCGCCGCGATTATGGCGGCGGCAGGTTTTTCTGCCACATATTCGAGCTCAACCCGAGGAAGACGTCATAACAACTGTACCATTTGGGATCCGTATTTTTCCATCCCATGTTGCACTTGAAGGCGCGCTCAATGCTAAGGGTCGGGCCTTTTGTGCCATCGCAGTCGACGTATGTTTCGCGCCGCCAATACCCATAGGCGAGGACGTAGTGCCACAGAACTCCCAGGCCGACGACACCCGGCCTTCCATTCTTGATCCCTTTGGCGACGCGCGATCCCGCCGTCTCCCAATCATCACCCCACGAATCCCAGGCATAGCTGGTCTGAGTTCCCACCAGCGGACCCACGCCAAAAATGGCGGGGTAAAGTGTCTTCAGGGAAAACAGATACCCATAATAGGCTTCGGGCAGATCTGCCGGCCAGGTGGCGCCCGCATCCGAGGTTGGAAAACAGATCACATCGCAGAGCTCATGTAGATCGTTATAGTACGGGTGCAACCATCCATTGGACGAGGCGACGTCAAATGGTGCATCCACCGCCCGCAGGGGCGGAACATTTATTGATGGGGTTCCGGTGGTTTCCCTCCGCTTCACCACCGGCTAATTTCCGTGACGCCTCCGGCGTCGATTCACCGTCCGGTTTCTAGTTCAAAAGTGCATGACAGGCTCTAATGAACTTTACCCGGTCCCCAAAGGGCGCGGCCGGGCTTTGCTCCAGTGTGTTCACCGTCTTTGAGAACTTGCACGCCGTTGACAAAGACATGCTTCATGCCGACGGCATATTGATGTGGCTTTTCAAAGGTGGCGCGGTCGGCGATGGCGGCTGGATCGAAGACAACCACATCGGCAAACATCCCTTCCTGAACGAAGCCGCGATGATCCAGGCGAAGATTGGTCGCGGGCAGCCCGGTCAATCTTTTCACGGCTTCGGCGAGGGAGATTATTTTCTCTTCGCGAACGTAGCGGCCCAACAGCCGCGCAAAGGTTCCGTAGGCGCGCGGGTGCGGATTTGATTTCAAAAAGACGCCCTCGGGCGCTTGCGAGGCCTCATCCGATCCAAATGACACCCACGGCATCGCAATCTGCTTCCTGATGTTGGCTTCCGACATCAGAAAATAGATCGTGTCAATCCGCGAACGGTCTTCGAGCAGCAGATCCATGATCGTTTCGACCGGATCAGTCCCGCGCATCTGAGCCACTTCATCCAGTGATTTGCCGGTGAGCGGTTTCAGCTTTTCGGATTTGAATCCAGCGAGGATGATGCGGTCAGGGGAGCCGACGGCGAGGTAGAAATTCTCCCAATCGTTCGAGGGAGCACGAACAGCGGCGGCGATCTTTTGCCGCGTCTCCGGGTCCTGCAATCTCTTCCAGAGGGCCTCGTAACCGCCGTCCAGCGTCCAGGGCGGCAGCGTGGCATCGAGTCCCGTGCCGGCGGCCGGATAGGTGTACATATTGGCCGTGATTTTGAGCCCTTCGTGCCGCGCCGCTTCGATCATCGTCAGCGCGCGGTCCATCTTCGGCCAGTTTTTTTCACCTAATGCTTTAATGTGATAGAGCTCTGCGGGCAATTCAGCCTCGCGGCTGATTCGAATCATTTCAGCGAGGCCTTCCAGCAAACGATCGCCTTCGCTTCGAATATGCGAGATGTATTTCCCGCGATATTTTGCCGCCACCTTGCAGAGTTCTATCAACTCGTCGGTGTTCGCGTAAAACGCCGGCGCGTAGATGAGCGAGGAGCCGATGCCGAGCGCACCTTCCTCCATCCCGTTGCGCACCAGCTCGCGCATCTCGTCCAATTGTTGCGGCGTCGGCGCCTGGTCTTCGAGACCGATCACGTGTTCGCGGATCGTCGTCGCGCCCAGGAATGAAGCCACGTTTGCCGAAACGCCGCGCTTTTCCAACCAGGTCAAATATTCGGCCAGCGTGGTCCAACTTATCTGGTATTTAATGTCGCCTTGCTCGCGGGTCATCCGCGCCTTGATCCGCTCATTGAGCGGACCCATCGAATGACCCTCTCCCATGATCTCGGTCGTGACCCCTTGCCGAATCTCACTTTGCGAGCGCCCATCCTCGATGAGCGAGACGGTCGACCAAGAGAGCATGTTGATAAATCCTGGAGCCACTGCCATGCCTTTCCCATCTATCACCAGGCGCGCTCGATCTGCCGCAAAATTTCCCACGCCAGCAATGCGATCGCCGCGAAGCGCGACATCCATAACCCGCGCCTCTCCGCCCGTGCCGTCGTAGAGCGTGCCTCCTTTGATGAGAACATCAAAAGGCGAGGTCGCTGGTGATTGCGGTGGCTCAGCAACCGCGAGTGGCGCGGTCAAGATGAGCAACACGAGCGCGCCCGGGCTTGGAATTTGTTTTGTCAGCACAGACAGAGAATAAATGTGCGATGGGCCCTGGAAAAGATTAGAAAGGGCCACGGAATATACTTGATTCATTTTGGGTTGGACTTGCTAATTACCCGGCATGCCGATTTTGTCTGTGCGTGCTCTATAGTCTCAAGCGCCATCCGTGGAAAATCTCCGCACGCTTTGAGTGGTCTCTCGCGTTAGTGTTCGCCATTCCGCGCGACGTGGCAAAACGGCTTCTGCTGCCCGGACTGGAACCGGACTGCTATGGTCAATGGGGCTTCGTCGCTGCAGCTTTCGTGCAAACACGCCGGCTTCGCCCGGGGTGGGCTCCCTCGTGGCTGGGACGGGACTTCTTTCTCGCAGGATATCGAGTTTTTGTCCGGGGGAGACTGCCCGATGGTCGCCGGGTGCGCGGCCTGCGGATTCTCGGAAGCGCTACCAATAGCTGGACAATGTCAGTCATGGGAAGCCTCCTGACTCATTACCGCTATCGCAAGGTGCGCGTGAAAATAGAGCGCAATTTAGACACCCTCCATATCGCAGTGAATTCGACGCATGGGGCGCTCGATGTCGATGTGACCGCTGCTCTCGGCGGGACAGATAGGTTGCCAGAAGGTTCGCCATTTCCCGATCTCCGCACCGCCAGACAGTTTGCCGGTCCCATGCCGTTCACATTTTCCTACGAGTCGCAAACCGGATGTCTGCTCGCCGTCGAGGGTGTTAGGCAGCATTGGGTGCCGCGGGCAGTCAAAGTGGAAGTCGGAAAGCTTGCCTTTTTTGAGAGTTCCGAATTCGGCGACGGGAAATTACCTGTTCTTGCCAATGCGTTCTGTGTGGAGAACGTCGAGTATCAATGGAAGCCGGGTGTTCTGATTCGACTGCCCGAGGTCGAATGACGAGTCGAGCTGCGAACGCGCTGGCGCCTCGTTTCGCCGGAGTGGCCCAGGTCGTGCGCTTCAATTGGCCATTCTACGCCATCGCCGCGTTGACGATTTCGGTCGGGTCACTTGCGGCGGCGCTCGCATGGCCATGGTTTCCGGTCTGGGCAAAATTGTCGAGTGTGGCCGGCCTTGCTGCCGTCGCCTGGTGGACGCTCGCTTCTCTGGTTGCTTCACATTGGATCTACGATCGATCCGATTGGCCGCGCGGATGCTGGATCGCTCGTGCGCTCGGCGATTCGCCCGTGCGCCGCTTACTGAATGTTCACGCGGGCTTCGACGAAACGACACTGCACCTCAGGGTTTGGCTTCCGGAAACGGATGTGGTTGCACTGGATCTCTTCGATCCAGTGTTGATGACGGAACGCAGCATTCATCGAGCGCGTCTGGCGGGCGCTCCGGTCCCAGCCACTTTGAAAGCCTCTTTCAATGAATGGCCCTGCCAGCCGCATAGCTTTGATGTCGTCTGTTTCCTTCTCGCAGCGCACGAATTCCGTGACCGGCCGCAGCGACGCACGCTTTTTAGCCGTGCTCGTGAGGCGCTAGCCGTGTCGCCCGCGTCATGCGTCCTCCTGGTCGAACATCTTCGCGATGCCGCGAATTTCGCTGCCTTCGGTCCCGGGTTTTTGCACTTTCAGGCAGCGTCGACCTGGCACCGTGACTGGCAGGCAGCGGGACTCGTCGAAGTCGATTCTTTTTCCATCACTCCGTTTCTGCGGCTGTGGAAACTCAAGCCCGAGGGAACGTATCCCATGACGTTTCGGCAACAATGAATCGGCCGCGTGCTGTTGCTCAATGGCATGCGGGCTGTAGCCGGCGTCTGTGACGCCGGGCCGAGGTCGAAGACCCCGGCTACAAGGTTCGGCCTTGCGGAGACACTTGTCGTCCTCGTTCTCCTGATCGTCCTCGTCCTCGTCCTCGCCTCAGCTTTCGAGGACGAGGACGAAACACTAATTGGCAGTCTATTGCTAATTCATGAATACTCGCAGCCGTACAAAAAGGCGGCTGCCGGCAGCGAGGGGAACCATCGCCTTCACCCGCTGCACCGTGCCGTCATCACTGAGGATGATTTCGCTGACTCCGGCCACAGTCCAACTCAATGCGGACAGGGAATCGCTCCATTCAACCGCGAACTGCAATTCTGACATGGCTGCCTTGTTGCGCGTATAAGTGAACTCAAGGGCATCACCGATTTGCCCGTTGGTCATTGGCGCGGCGCCCGGCTGGGTGGGATTTTCGCCGGTGGCGAATTCCACAATGTTAGTCAAACCGTCGTGATCGGGATCGGCTGAATCTGCACCGTTGCCGCTGTTTTAACCAATGTGACAGACCGTCGCCGCCTGATGCTGGCCAGGCAGCCGAGAGCGATCAAGGTGACGGAAGCGGGCTCGGGCACGACGGTGAAAGCGTCGAAGTGATCGGTAATCTCGGCGGGGCTGAGGGCGGAGTCATAACTGGCAAATCCGATGATATTGCCATCCATGAGATCGAAAAACGCGGTCTCGGTGGCGTTGGTGGCGGCGGCAAGGCCTTGGTTGCCGGTCATGCGCATGCCGACCCCGAAATTGTAGCTGAAAGCGCCATCGATGTACATGTTAGTGGTCAAGCCGTCGGAGGTGAACACAATGTGAACGTCACGGTTGGTGTCGTAAGGAATGGTCGAAACGTGATCCACTAGGCCGAAATCGGTGATGCCGTACATGCCGGTCTCCTGCCACTGCTCGAATTTTAGTCCCTGCTGACCGGTGGCGGGGTTTTGGGTTCCCATGAGCGCTTGCGAAGCGCCGAACGGGCCGGAATGGACGATGAACTCGAAAGAACTGTCGCCGGACAGATTGCCCACATTGAAGATAATCGGACTCGATCCGCTGGTGGTGGCAAACAGAGTGGCGGCGGGTGGCGTCCCAGCGTTCACTTCATTTTGCCATGACGAAAGCGTGGCCTGTGACACCGTGGCGCCGGCCATCAGCAGGCCCAAAATCAGCAGAAGAGAGGCG
The DNA here is from genome assembly GCA_050998515.1 of Verrucomicrobiales bacterium. Classification (GTDB taxonomy): domain Bacteria; phylum Verrucomicrobiota; class Verrucomicrobiia; order Verrucomicrobiales; family V1-33; genus JBPCQC01. The sequence goes on from JBPCQC010000092.1 coordinate 17,527, forward strand.
GTTTTCATGGGCGGACATCATTCAAGTCGAGATCGATCCCACTTGTCCAGAAAAACATTCCGAAGGTGAAATTATTCCAGGTGTCGATCGGATCATTTGGGAGGACGCGGATTCAATGCGGATGCCTGTCGTCGGGCGTCCCTACCCTGCGCACGAAACCATTGTTTCGGGCGCGTTTCGCGGCATACTTTCCGCGTGCTCTCTGCCCCCGGGTGCGGCCATTCGATTCGTTGTCTGCTCCCCCTTGTTTTTCTTGGGGGAACTGCTGTCGTGGCTTGGTCCTCGCTGGCCGATTACGATGCTGCTATCACTGCCGATGGGCAGGCCGGTGTGACTCCGACAGCGAAATTGACGAATCCTGCCACGTTCACCGGCGCGAACAGCACGCCGTTTAATTTCGGCAGCATCTCGGGCGCTTCGAGCATGGAGTTCATTGTCGAGGGCACGCCATCCGGCATCGATGCCTGGCTGGCAGTGGGATCGAATAGCCTGAGTAATCTGCGATTCGAACAATGGCGGGACACCGGGTTGATGGGCTTCACCCAATTGGGAGTGGCGGATTATCTTTTTTCTCCGCCGGTAGCGACGCCGACATCACCCACTCACGTCGCGTACGTTTGGAACGGCGCCGGAGCGATGAAGATTTACCTCGATGGGGTGCACGCGGCCACAACCGCAGGGGTCACTTCGGCCTTCGGCATGCCGACTGGCGCCGGGCGTCTGGGAAACAATGCGAGCGGCACCGAGGGGATGGTGGGAACCATTTACCGGCTGACCGCCTACGACGAGGTCCTGAGCGACGCGGCGATCCTCCGCCATTCGGACGCGTATTTTGGCATCGTCCGGCCGCCGGTGATCGCTTCGTTCACGGCCTCCGCGAATCCCATCTTCACCCCGGGCTCCTCGGTCTTGAATTGGAGCGCCTCGGGATATACCAGCCTCGCGATCAATGGCACGGATGTCACGGCGCTGTCGAGTCTGCCCGTTTCACCCGCCGCGACGACGACCTTTACCATCACCGCCACCAATAGCGCGGGTAATGTCACGGCCGACATTGTCCTGGTCGTCAATCCTCCGCCTCGCATCCGGTCATTTGCGGCGACGCCTTCATTCGTTGCGGCGGGTGGGACGGTGAATCTCACGTGGGCCGTCGACTGGGCAGACTCGCTGTCGCTCTCGCCCGGTGGGCCGGTTGCCGGAAATGGAACCACGGTTTCGCCAGCCATGGATACGATATTCACCTTGGCCGCCCAGAACTCCCACGGCTCGAGCGCCGCTCAAACGGAAGTGCGCATCGTTCACCCGGCAGGCCATATCGTGATCTCGGAATTAATGGCCGAAAATAAATCGGGGCTGGCGGATGCAGACGGCGATTTCTCCGACTGGATCGAAATTCATAATCCGACGGCTGGGCCTGTGAGCCTGGGCGGCTGGCGTCTGACCGATGACGAGGAAAACCTGGGCAAATGGACGTTCCCTTCCGTTACGATTCTGCCTAACGATTTTCTAGTCATCTTTGCTTCGGGCAAAAGTCCGACGGGCCCGCCGGGGCAGCTGCACACGAATTTCCGGCTCGACAAAGGAGGTGAATTCCTCGCCCTGGTGGATGAGGCCGGAAACGTCGTGCACGCGTTCGGGACGGAATTTCCGGCTCAGGATGAGGACGTTTCCTATGGACTCATGGGAGGTGATCCCGGCCTGGTCTTTTATATGGGCATTCCCACCCCCGGCGCTCCCAATGACCCGACGCCGCCGTCACCAACGCCTCCGCAGTTCTCGAGTCCTTCCGGGACCTTTAACGGATCACTAAATGTTTCGCTGACCACAACCACGCCCGGTGCGCAGATTCGTTTTACTGCCGACGGCACCCTCCCCACGGCTTTAAACGGACAGGTTTACACTTCAGCGATTGCCGTGATGGCCACCACGCGCCTTCGCGCGGTTGCTGTTCGAAATGGTCTGACCAGCCGAGTGTCCGGCGCCTCTTATGTGAGGCTCGCGGCCGATGTTGCCGGCTACACCTCGCCACTGCCCTTGCTGGTGATCGAGAACTTCGGGGCGGGAGTGATTCCTCAAAAAGGCTGGACCTCGGACGGGAGCAATATTCAGCAGGTGCCGCGACAGAGCGCTTTCTGGGCCGCCTTCGAGCGCCAAAATGGGACGGCCTCATTGACAGGATCGACGCAAATGGCGACGCGCATCGGCATTCGCGGCCGGGGCGCGTTCTCGTCGACCTGGGCGCAGAAACCCTACAGCGTGGAAGGATTGGATGAAAATGACGGCGGAAAAAACGCAGCACCACTCGGCCTGCCTTCACATGAAGACTGGATCCTCTATTATCCGGATCCCGACAACGCGCGCGACCCGACGCTGCTTTTCAACACCTTTGCTTATCAGCTCAGCAACAATTGCGGACGGTACGCCACGCGATTTCGCTGGGTCGAGGTTTTCATCAATGAAAACGGCGGCGATCTCACCCTTGCCGACCGGCGGGGCGTCTACGCCTTGATGGAAAAAGTCTCCCGCGGCAGGGATCGCCTCGATTTCGAGCCGCTCTCAAACGACGGCCAGCAGGGAGGCTGGCTGCTCAACATCAACCGGATGGATCCCATTCCGGAAACCGGCTTGCCCGCGGCAAATGGCGCAACCCAGCCGCAGTATTTCCACACCGCGGGTCCGAATCGCCTTTTGCAAACGCCAGCCAATAGCCCCGTGCAAGGCGACGATCTTCCTCAGCAATGGAACGCGTTTATAAATTTCGACCAGCCCAACGGGTATAAAATCCTGCCGGCGCAACGGTCCGCCATCGAAGGATTTTTCGAACAGTTCGAAGACGTCCTTTACGACAACGCGCTCTGGCGCGACCCGATCAATGGTTACCGCAAATACCTCGATGACCGCGACTTCGCCGAGTATTTCATTTTGAACACGCTCACGAAAAACGGCGATGGATTGCTGATCAGCTTGTTTCCCTGGAAAGGAGACGACAACCGTCTGCGTATGGGTCCCGGTTGGGACTACAACTGGGCAAGCTATTATCGGGGCAGCAGCGCGACTGCCGATCTCTACTGGCGCTCGAACCATCTCTGGTATGCGCGACTTTTTGCCGATCCCGATTTCAACCAGCTTTTCAAAGATCGTTGGAGTGCGTGGCGCCGCGGCCCGATGTCGAACGCCGCCATGGATGCGATCATCGACGGGCAGGCGGCGGAGATCACCGTCGCGAAAGCGGTGGCGCAAGGCCTGCCCAGCGCGACCGAGTGGCAGAACCGCCTGACCTCGATGAAAAACTGGCTTCGGCAACGGGCGAACTGGATCGATTCCCAGATTCTCGCGCCGCCGGTTTTGAGTTCATCCGGCGGCATCGTAACCGCACCTTTTCAACTGACGCTGACCGCGCCGGCCGGCACGGTCTATTTCACCACCAATGGCACCGACCCTCGGGCGCCAGGTGGAAATCCCGCCGCCGGTGTGTCGCAGGGTAATTCCCTCGCCGTCACCCAGGACACGCGCCTTTTTGCCCGAGTCCGCAACGGCACCGTCTGGAGCCCGCCGGCAACCGCCAGCTTCGTCACCGATGCCGTGCCGCCTTCGAATCAGAACCTCGTGGTGTCGGAAATCAATTATCATCCGGCGGACCCAAGCTCTGACGAGATTGCCGCAGGTTTCACAAATTCAGACGATTTCGAGTTTATTGAACTGCAGAATATTGCCGCGCAAAAGGTCAGCCTGCTCGGGCTGCGCTTCGCCCGCCCTCTCCTTGGCGGTGGAATTGAATTCGATTTCGCCGGCGCTTTGGTGTTATCCTTAAATTCAGGAGATCGGCTCATCCTGGCGGGAAACCGTCTTGCTTTCTTCCAGCGGTACGGAAGTCTGCCTGCGGTACAAGGTGAGTATGCGGGTGGTCTGAACAATAGCGGCGACACCTTAAAGATGATCGACGGCACGGGGCAGGTCGTGCGCGAATTCACTTACGATGACGCATCTCCCTGGCCGCTCGCCGCCGATGGCACCGGCTACAGTCTCATCCTCATTGCCCCGTTTACGAATCCTGATCACACTCTGGCAGGCAATTGGCGGACGAGCGTCGAGATAGGAGGCAATCCAGGAAGCAGCGATGCCGTGCCTCTGGTCGCCCAACCGCAAGGTGACGACGACGGCGATGGTGTCTCGAACCTTCTGGAGTACGCCGTCGGTGAAAATCCCCTGCGCCTGTCGTTCCCCGCCGATCCTAACGTGATTGAATTAGTCCAACTTGTGCCTGCCGCTCATGATGATGCCGCCATCGCAGCCGAGACCAGCTCGGATATGCAAACGTGGCAGGACACTCCGCCGGCAGTTTCTCTTCTCGGCGAAGCGCGCCTGCCGGACGGAAAAGTTGAGCTCCGCTGGCGGATTTCTCCAGCCAGCATCGATCGGCTCTTTGTTCGCGCCCGAGTGACTCACCGGCCTTGAGACCTTCCAGGAGAATTTCAGCACACTGAATTGCGAACTGACTTCCATTCTCAGTTTACAAAGTCCTTACGCAAAGCCCATCGCCAGTCGCCGTGCGGCCTCGGATTGTGAGTTCATGAAAAAGCTCGTTTGCTCGCTTCCGTTCGCGTTCGGGGTCGGAGTTCTTGCGGCGGTCATCAGTCCTGCTGCCGCCACCGAAAAGGCCGCGCCGCTTACTGCCCTTGGCAAACTCCCCGTTAAGGAACTCACCGTGTTCAAAGACGGTCACGTCTTCGTGGCGCACGAGGGCTCGATGACCGTGGACGGCTCGGGCAACATCTTAATGGATTATTTGCCGGCGCCAATCATCGGTACGTTTTGGCCGTACTCCTCGGAGAAAGGCGTAAGGCTCAGCGGCGTTGTTGCCAGCCAGCGGCGCGTGCTCGTGCAGCGAACCGCGTTGCAACTTCGCGAACTGCTCGAAGCCAACGTCGGGGCCGAAGCGATCATCACCGAGCCCGGCGCGAATCATTACTCGGCCACGATCGTGGGATTTCCCAGCCGGCGCGCCGAGGAACTGGGGGCGAGCAATCCGCCCAACTCCGCGGAACGGTTGCCGGAGAAGGGCAATTTAATTCTGTTGAAAACCAGCGATGGGATGAAGGCCGTCAACCTCGAACGCATTCAAGACGTGACTTTTAAAAACGAGTTCCGGCCAAGCGTAAGCAATGAAGAATTTCGGGATCTCCTGACGCTGAAACTTAATTGGAACCAGCGCCCGCCTGCGAAAACCGCTAATGTTGGGCTGCTCTACCTGCAAAAAGGCGTCCGCTGGATTCCAAGCTACAAGGTGACGCTGGATGGCAAAGGCAACGCGCTGGTGAGTCTGCAGGCGACAATTCTCAACGAGTTGACGGACCTTTCCGATGTCAGCGTGAATCTCGTCATCGGCGTCCCGAGTTTCGCGTTCAAGGACACGCTCGACCCGATGGCATTGCAGCAAACCGCCGCGCAGTTGTCACAGTACTTTCAAAACGATGCCCGGGGCAATCTCCGCAACAGCGCACTTGGCCAGAACTTGAGCAACGCGGTGATGACGCAGACCGCTCGGATGGGAGATTTCCAGCAACCGGGCGGCGAGCCTGGCACTGGCGGCCCCGACCTTCCCGAAGGCACGAAGACGGAAGACCTCTTTGTCTTCAGCCTCAAGCATATCACTTTGAAGAAAGGCGAACGCATGGTGGTGCCGGTCACGGAATTTACGATTCCTTACCAGGACATTTACACACTTGATTTGCCCTTCGGGCCGCCGCCGGAAGTTCGCGGGAACCTCAATACCACCCAGCAGCAGGAACTGGCGCGGCTCTTCAACGCACCGAAAGTGACGCACAAAATCCGCCTCATGAACAAAGGCGACTGCCCGCTGACAACGGCCCCGGCGTTGCTCGTTCGGGATGATCGCGTCCTCTCACAGGGGATGATGACATACACCGCCATCAGCGCGAGCACTGACCTCCCGGTCACCACCGCCGTTGACATCCAGGTGGAGAAAAGCGATTCCGAAACCGAACGCACCCCCAATGCCGTGCAACACGACAATTCTTCTTACGCGCGGGTGGATCTGACGGGAAAGATCACGCTAACAAACCATCACGGCGAACCGGTCGACGTCGAGATTACCCGCCACGTTCTCGGCAACGCGGAGAAAGCCAGCCACGATGGCGTCGTCACGAAAGTAAATGTCTTCGATAACGGTGCATACACGACCGGCGAATATCCGCATTGGTGGAATTGGTATGGCTGGCCGTCATGGTGGAATTACTTTAATGGTGTCGCCCGCATCGAATGGAAGACCCGTCTCGATCCCGGGAAGGACATCGAGTTGGGCTGCCGTTGGCACTACTTCTGGCGCTGACAGCCGTTCCAATGCGCTTCGCTTCAAGCTGACCGACATCCGAGACGCGGCCGCGTAGAAGTCATTCTCACCTTCGGCGGCGAGAAGGAAAAAGGCATCCAGGGGAATTTTCCTCAAGACAAACAAACATCCGAAACCGCGCTCCTATTTCTGCCAACCCGTCATGCGGAAGGTAGGGCGCGGTGGCCTCACCGCGCCGTCATCAAAAGCGGCGGGCTCGGTGAGCCTGCCCTACCAATACGCCCGTGCGGCCGTGGTCCCAACGGAACGCTCTTTGGCGACGGCGTACTTTCGCGCTTCAAGGAGCAGCTTCATAATCCGCTCATGGAAAAGCTGGCCACCGCCGCGGACGCGGCGGCTGTCTCCGGCTGGCTTCAGTCGCATCCGGACCATCCGGTGGCCGTCCGCCTGCGGCCACGGCTCGAGCGAAGCCGCTGAAGAGCGATGGTTGGGCCAGATCGCCTCAACGAGCCACCACCGGTTCCATCTCGACCCAGCGAGTTTGCACTTCCCGCCCAGTCTTGACTTGCCACGCCGCGCGGCCTTGGGGAAAAACGCTTGACTCGCGTCGCGGCGCGCCGCTTTCGGTCCAGTCGAAGGTCACTTTTGTTGCGTCGGCTGCGGAGGTGCCGTAGACGAGGTGAACTTCGCCGCGGAGATATTTTTTTCCGCCATTGTTGCTGAATCGGACTTGTGCGGAATGGGCGGCCGGCTCGGTGATGTCGGTTGAACCATAGCAAAAACTTTGCGACCAGAAATCGGCCGGTTCGTCGCCTCGGCGGAGAATGTGCCAGTCATTAACGAGTGGTTTCCAGCCCTGACCGCCATCAATCGAATAGTCGATCTGGTAAGTGGTTTTCGGATCGGGTGGATTGCCCGAAGCGACATGCGCCGCAGCGTATATCGCCGCGATTGGTCGTTGGCGCGGCGTGCAGAATTCAAGCGTAACCTGCGGCGCGCCGAAATCTCCGCTGACAACATGGGCTTTCGACTGCGGCAAATTCGGACCGGCGGACAGAACCGCGCGATTCGATGCGGAAAAGTTTACCAGCGTGCCGTCGTCTCTCAATCGCGGGAGTACCGCGACATTCGCCTGGCAGACGGTGGTTATCGTTAATTGTGATTCGGCCAGTGTTCTGGCCGACGCTCCGAAGCGGATGAAATATTGGCGGCGTCCTTTTACGTGATCGGTCAGGTCCATGCCGTCGGTGAGGGAGCCGCAATCCTGCCAGGTGCGGCCCTGATCGACCGAGAGAAAGACGACACAGTGAGCTTTTCCGTGCAGGACGAGTCCGTTGCGGCATCCGCTTTCGTAAATCGCCCACGGCTTTTCGTTCGGCGGCGTCGCACCGATGATGAACGGCGTATAGAATTCGAAAACCAAGTGGTTCTCGCTCTCGTCAATGATCCCTTCGCGGTAGTCGCTGTTCTTGAAATCCGGTCGGTAGGTGTAGACGGCGTTGGCGAAGCGGACTTGCCCGGGTTTGTGCCCGGTTCCGTCGCGCGACCCATGCATCGCGTCTGGCTGGTTGACCCAGGTGAGGGATCGCTCCGGTCCAGGGATTCCGGCGGTCATGTAATTCCGTCCCCAATAGTGGTATCCAGGCGAGCTGGCGTGTTCAACGTTCGAGCGAATCGCGGCCGCAGCCGGTGAGGGTCAAAGCTTTCACCATTATTGATCGCACAGGATCCGCACACCTGCCTGGTTCAATGGAATTCAGCAGAAATGACAAACTGGGCTGACAATCGGATGGCCGATGCTGCTTGCTAATCACACGACCTCTGGCAGGGTCGAGCGCAGCACTCATGAATATAGATACGCGTGCCATCCGGTCCGAGCCACACGTCGAGATTGGCTCGGTGCTCGAGCGCGATGCCGCACTCCTGGTCGATCGATGGTGCCGTCGAGCGGTGGATGAACAACCGACGTTCAAGCGGGTACATTATGACGTCCTGCGGGACGGGCTGGGGACATTCCTGCAAGCCATGGGGAGGAGATTGCGGCAGACCGGCAATCCTGAGGCTGATCAACATTGCGCCTCGGCGCTTGAACACGGGGAACAGCGGTGGGATCACGGCTGGTCGCTGGCCGAGCTGGTTCGTGATTATCAGCTTCTCCAGCTTGTCATCCTGCAGTACCTGGAGGAAAGCCTGGACCGTCCCCTTCGTTACCGCGAGATTATGGCGGTGGGCGTCTTTATCGACGACGCAGTTGCCGTGAGCATCAACCAGTTTGTGGCAAGCCGTGACGAGCATATCCATCGAGTTGAACGTGAGCGGACAGAGGCGCTGGAAGATGCCAACCGCCGAAAGGACGAATTCATGGCCATGCTCGGGCACGAGCTGCGCAATCCGCTGGCGCCCATCCAAAACTGCCTCAACACCCTGCAGTTGCTGCTCGCCCAAGGTCCTCAGCCAGTTTTGGAAACCCTCTCCGTGCTCGAACGCCAGAGCGGCCAGCTCGTGCGGTTGGTAGATGACCTGCTCGACCTGGCGCGAATTGGTCAAGGGCGGTTTGAATTGCGCAAGAGTCACGTGAGCGTTGCGGAGGTCATCGACCGGGCAGTTCAAATGAGCGCAACCGTTCTGAAGAGCCGCGACCATACTCTCATCGTAAAGTGCACAGAACAGCCGCTCTACCTCGAGGCTGATCCAAACCGGCTAATCCAGGTCCTGGTCAATCTGCTTAATAATGCGGCAAAATTCACCGAGCGTGGAGGCCAGATCGGCTTAACCGCAGATCGCGATAAGGACTCGATTGTGATTCGTGTCTGCGACAACGGCATCGGAATCCCGCCCGAAATGATGTCGCGAGTTTTTGATCTTTTCACGCAGGTCGACGGATCAAGACATCGGTCTGAAGGGGGTTTGGGAATCGGATTAGCTCTCGTTCAGCGACTGATCGAGCTGCACGGCGGCACAGTGACATGTCAGAGCAGCGGCGTCGGCAACGGCACTGAATTTGGCGTGCGATTGCCGGCGCATCTCGGCTCTGTGCGCACTGCCGAGCCCGCTGTCTCCTCCGAGCCTGAGGGGGACGGTCCTCGCGACCTGTTGCTCGTGGAAGATAACGCCGATTCGCGCAATGCGCTGGCAGCGCTCTTGCGCCTCAAAGGATACCGTGTCGATGTGGCGGAGGACGGTGCGGCAGCAATTGCCACCGCGCTCGCGGTCCGCCCCCAAGCCGCCTTGATCGACATTGGGCTGCCCGATATGGACGGCCATGAGGTGGCCAAGGCTCTTCGCCGCAACCTTGGTGAACACATTTTTCTCGTCGCCTTGACCGGGTACACCCGCGCCGATGATTTTAAGCAAGCACTTGACGCGGGTTTCAACGCCTACCTCATCAAGCCGGTCGATTTCAGGGAACTCGGCCGTGTTCTGGCACGAACAGCCGCGGTTCGTCCGTAATTATCTTTTGGGCCAGTCTGGATAAGTGCCCTTATCAGGAGTCCGGCATTTTTCCTTCTCCAGAGACCTCGCTCTGGCGCCGGAGTGCGGCTCTCACTTTATCACTCCCTCCCAACGTCTGCGGCGGCCTGGCGCCGGCGCGAAGAAGAGCTTTTACGGTACCAGCATAATCTCCCGTCTCTTGATGCCAGCCGTTCTCAGATCCGTAAATCGCCCACCCCAGCGGTGTCGATTGATAATCCTCATCCGTCTGTTCCAAGGGTGGATTCCCTCGCAGAAGGATTTGAACCATCCGGGCATTGCCGTGAAAGGCGGCCCAATGAAGGGGAGTGGCACCGTGCTGGCCGCGCATGTCGACCGGCCAGCCCGCAGCGAGCATGAGCCGGACAGCTTCGGTGTTGTTGTTGCGTGCGGCGTCCGCGATTTTGCGGCGGTCATCACCCGTCAATGCACGAACAAGATTTGGATGACGGTCCTGCAGCTTGTTAACGGCTGCCTCGTCACCCAATTCGGCTGCCACCGCCAGCTTGAGCTCATCGGGACTGTTCTGCATCAAAACCTCGAACACCTCTTCATGGCCAAACTCACGGGCCACCGCGTGAGGAGTCTTCGCCGGTCCGAGAGTCCAGATGTAGATCGTGCCACCGCTTCGAGGGTTGACTTTGGGAAACCACCGATCGGAAACGCACATCCGGATGCACTCGGGATCGCCTTCGAGGTGACGGTGGACAAGGCCGGCATCTCCAAGCGCGGAGGCCATCAGCAGATCAGTTTGGCAACCCTGCGTCACCAGATAACTGGCTATCTCCCGGCGGTCCCGCACCATGTATTGGGCGGGAGTGGATTCGTGATCCACATCCCGGGCGTCGATGGCTGCGCCGTGTTCGAGTAAATATCGTGCAATGTCGATTGTGCCGGCACAATGCAGAGGTGTCTGGCCATCTCCGCCCCTCGCATGGACGAGTCCCGGATCAGATGTCAGGAGTTCCTTCAGCTTTTCGGTTTTGCCAAGTCGAACTGCCGCATGGATGTCCACGATCGCACCTCGCGCGATGGCATATTCCGCCAACTCCGTCTCCGCACTGTCGAGGAGTCCAAACCCCCCTGCCCACCAGCGGCTTTTCGCGTTGATATCGGCCCCCGCAGCCAGAAGCACGTCCACCATGAAACGGCTCCGAGCGCAGACAATTGCCGGTGCGTCGAATGGACCAACCGGTTGATTGATCAACGCCCTCAGATCGGGAAATCGCCCAAGCAAATCCTGCACACCCTCCGCATCGTCATCGCGAAGCTTCGTTTTCAATTGTTCGATAGTGTCACTCATCGGTGGTCGGCAGCGCCACTCTGGTGGCTGAAATGAAGAATCCAACTACAGAAAGTGTGTCACATTCCATTTGCTTCGCGGTCGGTTCCGGCCATTCATTGCCGCATGAAGACGGCGCTCGCACTGACGTTGGTGGTCTCTGCTGCTTCGTTTGCGAGCGAATTTGCGACACCAGTTCTGGTCGAGGCTGGAGGCGAGCCGGTGAAGGTCGACGCTCCCGGTTACGCCTGTCCTTCATGGGCCGACTGGGATGGTGACGGAAAGCAGGATCTCCTCGTGGGCCAGTTTGCCAAAGGAAAGATCCGGCTTTTCAAAAATGAAGGGGGCAATGGCGCGCTCAAATTGGGAAAAGGCGAGATGCTGCTCACCGGGAACAAGCCGGCGGAAGTGCCGGGCGTGTGGTGATGCACCAGTTCCACTCCACAGGTTGTGGAGCTCAACGGTGACGGCAAGGCGGATATTCTTTCGGGGTGCTATTCCGAACACCAACCGATGGCCGGCCTGTTCTGGCTGCTCGCGGGAACCGGAGACGGCACCGTCGCCAAAGCGGTGGCGGTTAACGGCAGCGACGGCAAGCCGCTCATCATCCCCGCGAGTGAAAACGAGATCGTGAAAAGCATCTGCACCCAGCCCGCCGCGCACGACTGGGATGGCGATGGCGATCTCGACATCCTGACCGGGAATTTCGAAGGAACGTTCTTCCTCTTCCGCAACGAAGGCAGCAAAGAGAAAGCTTCTTTCAATCCGAAACCGCAGCAAATCATGGCCGGCGAACAGCCGCTAAAGCTGGATGGCGGACACAGCGGCGTTTGCGCCGTGGACTGGGATGGCGATGGGGATGCTGACATCCTCACAGGCAGCGCTCGGGGAGGCGCTTTCCTGGCCGAGAACAAATCTTCCGGCAAAGGGGTCGTCCAATTCAGCCCCTTCCGCGAATTGCTCGGGCCAGCATCCGGCAGCGCCGATGAGGACGCAGCCCCGCCCCTCAAAGCTCCGCTTCCCACCAACCCGGGCAACAATACCAGGGTCTGGGCTGCCGATGTGAATGGCGACAAACGTCTCGATCTCCTCATCGGGGACTCCGCCCGCCTCACCGCCCGAGCCGAAGGAGTCAGTGAAGAGGAATTCAGGAAGAGGCAAACCTCATGGCAGAAGGAAATGAGCGACTTGCGGGAGCAGATGAGCAAACCGCGGGCAGACGGAACACCGGCTCCGCCCGAGGTCTCCAGAAATTACTCCAAACTTTACGAACGACGCAAAGAGTTTATCAAAGAGGAAAGCACCGGCTTTGTTTGGCTGGCGCTGCGGAAATAGCGCGCCTTAGCGCGCCAGTGAATCTTGGAGGAGGGGCGAGCGCCGCGACTCCTCGCAGCCGCCGGCTTAAAACAGGTGCTACGGCTCAATTACCCGTTTTCCACCATCCTTATTGATCAGGGTAAGAGTTGTGTTCCCGCCTTTGGCCAGTACGTGCAATCCCGGGTTGGTCGACCCATCAAGCAGCAGCAGCCCTGAACCGTCTTCAGACGCGCCCAGTTTCAAACGGATGTTCTCCCTGGCATCGCGCAACCTAAAGACAGCCTCGCCGTTTGTCGCCACATCCAACGACGCACGTACTCGACCGTGGCCATCCACCAACTCAATCGCGCGAGCGCGAATGATTGATTGGACACCCTGTTGAGCCTCTGGCTTGGGCCGGGCCGAAATACAAAATAAGACGGCAAGATTAGCCGCCCCGAGAATGATAACCAATCGTTCAGTTTTCATAGTTGATGTCATGCCTGCCTGCGCAGGGAACTGTCTGGGTCCTCCTGAAACTTGAGCTTGAGCCTCGGGATATCGCAGCTTCTTGCCAATCGCGGCGTCTCCATATCTTAGAACGGCCCGCGATTCATAATCCGACAGATATATTCTTGATAACAAAGAGAACGAGGGGTGCTTCGAATTGTGCTTCGTTCGCTGCTGTAGTTTTTCCCTCGCTTCGAGTTCAGCGCACCGCGGAACGGCTGGTATTCGACTGCGGATCAAAGGACACAGCGCTCACGGTAGCGCCGGGCGCTGTTTTGATTTTGTAACCGATGGCGTTGAGCGGTTCCAATGCGCTGGCAGGCCACGCCTTTTCAACGGTCAAATCGACATTTCCCTCGGTATGGATGCGTGGCGCGTCGACGGCTTCGGTCATGGTATGGCCCAGTCCCACGAATTCCGCCAGGACGGCGAAGACGGCATTGGGGATTTGCCGTCCGCCGCGGGCGCCGACAGCGAGCACAGGACGTCCTTCGCGGAGCACGATCGTCGGACACATGTTGTGCAGCGGACGTTTTCCGGGACCGGGCGAGTTCGGATGCCCCGGACGCCGCTCGAAGCGCGACATGCCATGGCCGAGCGTCAAGCCGAGGCCATTCACCGTGACACGCGACCCGAAGCTGCCGCCGTGCGTAAGCGTGCACGCTGCCATGTTGCCTTGCTTGTCTGCTGCGCTCAGATGTATGGTGCCAGGCTGCGGGCGCGATTCGGTTTGAAACTCGAGGAATCGTTTTTCTTTCACGACGCACCGGATCTGCTCCGCCGCTTCGCCGGCGTATTCGGAAGAAAGCAGTTTCGCGACGGGCACCTCGGTCTTTTCCGGATCGCCGAGCAATGCCAACCGATCGTGCCACGCGAATCGCAGCGCCTCGATGCGCGCATGCGTTCGCGTGAAGTCGGCGGGGAATTTGTCCCCTTCGAGGGCGCGCAGAACGGCGAGCGATTGCAGCACGGTCAGTCCGCCAGCGGTCAATGGCGCGGTGCGAATATCGAAGCCGCGCCACGTCAGCGTCAGCGGCTCGACTTCGCGCGCACGATACGCCGCCAGGTCCTGCGCCGTGACGAGACCGCCGTTTTTCTTGAATGCGTCAGCAATCCGCTGCGCAATGTCGCCGCGGTAAAATGAATCGACCGAGTCACGCTGGGCGAGCGTGTCGAGCATCGCCGCGAGACCGGGATTGCGAAAAATCCCTCCCGGCGCCAGCGGTTTGTCGCCTTTTAGAAACAGTTTTCGGGAACCTTCGTCATTGCGAAATTGCCCCGCGCAGCCGGCCATGGTTTTCGCCAGTCCCGGGGTGAGCTTGAATCCGGTGCGCGCCAGTTCAATGGCCGGCGCAACGACCTCGCGAAACGAACGCGTACCGAAGCGATCGAGCGCGAACTGCATCCCGGCAAGAACTCCGGGTACTCCGGCAGCCAGCCAGCCGAACTGCATGGCGTTGCTTCCCGCCCTCTCGTCGGCGGCAAACATATCTGCGCGTGCCGTAGCGGGCGCCGCAGAATTGAAGTCAATCGAAGTAACCTCGCGGTTTGCGAGCGCGATTGTCATATGCCCTCCGTATCCGCCGATGCCACTGTTATGTGGCGAGGCGACCGCCGCAGTCAGCGCCGCGGCCACAACGGCGTCCACCACATTGCCGCCGGATGCCAGCACTTGTACACCGGCTTTCTCCGCCGTCGGCTCACCGCTGATGGCGCCGTGTTCGAGCGCGCCAGCCCGTTCTACAGCAACCGCCAGTCGCGGTGCGAAAACGCCAGCGGCAGCCGTTGTCGTCCACCGGAGCATGCAACGGCGCGAAAAGTTGTGCCCATCAGGGCGTAACGAGCTCATCGCGATTCCTTAGCTGATTGACGGCAGAAGTCGAGCTAGCCTTCGCGGCTGCGGAGCACCGTTGGCACGTTCCACAGTTTGATGGTCGCGTCCCGTCCGCCGCTGCCGGAAGTCTGAAAAAAGGGGTCAGGTGATGCAAATTGGGGGTCTCCAAAAGGGGGTCAAGACAAAAGGGGTCAGGTGATGCAAATTGCGAAAATCTAGAAATTCAAACCTTGGTTTTAACGATCTCTTGGTAAAGCCTCTTCAGTTTCTTCTGTCTTGGCAGGGTCCGACCCAGCGCGCCCACCTCCCGGCTCACCGTGCTTCGCGCGCCCATGTGCAGGCGCTCGGCGATCCACTCCAGCGGCACGGTCGTCTCGCGCTTGACCGCCAGCGCGATCAGCACCTTGCGCTCATCTCCTCGGGGCAGCGCCTCCAACGTCTCCTCTGCCAGACCGCACACCTTCATTCCGGCGTTGACCAATTCCACCGCGCGCCCTTCACTGTGTTCCCGAATGGCTTCATCGGAGCGCGAGTTCGGCCGCCGTGCGCCCGCCTTGAGCACCCCGTCTGCCAGCGCCAGCAGCCTCTCCTTGAATGCCTCGCTGCCAAAATACCAGCCCCGACGGATGGTCGCCTGCAGGCTCTGCCCTTCCGGCATTCCCTGCCCGGCTTCCGCCCCTTCCTCACGCGCCCGCTTCTCCAGATGCTCCAGGTAGCTGCGTCGTCCCCGCGCATCATCCACCAGACCCTGCGCCCGCATCCCCCGCGCCGCCTCCTGCCAAAGCTTGCGCTTGGACTCCGGCAGCAAATAGAACGACAGGCTCGACCACGCAAAGCTCTCCAGTCCGTCCTCCACCTTCACCAGCTTGGCGCGCACCGGGTTGAGATGCACATAGTCCATCAGCGTTCTAAAATAAATCCCCATCTCGCCATCGACCAGCACCGCCTTGTAGCGACCGCCAAAAAGATGACCCCACAGGCGATGTCGCACGTTGTGCCGGCGGGTGTAGGTGTTTTGAAGCCAGCCCATCCCCACCACCAAATTCGGCTCCGGCGTCTCTACCACCAAGTGATAGTGGTTGGGCATCAATACATAGGCATGGCAGCGCCAGCCCGTGCGCCCGCAGGCCTCTCCCAGCGCCGCCAGGAACATCCGTCGATCCTCCTCATCCCGGAAGATCTCCTCGCGACGGTCCCCTCGCGCCATCACATGGTAAAGAGCGCCGACATACTGGATACGAACTTGTCTCGGCATGGCTGCAAATTGCCGAATTTCTGGCATTCCGCAATACGATTCACCCGACCCCTTTTTTATTCACCCGACCCCTTTTTCGCGGCGAAGGTGCCATCGGAGATTGTTGATCTTTTCCTATGATGCAGCCGGCTCCGTAATGCCACGAAGGTGAGACAGACAAGGCTGGGAGCGCCGCATTCAATAGGGAGGCGATTTTTGCCGAGCCGTATTGTTCGCCAGCAAGGACCGCTATATCTCCGGACAATAAGATTCGCCTCCCACCATGCGACATTCGTTTGGTAAATAAGGAAACGATCACATCTCCGCCTTGCATGGTTGAACGCAAGCCGATACAAAGACCTTCAACATTCAAAACCACCTCATGAAACGACGCTCCTTTCTCTCGAGTTCGACTGCCGCCGCCTTCGGATTTCAATTTGTGCCGGGGCCTGTGCTTCGGGCGCAGGAAGGCGGCAATACGCCCAACAACAAGATACGGCTCGCGGTGATTGGTTGCGGCGGCCAGGGAGGGTCCGATCTGGGGAACATGGCGAGCGAAGACATCGTGGCGCTCTGCGACGTGGATGACCGCCGCGCCGCGGGAAGTTTCACAAAATTTCCGAAGGCCAAACGCTTCAAGGATTTCCGAAAAATGTTCGACGCGATGAGCAACGGGATTGATGCCGTGCTCGTCGCCACTCCCGATCACTGCCACGCCGTCGCCGCGCTGACAGCGATCGGCCACGGGAAGCACGTCTACTGCGAGAAACCGCTGGCGCGTTCGGTTGCCGAACTGCGCGCCATGCGCAAGGCCGCTCTGGAAAAGAAAGTCATTACCCAAGTCGGCAACCAGGGGCATTCCTCCGATCACATTCGGCTTTTCTGCGAAATGGTCTGGTCCGGCGCCATCGGCAACGTCACAGAAGTCCACGCCGGCTGCGACGCCTTCAAGGATGTCTATTGCCAAATCAATAAACAACAGCAAATCGAGTCGGAGAGGCCGGAAGTGCCGAAGGAGCTGGATTGGGACCTGTGGCTCGGACCGGCCGCCCCGCGACCGTATCATCCTGCCTACGTTCCCTTCAACTGGCGCGGCTTTTCCGCCTTCGGCTCAGGCTGCATCGGCGACTGGGTTTGCCATGTCCTCGATCCGACGTTTTGGGCGCTCGATCTCGACATGCCCACGGCCATCACCGCTGAAACGAAGGGCTACGATCCCGCCAAGCACGCGGATTTTTATCCCAAAGGGACGAAAATCACTTTCGAGTTTCCGGCCAAAGGCGACCGCGGACCGGTTAAGATCATCTGGCATGACGGCGACTTCGCGATCCCGCAGCCCGAGGAGTTGAATGCGGACAAGCGCAAGGTTGTAGGAACCGGCGCCGTGGTCATCGGTGACAAGGGCAAAATCATGCACGGGTCGCATGGAGCGGGCGGCTGCCGACTCATCCCGGAATCGCGCATGAAGGACTTCAAGATTCCCGACCAAAAAATCCCGCGCGTCAAGAATGGCGATCACCAAAAGGATTGGCTGAACGCAGTCCGCGAAAATCGGCCGGCCGGATCGAGCTTCGAATACGGTGGCGCGCTCACCGAAATCGGCCTGCTCGGAGTTATCGCGATTCGCCGGGCCGGCACCCGCCTCGAATGGGACACCACGCAGATGAAATTCACCAACGATGCGCAAGCGAACTCATATATCAGTCCCGCTTATCGGGAGGGTTGGAAAATTTAATCGGAGGGTAGGCGGGCGATCGCTGGCGCTCTTCTTATCGGTGGCGGCAGGCGCGCTGGCGGCGGCCAGCCGCGCAAAGATCCACAGATCGCAGTGAGTCGGGATGAACTGGCGGCGAATGCTCTCCCGGAACCAGGCCGTGGTCGTGAACCGCATCACGTCTGGATTGAAGCTGAGACTCTCGCCCCACTGCGCGGTGGAAATTTTTCCTTCCAAAAGGAGGACCAGCAGGCTCGCGGAACATGGGCCGTGGGCGGGCCGGACGTAGCGGCATCATGGATGCAGGGTGGCGAGAGTGAGTGGATGCAGATTGCCGCCCGATCAGATGAAACAAATGAAGTCCGCGCCGAGCGTGACGTCGAAATTCCGGCGCGCCAAAACATCCTCACCGGAGTCCAGCCATGAAACTTTCTCCTCTCTTCTCCTTCTCGAGGCGGCAACCTGGCCTCCCGGTATTCCGCTGACCCCTGCCTTTTGGATGTACCGCCAGCAGCCTCCTGCCACCAGAGCATCAAAGCCAGCAGCGGCTCAGCCAATTGGCTTTTTGTCCCCGCCGTTCCACATTGAAAATCATGCGAGCGTTGTCATGTGTGAGGAGTTGGCGGACGAAAATCAGTGCGCTTTCGGGACGGGGCGTCGGTGTTCTGCCGTGTCTTGCGCTGGCATTGGTCTCGACGACCCTCGCCGCGGAACCGAACTTTCGCGCGCACGCTCACAACGATTATCTGCACGCCCGGCCGCTGCAGGACGCGCTCGAACATGGGTTCTGGAGCGTCGAGGCTGACATCTGGCTCGTCGAGGGACAGTTGCTCATTGGACATGAACTAGGGGCAACGACGCGCGACAAAACATTGCAGCGGATTTACCTCGATCCGTTACGGGCGTTCGCGAAAACCAATCGGCCGGCGAAAACTGCACCCCCGTTCACGCTGCTCGTCGACGTGAAATCCGATGCCGAAGCGGCATGGGCGGTGTTGCGCGAGGTGCTGACGAATTATGCCGATGTCCTGACTCGCTTCGAAGCAGAACGCGTTCATACCAATGCGATCATGGTTATCATTTCCGGCAACCGCGCACAGGCCGCCATGCGCGCCGAGCCGGTTCGCTTCGCGGCATTGGACGGCCGACTGCCCGATCTGGAATCAAATCCTCCGGTCGCCCTGATTCCGCTCATCAGCGACAATTGGACCAGGCATTTCCAATGGCGCGGAAACGGCGGCTTTCCCGACGACGAGCGCGCAAAGCTGCGTCAGATTGTCGAGCGCACGCAAAAGCAGGGTCGGCGCCTGCGATTTTGGGCGGCGCCAGACAACGCGGCGGCCTGGAAGGAACGGTTCGACGCCGGCGTCGATCTGTGAATACAGACAAGCTCGGCCAAATGGAAGAGTTTCTGTCAAAACGTTAGGTATCGGCTGGCCCGCGAATCATTTCCAAACCAGCACCTTCAAGCCTTTGATTCGTTTGAACTCGCTCGCGTTGGCGGTCACGATAGTCGCGCCGAGGCTGCGCGCGTGCGCGGCGATGAGGAGATCGAGCGGGCCGATGGGAGTTCCCCTCTTCTCAAGATCAGCGTGAATTTCACCGTAGTGCCGGGCAGCGGCATGATCGAAATCGACCACGGCAAACAACTCGAACAGCTCTTCGAGTCGCCCCGCCTCGCCGAGTCGGTTCGACTTTTCCACTCCTGCCCAAAGCTCGGCGGCGACCACGCTTGAAATCGCGGTGTCCGCGTGCGCCGGCGACGCCGATACCGCAGTGCGTCCACGAAGCATCAGCACACAGACACTCGAATCCAGGAAATGCATGGAATTCTCCACGACTGGCCTCACCATTGCAGAATCCGCCGTTCGTAGTTTTTGGGTCGCGGGGGAGGATCGGGAAAGTCAGCGCCACGTGGATACTTCTCGGCGAAGTAACGAGCAACATCGTTCAGCGTTTTGAACTTCGGTTTGCACTTCGGCTTAAGCACGACTTCGTCTCCGCGTTTTTCGATGACGACTTCAGTGCCGTCGAAGCGAAAAGCTTTGGGGAGGCGAACGGCCTGGCTGCCACCATGGCGGAAGAGTTTGGCAGTGGCCATGGATACAAAATGTATCTACTAACGAGGCAGGGCCTCAGACTCTCAGCTTAAGCTGCTGGACGCGTCCCCGCTTTTCGCGAGCTCCAAGCCAGCAAGGGTCTGAGGCCCTGCCTCGTTAGGATTTAAGCATTGGAGCAGCGAGGGCGATAGCCGAGGCATTTTAAGAATTGCCTGTTCGGGTGCACTCAATTAGTCTGCGGCACGGCGGCGCTCCCAGCGGGAATTTCCACTGCCGAAAATTTTTTTGAAAGGATTCATCCTCACCGCGCGGAGGGACTTGGCAGAACGACATCATCACGCCCATGAAGATCTCACCCATTCTGCTTTTTCTGGTCACTCTCTCTTTCACTGAAGCCGACTCATTTACGCTGATGCATGGGTTTGTCCCTGCATCTCGAAGCGCGGCCCCCTGGCCATCGCCCGGCGCGCCAACGATTCCTGCCTTGCCGGAACCAACAACTAAACCACCCGCACCATGACATTATGAAAACACCACATCTATTCCTTACCGGATTCGCCCGTTTCCGGGCCTTCCTTCTCGCCGCCGCCTCGCTCCTCTGCCTCCTCGCCCCACCCGCCCACGCGGCGCCGGGGGACCTCGATGCCACCTTCGGCACCGGGGGCAAGGTGACCACGGACTTCGGCAGCGGCGGCGACTCCGGCCGGAGCATGGCCGTGCAAAGTGACGGCAAGATCGTGGTGGCCGGGTATTCCAGGAACGCGAGCGGCAACGACGACATTGCGCTGGTGCGCTACACGAGCGCGGGGGCGCTGGATACCAGCTTCAACGGCACGGGCAAGGTGACCACGGACATCGGCAGCGGCCACGACCAAGCCACCAGCGTGGCCGTGCAAAGTGACGGCAATATCGTGGTGGCGGGGATTTCCAACATCGGCCCCAACGCGGACATTGCGCTGGTGCGCTACACGAGCACGGGGGAGCTGGACACCAGCTTCAACGGCACGGGCAAGGTGACCACGCCCATCGGCAGCAGCTACGACGAAGGCTTCAGCGTGGCCGTGCAAAGTGACGGCAGGATCGTGGTGGCGGGGCATTCCTACTTCGGCAGCAACTGGGACATTGCGCTGGTGCGCTACACGAGCACGGGGGCGCTGGACACCAGCTTCAACGGCACGGGCAAGGTGACCACGGACATCGGCAGCAGCCACGACTACGGCGAGAGCGTGGCCGTGCAAAATGACGGCAAGATCGTGGTGGCGGGGGATTCCAAGAACGCGAGCGCCGACGAGGACGTTGCGCTGGTGCGCTACACGAGCACGGGGGCGCTGGACACCAGCTTCAACGGCACGGGCAAGGTGACCACGCCCATCGGCAGCGGCCAGGACCGAGGCTACAGCGTGGCCGTGCAAAGTGACGGCAGGATCGTGGTGGCGGGGTATTCCTACAACGCGAGCGGCTACGAGGACTTTGCGCTGGTGCGCTACACGAGCACGGGGGCGCTGGACACCAGCTTCAACGGCACGGGCAAGGTGACCACGGACTTCCTCAGCAGCTACGACCGGGGCTTCAGCGTGGCCGTGCAAAGTGACGGCAAGATCGTGGTGGCGGGGCAATCCTACAACGCGAGCGGCAACGAGGACTTTGCGCTGGTGCGCTACGAGGGCGACCCCGTGGATCTCGACCTCGACGGCGACGGCCTGCTCGACTCCTGGGAAGTCGCCCACTTCGGCACCACCGCCAGCCACAGCGCGCTGGATGACTTCGATCACGAAGGGTATGTGGAGCTGCTGGAACTCGCCTTCGGTTTGGCTCCGACAACTCCGAACGCCGGCGGTCTGCCCGCGATAGTGGACGAGGGCGGTTACCTGACTGCGACGATCACCAGGCAGCCCGGCGTGACTTACGAAGTGCAGAGCGCAGGCACGCTACAGGCCGCGCAGCCGGATTCCTTCAGCCCGGCCTCGACGACGGTGCTCATCGACACCGCCACCACGCTCAAGGTGCGGGATAACACGCTCATCGGCACGCCGCCCGCGCGCTTCATGCGCGTGAAGGTCACCGCCGCACCATGACGGCGAATCCGGAATTGGGATGCTTTTGCCGTTTCTGGCGTTTACGAGCACCGCTTCGGTGTGAAAGATTTCCTGTGCGGTAACCGCATTGATCGCTCTGACCGTCACCTTCACCGAGGAGCGGCCTTTGCCGAGCACTTCGGCCTCGGTCCTGATGATGTCGCCCTCGACCGCGCCGCTGACAAAGTTAAATTCGCAAAATAGCTTCGTCACGAACGTGCAGCCGGGAAATGTGAGCGTTGCGGCGACAAAGGCCAACTCGTCGGCATGGGCCATCAGGGTGCCGCCGAAAAGCGTTCCCGCGTGATTAAGGTCCTGTGGACGCACGACGAAATGCTTCGTGAAGAGGCGGTTCATAGTGCGGCTATCATATCATGTCAGAGGGCGCGCTACGGTTTGATTGCGGAGATAGTCCGGGAGTGTTTTCGGGGGGTGGGCAATGGGGGCGCTGTGCAAGACGGGCTTCTGGCCTGTCGACTGGCGCGGGATCCCAGCCGGCGAGTCACGGGCAGGCTGAAAGCCCGCCAGACTGGACAGGCCGGAGGCCCGTCTTACACGCGGAGCGGCGACTGTGCTCCGTTAAGGCCTTCGGCGGCGCAACAATCCCAGCAGCGCAAAAGCTGCCAGCGAAGTCACAGCAGGTTCCGGGATCGGTTCGGAGTAGAGAAAGTCGTCCATTACCACGAGGTCGGTCCCACCGACTGGGGTGTTATCGACGGTGCCGACGGCGAGTGCGGCATTGCCGCTGGTAATGCGCACACGTCCGATTCGTTCACCGGCGTCAAACGCCGCTCCCAGGAATGAGAAGCCCTGAGCTGAAGAGACGGACGCATCGATGATTCCGAGGCTTTGATTGGAGGTATCAAAGAACTGGAGCGAGGTCGCCCCGGCGACGTTCACGTCGGTAAAAATGCCGGCGAAGGCGCTGACGAAAGCCGGCGTAGCGGTGCCCGGCACGAAAAAGTTCACGTCCATAATATTGCTTCCCACTGGCGTGAAGAGCCGCTGCGCGCTGAAGGGAGCAAAACGCGAACCGTAGGACGGATCCACATCGCTGAAGTTCAGCAGATCAGGATCCGCGTCCGCCGGTGTGTCATTGTCCATGCTCAGTGCAAACCCGGTTCCCGGCGTGCTGAAGACAACCCCGCGCGGAGAGTTGACGTTGAAAAAATTGGCCGGCAAGCTGTTGGGCGCCGAGGCGGTATCTGGAACTCCATCCCAGTTTATCTCGCGGCGAACGCCGCCAAATGAACCGTTGGCTCCGGACACGACGCCGCCCCCGACGGCCGTGCGGAAGGCGTCTCGGGTGCCGGTGATCCCGGCTGCATTGACCGCGCTGGCTGAAAAAACCTGCAGAGCGGCAGATGCAGCGGGGGCGAACGTGAAACCAATCAGTCCCATGAGGATGCTACAGCGTGCAAGCATGGCGGGACTTAGAAAGAAATTGCAGCGCGGTGTCAACACAAAACGGAGGCCTGTGAAAAGCCGCGATCTGACTGCTCACTCCTCGAACACGCGATAGAAGAGCCGGGATTTGCCGGCGGCGGTCGTGGTACCTTAATGACGCTGGTGGCGGCGTGTCCCAACTCATGCGCGATGGTGCGCATTGTTGGAAACGGATGGCCTGACCGTTTTCGTCACAGGCAATCACGGTATTGACATCGATCACTTTCGGGCCCCGCATCGTCACCATTCAGGGTTTGCCCGGCAATGAAAAAATCCAGTCTCCCGGCGACGAACCGACCTTGCCGAGCGATTCACTTGAAAATGCACGCGCCATCCCGACCGTGGGCATTGTTTATGAAGCGCCTTTCCCTGATCTTTCTCGCGGTGGCGGTGATGTTGACTTCCTGCCAGACCACACCGCCGGACATGAACATCCGCAATCAGCGGATCATCCTCGAGGCGCCGGGCGATTACTGGATCGGCCGCCGAGTGGCGGTGAAGCACACTCGGTTTTGGGGCTACGTCCGCCGGCCGCGCCAACCATGGAAAACCGCCCAACTGGTCATCTTCAATGAAACGGAAAAACTTGCGCCCGATCGGCTGGCGGAAAATCCCGCTCCGGGCCAGCGTGGATTCCAGTTCGACAATAATTACGAGTACCGCATCAAGGGCTCGTTTTCCGGACGCAAAGCCTACGATCCCAACAGCGACAAGATTCTGCCTGAGTTCATTTTGAAGCACTACGAACTGCTCAATACGAACCCGGGGTTTCTTTTCCACCCACGCGAAAAGCGCGATCCGTTCGGGATTCCGGTTCCGCCGCGATGATGGGCTTTGAGCGCTTCGGAGATGATGTCGACAAGCTCCGTTCCCGCGGCTCGGACGCAGCCTCGCCCCCCCTGCATATGCTCGAGGTAGATGGTATTTCGAAGAGCTTCGACCGCTCCCGCAAAGCGGTGGACGCGGTCAGTTTTTCGGTTCAGCGCGGCGAAATCTTCGGGCTGCTCGGCCACAACGGCGCCGGCAAGAGCACGCTGCTCGGCTGCATGCTCGGAATGGTCTACCCCGACGCAGGAGAAATCCGCATCGACCGCATTTCCATCCAGCAGCAACGCAATAATGCGCTGCGCAAGGTCGGCGCCATATTCGAAACCCCCGCGTTTTATGATTACCTCAGCGGGTGGAAAAATCTCACTATTCTCGCCGCCTTATCGGGTTTCACCAATCAGGAGGAAATCCGCCGCACCGTGGAAATGGTCGGCCTCAGCGAACGCATTCGCCATCGCGTCGCCACCTACAGCCACGGCATGCGGCAGCGGCTTGCCCTCGCGCAGGCGCTTATTCCCAATCCGGAAATCCTGCTTCTCGACGAGCCGACCACTGGCCTCGACCCCGAGGGCATCCGCGAATTTCGCGAGTTCGTGTTTCGTATGCGGGACGAGCGCGGGTTGACCATTTTGTTCAATTCGCATCTTCTTTCAGAAGTCGAAGTGCTATGCGACCGCGTTGGCATCATCAAAAAGGGAAAGCTGCTCTATGTCGGAAATGGCGCAGACTTGCGCTCGCCATCACAACGCTATGAGTTCGCAGTCGATGACTGGGCGGCCCTGCTCGCGGCTTGCGCCCGATTCGGTGTGCGCGCGGTCGGCCGATATCTCGAGTTGCCGGCCGGGCTTGACGTGGCCGATGTCGTAGCCGCCGCTGTGCGCTCCGGCGTGCAGGTGCGGCAGGTGACACCGCATACGGAAACCCTCGAAGACCTCTACCTCAAGGTGTCGGCGTGAGGCTCTTCCTTCTCCAACTTTGGGGTGAGATCGTGAAGATGTCGGCGCGCAAGCGCACTTACATCGGGTTCGGCATGTTCCTTTTCGTCGAGGCCGCCCTGCTTTGGATCCTGCGCCGCCCCGCCTCACGTGAACATTTTCGACGTCTGCTCGAAAGCAGCGGGTTCCCCTTCGATGAATACTGGTCGATGACCACGCTGGCCGTCATCATCGTCGGGCTCACGGTTTTTCTGCTCGGCGGCAATTACCTGGCGCTCGTGCTCGGCGACATCGTGGCTAAAGAGACCGAGGAAGGTTCCTTTCGACTGCTGCTCAGCCGCCCGGTCAGCCGTCTGCGCATTCTCGTGCTGAAGTATCTCTCGGGCGTCATCTACACCTTCGCGCTCATCGCGTTCATTGGCGTCACCGCGCTCCTCGCGGGCATCATCGACCGGGGATGGGGTGGAGGCGTCTTCATCTGGGCCCCCGAAGAGGGAGTCTTCGAGGTCTATCCCATGTGGGAAGGACTCGCGCGATTCTTTTTCAGCCTTCCGTTTTTGACGATCAGCGTTCTCACCGTGTCCTCGATCGCCTTCATGTTCTCCTGTTTCAAAATCAAACCGGCTGCGGCCACGATCTTGACGGTGTCGATCATGGTGGTGGACATGATTTTGAAGAATCTTCCTTTCGCCGTCGCTTACCGGGAATATGCGCTCCTCGCCCACATGTCGGTCTACGCAAAAATTTACCAGAACGTCATCCCCTGGCCTGAGGTGGCCAAAGACTATGCTTTCCTCTTCGGCGTCAACGCCACCTGCTTCGTTGTCGGCTGGCTGGCCTTTCAGTGGCGGGATTTCAAGTCATAATGGGGCGAAGCCGGCAGTGGGGCTGCTGGGCTGATCATACGGCCCGCCAGGAAGAACTTGCGGCGACAAGACGCGTTGGCTGCATTCACATCAGCGACAAGAGTGTCGCCGCCACGAAAAAGGGGCACCGGCTAAACGAGCAATTCCGCGATTTGCACCGCGTTGAGCGCGGCCCCTTTGAGCAATTGGTCGCCGGCGACCCAAAAGGCGAGGCCGTTGTCCATCGCGCAATCCTTGCGAATGCGCCCCACCTGGCAGTTGTCGGTTTCGCTGGTGAAAAGCGGCATCGGATACTGATGCTTTGCAGGCTCGTCGACGAGATCAAGTCCTGGTGCCTGCGAGAGAACTTCTCGCGCCGACTCGACGGTGACCGGCTTTTCGAATTCGGCGCTCACCGCCACGCTATGGCTGCGGTAAACCGGCACTCGCACGCAGGTGACCGAGGCTTTGAAGCGCGGATGATGCATGATCTTGCGGCCTTCGTTTTCCATCTTCATTTCTTCCCTGGTGTAGCCGCTTTCGAGAAAGGAATCCACCTGCGGGAGAACGTTGAAGGCAATCTGATGAGGATAGACGTGCTTCGTCACTTCCCGTTTTTGCACCACTTCTTCCACCTGGCGCCGCAACTCTTCGATGGCTTGCGCCCCGGTTCCACTGACGGCCTGGTAGCTCGAAGCAAAAATCCGCGTGACGGCGAACGCTCGATGGAGCGGGTAAAGCGCCATTAGCGTAACCGCCGTCGTGCAGTTTGGATTGGCAATGATGTTTTGCGGCCGCTCTCGGGCGTCAGCGGCATTGATTTCCGGAATCACCAGAGGCACGCCGGGATCCATGCGATAGGCCGACGAATTGTCGATCACCACGGCGCCTGCCGCCGTGGCAGCCGGCGCGAATTCCTTCGAGATTCCTCCGCCCGCACTGAAGAGCGCGATGTCCACCCCCTCGAAACTGTCGGCCTTCAGTTCCCTGATCACACACTCGTGGTTCCTGAACTGCAATTTCTTCCCCGCCGAGCGCGCCGAGGCCAGAAGCGAAAGCTGGCCGACCGGAAAATTTCGCCGTTCGAGACAGCGGATCATCTCGGCGCCAACCGCTCCGGTGGCGCCAGCGATCGCGACATGTAGTTGTCTTGCACTCATGATGGTGTTCGATAGTTGATTATGGGAAAAAAGCCGCCCGAAAAAAAATCTCCGTCCCTGATAATCGACGTGGCGGTAGGCGAACAGCGCCTCCGGCTTCGGGAGGGAGAGAAAATCCTCATGACCTGCGCTATTTCCACCTCAAAATGCGGCCTCGGGTCCGCCCCAGGATCTAACCAAACCCCGGCTGGCCGCATGCGCGTCGCGGAAAAGCATGGGGCGGACGAGCCACTGGGCACAATTTTTAAGAGCCGCCAGCCGGCCGGCCTGTGGAAGCCCGAAAGCCCAGTCCTCGCTGACGACCTGATCACATCGCGAATTCTCTGGCTGGAAGGTCTCGAGGCAAGCAATGCCACCGCCTATCAGCGCTACATCTACATTCACGGAACCAACCAGGAGCATTTGTTAGGCACTCCCGCCAGCCACGGCTGCGTGCGAATGAGAAATGAAGATGTCGTTGACTTGTTCGAAGCTGTCCCCGTCGGAACGGCGGTGAGAGTGCACTGACCCCGGCTTCACAGGAATTTGCCGGGATTGAGAATTCCCTTCGGATCGAGTGCTGCTTTCAGCCGACGATGCAGTTCCAGAGCTTGCGGGCCGATGGCCTGGGCAAACCACGGCATTTTTGCGATGCCCACTCCGTGTTCGCCGGTGATGGCGCCGCCGATGCTCAAGACAAAGTGAAAGAGCCGGTCCAAAGCGAGGTCCGCCAGGGCGCGCCGCGGCGCCTCATCGATTCCGGCCACCATCACGTTGACATGAATATTCCCGTCGCCCGCATGTCCAAAGCAGGCGATGGGCAGAGCGGTTTCCGCCTGAAGGGTTTCGCAAAAATTCACCAGTTCGACGAGCCGTCCTCGAGGCACCACTACGTCTTCATTGAGTTTTGTCAGACCGGTGTCACGCAGGCTGTAGGAGAATTCACGGCGCTGGCTCCAGAATTGCTCGCACGCCGCTTCGGTGGTTGCCCGGTTCGTGCTCATGGCTCCGGCGGCGTGCAGAAGTTTTTCCAGAATCCCCAGTTCGTGCCTGACCGATTCCACCTGGCCATCGATTTCCACGAGCAGCATCGAGTCGCCCGGCGGCAACGCTGACGCACCGAGCCGCTTTCGCGCGGCTTCGAGAGTGAATCGGTCCGAAATCTCGAGCGCGGCCGGCAAAAAACCGGCACCGAGCACGCCTTGCGCCGCCTCAGCGGCTCGAGCGAAGCTGGCAAAGGTTGCCGATAGCATGGCCCGCGCCGGGGGATGCGGAATCAAACGGAGCGTGGCTTCGGTCACGATGCCTAACATTCCTTCAGAGCCTGCAAAGAGTCCGATGAGATCAAAGCCGGTCTTGTTCTTGTGGGTGCGCCCCCCGGCGCGGACGATTTCGCCTCCGGCCAGAACAGCTTCGAGTCCAAGAATGTAGTGGCGCGTGACGCCATACTTTAGTGAACGTGGACCAGCCGCGTTGGTGGCGATATTTCCGCCTATCGAACATTCTCCAAGGCTCGCCGGGTCTGGCGGGTAAAACCAGCCTTGGGCTTTCACCGCCTGCTGCAATTCGCCGGTAATGACACCCGGCTCGACGATGGCGATGCCATCAGCGGTATTGATTTCCCGAATGCGCCTCATGCGCGCCACCGACAAGGCGATGCCACCGTGCACCGGGACACAGCCCCCGGCGTAGCCCACCCCTGCCCCGCGAGGAGTCACGGCAATTTCATGCTCGTGGGCATAACGAAGCGTTGCCGCCACATCGGCGGTCGATTCGGCGAAGACCACAACCGTGGGCGGATGTGACGCGAACCATTTGTCCGATGAGTGCGCGTCGATATCAGCCGCCTCGGCCGATACCTTCGAGGTACCCAGCAATTCCCGCAGGTTTTCGAGCAAACGGACCATCTCCCAGCATTGCACAGCGCTTCGCTGTCAATGCTAACCGCGGAATGCCAATTGCCCGCGGTGTATTCGTTTCGGCCTGAGAATTCGCTAAAAGCGGCGCCCGCGATCGCGATCCCGATCCTTGGAACGGAACCCTCCGCCTCCGCCTCCTCCCCCGCCGCCACCGCCACCCCCACCGCCTCGCGGAGGGCCGCCTGGACGTTCAGAACGGGCGCGCGCCTCATTGACCACCAGCTCCCGTCCCTGCCAGGATTGGCCGTTCAAGGCGCCGGCTGCATTTTGCGCGCCTTCCGGCGATGCCATCGTCACGAAAGCGAATCCGCGCGGCCGGCCCGTGACATGGTCGACAACGATTTCCACCTGAGCCACGGGACCGCTGGCTGCGAACAGATCAGAAAGCTCCTGCTCGGTGGCTTTAAAGGGAATATTTCCCACGTAGAGTTTGGTGTTCATGATGAATGGCGGGATCCGGCCCAAAACGCGTCTCGACTTGGAAATACATTCCAGACTGCAAATCAATTCACATTGCTAGAACGGACACTTGTTGACTGTCCGTGCCTTGCGAGTCACGCCCGGCTGGACAGACGGAGATTCGCCGCCGCTTCTCGAAAAGCAACCCCATTTTCGAACCGACTCAGACGTGTTGGAGGGCTAGGCGGTGCGGAGCTCCTGACAACAATTCTCTCGGCGCGGAACTGGATATCTCGGCGTGAGCGTGCTCTGCTGCGCGAATTTTTTTCACGATGCGCGCGCTCAAAGCTCAGTTTTTTCTGTCCTATGGGATTTTGGGAGCGCTGGCGCCGCTGTTGCCGGTGTTTTTGAAAGACTCGAGGGGGCTTAACGAGTCGCACATCGGCATTGCCATGTCGATGGTGAGCGCATCGACGCTGCTCAGTCCGTGGCTGATGACGTTATTGGCGGACACGCGGATCGAGACGCGCCACATCCTTGGCTTCGCCTACGGTGCGACGAGCGTGGTTCTCGGCGCTTTGTTGCTGCTGCCAGCCCCGGTGCCGGTCACGCTCGGCCTGATGGCGCTCTACGGCATATCGATTGTGGCCGTTCTTCCGCTGCAGGATGGGCTCTATTTTTCGACGGCTCGCGCTCACGAAGTGCAGGGCGAAGCCGTTGCCGCCTATCCAAGCGTACGGGTCTGGGGCACGCTCGGATTCATTCTGCCGGCGCTCCTGCTCTGGCCGGTGGTGCGGTTTACCGGGGACGCCCGGCCCGCCGTCGCCGTCGCTGCGCTCTTTTGCGTGGCCAGCCTGCTGAGTTCGCTGAAGGCGCTGCGGCCTTTGCCCAACCGCAATCTGCCGCTTCAGGGATCGACACGCGTGCCCACCATCGAGGCCTTCCGCGTGCTCGTCGCGCCACAAACCCGATTCTTGTGCCTCGGTCTGGTGCTCGCCTCGAGCGCCTCGGTGACCTATCATTATTTCTTCCCCATCTATCTGACGGAGAAACTTGGCATGCGCCCTGAGTGGGTGCCACTGGTCATCGCGGTTGGGGTCGTCTTCGAGATATTCTACACATTGGGCTTTGCCGGTTTGCAGCGCCTGCTCGGTGTGAAGGGTCTCATTCTCGGCGGTTTGATTTGCATGGTGCTGCGGCTGACTTTGCTCTCCCAATTCCCCTCCCTTAGCATGGCGCTTCTGGTTCAGGCTGGCCACGGTTTTGAAATTGTCGCGCTTTTTGTCGCGCCAGTGATTCTACTCAATCGTCTGGCGGGCGACGACTTTCGCAATTCCATGCAGGGCGCATTCTCGATGATGCTGGGATCATCGAGACTCGTGGGGAGTCTGGTCGCCGGCTGGGCCGCCAAAAAAGACCTTTTCGGTGCCTTTCAGGGAGCCGCTGTGGTCGGCTTGGTGGCGACCCTGGTGATCGCATTCCTGTTCAAAGCACCCCGCAGCACGTCTGTTTTGGCGCCGGGCCGCACGAGGTAAATCAGAGCAACTTTCTTGCCATTCGTCTCGCGGGCGGTATCTATGACGCCCATGTCTTTTCGGCGAACTTCAGTTTTGGCGGTGATCC
Organism: Verrucomicrobiales bacterium; assembly: GCA_050998515.1. Taxonomy (GTDB): domain Bacteria; phylum Verrucomicrobiota; class Verrucomicrobiia; order Verrucomicrobiales; family V1-33; genus JBPCQC01. Next base: position 48,447 of record JBPCQC010000092.1, read on the forward strand.
TGGCGGCCCTCCCCGCGCCAGCTTTTGCCGAGGAAGCGGCAAAACCACTCCCCCGCGGCAAACAATATGAAGGGGTGGTGCGAATCGAAAACGCGGCCATTCAGCCGGATTATCGCACTCCCTGGAATGGCGCACGGCCGACCGGCGGCTCAGGAACCGGGTTTTTGATTGGTCCCAACCGCTTTCTCACCAACGCCCATGTGGTCAGCAACGCGACCCGTCTGATCATCAAACGCGTAGATGACGCCCAGCCTCGTCTGGCCAAGCTCGAGTTTATCGCGCACGACTGTGATCTGGCGCTGATCTCGGTTTACGAACCAAAGGCGTTCGAGGACGTGAAACCGCTGCAGCTGGCGGAGGAATTGCCTCTGTTGGATACCGAAGTCGTCGCGGTGGGCTATCCGGTGGGCGGGGAGCGTCTCTCAGTCACGCGAGGAGTGGTCAGCCGCACCGATTTTCGGTCCTACAGCCATAGCGGAGTCGATCAACATCTGACCATCCAAATCGACGCCGCGATCAATCCCGGCAATTCCGGCGGCCCGATTGTGCAGCACGGGAAAGTGGTGGGAGTTGCCTTCCAGGGTTATTCGGGCGCGGTGGCGCAAAACACCGGATACATCATTCCTGTTCCTGTCATCACGCGCTTTCTCAAGGACATCGAAGACGGCAAGTATGATTACTACGCCGACCTGGCGCTCTCGGATTTTCCGCTCGAAAACCCAGCGATGCGCAAAGCGCTCGGCTTGCCTGATAATGGCATGGGTGTGCTTATTGCGCACGTTGATAGCGAAGGAACCTGCGGCGGAATCCTCCGCCGGGGTGACGTCCTCCTCGAAATCGACCGAAACCCGATAGCCAGCGACGGCTTCATCGACCTCGGCGGCGAACGCGTGAACATGAACGAAATCGTCGAACGCAAATTTGCCGGCGAGAAAATCAGTCTGAAGATTTGGCGTGAACGCCACGAAGAGGAGGCGGAAGTTACCTTAAAGCGCCTGACCAGTTACCTCATGATGGCCAATCAATACGAAAAGAGGCCCGAGTATATTGTCTTTGCCGGTCTCGTATTTCAGCCTCTGGACCGCAACCTGATGAGCGCGTTCAACCTGAACAACGACGAAGTGCGCTTTCAATATAACTACTATTCTCAAGAGGAGCTTTACAAAGAGCGGCCCGAGATCGTGATTCTTACCCAGGTGCTGGCCGACGCCATCAACTCCCACATCAACGCCTTTGCGGGACGGATTGTCGACGATATAGACGGTGTGAAAATCCGCAAAATGGAAGATGTGGTACAGGCGCTGCAAAAGCCGGATGGCGAATTCTTCACCATCAAGCTGCTGGGGGAAGGCCGTCCCCTCGTGCTGGACAAAACCCAGGTGGCCGCCGCCCAGGCCAGAATCAATGCCAAATATGGAGTCCGGGAGGAAGCCTATGTCGAATAAAGCAGAAGGTCGCGGGACCGTTGCCGACGGCGGGCTTGGAGACGGCCCGCCCCCGGGCCGTCTGGCGGATGCTGCGGCGCGAGGGCGCGCCGTCTCCAACGCGATTCGCCGGCGCGACTTTTCCGGGAAGCCGGTACACCTTTTGATGGTCCTCCTGGCAGGCGCAGCCTCGGCGAAGGTCGCTGTAGCTGGCGTCGATGACGCCGGCAGAGCGGACTCGACGAAGCCGGCCACAGAACTGGCGGGCGGGCAGAAAGTCAGCCCGGCGACGTCGATGTTGCGCGTTAGCGTGACCAGTCAGGCCTACAACTTCAGCCTGCCCTGGCAGAAGCGGCCGCCCACTACCCGGCAGGGCCTCGGAGCCTTGATCACCGGGAATCAAGTGCTTGTCACCGCGGAATTGATTCAAGACGCCAACTACATCGAACTCGAACAGGCACTTTCAGGAAGAAAGATCACCGCACAGGCGCAAACCATCGATTACGAGGCCAATCTTGCCTTGCTAAAACCAGTCGAGGACGCCGGTGACTTTTTTCGAGGCATGGTTGCCCTTGAACTCGGGAAGTCACCGCCGAAAAAGGGCGACAAGTTTGACGTCTGGCAATTCGAGGAAAACGGCTCCCCTGTAATTACGGAAATCACCTTTGAAAAGGCAGAGCTCGGGAATTACTTTCTCGAGAACAGTTATTTTCTCCAGTTCGAAGCCAATGGCGCAGTAAGTTACCGTGCGGGAAGCTTTACCTTGCCAGTATTGCATCAGGGAAAACTGGCCGGCATGCTTCTAACTTACAGCAGCAAGGATCAGGTCGCTGAGATTCTGCCCTATCCCATCATTAATCGCTTTGTCGAAGATGCCGCGGACGGACCTTACGACGGCTTTCCCAATTTCGGCGTGCGTTTTGCTCCGACTCTCGATGAGCAGCTTCGATCTTATCTTAAGCTAACCAATCATGCTGGCGGAATCCTCGTCACTGGTCTCATGAGTGGCACCAGCGCCGCAGTGTCCGGTCTCAAGGAAGGCGATGTCCTTTTGCAGATCAACGGAAAGGACATCGACGCGCGGGGAAATTACTATGACGAAACCTGGGGCATGATGGCGCTCGGTCATTTGGTGAAAGGCAATGCCCGGGTGGGTGATGAGTTGAAGACGAAAATCATCCGCAACGGCGAAGCCATGGACCTTGCCGTTAAGATGACTCGGAAAACGCCTTCGCAGTATCTTATCGATCCCTACATGTTTGACCGCGGGCCGCGTTTCCTCATTGCCGGCGGTCTGGTGTTTCAAGAGCTGACTCAGACATTCCTCGAGGCCTTTGGCAAGGAATGGCGGGATCGCGCCTCGTTCAAACTGGTCTATGCTGTGGCGCACCCCGAATCCTACGAAAAGGAAGGTCGGCGCAAACTCGTGTTCCTCGCCGGGGTGCTGCCCAGCGAAAGCTCGCTCGGATACGAAGGAATCGGCGGCTCGGTGATCAAGCGGGTTAATGGTATCGACATCAAAGACATCAAGGATCTCGATGCCGCTTTGAAAACTCCAATCGAGGGCATACATAAGGTCGAGATCGATGACTCGCCATACACCCTCTATCTTGATGCTTCGCTCGCTGAGCAGGATAACACTTCACTGCTGCCGCAACGCTACCGGATCCGGGACCTTAAACGACTCGAGTAGTGCCTGGCGGCGGAAGAGCGGGTTCCCTGTCCGGATTTAGTCTGGCGCCCCACAGCTATGAGATTCGGAGCGCTCTTTGATTGGGACGGCGTGATTATCGACTCGCATGTCCATCATGAGGCGGCTTGGGAGGCGATGGCGTCTGAGATGAACCAGACGCTGCCCCCGGACTTCTTCAAAACCACCTTCGGCATGCGTAATGACCGGATCATTTCCGAGTTCACCAATTGGGCCGCCGCCGAAGAAAAGGCCAGGATTGCTGAACTCGCCAATCGCAAGGAAGCTCTCTATCGCGAGTTCATTTGCCGCCAGGGCATCGAGCCGCTGCCTGGCGTGCTGTCGCTTCTCGAGGCGCTCAATCACGCTCAAATTCCTTGTGCGGTGGCTTCATCGACGCCCATCGATAATATTCGCGCCATCATGGAAATCACCGGCCTCGGATCACAATTCGCGGCTGTTTGCGCCGAGAAAGATGTCAGTCGAGGAAAGCCTGACCCGGAGATTTTCATCGTCGCCGCCGGCAAAATTGCACGCGCCCCGAGCCACTGCGTTGTCTTCGAAGACGCGCATGTCGGCGTCGAAGCAGGCCGGGCTGCGGGCTGCAAAGTCATCGCCGTTGCGACCACGCATCCGGCGGAGTCATTTGTGGGCAAGGCGGACCTGATCGTGCAAACTCTGAACGAGTTGACGCTGGAAAAGGTGCTCGAGTTGCTGCGACAAGAGTAACGCCGGCCTGCGGCCTGTCGTGTCGTCGGGTTGCAGCCGACACGGCAGACTTTAGAAGTCTGCGATACGCTGTAGCCGGCCTCTGTGAGGCCGGGTCCGGTGGGGCCGGGTCCGGTGAGGCCGGGTCCGCTCACGAAAGCCCCCGCAACTTCTGCTTGGCAGAGCCGCCTCAATTCCTACCGTCGTCAGTCATCATGATTCGATGGTTCGCCGCTTTTCTTTTGATGTCGCTTGCGACGGCGCTTGCCGAAAACTGGCCTTGTTTCCGTGGGCCGTCACGTCAGGGGGTATCCGGCGAAACCCACTTGCCGCTGAGCTGGGATGACAAGACCCACATAAAGTGGAAGACGGCCATTCCGGGTGCAGGCTGGTCGTCGCCGATTATCTGGCAAGATCGCGTTTTTGTTACTGCCGCCACCGCGGACGGCACTTCATGCCACGTGCTCTGCCTTGACGCCGCGAGCGGCGGGGTGTTGTGGGATGTGGAAGTATTTCAACAGGAGGTTCTGCGCAAAGAGGAGCGCAATTCCTACGCCACGCCAACGCCGGTGACCGATGGAAAGTCGGTGTATGCGGTTTTCGGTTCCGGCAGCATCGCGGCACTGAATTTTGATGGGACCGTGAAATGGACATTTCGCGAATGGACATTTTATAGCCGTCATGGGCTGGGTGCGTCTCCGGTTCTTGAAGATGGCCTCTTGATAGTGCCATGGGACTGGAGTCAAAATCCGAAAGACGGCCCCGAACGGGTTGGGTGGCAGATTCCTTGGGACAAATCGTATGTCTTTGCGCTAAATAAGGACACCGGCAAGCTGGCTTGGAAAACGGGCCGTGGCACGTCCCGCATCGCGCACGTGACGCCTAACGTTTTCACAGATGAGACCGGGCGCAAACAGCTTGTGAGCGGTGCTGGCGACGTGGTGCAGGGCTTCGAGTTGAAAACAGGCAAATTGCTCTGGACCGGCGAAAACAAGGGCGAGGGCGTGGTGCCGAGCATCGTCCTGGGTGACGGCCTCGTCTTCGCCGCGAATGGCTTCGGCGGCTTTGATTCGGTGCGCGCCTATCGGCTTAAGGACGCCGCGGGCGACATCAGCTCGACTCATCTCGCGTGGGAACAAAAGAAGAACGCCCCAAAAATTCCCTCCCTGCTTTACCTTTCGCCCCAGCTCTATGCCGTCACCGAAGGCGGCATCGCCATCTGCCTCGACGGCTCGAATGGCGAATTTGTCTGGCGCGAACGGTTGGGCGGCACTTTTTCGGGTTCACCAGTTGCCGCCGAAGGCCGCATCTATGCGGTGGCCGACAACGGAGAAACCATCGTCCTCGCCGCAGGTCAGGAATTCAAAATCCTCTCTCGCAATCCCATCGGTGAAAAAGTTCAGGCCTCGCCGGCGATTTCCAATGGCCGGATCTTCATCCGCGGCGAAAAGCGCCTTTTTTGTATCGGGCCGTGACCCCTTTGCGCTTTGGACTGGAAATGCCATCCTGCCATGATCCAATCCGAAATCCGAAATCCGCGACCCGACATCTTCATCGTGGCCCTGGTGGGGGCGGGCGGCAAGATGGGCCATCGCATCATCGATCATCTCGCGTCGCATTCCGGCTACCAACTGCGCAGCGTCGAGACGGGTGTGCGCGGTCTGGCCAGTCTGTCGGCCCGCGGCGTGTCTGTCATGCCCGTCGATCAGGCTCTCGAGGGGGCGGACATCGTAATTCTTGCCCTGCCGGACCGTGTGCTGGGAGAGGCGGCGCGAGAGATAGTTCCAAAAGTCAAAAGTGGATGCCTGGTGGTGACGCTGGACCCGGCGGCGGCTCACGCCGGAGAATTGCCCGAGCGCGCCGACGTCGCGTATTTTGTCACTCATCCCTGCCACCCTTCGGTCTTCGATCATTTTGAAACTGAAGCCGAGCGGAATGATTTCTTCGGGGGCACCCACGCGAAGCAGGCGATTGTTTGCGCTCTGATGCAAGGAACCGAGGATGACTATGAGCGCGGCGAGCAGTTGGGTTGTGACATTTATGCGCCCGTGACGCGTCCGCACCGGCTGACCGTCGAACAAATGGCGATGCTCGAACCCGCCATGGCTGAGACCGTCGGCATCTGTCTGATTCGGGCCTTGCGGGAAGCTCTGGAAGAGGTCGTGGCTCGCGGAGTTCCTCGGGCCGCCGCCGAGGATTTTCTCTACGGCCATATCAAAGTGCCTCTGGGCATCGCTTTCGAGCGCGTGGATTTTCCGTTTTCAGACGGAGCTAAGCTCATCGCCGAGTATGGCCGCCAGCGGATCTTGCACCCGGACTGGAAAAAGGTTTTCGACCGCGACAACGTGCGCGAACAATGCCAGGCGATCACCTCCGGAATGCTGCCGGAGTAACCAGGATGAACGCCGAAACCCAAAAGCCTCCATGTCCCAGTATTTACGAGATCAGGGTTCTGGGTACGTTGGGCGCATGAAACTCACCGCACATTCCCGCCGCACCTTTCTCTCGACCGTTGGAACTGCCGTTGCTTACACGACCGTCTCCTTGCATCAGCGCCTCTCGGCGGCGGATGCGGCAGCCGGCTTGAAGGGCCGCATTCAGCACTCGGTTTGCAAATGGTGTTACCCGAAGATCAGCCTCGAGGACCTTTGTGCGGCTGGCAAGCAGATGGGACTCGCCTCGGTCGAACTGCTTCAGCCGAGTGATTTTCCTACTTTAAAGAAACATGGCCTGGTCTGCGCGATGGTCAGCAATCCGACCGCGAAAGGCTCCGACGGCAAGGCGCTCGGCGGCATCGAACGGGCCTGGAATCGCAAGGAACATCACGATCTGCTCGTGCCCGCATATGAGGCGCAGATCGCCGCGGTCGCGGACGCGGGCTTTCGCAATCTGATTTGCTTTTCCGGAAATCGCGAGGGACTCGACGATGAAGCGGGGCTGAAGAATTGCGCCGAGGGTTTGAAGAAAATCCTGCCGCTGGCGGAAAGCCGCGGCGTGACGCTTTGCATGGAGCTGCTCAATAGTCGCGTCAATCATCGCGACTATATGTGCGACAAAACGCCGTGGGGCGTCGAGCTGTGCAAGCAGATCGGCTCCGCGAATTTCAAGCTGCTCTACGACATCTATCACATGCAGATCATGGAAGGTGACGTCATCGCGACGATCCGCAACAACCACCAATACTTCGCGCACTACCACACCGGAGGCGTTCCGGGGCGGCACGAGATCGACGAAACGCAGGAACTCAATTACGGTGCGATCATGCGCGCGATTGCTGAGACTGGCCACCGGGGCCACGTCGCGCAGGAGTTCATTCCAGCACGGCCCGACCCGATTGCTTCGCTCAAGCAGGCAGTCGGGATCTGCGACGTTTGAGGCGGCCCGCACAGGAGGCGACGACCTACACGGGATCGCGAGTCCGGATTCAATGGGTGAAGCTGAAAGCCTGCCCGCGTGAAACTCGGCCTTGGATCATACACATACACCTGGGCGTGCGGCGTGCCTGGACACATGCCGGCACGGCCGATGAATTTGGCTGGGCTATGTCGGCACGCCCGCGAACTTGGCGTCTCTGTCTTGCAGGTTTGCGAAAACATGGCGCACCAGGACGAAGAGCTGGCCGCAGCCTGCACGGCTGGCTTCGAGATCGAACTCGGCACACGCGGGATCGACTCGCTGCCGGCGGCATTGACACGTGCCCGCGCGTGTCGGTCACGAGTCGTTCGACTGGTGATCGACGTCGCCCACGACCAGCCAACGGTTAATGAAACGATCACTCGACTGCGAGCTCCCGTGACGGCGCTCGCAGAGTCCGGCATCCGGCTCGCCATCGAGAATCATGACCGCGAGCCGGCAGCGGCGCTCGTTGAGATCGTGGAAACGCTGGGCAGCGACGCCGTAGGGGTGACACTTGACACGGTAAATTCGTTCGGCGCCCTTGAAACTCCGCAGGCGGTCATTACGACGCTGGCCCCTTATGTGTTCAGCCTGCACGTCAAAGATTTCACGGTGCGCCGGGTGGCTTCGCAACTGGGCTTTGTCATCGAAGGTTGCGCCGTCGGCGACGGGCGCCTCGATGTGCCCTGGCTGCTCGAACAAATCCGAGCCGCGGGACGCAATCCCAACGCGATCATCGAACTCTGGACCCCGCCCGCAACCACACTGGAAGAGACGATCGCGCTTGAGGCCGAGTGGGCTGAAAGAAGCGTCGCCTACCTGAGGAGGTTGCTCCCGGAATGATGGCATCCGCTCGTCACCGAACTAGAAACGGCGATAGTGTCGCCGGTAAAGCTGAGAGCGACCGCGGCACGAGCGGATGCCGCGCTTATCGCACTAAGCATTGCCACGAGAGAGAGGACTGTCGACTTCATGGCTTTTAATGGTTTTTTGACCTTGATGAAGCCCTGAAGGGCGGAGCGGCGAAAAATTGGCGTCGATTCATCAGTCGAAAGCTAGCGGGTGGCGCTGGCTTTCACGGGGCCAAATCCCGGCTTGATTTGCCCGTTTTCGTCGAGCTTGCCGCAGGCCCAGAGCAGTCCTCGACTCACCAGATCGAGGTAACGATCGTCGGCCACGGTCTCGTTATTGTGGCCTAACGTTGTGCTAAAAACCCGGGTTTTCTTCGGGCCATATTCGTGAGTCCAGGCTACGACCGAGTCGTTGTGACCTGGCTTGTCACCCGCGCCTTGTTTGCCGCGGGCGAGCGGGTGAGCGCTCTCCCAAACCTTCAGGTTGTTGTAAAGTTCCTCTTTGATCGTGGTCCAGTTGGCGAGGCCCTTGGTCACGGGGTGAGCGGAATCGGTGAATGTGATGGCGATCGGTTCCTGCGGACCATGAGAGGATGATTGAAGTCCGAGGTATTCGAACCAGATCGGGGTGCCGGTGCGATAGCAATGCATCGCACAGTGAAGGTTTACTGCGGGCACGCCGTTTTTGTGCGCGTTGAGGATGTTCTCGACATACGGAAGCTCTTTCACATCGGAAGAGCATTCATCGTGAATGACCACATCGTAACCGGCGGCCCAATCAGGTTTTTCGTAAGCGGGAAAGCGCGCTCGGGTGCTCTTGTCTTCCACGTAGGCGACTTCGACCACTATGTTGGCGCGTTGTTCGATGCCGGCTTTCAGAATCTCTTTCTGGTTGGCGTAGTCATGACAGCACCCGCCGATCACCAGCAGCGCCTTCAATGGTTTCGCCGGGGCGGCCGAGGCTTTTGGTTCTACAGCTTCGAGATTGAGGAGCAGAAAAGCAGCCAGGGGAACGCTCGCCGCGGCGAGACAGGCAAGAGCTTTGTTTTTCATAAAGGTGGATGGATTCAGCGCAAGCTTCATTGGACCCGTGCGGCGGCAGCGGCAACCGGTTTTGCCGGTCGAGGAGGTGTCGAGGGGGTCTATCGCGGGCTTGGTAAGGAATGACGTGTTGTTGCTGGTGGGCGCGGCGGAAATTCTGAGGCAAACGATGCCCGGCATAATGCCAAGATAGATTATCGAGCGTTGGAGCGGCTGCTGCGCCTCAAATTCGAGCCATAACATGCACTGGCCTGGAAAACGCGAGTGCGTCGTCATGCGACTGGCTCCTCTCGAAGATTCATTCCAGAACACCCTGAAAATCCCCCGAGCCAATCGTCGAGAAATGTGGTATATTTCCATCATGCGCCGACCTTCCCCCGCCTGGCGTCCGCGGCTGCTTGTGCTGCTTCCGCTTGCCTTCGGATTGCCCGCGGCTCCGGCTACCTGGCAGGACGACATTGGATTCACCCAATTGAGATCCCTACTCGGCCCTGCGATGCCGATTGGCGCGGGCGTTTCCGCCACGCACGTCGAAGCGGTAGCCTCAGCGAATGGCGAATACCTTCCCAGTGCCATCACAAATCCGACCTCCGGCAATTTTTCCCTAAAAACCTTCGCCTTCCAATCGGGCATATCCGGCATCTCGGGGCACGCCATCCGTGTTGGCTCGTTTTTTTATGGAACCAATACCGACGCGGCTCTTGGCGACGCATCAGTCGCGCCGGCCATCGGCCTGGCACCCGATGATCAGGTCGACGTTTACCAGGCCGATGATTGGCTGGATGACGCATTCCTGAGGCCGAGCCTGTCAGACGTTCCAGCCACGGAAAACAATCCCGTCGGAAACCATTCGTGGATCAGCTATCCCAGTGACACCTCGACTCCGGCCGGACTAAACGACTTGCTCAGGCGGCTGGATTTCGCCGCGGAGCGCGATGATCATCTGCCGATCGCGGGTGTGAATAATGGCGCAGGCACTGCCATGCCGTATTTGCTGGTGTCGGGCTACAACGGCATTGCGATTGGGTTGACCAATGGCGCCCATAGCTCGGGCAGTTCTCCGGCGGATCTCGACGGTCCCGGTCGCGTGAAACCGGAATTGGTTGCGCCGCTCGACCGCACCAGCTGGGCCACCGGGGTCGTGAGTTCGTGTGCAGGCTTGCTTATTTCTGAAGCAATGGCCACGCCGGCGCTGGCTAATGCAACCAGAGCGGAAACGGTGAAAGCCATCCTTCTCGCCGCGGCGACAAAGGAAGAATTTCCCGGTTGGGCAAACACGTCGACGCGACCGCTCGATGCTCATTTTGGGGCTGGACAGGTCAACGTGCTTCGCAGTCATCGCGTGCTGGTGGCGGGCGAAGTGAATTCGAGCAACAGTGAGCTTCGCCCATCGACTGGTTGGGACTATTCGGATCCGCTCGCTCCGGGCTCGCGAAAGAACTACACCTTTACAATTCCGGCTGGATGCCGCGCGGTCGAATTCTCGGCCGTGCTCACCTGGCATCGCCAGATCACCGGCGTGGTCGGCTCGCTGTTGGTCGCACCAGCCCCTGAATTGGCAAATCTCGATCTCGCGCTTTATCAGTCGAATAACTTTGTTGCGGGGGCTCAGGTAGGGGTCAGTGAAAGCGGCGCCAGCGACAGCCCAGCGCACAACGTGGAACATATTTACCTGGGTCATTTAGGGGCCGGCCAATTTACGTTGCGGGTGACCAATGCGGCGGCCGATAGCTTCAATACTGATTACGCCCTGGCCTGGCTGACGAGCCTTGGACCCGCTGACAAACCCCAACTCGCCTCGACCCTTGCGAACGACGGGATGGTTATGACTTTAAGTCTTTCGCGGCTCTGTCCAAGTCTCACCTATGCGTTGGAAAAATCGCCGGACCTCGCTTCGTGGACCCGGGTCGAAATCTTCACGGCCGCGGCGGAATCACGTGTTCTCTCCCAGCAGGTCGCTCCTGGCACGCAGCGACTCTTTCACCGTCTGCGTTGGATCGAATAGGCCCTTGGCAGGATAAACGCCGCAATGAAAATTGCGGTTTTGGCGATCCAATCCGCCCAGGGGAACGTTCGCCTACCAGGGTTCCGTGGTTCAAGGGATCCCCGGGAAAATGAAAACCTATCGCGGGCGAGCTTCACTCGCTCGCCGAGGCCGCTGCGGGCGGAGCGGTCTCGGAGCGTTGTTGCGTGGTAAATTCGAGGCCTTTTACGCCGGCCTTCCGCGTGACGGTCACCTTGTCGCCCTCCTTGATGTCGCCGCGCAGGAGCGCCTCGGCAAACGGATCCTCGAGAAAACGCTCGACCGCACGCCGCATCGGCCTCGCCCCATATTGCGGATCGTAGCCCTCCTCTATCAGCACGTCTTTCGCGCTTTCGTCCAGCTCGATCGCGATGTGTTTCTTCTTCACGCGGTCGAGAACCTTGGTAATTTCCAAATCGACGATGCGGACGAGGTCCGGTTTCTCGAGCATGCGGAAGACGATCAGATCATCGAGCCGGTTCATGAATTCGGGTTTAAAGAATTTTTTCGCCGCTTCCATGATCTTGCCTTTCATGCCTTCGTAGTCCTGCTTGTCCGCGGACATCGCCATGGCGCCGAAGCCGAGCGAGCTCTGGCGCTTGATCAGTTCCGCGCCAACATTCGAAGTCATGATGATGATCGTGTTCCGGAAGTCGATTTTTCTTCCAAAGCTGTCGGTGAGCGTGCCCTCTTCGAGGATCTGGAGCAGAAGGTGCATCACATCGGGATGGGCCTTTTCCACTTCGTCGAAAAGTACGACACTGTAGGGGCGCCGGCGCACAGCTTCGGACAGCTGGCCGCCCTCTTCGTAGCCGACGTAACCGGGAGGGCTGCCGATCAGCCTCGAGGCCGTGAACTTTTCCATGTACTCGCTCATGTCGAGCTGGATCAGCGCATCCGAGTCTCCGAACATGAACTCGGCCAGATTGCGGGCGAGGTAGGTTTTCCCGACGCCCGTAGGTCCCAGAAAAAGAAAACTGCCAATGGGCCGGCGGGGATCTTTCAGGTCGGCTCTCGAGCGCCGGAGCGCCTTGCTGATCGCAACGACCGCCTGGTCCTGGCCGATCACGCGGGTTTGAAGTTCCCCTTCCATTCTGAGCAGTTTGTCGGCCTCCGCCTGCTCCATCCGTTGCAGAGGAATCCCCGTCCATTTGCTGACTATCGCCATGATGTCTTCGTCGCTGACTGAAACACGCTTCTCATCGCTGGTTTGCCTCCAGTTCTCGAGGATTTCATCGAGCCGTCGTTTCGCGTGTTTCTCCTTGTCGCGCAAGGAGGCCGCTTTTTCGAAATCTTGATCTTTGATCGCGCCTTCTTTCTCGATGCGAATACCGTCGATCTCCGCTTCGATCTCCTTGATTTCGGGCGGTCTCGTGGTGGCTCCGATGCGAGCACGGGCGCCGGCCTCATCCATGACATCGATAGCCTTGTCCGGCAGATAGCGGGCAGTGAGGTAACGCTCGGAAAGCTTTACTGCGGCGTCGAGCGCGTCATCGCTGATGTTGGCCTTGTGGTGGGCTTCGTATTTGGGGCGGATGCCGCGCAGAATTTTGATCGCATCCTCGACGCTCGGCTCTTCGACTTTGACGGTCTGAAAACGCCGCTCGAGCGCCGCATCCTTTTCGATGTACTTGCGGTACTCGTTCAGGGTGGTCGCCCCGACGCATTGCAGTTCTCCCCGGCTTAACGATGGTTTGATGATGTTCGATGCATCCATCGCGCCTTCGGCTGAACCCGCGCCGACGATGGTGTGCAGCTCGTCTATGAACAGAATGACGTTTTTTGTGCGGCGAATTTCGTCCATCACCGCCTTGATCCGCTCCTCGAACTGGCCGCGGTATTTCGTGCCTGCCACCATCAACGCGAGGTCGAGTGTGATCACTCGTTTGTCTCGGAGGATTTCCGGCACGTTTCCGGCCACGATTTCCTGTGCCAGGCCCTCGACGATCGCTGTCTTGCCGACTCCCGCTTCGCCGATTAGCACCGGGTTGTTCTTCGTGCGCCGGCACAGAATTTGAATCACGCGCTCGATTTCGTTCTTCCGCCCAATGACCGGATCCAACTCATTTTTTTGCGCAAGCTCGGTGAGGTCGCGACCAAAAGCACGCAACGCGGGTGTCTTCGTTTCCTTTTTTCCGCCCTGGCCACTCTGCTGGTTGCCCGGGCCGGAAAAATTCTCCTCCTCCTCTTCGGATTCCGATGGCGTAAAATTCGGATCGAGTTCTTTGAGGATCTCCTGACGGGTGCGTTCAATATCGACGTCCAGGCTCTTGAGCACACGGGCAGCGACGCCCTCGCCTTCGCGGAGGAGACCGAGCAGGATGTGTTCGGTGCCGACGTAGCTGTGATTGAGAGCGCGGGCTTCCTTGCCAGCGAGCGCGAGAACCTTCTTTACGCGCGGCGTATAAGGGATATTCCCCATCATCTGTTGATCCGAGCCGGTGCCTACTTGTTTCTCGACCTCAAGGCGCACGGTTTCTAGGTCGAGGCTCATCTTTTGCAGCACGTTGACCGCCACGCCCTGACCGAGTTTGATGAGGCCGAGCAGGAGGTGTTCCGTACCCACGTAATTGTGGTTGAAGCGATCAGCTTCCTTGCGAGCGAGAGCCAGCACCTGCTGAGCTCGGGGAGTAAAATTGTTCATTAAAAAAAACCGGGGATGGGCCGAAGAGCGGGGTTGTCGGAAAGGTTACGGGGATTTTAAGATCATTTCAACAGAAGTGGCAGACATTCTACGCATACCATATGCCAGAGTCTTTCAATCTCTTGGGACACGATTACTCGAGGGTTACCACGCAACGTTCTGTTGTTAAAGCGCCGGCCACGCTCGCTTCCGTGCACCATTTTGGCGCTTTGGTGCGTCTGAATGACGCGGAACTCGAGATGGAGCGCCCTCGCGTTGCCGGACATCCCCTCGCGTTGCCGGACATCCCTGCGGCCCGATACGGCCGTCAGCAGCGAATGAAGAAAACTTTCTGGCGGCCCACGCCTGGCTTTGCGCGAAGGCATGTCTCAGCGCTTCGCCTCAGAAGCAGACGCTCCCTGTGCTTTCGCCAGCGAGTCGACCACCTGTTGGAGGTAGAGGCGGTCTTCCGGGGAGAGGCGGCCGAGTGGGAGGGTAAAGGTTTGCTTATCCTTGCGAAGCCGGACCTGGTTGTCGCGCACCACGTCAAACTTCAAGTCCCGCGGATGCTTTTCCGCGGCTTGCGGATCGGTCACCGGCCAGGAAACCAACTCGGCGACGATCTGCTTGCCGTCGGCGCTTCTCCAATTCCGGGCGGTTCCCAGTTTCACAATGGTAGTGCTCTCGATTTTGGCACCGGTTGACGGTTTGAGTCCGGGACTGACACCGGTGTCGCGCCGTCCGATGTTGGTGCCTGTTTGGCTCGATGCGATACAGGGGCTGAGCGCGAGGGCTATCGAGAACAGTCGGTCCGCAACCATGAGCTTCGAGACATTCATCGGCCTTGCAGAGGCGGGTGCGTTGCCGTAGGAGATTTTCGTTCGACCGATTTGCCGCGCAGTGCGGTGCTAATTTGGCTGCGGCTGCTCTGGATCCCTAACGGTTAAACAGAAACGCGGAGTGATTGACGAGAGCCCAGGCGAGGTCCTGTGCGGCGGCGAGACGTTTGTTGGTGAGCTGGCTGGTGCTGAGTTCGACGTCCCGGCGCATGACGAGCAGTATGGGGTCCATGGGGAACGGTTGCTCGGCGCGTGCCAGCCGGGCATTAATGGCCTCAAGCTTTGGGTCGGGTGGCAGCGGCTTCTTCGCTTCGGCAAGCGCCGCTTCCTTCGCTTTGACGTCAGCATCCTGGGTTCTGAAATAAGCCCCCAAGGCGGCCTTTTGTTTGTCGTTACGCTGGTCGGCCAGTGTAGACAATACGTCGAGGATTTCGGTTGGAATCCCGAAATTCAGGGGCGGCGCTGCGTTGGTAACACTTAGGCGAAATCGGCCCAGCGAATGTTTGCCGTCCGGATATTGTTGATTCAGCACGATCTTGAGCATGCCTCCAGTTTGATCGAGCGCGAACGGCTGGCCGTTTTGCGCGCACGTAAAAATCGCGGTTTGTGCTTTTCCCGCCCCTTCAGGGTAAACCGCCCATCCATTCGGCTCGCCTTCGTTCTTTCCGTCGATGGCGGTTTTGACGTCGTAGCTTTGTTGGCTGTAAGTCGCCAGCGCATCGGAGAATTTGATCTTTTGCGGCTCCTTGCCGGCGGGAACCCAAAACGCCTCGATTTCACTGAGGACA
Source organism: Verrucomicrobiales bacterium (assembly GCA_050998515.1). Taxonomy (GTDB): domain Bacteria; phylum Verrucomicrobiota; class Verrucomicrobiia; order Verrucomicrobiales; family V1-33; genus JBPCQC01. The sequence continues at coordinate 63,830 of JBPCQC010000092.1, forward strand.
AAATTTCCGCCTCCGCTGCGGCCTGGACCCTTGGCGCCAAGGCGGGCATCGAGCATGGCCTCGAGGCGCAGTCCAGTCAAACTCGGGAGCGTGGCTTGAGCCACGAGGGTATACGCTTGCTTCTTATCGGGACCGGTCACGAACACGCTGCGGTCATCGAGCTTCTCGAACTTGGTCTTGTCCAATGTGGAAGCCAGTTCCTTCGGCTCGAGAATTGTCCAGCCGGTCTGTCCCTTTTGCTGCTGTTCCCAGGCCGCCAGCTTCGCTGGAAGGCCTTTCTCGACTTCATTCAGGGCCGATTGTGCGGCTGCGATCTTTTCCTGCCGTTGCTTTTCGGCTTCGGCAAGTTTCGGAGCGAGTTCAGTTTCATATTTAATCTTTTCTTCCTTGATGGCCGCGATGTCAGTCTGGCGGGCCTTTTCAGCGGCTTCCTGGCGTGGCTTGATCTCGGCTTCGTATTTCTGCAGCTCCGTGGTGAGCCACTGATGCTGGCCTTCCATCTCGGCCATGGCTCCGGCGGCGGCTTTTGCTTCCGCCTGGGTGGCGGGGCGGCCCAAAAACCTTAGAAACAACTCATCGACGACCTCCCGATCATTGGGCTTGTCACGAACCAATTTTGAAATGGCGTTATCTGGACTGCTGATGGCGTCGCCGACGGTGGGGCCGGAGATCAGCGCCATGACCGGACCGAGTTGCAACTCGGTCGAGCGTTCGCACTCGCAAGCGGACTCGCGCGGCGGTTTCCCGAGGCTGTTGAGAAAACCATCCGCCGTCTTTATCTCCGAGTCAGCGAGGGCCCCGGCTCGGGTTCCGGGCGGCACACCCGGAAACTGCGATTTGGCACCCGTTGCCGCATAAATGGTATCGAACAAAACCTCGGCGGGGAGTCGGCGCGCCTTGGCGTGGGAAAAGTTGATGCCATCATCCTCGTTCCATCGATTTGTCTGGACGCTGAGCTGGTAAGTCCGCGATTTGGCAATGAGCCGAAGGACGTGGCGGCTGTCGAACCGATGTTCGATAAACTGCCTGGCCAGCCAGTCCAGCAGTTCCGGATTTGAGGGCGGGTTACCAGCCCGGATGTCATCGAGCGGCTCGATGATCCCTGTGCCTAACAGGTAGCCCCAGAGACGGTTGACGTAACTTTTCGCAAAATACTGGTTGTCTGGCGAGGCGATCCAGGCCGCCAACGTCTCGCGGCGGGTGGCTTCGGGTTTGGCCTCCGCTTTCACGGGATAGGGAAACCGTGGTGGGGCCACTTTACCCGTTCGCAGATGAGTGGTATCGCCCGCTTTTCGATCCACAACGAACTCGTAAAGGGGCTTGGCACCCTCGACCGCGGTTCCGCCAATGTTGCGATCTCCGCTCGCAGGGTCCCGATCCAGCCCCACCTGGGCGAAGAACGCCGTCATGTCGTAGTATTGGTCCTGGGTCCATCGTTCGAACGGATGGTCATGACATTTGTTGCAGTTGAAACGGGTGGCCAGCCACAGGTGCGTGGTGTTCTCCATCGTTTCCTCCGGGGTCCGCAGAATTTTGAAATACGAGGCTGGCGGGTTATCTTTGTTGCTCCCGTTGGCGGTCAGGATGGCGCGGCAGAACTGATCGTAGGGTGTGTTGCTGGCCACCTGCTGGCGGATCCAGTCGCGGAATTTCTCCGCCCCTTCGCGCGCCAGGAATTTCGAATTTACCTGGAGCAGGTCGCACCATTTGTTGGTCCAATGGTCGATGAAGCCGTCACTGCCAATGAGCTTGTCGACCAGGGTGTCGCGTTTCCACCGCGAGTCACGGGAATCAGCAATGAAGGCGCGAATCTCTTCCGGGGTGGGTGGAAGGCCCACCAGGTCCAGATAGACACGACGCACAAACTCGAGATCGCCGCAGAGGGCAGACGAGGATGTTTTGGTGCGTTTGAGTTTTGCCGCCACAAAGCGGTCGATCTCATTGTTGGCGGGGGGTTCCTCCCACGCGAAGCCGGTGCGATCCCCCATGACAGTTACCGTTGTGGCCGCATAAGCGCCTTCGAAGCGCGCGAGCACTGGCGCCTCTCCGCGCCGCAATGTCATCACTACTCCCCGCTTGTCGGCTTTAGCCACCTCCATGTTTCCGCTGTCGACAAATGCCTCGCTGGTGACATCGCGCGATTTGCCGTCGGCGTATGTTGCCACCACACGCATCTGCTGCCGGGCGCCAATTCTCTCGACCACCGGGTCCTTCGGAAAAACTTCAATCCGCGTCACTTTTGGTGATTTCAAGTCAACTTTCGCTCCGCTGGCGATCCACTGGCGCAGCATGCCGTAGTATTTCGAATTCTCGGTCATAACCTGGCCGCCCTCGTGAGGCACCGCGTTGGTTGGCTTGAGAAGCATGACTGAGCTGTCGGGAAAAGCCACATTGATGCGACGCCCGGCCAGGTCATCCGCGAGCGCGCGCAGATCGAAGACGGCGTCGTAACCGCGCAGCGAAAGTTTGAACCCATTCTTGCCTTCCTTGGATCCGTGGCAGGTGCCGGCATTGCAACCGAGTCTCGATACCACAGGCTGAATGTCGCGAATGTAATCCAACGGGGCGCTCGGACTCGGCGCTTCGGCGGAGGGAGCTGGTGCCGTTCCGCTCACTTTGATGGGGACCTTCACGCGGTGCGGGCCGAGAGAGACGGCAAGCTCGCCCTCGCCATCGGCTTTTGCAGCGAGCAATCCCCAGGAATTGACCTGCGCCAAAGCGCCAGGCAGCTCGAACTTCACCATCCGCGTCACATCGGCCCTAATGCCTTCTTTCAGCGTTGCCGTCACCACCACCTGCGCATAATCAACTCCGTTCTTCAGCGATATCTGTCCCGGCTCGACCGAGAGGCTCGCAATTTCGTCGACCGCGGCAAAAACTTCCGGCTTCTCATCGGGCGCAGGGGCAGGGAGCGGCTTGCCATCGGACAATAAGTCATCTGCACGGAGTGGCGACGCCACAAGGGCGGTGAAAACCCAGAACAAAAAATTGAGCAAACGCATGAAACGATTGGCCACGTTGGAGAGGTTGAGGCTGGAAGGTCAGCCTCGGGGCAACGGGTAAACTACTCCGGCAGTCTGCTTAGTGCAAACGTGACTTGTGGGCACCCGCGGGGAGCGGGCGTTGCCTGCTGCTGACAGCCAGGCCGCGGGAGTTGTGGTGAAATGTGCGCCTGCGAGCTCGAGGTGCTTATCGAACTATGCGACCGGTATAACCGTCGTCGTAGCCGCGCCGAAAACTCATTTCCCCGTCGCGAGCATATTCATGGAGGTGGCGGCGGTAGTTGGGAGACCTGCCAAGCGAACGGTCCCGTTCGCCGTGGCTGAAGCCCCGGTGGTAATCGGCGCGCGAATCGACTCCTGGTCCCTCCTCGACCACCCCGGTTGGATATCCGCGATCGTAGCCCCGACGGAATTCCGCCTCATAGCGCTGAAGATACGATCCCTGGTGTCTGCGGTAATTCGAGCGGAGACCCGCCTCTGCATCATTCTGTCCGCGACGGTAGCCGTTCCGATAGGCTTCGGGGCCTTCACCGACGTCGGCGGGGCGGTCCTCGGCATTGCGCTCGTAGCCGTCACGATAACCGATGCGGAATTCGGCCAGCGCGGCCGGTGCCACCACGTGAGCGTGGCGCTGTGAATCTGCCCTTAGTTCCGCGGCGGCGTCGCGCGCTCCATACGTAACACCCAAACGATACGCCCGCCGGTCACCATGGCCACCGGGTGGATATCCAGGATCCTCAATTGGCGGTGGAGCGACTACGGTCAAGCAACCCGACAAACAAACAGCAACCAAACAGAACAGAGAGACGCGAAAAAGCGAACGTATCATTTTTTCTAATAACGCGGGGGCAAACGCATCAGACGCATGGCGCGGCTTCGTCATTTTTTGCGCCGGATCATTATCAGGGGTCAGCTACTTCCTCGCCGAATTGCGGGTCACTGAAATGTTTTATCGCGTTGGATTGCCCGCTGATCGCAGAAAAGCTTTCATTCTTAACGCTACAAAAGACGATGCTGGCCAGGCTTCGGCGAAACAGCACCTTGGGTTCTCACTTGGCGCGCTGGCTGGCCGAGTGACCGGCGAGGGTGACTGGGAACCGAAGGGATAGTCGAACCAACCGTCCTCCGCCTGAAACGGCTCTGCCGCAGCGGTAGTTCTGAATCTTGACTGGATCGCCGCAGTCCTCGTGCGGCAGCATTGAATGAAGAAAAAATACAGCGGCTGCGCCGGTTTTATCGACGGCCGCACGAGGCCGGCGGCGCTCCCAGCGATTTTCCGCTCAGGAGAGCTTTTGCCTCACCATTTCCGCGACCAATTTTGGATTGGCATTGCCCTGGCTCAGTTTCATCACCTGGCCAACGAGAACATTGAGCACTTTCGATTCACCCGCTTTGAATCTTGCGACGATCTCGGCGTTGGTTGACAACGCCTGCTCGATGAAGGCATCGAGCGCGCCGGCGTCGCTCATTTGTTCACAGCCTCGCGCTTTGGCGATTGCGGCCGCGGTCTGCCCGGAAGAAAACATCTCGGCAAAAATTTCCTTGGCCTGCGAACCACTTATCTTTCCACTGTCCACAAGGTCGGCCAAATCACGCAGCGCGGTTGCCGGCACCGGATTAGCTTCGAACGTCATCCCGGCCGCCTTGAGCCGGCCGATCAGCTCGTTAATGATCCAATTGGCTACCGCTTTTGGTCTCCGCGATCCCTCGGCGGCGGCCTCGAAATACTCGGCGAGGTGCGGCTCGCTCGTAATAACGGCCGCGTCGTAATCGGTCAGCCCGTGGGCGGAGACAAATCGCGCTCGTTTGACATGGGGCAGCTCGCCACCGCGGTCGCGAACGCGCTCGATAAAGGGTTCGGTGTTGATCGGCAACAGATCGGGATCGGGAAAGTAGCGATAATCATGAGCGTGTTCTTTGCCGCGCATGTCAGAACTTTCGCCGCGCTCATCGTCCCAGCGCCGGGTCTCCTGGCGTTGTGCGATTCCGCGATCGAGCTCATTGCTCTGACGCGCGATTTCAAACTGGATGGCTCGCCGCACCGCGGACACCGAATTGAGATTCTTCAGTTCGATCTTCGCGCCGAGTGGATCGGCCTGGTCTTTGCGCAGTGAAACATTCACGTCGCAGCGCATCTGGCCTTTCTCCATGTCGGCATCGGAAATCCCTCCGTAGACCAGAATTTGTCGGAGGCTCGCCAGGAGGGCAGCGGCTTCGTCCGCCGTCGCCACCTCCGGCTCGGTCACGATTTCCATGAGAGGTGTGCCGGCGCGGTTGAAATCGAGCCCGCTGAACTGGCCGAGGTGGAAACTCTTTCCGGCGTCCTCTTCGAGGTGGATGCGCGTCAGCGGGATGCTTTTAACGATGCCATTTCTAACAGTGTTTCCACTGGGCCGGCCCTCCTTCGGGAAACAGATGTCGTAAAGCGGAACCGCGCCGCCGATGACCAGTGGAAGATCGTATTGGCTGATTTGATAGTTCTTGGGCATGTCCGCGTAGAAATAGTTTTTGCGGTCCCATTTGGTCACGGGCGGCGTCGCGGCGCCGAGCATTTGGCCGGTGAGGATGGTCAGCTCGATGGCGTGTGCGTTAAGGACTGGCAGCGCTCCCGGCAGGCCAAGACAGACCGGACAGGTTTGCGTGTTCGGGGTGTCGCCGTAGCTCGTGGCGCAACCGCAGAACATTTTGCTGCGCGTCTTGAGATGGACGTGAATCTCGAGTCCCACGGAGGATATGTAATCAGCAGCCGGCATCCCGCCGAGCTTCCGCTAAAGCGAATTGGATGCAACCGCGACCCGTGGCCGCGACACTCTTGTCGCTGAGCCCGCAGCAGCGACTCTTGTCGCCAAGCCAGCATTGACTTAAGCTGCCTCGATGGAGGCAAAAATGGCGGTCCCGTTTTTAGATCTTCCGGTCTGGCTGTTCTGGGATTGCGATCCCGCCACCGTCGATCTCGATGAGCATGCGCCCACGGTCGTGAGTCGCGTGATTGAACGGGGACGCCTCGATGATTGGCGTGCCATCCGCGCTTTTTATGGCGATGAGCGGCTGCGCCAAATCGTCACCGGCTTGCGCTGGCTCAGCCCCCAAGCGTTAAGCTTCTGCAGCGTGGCGCTGGATATTTCGAAGGAAAGTTTCCGATGCTTCACCGCAACGCAATCTCCCCAGGCGCCCTGGCCCTCTTAGAGAAACTGTCGCGTCTTGCGGAGGCACAGGACTTTGCGCTCGGCGGTGGCACAGCGCTGGCCTTGCGTTTTGGTCATCGCAAGTCTGTGGACCTCGACTTTTTTTCAAATCATTCCTTCGACGTCCCCGGTATTACCGACCGTCTTCGCGACCTTTTTACCTGCCGTGTGATCCAAAGCGCGGAGACTTCATTGAGCATTATCCTCGATGAAGTGAAGGTCGACTGGCTCACCTATCGTTACCCACTGCTGCGTGAAGTGGAACAACACGATCATATTCGCATGCTGAGCGTGCCGGATATCGGGGCCATGAAACTAGCCGCCGTGAGCAATCGCGGAGACAAGAAGGATTTTTTTGATGTTCATGCGCTGCTAAAACGGCATTCGTTGCAAGAGATGCTGGGATGGTATGAGAAGAAGTATCCACAGCACGAGACGTTTCTGGTGTATCGGAGCCTCTGCTATTTCGCAGATGCCGAACACTCGCCTGAACCAATTTCACTTGACGGCACTCTTTGGACGGAGGTCAAAGCGACGGTGTGCCAAGCCGTGCGCGAGCTGGCTTAAAGCCCGCATCATTCGAGACGTTCCGCGCGACGCACTTCCATGTCAGGCAAACCCGCGAGCGCGGAAGCAATTTGGCGATCTTGAGCCGCCACGCGGACCTCTGGCAAGGTAAGCAGCCGGGCATAATCAGAGAAAGCGATGGCGCGTTTGACCTCGCGGTCGTTGACCAGCCGCTGAAAGTTTGGCTGTGCCAGCAGCCGTTGGTAATCCGGCCGACCCCGCAAATGCTGGTGGTGCTCGTGCACACGAAGGTTCACGAGCACTTCACAGAGGCGCACCGCCGTCGCCTTCGTGATGGGATCCGTCGCTTCAAAAAACTTGCCGGCAAAGCCCGAACTGAGCGATTGACGCGCGGCCACCAACCAGGATCTCGTGCCGACTTTCTTTTCATCAATGTGAGCCAGGCCGGACATTGATCCCCCCAGCCGCAGCAAAGTCCCGGCGATCCACAGGAAGCAGACCGATGGCAAGAGGCTGAGCAAGACCGCCTTCAGCGAGGACATTTTGCGCCCCGGCTCGGAAACGAAGCTGGGGGAGAGTTTACGGATAACATATCTCGACCCGAGATGACCGACGGCGCCGGCAATGATGCTGATGGCGGCAAGTAATCTTCCAGAGGGTAATTCGACCATGCCTTCGAGCCAGGTCGGGGCGTGGATGAAAGCCCAGGTGCCGACCGCGAAACCGATGCCGAGCGTGATCATGGCCAGCACGAGCTTAACCGCGCCCCGCACTACGGCCCAGGCGGCCATGAGAATGATGAAAGCCAAAGCCAGCCCGGCGAGAGAAAGATTGTCGAAAACGAGATTGGCCATGGTAGAACGGAGGTTGGAGACCTCGGCTACCGGCCGCACTGCGCACGCTGGCGAAGCAGGTGGTCGCAGATCACGAGATTTGCCATGGCCTCGACCATGGGGACGGCACGCGGGAGCACACAGGGATCATGACGTCCTCGGCTTTTGAGGGTCGTGTTCTCGTGGCTGCTGCTCACGGTGTCCTGCTCGGTCATTATGGTCGCGGTAGGTTTGAAACCAACGCGAAAAACAATGTTCTCGCCGTTGGAAATGCCGCCCTGGATGCCGCCCGAGCGATTGGTGGTGGTGCGAACGCGGCCCTCGATCATGCGAAACGCGTCGTTGTGTTCCCGTCCTGTCAAACGAGTCCCCGCAAAACCGCTCCCGATCTCGAATCCCTTGCTCGCCGGCAAACTCAGCATCGCTTTGCCAAGATCCGCCTCGAGTTTGTCAAACACCGGAGCGCCCAAGCCAGCGGGTGCGCCGCGAATCACGCATTCGATGATTCCTCCGACCGAGTTTCCTTCCGCCCGCATCTGCTTGATCAATGCGATCATCTTTTCCGCCGCCCCCGCGTCGCCGGTCCGCACAATATTGGATTCAATCTCCTTCGCAGTAATCGCGCCAGGGTCCACGCTGGCCGCGATGTCCCGGACACATTGCACCCAGGCCAGACATTCATATTCAGGAATGGCCTGCAGGATGACTTTCCGCGCCACCGCCGCCGCCGCCACACGGCCGATGGTTTCCCGCGCCGACGCCCGCCCGCCTCCCGCCCAGGCCCGAATGCCGAACTTCGCCTCGTACGTGAAATCCGCATGCGAAGGCCGAAATTTGTCTTTCATCTCGAGGTAAGCTTCGGGACGCTGATCGGCGTTGCGGACGAGAATGCTGATTGGCGTGCCTAACGTTTTGCCTTCGAAAAGCCCCGAGAGAATCTCCGCCTGGTCGGCTTCCTGCCGCGGGGTGACAATTTCGCTTTGCCCGGGCCGGCGGCGGTCCAGCTCTCGCTGGATGTCCGCGACGGACAATTCGAGGCGCGGCGGACAGCCGTCGATGATCACGCCAACGGCAGCGCCATGGGATTCGCCGTAGGTGCTGATGCGGAAAAGCTGGCCGAAGTGACTGGACATGAGCAACCAATTATGACGCGCCGCGGCGCACAGGCAATGGGGGGCTCAAAGCCAGTGCGGAAGCGGGACGCTTCCTGATGGGATGGATCCGTCCGCGCCGCAGCTCTCAACCATCGCTTGTTGCAGCAGAAGCGCCCGTGGCTACACTTCGCCCTCCCCTATGACATTTACCAGTTTCAAACAGTTGCTCCAACTCGGAGCGGCGGGCAGCCTGGTCTCTTGCGCTTCCACACAACCGGTCGCTCAGCAGCAACCAACTGAACCGCCGCCGCTTTTTGAATGGTGGGGTGAGGGCGCGTCGGGAACCCCTTCCATTCGCATCAACGTCGCGACCCAACGCGCAAAATTCTTTCGCAACGGCCAGATGGTCGGCTGGACAACGGTAGCCACCGGTCTGCCGAAATATCCGACGCCCACGGGTCGCTTCCGCATCCAGGACAAAGAAGTGGACCGGATTTCCTATACCTACGGAGCCATCGTGAACGAAAGTGGCGAGATCATTGACGCGGACGCGCGCCGAGGCCGTGAGCCGATCCCGCCCGGCGCTCGTTTCGAAGGTTCCCCAATGCCCTACTGGATGCAAATCACCAGCTACGGGATCGGCATGCACGCGGGGATCATTCCGCGGCCTGGACATCCGGCCTCGCACAGTTGCATCCGTCTGCCGCGCGAAATGGCGGAAACATTTTACGAACATGCACCTCTCGGCACGGCCGTCACCATCGTCCGCGACCACAGTGAAGCCGAAGAACTGGCGCCCCCGCAGCAACTGGCCAAGCGAGACGGAACTCTGCGGCAGCCCCAACTGGGCCGGCGGGGTACAACTTTGTTTCTTGAGCCTGCCACCGCGCGGCCTTCGCGGCAATCGATGTAGCGGGCCACACTTCCTGTGAAGTGAAGCACCTGCGCCGTTGACGGATGCTGCGGCCCGTGGGCGGGCCGTCTCCAATGGCTGCCCTCGCAGTTTACGCCAGTTCGAGATGTTTGAGAACTTCGGGCGGCGGCCCCGCAAAGGCGGGAGTGGGAACGTTGCCGACATACCGGAGATCTTTCATACCTTCCGGCGTGGTGTAATACCCGGTGGCGCATAAATCGCGAAAACGGGCGAAAAAAACCGCTCCCGTTCGGTGTTCGGGCCTGGCCCTCGCCGCGTCGCAAATGTCATCACAGAGTGCGGACTTCTGATCGATCCCGAGCTCGTGAAGCGGCTTTCCAAAGCGTTTGTGACTCTCGGTGTTAAGCCATGCGAGGCCACCGCGTATAATCTGCCGATCCTCCTGCTGTAGTGGATAGGGCGCGCTGACCCACTGATTGATAAACTCCGGAACGCCAACGGCACTCGCGGCCGGACCGCCCTCGTCCGGCGGCAAAATGGTGTCTGCCAGAGCCGTGATGGTCATCAACTCGCCTTGGGTGAGAGTGTTAACCCACGGTGCCCGCCGATCAAAAAGATCGGGGTCTGTCAATGGGCGCACCGGCTTTGTTTCCGGCGGTTGCGGGGCGGCCGTTTCCTGCGCTCTCGCCGCCCCCGGCAGCGTGCCGGCTGTGGCTAAAAGCTTCAATGCTTCGCGACGCCGTACCAAAGGTAGGGACGCCTCACCGAGGCGTCCGCCTTCAACCGAGCGGCGCGATGGGTCATCGCGCCCTACCTTTGAGGAGCGCGATGGGTCATCGCGCCCTGCCTCTGAAATCGGCGGCTCTGCCATGCCGATAATGAACAGCACAGCAACAATTAGCAATTAGCAATCAGTGTTCGGTTTTCAGCACTGGGCATCTTTGCCTTCCGCACTCCGCCTTGAATTGGCTTCGAGGCCCCTTAGCTTCCGCGGCTTGCTGCGCATTCTGGCCATCCTTATCGTTGTTTTCTTCTCCTCGTGTGCGGCGCTCCCGCCTAAGTCGCGTCTCGAGGAGGCCGATCTCGCTGTGCCGGGCGGCTGGGCGGCCATCGGGCCCGCGCGCCAGCAGGTCGACACCGCCTGGCTGCGACGCTTTCGCGACCGCCGGCTCGATCGACTCATTAATGAGGCGTTGCGCAACAACCCCGATTTGAGAATTGCCGCCGCTCGCGTCGACCAGGCCGCTGCTTCTGCCAAAATTGCCGGAGCTGCTGCGCGACCGCAGGCTCAGCTTTCATTTTTAGCGCAGCGCACAAAACGCAATTTTGTGGGCTTCCCGGATTTTGGTGGAGAGAGCTCCGAGCCGGGACCGGGCCAGCCTTCTGCCGTGCCGGGCCAGCGCTCCGCCCGCAACACTCGAGAGCCGAGCGAACCACGCGACGACACTGTCCTCTCAAGCTTGAGCAATACCTTCGGACCGTCACTGGACGTCCAGTGGGAACTCGATGTTTGGGGCCGGGTGCGCGCCGGTCAATCCGCGCTCGTGGCCCAAGCCCAGGCGGCGGGATATGATTTGGCCGCCGCCCGGACATCGCTCGCCGCCCAGGTTGCCAAAGCCTATTTCGCGCTCGCCGAGGCCGATGAGTTGCTGGATCTCAGCAAACAGACGCTCCGCACTTTTCAGGAGACCGAGAACGCCGTGGGTGACCGATTTCGCCAGGGCCAGGCGGAAGGACAAACCGTCGGAGCACAGTATCGGCTGGCCAAAAGTGACACCGCTGCGGCCCGCGCGCAGGTGCAACAAGCTGGCGAGGCGCGCGCCCGATCGTTGCGACAGCTCGAACTGCTGCTGGGACGATATCCTGCGGGGAAAATTGCGGCGCGAAATTCTTTGCCCGCCCCGCCCGGGCGCCCCCCCGCGGGCCTGCCATCCGAGTTGTTGCTTCGCCGCCCGGACATTCTCTCTGCTGAACGAAGCTTCGCCGCGCAGGGCCAGCGCATCAAGGAAGCCCACCGGGCGCGCTTTCCGCAAATCAAACTCACCGGCTCGATCGGCACCTCGACAGAAAGTTTGCGCGACATCCTGAACAGCGACTTTGGGGTGTGGACGCTGGCGGGAAATCTCGCGCAGCCGATCCTCACCGGTGGGCGCGTCCAAGGCGAAATCCGCCTGCGCAAAGCCGAGGAACGCGAAGCGCTCGCGGTCTTGCAAAAGTCGGTTCTAGCGGCCTTTGGAGAAGTTGAATCCGCCCTCGCCGCCGATGCTTATCTGGCCTCGCGTGAAAATGCGCTCCGCGAAGCCGTTCAACTCGCCGTCGAAGCCGATGACGAAGCGCGGGCCGCCTTCCGTGACGGTGTAAGTGATTTGCTCACAGTTTTCGCGGCCCAGAACCGCCGCTTGCAAACCCAGGCGCAGTTGATCAGCGTCCGCCGCTTGCGGCTGGATAATCGCATCAACCTGCACCTCGCGCTGGGCGGTGATTTCGAGCAGCGGTAGAAACCAGTGAAGTCCACGCTCGCGCGGCAGGCAAGCGCGCGGGCAAAGGGCGCCCTCGAATGAGGCCTGGAGACGGCCCGCCGTCGGGCCGCAGATCATGCTTCGCGGCGTGTCCAAAAAAATCATTGCGAAGAATCTCCCGTCGTTCGACGTAATGCCACGCCCCGTGAAAGTAAATTCGTACCAGCTTCGCCATCGACCATCTACGGCGCCTTTACAGTACAGGTCGCCTCTAAAATGTTGAATGACGGATCCCCAAACCCGAACTTGAGGCGCTGAAAAAGGAGTGCCTGCGCAGTGCCATGGCCCTAGATCAGTGAGCCGGCGAGGCAATCGTCGACAAGGCGCGTCAAATCGTTGGGAGCGACAGCAAAACGCAAGCGCGCCCTCTCCCGGTGAACCGCTCGGCCGACCGAAACGAAGCGCGCCGCTGGCAGACACGCATGGATCAGATGCGGGAGATGGTCATAAAACCCACCGTCATGATCCCCGTAAGTCTCCGGTTGCTGCGCGACATTGCGACCGCTGCGGAAACCCTGCGCGTCCCCATCTCCGACGCGATTCAAGTCATGCTGGCGCGGATGGTTTACGACATCAAACGCGACGGCTGCCTTGAACTGCCGCCGGTGACGCTCCGGTTCGACGCATTGCCGAAAGAGGACGCTGACTTCTGGCGGGACAGGGCCAAAGCCGGACCACAGCGGAAGGCGGTTTGAACGCAAGGGCGGTACGATTCCGCTCAAAAGCGCCCGCGCTGGTCGAATGGCTGGCGCGGGCGATTGACGCGCTGTATCCGATCTTGCTCAGATTCCACAGGTCCGCCGCCTTAGTGCGGAAGCTTGCTTCGGCTTCCTCGGGCGAGGCTTGCTGGAGCGTGCCTATACCAACAAAAAAGGTTTGCCAGCGCGCGGCCGGTTTCGTATCGCTCGCTTTATGTCATCGACTCCCTCTTGCGCCGGAAGGCTGGGGCGGCTTCTGTCCGCGTTGCTAATTGCCGGTGGGTCTCTCGCCTCCACCGAAGCAGCCGTTACGATCAGCCCCAACCCCCATGCGGCGACAGAGGGCGACGCGGAAAATATTGTCCCGTTTGGGAACATTGAGCCGGCGCGCTCATTTCGTTATTACCAGCAGGTGTTCGGTGCGCGCGACTTTTCATTTCCCAACGGTCCTGAACTGATCACACAGATCGCGTTTCGCCCCGATACATTCTCCGGTGGATCGTTTTCGACGACGCTCCCCCGGGTGGAGATTGACCTTTCCACCACGCCCCGAACGGTCGACGGGCTGGAATCGGCATTTGCAGGCAACATCGGGGCTGATGCCGTGCGCGTGTTCGCCGGTGCGCTGCCCCTCTCGAGCAATTTCCGAGGTCCGCCCGGTGGGCCAAAAGAGTTCGATATAGTCATCCCGCTGCAGGTGCCGTTTCTCTACAATCCTGCTCTCGGCAACCTCCTGCTCGACGTGAAAAACTTCTCGTTCGTCGAAACCACGTTTTTCGATGCCGCTAACTCCACCGACTCAGTGTCCCGAGTCTACGGTCCTGATTCTTCTGCAGGACTCACAGACGGCCTTGGGCTCGTTACCCGCTTCACCAGCGTGCTCGTGCCGGAGCCCTCCATCTCATTGCTATTGTCCGCCGCGGTTGGGCTTGTGGGCTTTTGTCGTCGCCGTCGCCACCCCACCGAGACGGCCCTGAAGCGGTGGTAACGCAGATCTCTTCGACGAGGCGTTCCAGTCAGGACCCGAGGGTGGACTCTACGGGCCGGATGAGGGATGAAGCCGGCGAATGGTGGAATCAAACCGCTGGCCTGTGTGAGCTTAACCGGAACACCGGCCCCTCATTTTCCTTGACATCGAAAGTGACGGTTCCCAGCCCGTCCAGACCGGTGGTGTAACGAATCGTAAAGTCGTAAGGCATACGACGGTTTGTCTCGTATGTCGCCTCAATGTTGATGCTCCCCGTTTCATTAGTGGCCCACAAATCACTAGGAGTGTGACCCAACAGTCGCGCAGACTTGCCGACCGTAACGCTGATGTCGTAGGCGCTGGTGATGTTAGTGTCATCCGAAGTCAAAGTTCGGCGGCAAAACTGGCCAAGTATTGGCCAAGCACGATTTTTCCTTAAGGTCATTCAGCGACCTAACTGACTGATTATAAATGGTGCGCGATGCAGGGTTCGAACCTGCGACGGTGACGCTGTAAATCAAGCAGTTACAGCACAGAACGCACCGGAGAACGCACCCGTTGCGGGGGGAGCCTTCGAACTGGGAGAAGTCCTGGCCGCCTGGCATCGGGTGCCTGATGGGCTCCGCGCGGCCGTCCTGGCGATCGTTCGCAGCTGCGATCCGCCTCCGAATGATTCGGCAGCCCGGGCATCCCATGCGGGCTTTCGCCCCGCGAAAACCGATAGACACCCTTCGCCGGACGAGGATTCCGGGGTCAAGGAGGGGTCCCCTGTCATTTTTCCGGGCGCGAGGAAGTCACGACCCCGCAAAAATGCAGCAACGCCCGGAGAAAATTACGGGGAGGATGCCTTGACGCCGGAACCGCAGTCCGCCCGCCGGGCGTGGGGAGGAAAAGCGGGAAGCCAGGAGGATCGGTCATGACGCTCGAGGAGTTGGGCCGGCGTGTGTGGGAAGGTCGGCTGATTGTGGCTGGCGAACTCCGAGCATGCCGAGCGGAAGAAAGTGGGTGGGTGGACAAGAAGACTGGGCTGGCGAGTCCCTCGCTTCGAATCACCTACGTCGTCGAGTGTCAGCGGGAGCGCGGCCTGGAAAATGTGAAAGTGTCCCGGTTTTTCCCCGCGCCGTACCCGGAACTGGCCGTGATTTGCGAACAAGTTCGTAAGGGACTTCGATACGCGTTCGAGTGTCTGACGGTGAAGCGGGACGAAAAGACCGGCCTGATAACCGCCACAATGGACGCTGTGGATCCGGTTGCACTGGATGGCGTCGGGTCCCCCACCCCCGCGCCGGCAGGCGCAGGGGTGGGGGGTGGCGGCGCCTAAACTTTTCCTCCTGGAAACCACCCCACACCCCCTCATGGAAAGTAAAACCGCCTTTCTGTTTGCTGCTGAGACGCTCGGACAAAAAA
>JBPCQC010000084.1:0-21456 GCA_050998515.1 Verrucomicrobiales bacterium
GCCAGCACCGCTCGCGAGCAGCCATCGAGTACGTCGCACAGAAAGTAAAAGATGCCGCCGATGAAGTCAATGTGCCAGTCCACCACGCGCTTTGCCACCAGGACCGCGTGATGATTGGCGCGCCACGTTTCACGAGCTTCAGTTTTCAGGCATTCTGAAGCAAGCCCGCATGGGCGGCAACTTCTCTGACTTCATTCGCCATGTTGAGAGACTTGTTGAGAGTTTCCGCCTTCCGGTTTCATAACTCCTTCATTTAGGAGGAGCGGACAGAGAGGGATTCGAACCCTCGATACGCTTTTGACGTATACCCGCTTTCCAGGCGAGCCCGTTCGACCACTCCGGCATCTGTCCTGGTGGTGTGGAAGGCTGGCAAAATAGGCGCGAACTCTGTTGGCGCAAGTGGCGCAACCTATTCGCGGGCGGCTTCGAGGCGATGCCCCGCGCGAGCAATTTCTTCAGGCGGGCTGGGGGCCGGGCCGTCTCGAGGAGCGGTGTGGATGGAATCTGTGTGCGGGGGGATCGGGTTGATTCTGAGATCCGGAGCGCGCACCGTCTCCTGTGAGGTCTTTGCGATTACTGAGGGTGTTGCTGATTTTGCGCGCGGCTATTGCCGCTGAGATTGGACCACCTCGATCACCCGAAGAAGAGCTCAAAACCTTTGAGCTGGAAGAGGGCCTGCTTGCCGAATGCGTCGCCTCTGAGCCGCTGGTTGAGTCCCCTTGTGCCATCGCATGGAATGAGAAAGGGATGGCTTACGTTGTTGAGAACCGCGGATATCCGAATGTTGCCGAGCCCCCGCTGGGCCGGGTTGCCCGGCTCGAAGACACCGACGGTGACGGCAGGTTCGACCGCCGCATTGATTTCGCCACTGGCCTGAGTTTTCCCAATGGCGCGCTGCCGTGGCGGGATGGTCTGCTGGTGACTTGCGCGCCTGACGTGGTGTTTTTGAAAGACGAAGACGGCGATGGGCGCGCGGAGAAGCGCGAGGTCGTGCTCACGGGCTTCGCGACAAATCAAAGCACCCAGTTGCGCATGAATGACCCGACGCTTTTGCCGGACGGCTGGATCGCGTTCGCCGGTGGGCTGAGCGGAGGCAAAGTAAAAAATCCGAAACGGCCTGATTTGGCGCCGCTGGATCTGGCCAAGAATGATCTGGCGTGGCACCCTCATTCCGGGGAGCTGCGCCTGCTGGATGGCAAGAGCCAGTGGGGCCACGAATTCGACGACTACGGCCGGCGCTTTATCTGCATGAACCGCATTCAGGTGCAGCACGTGGTTATCGAGAGCCGCTATCTCAAACGCAACCCATTTCTCGCGTTCTCAGACACCGTGCAAAATTGCCCGGAGGAAATGCTGAGCGTGCTATCCGGCGGGGAGCCGCCGGCCGCGAGGATTTATCCGATCAGCGGCAACTTCACAATCAAAGATGCGCATCAGGGAACGTTTTCCGCCGCGGGAGCTCCGCTGATTTGGCGCGAGGGCGGGCTGCCCGAACGTTATCGGGGGCGGATTTTTTGCTGCGACCCAAGCGCGAATCTCGTGCACTGGGACGAGCTGGTTCCGAAAGGCGCAACGTTTGTCGCGCGCCGTTCGCCCGCGAAACGCGAGTTCCTCGCTGCCGGTGACGACTGGTTTCGTCCGGTTTTTCTCGCCCGCGGTCCAGACGGCGCGCTCTACGTTGTGGATATGTATCGGAAGATCATCGATCATCCGGACTATATGCCGGAGGAAATCCGCAAGCGGGCGGACACGGACGCAGGTAGGGCTACGGGGCGGATCTGGCGCGTGTTTTCCCCGTCGCGGAAACCCGCGGCGCGCGCTGTCCCGGCGCCGCTGGCGGCATTTGATTCGGCTGACGCCGGTGCGCGTGAGGCCTGGCTGCGCCAGGCCGAGCCCTCGTTGCGCGGCGATCCTTCTCTCCAGGAAAAAGTCTTTGCGTTCGCCGAGGATGCTGATGCCCGGGTCCGTTTTCAGGCTGCCTTAACGCTCGGCGAATTGGCAGAGGATCCGAGACTCGCTGACGCTCTGGCGAAAGTGGCGCGCGGTTCAGAAGATGATCGATGGACCCGTGCCGCGGTTTTAACGGCGGCGGGAAAATGTTCGGGCGCGTTGCTCGAACGGTTGCTCGGACCGCCCGCCGCCGCTCCGGCCTTGTTGGAAGAGACGGCGCGCGTGATGCTCAAAGCGGAGCCTGCGAAAGTCGACCAGGTATTGAAAGCCGGGTCATTTTCAACCGCCGGCCTTGATGAGAAATTCGCGGTTTGTCTTGGCTTGGGCCGCTTACCGGAAGACCGGGGGCTTCTCGCGGTGGCAAGGAACCGCGCTGCCAATGGCCAGCTCGCGATCAGTTCCCGCCTGCGGGCGATCCATGTTCTCGGCCTTGCGGGAAATGAGAGCGGCTCGCTACGGGACTTCATCGGCCCGCAGGAAGCGGATGAGATTCAACTGGCCGCAATCAAGGCGCTTGGGGCGGAGGCAGCGTCGCTTCTCGAACGCCAGCGCTGGTTGTCTTGCAGCGCCAGAGTACAGGAAGCAATCCTCAACCAGACACTCGCGCACCGCGAGGCGTTGCCGGCACTCGTGCAGGCAATCGAGGCAGGTGGGGTGCCGGTTTCTGCTTTGAACCGTTCCCGCCAGCAGACGCTTTTAAAAAGCACTGATCCGGGCATTGCGGAGCGGGCAGAACGCCTTTTTACATCCGCGGGCGGCGAAGATCGGATGAAAGTCTACGCCGCGTGGAAGCCCAAGGTTTTGGAAATTCCGGCGGATCCCACGGCTGGCCGATCGGTTTTTGCTCTGCGTTGCGCAACCTGTCACCGGCTCGATCAACAGGGCGTCGCCGTCGGCCCGGACCTTTTCGATATCCGCAACCAGCCGAAAGAAACCATCCTTCTCCACCTCATCGTCCCTGATCGGGAAATCTACACCGGCTTCGGAACGTTTAATGTAACCACGCGCGACGGGCGCACGCTCTCGGGAATCATCTCGAGCGAATCAAGCTCCGCGCTCACTCTCAAAATGGCGGCCGGGCTCCAGGAAACGTTGCTGCGAACGGACATCGCCACCTTGCAAGCCAGCGAACATTCGCTGATGCCCAATGGTCTCGAACAGACCATGACCGCGCAGGAGATGGCTGACGTCCTGGGGTACCTGAGAGGCGAGTAACCGCGAGCACCCCGCGAGGCGCGTGCCCCGGCGGACTGCGAGGGCGCGCCAAATCGTCCAGACCGTTGCGTCAGTCTGGCCCAAAAACAGCGTTAGGGCGCTTTGGATTAATAGCTCTTCGTGTTCACAAATGATTTGAATCCAATTAGTTGGGATCCGCAGGGAAATCACGGCACAGTTTCTGCGAGAGGAGCAACGAGAATAATTCAACCCAATGGGAAAAATTTTAGGCATAGATCTGGGCACGACGAACTCCTGCATGGCTGTCATGGAGGGGGGCGAGCCGGTGGTACTCGAAAACTCCGAGGGCGCGCGAACGACGCCGTCCGTGGTTGCGTTTACCAAAAGCGGCGAACGTCTGGTCGGCCAGGCCGCCAAACGCCAGGCGGTCACCAATCCCCGCAACACGGTGTTTTCGGCCAAGCGAATGATCGGTCGGAAATTCGCGGAGTTATCGGAGCAGGACAAAAATCTGCCTTACAAGATCACTGCGGCGTCGAACGGAGACGCACACATCGAGGTTGATGTGGGGGGTGAAAAGCGCGCTTTCAGTCCACAGGAGATTTCCGCAATGGTCCTCGGCAAGCTTAAGGCTGACGCCGAAGCCAAATTGGGCGAACCAATCACAGAGGCCGTGATTACGGTGCCGGCGTATTTTAACGATTCGCAGCGCAATGCGACCAAAGCCGCGGGCGAAATCGCGGGTCTGAAAGTTTTGCGCATTATCAACGAGCCGACTGCGGCCTCGCTGGCTTACGGGCTGGATAAGAAAAAGAATGAGCAGATTGCGGTTTACGACCTGGGCGGCGGAACCTTTGACATTTCGGTGCTCGATATCGGCGAGGGAGTTTTCGAAGTCCTGGCCACTAATGGTGACACCCATCTGGGCGGCGACGACTGGGACACGCGCATCATTGACTGGGTGGTGGATGAATTCCGAAAAGACAGCGGCGTTGATTTGAAGAATCAACCGGATGCGCTCCAGCGCATCAAAGAGGAGGCGGAAAAGGCAAAGATCGCCCTCAGTTCGAGCCAGAGCTACGAGATCAATCTGCCGTTCATCACCGCCGACCAAACCGGTCCGAAGCATATTCAGAAGGCGCTCACGCGTTCCAAGATGGAACAACTTTGCGATGATCTGTTCGAAAGGACCGTCGGCCCGGTGCGCAAGTGTATTGAAGATGCCAAGGTGACTGCGACTGAGATCGACGAACTTGTCCTGGTGGGAGGCATGACCCGCATGCCGCGGGTGGTCGAAACGGCGCGTAAATTGGCGGGCAAGGAACCCCACAAAGGCGTCAATCCGGACGAAGTCGTTGCGGTGGGAGCGGCCATTCAAGGCGGGGTCCTCAAGGGCGACGTCAAGGACGTGCTGCTGCTCGACGTGACACCACTGACCCTGGCGATTGAAACTGCGGGAGGCATCGCCACGCCCATGATTCCCCGCAACACGACCATCCCGGCCAAAAAGCAGCAGATTTTTTCCACTTACAGTGACAACCAGACCGCGGTGGAAGTCGTGGTGCTCCAGGGAGAGCGCCCGATGTCCCGAGACAACAAGGTTCTGGGCACCTTTCGCCTCGAAGGGATCGATTCGGCTCCGCGCGGCGTCCCGCAAATCGAAGTCACTTTTGACATCGATGCCAACGGCATCCTGCATGTGTCGGCTCAGGACAAGAAGACCAGCAAAGCGCAAAAGATCAGCATCGCTGGATCAAGCGGGCTGACCCAAAGTGAAATTGAGAAAGCCAAACGCGAAGCCGAGTTGCATGCCGACGACGACCTGAAACGCAAGGAAGGGGTCGAGGTCAAGAACAACGCCGAGACGCTTGTCTGGCAGGTCGAGAAACAACTTGGCGAACTCGGCGACAAGGTCACCGACGACCAAAAGAAACCGATCACTGAGTTGATTGATAAACTGAAGTCCGCCATCGCGCAGAACGATCACGACGCGATGCGGCGTCATAGCAGCGAACTCCAGGAACTTTTTGCCAAGGCAGCGCAGTTTGCCCAGAGCGCAGGGTTTAATCCAGACGCCAACTCGACCGGCAGCACCTCGGCAGAGGACGCTCCGCCGCACGATGACCAACCCAAACAAGCCAAAGGAAAAGTCGTGGATGCGGACTTTGAAGTCGTAGACGACGCCAAAAAAACTTAACCGGCATAGCAGGCTCGGGACCGACGCAGCTTGACAAAGCATCCATTTGTCCGTAGCGGAGCAGCGGTCATCAAGTCGGGCGATGCCGGAAGCCCTGGGAGCCAGAAGCCAGGGACCGCGAGGCAGGAGACTTTCCAGCCCGCAACCTTCGAACTCTGGTTCCCATTTCACACAACCAACCAAACCGTAATAACAACCTAACTTACCCGACCACTACTTATGGCAGCCAACATTAAACCCATGGGACAGCGTGTGCTCGTCCGTCGGCTCGAAGCTGACGAGACCACTGCGGGAGGCATCGTCCTTCCGGACACCGCAAAGGAAAAACCGCAGGAGGCCGAAGTGGTCGCACTTGGCACCGGCGGCAAAGACGACGATGGCAAGACTATCGTGTTCACCGTCAAAAAAGGAGACAAGGTTCTCATCTCGAAATACGGAGGCACCGACATTAAAGTGAACAACGAGGATCTCCTGATCATTAGTGAGAACGACATTCTCGGCATCATCGTCAAGTAACCTGATCAATCGAAGTATTTAACACTCAAATCATTTCCAAACTAAAATTATGGCAAAACAACTCATGTTTGAAGAAAGCGCACGTCATGCACTTTTGCGCGGCGTGGAACGGCTCTCACGGGCCGTCAAAAGCACACTCGGCCCGGCAGGCCGCAACGTCATCCTCGATAAAAAATTTGGATCGCCAACGATCACCAAGGATGGAGTCACCGTCGCAAAGGAAATTGAACTGGACGACCCGTATGAAAATATGGGCGCGCAGTTGGTTCGCGAAGTGGCCAGCAAAACCAGCGACGTTGCCGGCGACGGCACCACGACTGCCACTGTTCTTGCGGAATCGATTTACCGCGAGGGCTTGCGCAACGTCACCGCCGGGGCAAACCCGACCAGCTTGCAGCGGGGCATTTTGCGTGCAGCGGAAGCTGTCGTCGAAAAGCTGGGCCAGATCTCGACCAAGGTCACCGATGCCAAATCAGTCGCCCAGGTCGCAACCGTGTCCGCCAACTGGGACAAGGAAATCGGCCGCATCATCGCCGATGCCATGGACAAGGTGGGCAAGGACGGTACGATCACCGTCGAAGAGGCCAAATCAATTGATACCACCCTCGACGTCGTCGAAGGCATGCAATTCGACAAAGGTTACCTCTCCCCGTATTTTGTCACCGACGCGGAGAATATGGAGTGCGTGATCGAGAATGCCTACATTCTCATCCACGAGAAGAAGGTCTCGAACCTCAAGGACATGCTTCCGCTGCTCGAGAAGGTGGCCAAAGGCGGGCGTCCGCTGCTTATCATCGCTGAAGACGTGGAAGGCGAAGCGCTTGCCACCCTGGTGGTCAACCGGCTGCGCGGCACACTGCAAAGCTGTGCGGTCAAGGCGCCGGGCTTCGGGGATCGCCGCAAGTCCATGCTTGAAGACATCGCCATCCTGACCGGCGGTCGCTGCATTACCGAAGACCTCGGCATCAAGCTCGAAAACGTCGAACTGACAGACCTCGGCCAGGCCAAGCGCATTGTGGTTGAAAAGGAAAACACGATCATCGTCGAAGGCAGAGGCAAGAAAGACGGAATCAACGGCCGCATTGGCCAGATTCGCCGTCAGATCGAAGAGACGACTTCGGATTACGACCGCGAAAAACTGCAGGAGCGCCTCGCGAAACTTGCCGGCGGTGTCGCCGTCATTCACGTGGGTGCCGCAACCGAGACCGAGATGAAGGAAAAGAAGGCTCGGGTCGAGGACGCGTTGCACGCCACACGCGCGGCGGTCGAAGAAGGCATCGTCCCCGGTGGGGGCGTGGCCCTTCTCCGCTGCCAGGACGCCATCACTGCCCTTAAGCTCAAAGGCGATGAAAAAACCGGCGCTGAGATTGTTCATCGCGCGGTCGAGTCGCCCCTCCGCACCTTGGCCGACAACGCCGGCGCGAAAGGCGATCTTATCGTTGAAAAGGTCAAAGGGCTCAAAGGCAACGAAGGCTACAACGTCGCCACCGAAGAGTATGTCGACCTTATCAAGGCAGGCATCGTCGATCCTACGAAAGTCACCCGGACAGCCATGCAAAACGCAGCGTCCATTGCCGGCCTGCTTTTGACTACTGAGTGCTTGATCACAGAGATCAAGGAAAAGAAGCCAGAAGGCGGCGGCGGCGGCGGCCACGGCCACAGCCACGGCATGGAAGACATGATGTAATTCAAATGACAAGCGCCAGGCGCTTGCAAAACTGAGGGCGGCTCCGAAAGGGGCCGCCCTTTTTATTGACGTGCCTCCTCAGACAAATCAAACGCAGCAGGCTAAAAACCTGCGACCCGGCTTCGAACGTGCGGGGCGGGGTTCAAACCCGATCCAGCAACACCTGATCACCAACGACCACCATGACGACGCTTCCTTGCAGCGTCTTATCGAGAAACGGCGTATTGCTGCTCTTCGAGCGCATGAAGTGGCGCGAAAACGTCGTTTGGCTGTCCGCATCAAAAAGGACGCATTCGGCTTTGGCGCCGATCTGCAGCGGGTTTGGCGGCAATCCGATCAGGCGGCGCGGTTCGGCCGAGTAGTGCCGCACCAGAACGTCCCAGCCAAATTTTCTCTCGCGAATGAAGTGGTGAAACAGCGACGGCAGGGCTGTCTCGAGGCCGGTAATCCCGTTCGGCGCCGCTACGAATTCCCGTTTCTTTTCGAAGTCGGTGTGCGGCGCGTGGTCGGTCGCGATGCAATCGAAAACGCCTTCCTTCAGCCCGTCGAGCAGGCGGTCGCGATCCTCCGCCGTGCGCAACGGGGGATTTATTTTGTAGTGAGTGTCGTAGTCTCCGATGTCTTCGTCGATGAAGAGCAGGTGATGCGGGGTAACTTCAGCGGAAACGCGGATGCCTTCGTTTTTGTAGCGGCGAATCGTTTCCATCCCGCGGGCAGTGCTTACGTGCTGGATGTGCAGACGTGAACGCGTGAACTGGGCCAGGCGGCAGTCTCTGGCCAGGCAGATCTCTTCGCTGATGGCTGGCGCGCCGGGCAGCCCGAGCTTGTAGGAGTGGCGGCCTTCATTGATGGCGGCGGGACCCGAGAGCGCCTTGATCTCGCAATGCGAGGCGACCATGAGATCGAAGTCACGGGCGTATTCCATGGCCCGGCGCAGGACCTGCGGGTTCTCGACCGCGTCGCCGTCATCTGTGATCATCACTGCGCCACGTGATTTCATATCCGCGATGGCCGCCAATTCTTCACCGGCGCGCCCCTGGGTGATGGCCCCGGCTGCAAAAATCGGGATGCGCGCCGTGTGCGTCGCCACATCGCGCACACTTTGCACCATGGCTCCGGTGTCAATCGCTGGTGTTGTGTTAGGCATGCAAACGACCCCTGTGATCCCGCCGTTGATTGCCGCCTCCGTCCCTGTTTGCAGCGTCTCAGCGGCTACTTTTCCCGGTTCGCGCAAATGGACGTGCACGTCAAAGAGGCCGGGCAGGAGGACCCTCTTGCCTGAGCCGGCAATGATCCGGCATTCTTCCGGCGGCTTGATGACACCCGGCTTCTCGATGGCTTTGACAGAACCCTCTTCGATCCAAAGGTCCGACAGCCGCAGCTTTGCGCTGGATTCGCTTGCGAGCAGGACTTCCTGGAAGAACAAAGACGGCATCGCGTTTATCCGGGAGGAAAGTGATCAGGGGGCGCCGGGGGCGCGGCCAGTTCCTCACCGGCAGCGGAGGCCGGCCTGAGCCAGTAGAGGCACGACATGCGCACGGCGATGCCATTTTCGACCTGCTCATTGATGAGGCTGCGGTCATAAGTCATCACTGCGTCGACGAGTTCAACGCCGCGATTTACCGGACCGGGATGCATGACGTAGATGCCGGCATCGGCCAGCCGACGAAACCGTTCATCGGTTACGCCGTAGTATCGGTGATACTCGCCGAGACTGGGAAAAAACGGGTCGCGTTCGAGGCGTTCGGATTGCACCCGCAGGAGATAGATCACTTCGGGATTCCAGGCGAGGGCTTCGTCGAACGTCCGAAACGCTTGCAGCCAATCCCAGCGCGTATCCGGCACCAGCGTGCCAGGTCCAAGAACTCCCACCACCGCGCCTAATTTGTGCAAAATCGTGCTCGTCGAGCGAGCGACCCTCGAGTGGAGGATATCCCCGGCGATGAGAACACGCTTGCCGGTAAGATCTGGCCAAATCTCGCGCAGCGTGAATGCGTCAAGCAACGCCTGGGTCGGGTGCGCATGCCAGCCATCTCCCGCATTGATAACGGATGCCTTGGTATGGCGCGCGATCAGGTTGGGCACTCCCGAAGCTCCATGGCGCACAATCAAATAATCCACCTGCATCGCTTCGAGCGTCTCTACGGTGTCGAGAATCGACTCGCCTTTCACGACCGATGAAGTCGAGACCGAGAAATTCGTGACGTCGGCCGAGAGGCGGCTGGCGGCGACTTCAAATGACGAGCGGGTGCGGGTCGAAGGTTCGTAAAAAAGCGTCAGGACATGGCGTCCACGAAGAGTCGGGACTTTCTTGACGCGCCGATTGAAAACCTCCTTGAAGGTGCGGGCGTTGCTCAAAACGAATTCGATCTCATCACGGCTGAGGGAGCGGATTTGCAGCAAATCTTTGCGCCGGGTCATGAGGCGGCCTCCTTTTTGCCCAGGATGACTTCGTCCTCACCGTCGAGTTCTCGCAACCGTACCCGAATGTATTCATCGGGGCCGGTTTCACGCCGAAATCCGCAGTAGTCGGGCTGGATCGGCAGCTCGCGATGCCCACGATCCAGCAGAGCGGCCAGTTCGACTCGCGCCGGCCTGCCGAAATCCATCAACTCTTCGATCGCCGCGCGAATGGTGCGGCCGGTATAAAGGACATCGTCAAAGAGCACTACGGAGGCGCCATCCATATCGAAGGGAATTTCCGATCCGCGCAAATCGGGTACCTTTTTCAAGCCCTCGAGGTCATCGCGATAGAGCGAAATATCGAGGCGACCGCAGGGCAGCGGCCCCAGGCGATCTTCGAGCAGGACTGCGGTCCTGCGCGCCAGAAATACTCCCCGCTTTTCAATGCCCACAAAGCGAACGAGGCCACCCGAATATTTTTTGGCAATCCCCTCTGCCAACTGGCTCACCAAACGCCCAATCGCCTCGGCATCGAGGATCACTTGCGGTGATGCAGGCGAAAGGGTATTCGGCATCAGCCTCCGCCATACCGCTGCCACTGAAAAATGCAACTGGCAGTACCCGTAGCCGCGACACTTCTGTCGCTGTCGCATCAGCGACAGATCACCTCAGCGACAGGAGTGTGGCTGCTACGGCCTTGAGGTGGATGAGGTCAGCGACAGGAGTGTCGCTGCTCCGGCGAAGGGAGAAGGCACTCACCGATCAATTGTGTTCGAGGGCAATCGCACGGTAAGCCCATTCATTGCCGCGTGGACTTCGAGCAGAGCGAGCGCCAATGAATCGGCTCCGGGATAGTTTTATAATGGCCGGTTCGCCTGCTCGCGCGGGGCAGGGAATTGTCCTGTCAGAAAATCTGCACTGCCATTTGGGCGAAGAACCGTGCCCGATCGAGACAGGCCGGATTTTTAGTGAAGCGATGTGCAGCGATTTGGGTGCTGATCACGTGCTCGAAGCTCAAGGGCCGGGCATCAACGTCTTCCTCCGGCTGTGAATGAAGATACTCATCCGGCCAGCGCATCGTGTTTGGACAATTCTGAGTTTGAGGGGAAGTTTACGTTCTCGGCAAAATGTGCTTTCGTAGCGCTGACTATTGTCATGGAGTCTTCGCCCTTCGATAACCCGGGCCCGTTGTGTCTGCGCGGATCGGTGATACTCGCCGATCCCTCGCTGCGAGACCCGAATTTCGCGCGGACCGTTTTATTGCTGACCGAGCATCAGGTCGAGTTTGGTGCGCATGGCTATGTGCTCAACCGCCCGCTGGGCAAGAAGGTCGGAGCGCTGTTGACCGGCTCTCAGTTCCAGACGCTGGCCCAGGTCCCGGTTTTCCTCGGTGGCCCCGTCAGCCAGGAGAAACTTACTTTTGCCCTGCTAAAATGGGACGCCGAAAGCGGCAAGCTTAATTACACGACGCACCTGGCTGTCGATGACGCGAAGGAGCTGCACCATGAAGGAGGCAGCATTCGCGCTTTCCTTGGCTATGCCGGCTGGGCCGAAGGCCAGCTGGAGAATGAGCTTCGCCAGCACGCCTGGATCACCCGCAAAGCTGGCCCTGCCATCGTCGAAATGAAGGAGCCAGACAAGCTCTGGTCTGAACTTCTCAGTTCGATGGGCCCCTGGTACGGGCTGCTCGCGCGAATGCCGGAAGATCCGTCGTTGAATTGACGGAAGGGCTTTGCGAGATACTCAGAAGGCCATCGATCGCCACGGGCGAAATGATTTCCGAAAGGAGGACTTCGCCATTCTCCGAATACAGCCAGTTCAACCTTGGAAGCGGGTCAAACCGTTCCAATGTTGGTTTCTTCTGCGGTTAATGGGTGAAAACTTCGCGGTGCCGGCCAAGGTGAGGCATGGCATCATCTCCGGTGGCAGTGGTGACGGGTGCGGCCGGCTTTCTCGGCTCGCACCTCTCGGATCGTCTTCTCGCAGAAGGCTACAACGTCGTCGGCATCGATAATCTGGTCACCGGCAACGTGGCCAACATCGAGCACCTGGCGGCTGACGGGCGGTTTCGGTTCATCAAGCACGACGTTACGAATTACCTCTACCTGCCGGGACCGCTGGCCAGTGTGTTCCACTTTGCATCACCGGCCAGTCCGATTGATTACCTCGAGTATCCCATTCAGACCTTGAAAGTGGGATCGTTAGGCACCCACAACGCGCTGGGGCTGGCCAAGGAGAAGCAGGCAAAATTCTTTCTCGCTTCCACAAGCGAATGTTACGGTGATCCGCTGGTTCACCCGCAGCGCGAGGATTACTGGGGCAACGTCAATCCGGTCGGCCCCCGGGGGTGTTATGATGAAGCCAAGCGTTTCGCGGAGGCGTTAACCATGGCCTACCACCGAACGCACGGCATTGATACCAGGATCGTGCGCATCTTCAATACCTACGGGCCGCGCATGCGCCTCAAAGATGGACGGGTGGTGCCGAATTTCATCGCGCAAGCGTTGCGCGGCGAGCCATTGACTGTGCACGGCGACGGGTCGCAGACGAGATCATTCTGTTACGTGGATGACCTGATCGAAGGGATCTGGAGACTTTCGCAGTGCGCCTTTTATGAGCCGGTCAACATCGGCAATCCCAACGAGCTCACCATTCAGGCCTTTGCCGAAAAAATCGCAGCCCTGACCAGCTCGACTTCGCCCATCGAGTTCCATCCGTTGCCGGTCGATGACCCAAAAGTTCGGCGTCCCGACATTACGCGCGCGAAAGAACTGCTCGGGTGGGAGCCGAAAGTTGGCCTGGATGACGGGCTGCGGAGAACGGTGGCATTTTTTGGCGATCGTGTCCGGGCTGGCGCAGGCGAAGGGCATTGACGGCGAAGCGGCAGGGCCCTCACGGCGTACGCCGGGCCAGGCTGGACGATTAATATTATCAACCATGGAAATTTCGCTGGGAGACATTCAGGCGGCGGCGGAGCGCATCCGCGGTGCGGTGTTGCGTACTCCGTGCACGCCCTCGGCCGCGCTGGCGGAGATCTGCGGATGCGAAATCTTTTGCAAGTTCGAAAACCTTCAGCGTACCGGTAGTTTCAAAGAGCGGGGCGCGCGCAACGCGCTTTTGCTCCTTGATGACGGTCAGCGGAAGCGGGGCGTTATCGCGGCCTCGGCGGGGAATCATGCCTCGGCGCTCAGTTATCATGGCAAGTTGTTAGGTATTTCTGTCACGGTTGTGATGCCGCGTTTCGCTCCGCTGATGAAGGTGCGCACGTGCGAGGAGATGGGGGCGCGGGTCATGCTGCACGGCGCTGACATCAATGATGCCCGGGATCACGCTGTCTCTCTCGTGGGCGGGCGGGGCTTGACCTACATTAATGGGTTTGACGATCCAGCGATCATTGCGGGGCAGGGGACCCTGGGGCTCGAGATTCTGGAGCAGGTGAATGACTGCGATGCGGTCATTGTGCCCATCGGAGGCGGCGGTCTGATCGCAGGGGTGGCGCTGGCTATAAAAGCCTTAAAGCCGGGAGTGGAGATCATTGGCGTGCAGGCCGAGAACTCGGCCAGCTACCAGGCGGCCGTTCAAGCCGGAAAGCCGGTGATGATTTCCATGGCGCCCACGCTCGCGGACGGTCTGGCGGTTCCACGGGTCGGCGACAACGCCTTTAAAATCGCCCGCGAACGCATCGGCCGCCTTGTCATTGTAAACGAGCATATGATTGCTCTGGCAGTGCTTCGGCTGGTGGAACTCGAGAAAGCGGTCGTCGAAGGCGCGGGAGCTACGCCTCTGGCTGCGTTGCTCAGCGGAATGCTTCCCGATCTCCAAGGTAAAAAGGTTGTGCTGCCACTTTGCGGCGGCAATATCGACACGAACATGTTGGGCCGCATCATTGAACGCGGTTTGGCGGCTGATGGGCGTCTTTGCCGCTTCCACGCGAACATAAGCGACCGGCCAGGCGGACTCGCGCGGTTCGCTTCCATACTTGCCGACGAGGGTGCGAGCGTTCTGCAGATTGAACATGATCGGGCCTTCGCGGGCGATGATGTCTCCAAAGTCGTCGTCCACTGCGTCATCGAGACTCGTGACCGCGATCATGTGCGCCGGATCGATGAACGGCTCACTCAGGAAGGATTCGAGACCGAGTTTCCGTGAGGTAGGGCGCGATGACCCACGCGCCGGACTATTTGGGCGGACGCCTGCAGCCAGGCGTCCCCTCTGCCGTGCCGCGGGTTTCCAAACCTGCTCAGAATGATCCAGCGGCGCAGAACGCATCCGTGCCAATTTGTGACAGAGACCCTCCGTTGAGTGGGCGCCGCATCATTCACTTCAGAGACAGAAGTGTCTCTGCTACAATGATTCATTTCAGTGACAAGATTCCCTCTGCGACCCATGTTTCAGCCGTCGGCTCAGCGTTTCCTGATCGTAATCGCCGTCATTTTTGTTGGATGCAAAAGCGGCCCCGTGCGTTCGACCCCTAACTCTGCTCCAGAGGCCAGAGCGATCGAGTTTCTGAAACGTGAGGTTCCGGCATGGTCGCGTGAGAATGATTGTTTTTCGTGCCATAACAACGGAGATGCGGCGCGGGCGCTCTATGCGGCCACCCGGCATGGCTATTCCATTCCAGAGGCCGTGCTCGCTGACACAACGTCGTGGCTGAGGCAGCCCGGCAATTGGGAAGATAACACGGGCGACCCCGGATACAGTGACCAGCGATTGGCCAATTTGCAATTTGCGGGGGCGTTGGTCGCCGCTCATGAAGCGGGCCATGTCACTGATCGGGGACCTCTCGAGGAGGCGGCGCGGAAGGTCGCCGCTGATCAGGATGCCAATGGAGTGTGGCCGATCGAACCTGGAAATGCCGTTGGCTCCCCGGCCACCTATGGCACTACGCTGGCGACATTCCTGGCGCTGCACACGCTCGAGCGGATCGGTGATCCCGGAACGACAGAAGCGATGCGGCGGGCCGAGCAGTGGCTCGCTCAGGTCGCGCCCGACAATATTCCGGCGGCGGCCACTCTCCTGCTTGCGAGGGCGCTTGACTCCCCGCGATCGAATGATTTTAAGATCAAAGAAAGTCTCGGGCTGCTTCGGCGCGCACAGGCTGGTGATGGTGGTTGGGGGCCGTATGCTGACGCGCCACCAGAGGCATTCGACACGGCGATTGTCCTGCTGGCGTTGGTGCAGGTGGGCGACGCGGTTGGCGTGGGCGACCTGATTAGACGCGGACGAGCTTTCCTGGCCGCGCAGCAGCAGGCCGATGGCAGTTGGCGCGCCACCACCCGGCCTTCCGGCGGCGACAGTTATGCTCAGCAAGTTTCAACCACCGCCTGGGGGACACTCGCTTTGCTGGCAACGAAAAACGTCGACTAATCCGACGGCGCTCGCGGGAAGGCACGGCTTCGCGGTTTCACATGCGGCACCGTCAGAGGCCACGCTTCCAGCCAATGCCGGGATTCTTCCGACCAGGTTCAGCGGACTTCGAACGGCACTTTCACACTCGTCCTGGTCAGTTGCCTCTGCACTGGCTCGACTAGATCAACTTCGAATGGTTTCCCAATGTTATTGCCTGCCAGGTCTTCGATGGTGGTTTGAATGACGAGCTGATGGGTGCCGGACTTCCAGGGCTGCGTGGGGACGAACCTCCATCCGCGTTCCTCATCCGCGAGAGCGGTCTTTCCATCGAGTGACTGTCCAGAAGGGTTGGTGACGCGGATCAGGCGCTGCGCCAGAGCGTGATCCATCGGATCCGGAAACGCGACCATCAGTGTTTCGCGCGTGTTCGAGCGGGGCGGTTGGATCTTCCATTGCGCAGGGTCCGGCGCTTCACGATCGGGAGGCCCAACCTTGAAGGTTTTGCGAAACGATTCGCGCAAGGGATTGCCCGCCCCATCTTTCCAATCCTCGTCGATGACCAGCGTCATACGCTTTCCTTCCTCGAGGGCAGGTCCCACTTCTTCAAGCGGCCGGACGCCCCGCTTGATTCGGCCGGGATCGATGAACAGGGTGAGGCGCGTCATGGCGGGGTTCCACAGTTCTTCATCGATTTCCAGAAATGGAAGTTCAATGTCCTTTCCACTCTCGTCGCGCAAATGGATGTGATCGTAGATCTGGCCGCGGCTCATTGACGCGGAAAAGTGGACATAGAATTTAAGCAGGTTCTCCGGCAACATCTCCGCACTTGGGAACACATGATTGACCACTGTGGAAGGGCTGGCCGGTCGCGCCGGCGCGGTGAAAACTGCGGAAACCAGCCGGCTCGGGGCGCCATGATCGCCCGGCAGTTGGTCCGGGTGAAAAATTGCCCGATAAGTCAACCCCGGGTCGAGCGGGAACTGCGGCTGAAAGCGCACCGCAGACGATGCGACTTGGTAAGTCCCGATCATAGGCGGCAAACTGACATCGGTTACCAGCTTGCCTTGCTCCGCGTAAACCGGGAACAGGCGCTGCCATTGCGCAGGCTGCCAGGCCAAATGTTCAAGTTGCTTCAGGGTTGTGGTGCTCAGACCAAAAACTTCGACCGTTGTTTTGTAGGGGGTGGCAGGAGACGTGGTCCACCTAATGGAGAATTTCCCCGGAGGCGCGACGACGGGCTCCCGCCCGGCGCGAACGGACGCTTGAAGCGCAAGCGCGAGAGCGAGTGGGAGACCAAGCGACGCGGACATTTTGACGAGCGCGCGCATGCTCGTCGCCGCACCTGAAAGGGGCACGGGCGTCCCGCCCGTGCCAGCCCTCTCGGCTCTAATTCGTTGCCACGGGCGGGACGTCCGTGCCCCTTTCCTGTAGTTCGCCCTGCCGCTCACGGCAGATCGAGCGACTCGAGATTCAACGAGCCACCTTCACCCCGACGCACCACGAGAGCATGTTCCGGATCTAGGCGATCAAGCTGATCGATTCCCTTCCAGCTTTCGATCGTTTCGTAGGCGAGGCCGCGCTTTGCGCCGTCCTTGACGGGCTCGGCAATGCTCTCAGCACTTTCGATTTGGTCGGTGCTGATCTTCATGATCCCGCGACTGCTGTTGGCCAGGAGCAGGTAATCCTTGCCGCCCTTTTGATAAACAATCATATCCAGCGGGCGGTTGCGGTTGCCGAGCTCCGCGATTGTCTTGCCTTTGATTTTGGCACCGGGCTTCAACTCTTTGATCGGAAATTGCACCAGCGGAGTGCAGGTGTAAGCCGCCAGCAGATGAGCCTCGTTGCCCACCTTGAACGGCACAAACGTCCGCACCGGCGAGCGCGTTTCAAAACGTCCGTGCGCCCCATGATAGATCTCAACGCTCGTACCGCTGGCAACTGTTTTGAACGGGAATGGGATCGCCCGCAACGTTGATGCAAATTCCTCATTCGACAGACCGGCGATGAGAATCCGGTCTTCCAGAAAGGCGATGTCAGTAATCGATTCCTGGCGCGGATTGGTGCGGCGCCGCTCGTCGCCGACCACACCATCGACAGGCGCGTCCGGCAGTTCGCCGCGGGAAAATTTCACCTTGTCCAATGCCACCGCCTCGAGTTGTCCATCCGCTTTCACCCGCATCAGAACCGGAACAGCATCCGGACCCCGCCCGCGCGAAACGGCGAGGTAAGCGTTGCGGGAGATGGGATTCACAGTGAGGTCATCAATGAGAACCTGGTCCGCGCTCGTGCCCAGCAAGCCCGCAATCTTCTGATTGATCCCTTCGATCATGAGGGGTTTCGCTGCGGTGGCAGGAGTTGTGTCGCCCGTCGCGATGGCAACGACGGCGGCCGCTTTAGTATCTGCGGCAAAAAGAATGCCGTCGGGACCAAAGGCCAGAGGCCCCATTGATTTGAATCCTGGATTGCCTTCCTTCATGTCCGCCGTCGAATTCGAGGCGGCGTGGATACCAGACGGAGCGTTGAACAATGCGAGCAGCGAGAATAAAATGGAACAGTTGAGTTTCATAAATGAGCGCGTTTCGAATTCGATGGCCAGGCATGAAAGCCGGCCGAAGCGAACACTATTCACCGTCATTGCGAAGCGGCCAGCAAATATCATAGCCCGCCAGGTTTCGGGCGCTTGATACGGCCGTTCGCGGAAAACAAAATGCTGTTCAACTCTCGCAGCGCTCGACCCTCCACGATGCGGAAGGGAAGGGGGCCGCGAGGGGCACCATTCGCGCCCGCTTCATTTGGCCCGTTAAAAAAGTAACGAACACTGCTTGCGTTCTTTTGAGATGGCGTTAAAAACTTAACGACACAACCCAGACCTGCCCATGCCGAATTCGATTTCACTGAGCCGCCGCGAGCGGCAGATCATGGACATCCTCTTTGCCCGCGGAGAGGCGACCGTGAATCAGATTTGCGGCGCTTTGCCGGACCCGCCGACCTCGATGGCGGTGCGGCGGATGATGCACATTCTCGAAGAAAAGGGCCACCTGAAACGCCGAGAGGGGGGGAGAGAAGTGGTTTATGCGCCGCGCCAAGCGAGGGAAAAGGCCGGGCGCAGTGCGTTTCAGCGGGTGATCGAGACATTCTTTGGGGGATCGCTCGAGGAAGCGCTGGCGGAGCATCTTCTTTCGAGAAAAACCAAATTAACTGGCGCGGAACGTGACCGGCTGGTCAACCTGATAGAACAAGCCAGAAAGGAGGGTCGCTAAAATGAACCGCGCGCTGATTTCCCTTATGATGCTTCTTGGGGCGGTCCTGCCCCTTTTGCTGGACTCGGCCTTGAAGGGCTTGCTGTTGCTCGTGCTGGCGGGTGTTGTCGCGATAGCGGCCGGCAAAGCGTCAGCAGCGACGAGACATTTGGTATGGATGGCTGCCGTGTTCTCGTTGCTCGTGCTTCCTATTCTCTCGGCCAGCCTTCCGGGCTGGCGCGTGTTGCCGCGCTGGCCCGCCGCTTCGGCGTCAGCGGTACCGTCGCCAGGCTCCATCCCGTCGCAGGAATTACTGTCTGACGCGACAGCGGCGGCGTCGGCGAGTCGCGCCCCTCTTTTCGCCTCCGCTTCTGGACTCCCGCCGGCTCCTCCGAAAACGCGGGTGCCGAGCGGCAACGCGCTCATGCTCGTTTGGGCCGCGGGTTTTGCCGTGCTCTCCGCCCGACTCGTTGTCGCTCACTGGCATCTGCGGCGCGCGGCCCGGAGATGCGCCGTAATTCAGAATGGGCCAATGATGAAAGCGCTGGATGATGCGCGAAGGCAGCTTGGTGTCAGCAGACGCGTGCGCTTGCTGATCGACTGCCGGCGGACGATTCCGATCGTGTGGGGCGTTTTCCGTCCGCGGCTCCTGCTGCCAGCGCAAGCGGCCGAGTGGGACGAGAGCCGTCTCAGCTCGGTGCTGCTTCACGAGATGGCGCACGTCAAGC
This sequence comes from Verrucomicrobiales bacterium, assembly GCA_050998515.1. Classification (GTDB taxonomy): domain Bacteria; phylum Verrucomicrobiota; class Verrucomicrobiia; order Verrucomicrobiales; family V1-33; genus JBPCQC01. The sequence continues at coordinate 19,246 of JBPCQC010000084.1, forward strand.
GGCGCGACATGGCAGTGAAGTGGCTGATCCAGCTCGCGTGTGCGCTCTATTGGTTCAATCCGCTGGTTTGGCTCGCCGCGTGGCGGCTGCGCGTCGAACGTGAACGCGCTTGCGATGATCTCGTGCTTTCGAGTGGCGTCGGCGCATCGGACTATGCCGGACATCTCCTTCACGTCGCCACGAGGCTTTCTCCCGCCACATGGGCCGCCTGCGGCCTGGCGATGGCGCGCCCGTCCCAACTGGAAGGCCGGCTGCTGGCCGTGCTCAACGAGCGGTTGAATCGCCGTCCCATGACTCGCGTGCTGGCGCTGGCAGGTTTGGTCATCGGGTTGTGTGTGATGATCCCAGTCGCGGTCCTGCGAGCGGCGGATGACGAAGTGCCCGCGAAGTCCGGGGTGGATCAGGCTGCAACCGGCCGCCAGAAAGAACCTGGTCCCGCGGTCTTCCCAAAACTGGTGCGTCCCGAAGGCAAAGTCGCAGTCGTGAAAGGACGGTTGACCGACGCCGCAGGAAAACCGATCCCGAAGCGCGTTCTTTGGATCGTGGGCACCCGAAATGGTGAACGAGTCACCTACCAGGATGGTCCGACGCGGGCGGACGGTTCCTTCGAGTTTGCTGATGTTCCGGTCGGGGTTCCCTGGAGCATTTTCATCCCAAAAAACAATGGTCCTGAGGGATTGATCAGCGAGGTGATCACTTTGCCGGACGATACCGAGCGCGAGATCGAAGCCCGTTTTGACGGCACAAAAGTGCAGGCCCAGCTCAAGACCGGCAATGAAGGCGAGCCGCAATCAACCTCCCAGCAGACCGAGCGCGCGCGCGAAGTTGAACAGCGTGAAGCAGACAGACTAAAGAATTGGCGGTCGGATTCTCAATTGCGGCAAATCGAACTTTACAACAAACAGATTGAGTTGGCTGAACAACTGTTCAAAGAAGCCAGCGAGCAACACAAGAGCGGGAGGTCTGCTCACGATGCGGTGATCGATCAGCATCGGGAGTTATCATCTCTCAAGCAAGAGCTGGCCAAGCTGGAGAATGATCTGCCCAATCTTGAAAAGGAGCTCCGGGCGCAGATGGATCTGGTGCAGTCGCTGCGTCAAGCACAGCAAAAGAGAGTCGAAGCCGGGGAGGCGACCACAGGATCGCTCCTGGCATTGCAGAAAAAAGCGCTCCGCCTCGAGCGGGAATTCGAGAATTTGCGGGGCGAGAAGCCGGCTTCCAAAGACAGTGCCGTTTCAGCATCGGCGGATCTATTGTCGCGGGCCTTGGAAAACGCAAAGGCGCCGGAGCAGCTGGAGGGAGCCAGGCAAACACTCGATGCGCTGCGAAATCGGTTCACTGATTCGCATCCCATGGTGAAGGAACAGTTGAAACGGATCGCGGAACTTGAGGGGAAGCAGGCGCCGGAAATCACGGCCAAAATTGCAAAGCGTGAGATTGCCATTTCGGCCCCCAGGCCCGGTATTGTGAGAGAAATTCGTGTGCAGGCCGGCGCCAAAATCAAAAAAGGCGATGTCCTGGTCAGGCTCGATGACGAGGAGGCGAAAGTGAAATTGGATACCTCGGTCGCCCAATTGGAAGTCGCCAAGGCGGCTCTGAGAATCCGCGAGATTGACGCCAAAGGCGCCAGTGCGGAACGCCAGCGTGTAAAGGAACTCGCTGAAAACAAAGTGATCTCACAATCGGAAGTTGCCGGCAAGGAACTCGCTTCCGAAGCTGCCATGGCGGCTGTCGAGAAGAGCCGCGCCGAGGTGGCTGTGGCCGAGCAGTTCGTGCGCCAGGCCGAAGTCGAATTGCAGACCCGAATGATTCGCGCCCCCCGCGATGGGACGGTCTTGCGCGTCAACGTGCTCGAGGGTGAATCCGCGCCGTCGCTTCCATTGGTGATCATCCAGGAATAGCGGGAAAGCAGGCACGACCGGCAACTTCGCAGACGCGGCGGACGCTTGCCAAGCGTAACCATTGGGCATGAAAGTCCACGTCGGTTGCTCCGGATGGTTTTACTGGCATTGGCGGGGCTTTTTTATCCGGACGGACCGCGCACCGACGCAAGGAAATGGGGGTCAGAGAAGGAAATGGGGGTTAGTGTGCAAAAAGCGTCATTTCCAGTTTCTGGCCGGAAGGCGGCGCCGTTCATCGAGCTGCATCGATAAAGGAATTGAGCTTTTTGGGCAACCGTCTGCGATGCGTCGCAGATCAATGCGCCCCCGC
>JBPCQC010000087.1:0-24472 GCA_050998515.1 Verrucomicrobiales bacterium
GCCAGCACCGCTCGCGAGCAGCCATCGAGTACGTCGCACAGAAAGTAAAAGATGCCGCCGATGAAGTCAATGTGCCAGTCCACCACGCGCTTTGCCACCAGGACCGCGTGATGATTGGCGCGCCACGCTTCACGAGCTTCAGTTTTCAGGCATTCTGAAGCAAGCCCGCATGGGCGGCAACTTCTCTGACTTCATTCGCCATGTTGAGAGACTTGTTGAGAGTTTCCGCCTTACTGTTTCATAACCCCTTAATTTAGAAGGAGCGGTGAGGGAGGGATTCGAACCCTCGGTAGGTTTTAAGGCCTACAACGCTTTAGCAAAGCGCCGCTTTCGACCACTCAGCCACCTCACCGGCAGTCGCGGCGGATTTCTCCGCTGGGATCGAAGGAAAAAAAGCAGCATTAGCGGGAGCCGTCAACATTGACTTGCGTGCGCAGAGCTTGCGCCGGCTGCGATTGTACCGATCATGCCCGCGTCATGAGAGAGGCTCGTGTTTATCTGGCTTACGCCATGGTTTTGGCCGGAGGTGCCTGTTTTCTGGCAGTGACCGGATGCGGACTTTTCAAAAAAAACGCTCTCAAAGAAGATCGATTGCTGGCAGAAATCCTCGAGGGGCGGCGGGCTTTTGGAGAGATCACTCTGATCAATGAGTCAGCGGGATTTGTGGTGGTGCGGACGAGTCTGGGACGGGTCATCAGCGACGAATCCCTCCTGCTCGTGAAAAATGGTGGGGTCACCACCGCAAAGCTCTCGTCCAGTCCGGAGAAAAAGAGAGGCTACCTCAGCGCCGACATTCGTGAAGGCACCCCGCAGATCGGAGAAAGGGTCTTTCTCCCACCAAAAAAAGATGTGAACGCCGCCAACCTCGAGACGACCCAGACCGCGGAGGCGCGATATTCCACTTTGGCTCGCAGTGCCGTCGATCCCGCGCCGCTCGACACGTCCCCGACCCCACTCCCCAGCGCCTTAAAGGTCCGCGGACCATGATCAGCGAAGAAGAAGCCCTGGCGCAAATTCTGGCGGCAATTCAACCGGCGTCCGCTCATCGAGTCGCTCTCACAAAAGCGTGCGGACGCTTTGTGCGCGAGGAATTTACGGCGCGAATCCCTATTCCCCGCTTCGACAACTCAGCCATGGACGGTTATGCCATCAACGATGCTGACTGCGGCCAGACTGTGCGGTGGCTGACCTTGGACGGCGAACAGGCGGCCGGGCAGCCGAGTTCCTTTCAAGTGGCTCCCGGCCGGGCCGTGCGGGTGTTCACTGGCGCCGCTCTGCCCCAGGGAACGGCGGCTGTCGTGATGCAGGAAGATGCTGAGGTTAGCGCCAATGGGCTTTCAATGCGGGTCAATGACGCCGCGGAGAAAGGCAGTTTCATCCGCCTCGGCGGTGAAGACGCTCAAGCAGGAGCGAAAATTCTCGATGCGGGGGAGTTGCTCTCGCCCCAGAAAATCGCTCTTCTCGCCGCCCAAGGGTTTACGGACCTGCAGGTCGGTCCTCGGCCCAGTGTTGGCATTCTCACCACCGGCGACGAGCTCATTCCGGCAGGCTCGGAATTGCCACATGCCGCCGCGATTTATGACAGCAATGGACCCATGCTGGCAGCTCTTCTCGAACGGTTGGGAATACACCGGCTTGCTTGCAACCACACAGCCGATCAGTTGGACGCGGTCACTGCCGCCATCGAAGGCGGTCTGGCAGATCATGATGTGCTCTTGATTGCTGGAGGCGTCTCCGTTGGAGCCCGTGATTACGTAAAGAACGCGCTCGAGCGCCTGGGCATTAATCCGCTGCTATGGCGTGTCGCTGTGAAACCAGGCATGCCGCTGCTTTTCGGCCGTTCAGGCAACAAGCTTATCTTTGGGCTTCCGGGCAATCCTGTCTCCGCCTTCGTGACCTTTTCGATTTTCGTCGTGCCGGCCCTTCTGCAGTGGCAGGGGGCGAGTCAGAAAACAGTGAACTACTCTTGGGCTCGTTTGGGCCAGCCAGTAACCAATGGCGCTAAACGTCCCCATTATCTGCGTGGGCGCGTGGACCCCGAAGGGATTCTGCGGCTGGCCAAACTCCAGGAATCACATGCCTTATTCTCTTTGAGCCAGTCGAATGCGCTATTGCGCGTCTCACCCCACGCCAGCCTCCCCGCAGGCGAAGTGGTACCCGTTCTGAAAATCTAACCAGCCCCAGTCTCTCGCGTTCGGCCGTCTTCCCCACCAGCCCGCCGGCCAACAACAATTCGAACTTGCAAAATGTTAGAGTTTGAGTCACAATCTTGAATATTTAACTCACTTAATGGTCAGGTGAACAAACTTTAGGGAGCCTGATCACATAATATTCATAAATACCAAAAAATGTTCTTGATCGCACTTCCTTATCATTTAGAATATTCACATCTTTAGAGTTGGCAGTCCCGAGATCCCCGCCTTTCCATGAAAACCGCCGAAGACAAGCAAAGCGTCAAAAAAATCGCCAGTGAAATGGCGGACTTCATTATGTATACGCAACGGTCGTTCCTGCTCGATCTCTCGAAGGAACTGAACCGAGGAAACGTCTCTTACGCGCAGTTTTTCCTCCTGGGTTACCTTGCCAGCGAGGATTATCTGACGATGACGAACATCTCCCGAAAGATGGGCCATTCAACTGCGGCAGCCACCGGTCTGGTAGACCGGCTCGAGAAGCTTGGATACGTTCAGCGGCTTCATGCATCGGATGACCGGCGCAAGGTAATGGTCCAAATCACCCGAAAAGGGCAGGATCTGGTCCAACAACTTCGTGAGAATATTGCGGAGAATGTCGCGGACCTGATGGCGCACAACGAGGGAACTCCCGCCACAGTGGGCCGCGCTGCGTTCGACAAAGCGGCTGAGTTTATACGGCGGCCTTGAGTGCCTGTGCTTGTAGAGTCACTTTGCGGCTGAGCGGGTTGTAATCGCTGCCCGGAGGTTTCGCCGCTCACTCCAAGGACAGGATGCGTGCGCCTTCGCTGGGTGTCGTAATGAAAGCATCGGCCCGAATTCCGGTTCGAGCGAAGTAAGCGTCAACGATGATGTCCCGGATTCCTGGCGCTTCCGAGGCATCGACGAGTACGATCACCGAGCCGCCAAACCCGCCGCCAGTCATACGGGCTCCGTGAACACCCGCGGAAATTCCTTGGGCGGCCGCCAACTCGACCAGAGTGTCCAACTCACCGCAACTCACCTGAAAGTCGTCGCGCAATGACGCGTGACTCGCCAACATTAGCCGGCCGACTGTTTGCCAATCTCCAGCTTCCAATGCGGTGACACATTCCAAAGTGCGAGCATTCTCAGAAATGACATGCCGGGTGCGCTTGAAAATGAGGTCATCGAGGGGCACCGCGTCGAGGTCGTGCCGAGTCGCCTCGCGCAAGCTGAGGCCAAGAGCGGAGGCGGCCGCCTGGCATTGCTGGCGTCGGAGCGCATATTCACCTGCGGCCAACTCATGGTGAATGCCCGAGTTGATGACCAGCAAAGCCAGCGCTTCCCCCGGCCACGGCACATCGCGCACCTCGAGGCTGCGGCAATCTATCAGCAGAAGATGTCCTTCGCGGCCGAACACAGACGCGAATTGGTCCATGATGCCACAGGGCGTGCCGGCGAAATCGTGCTCAGCTCGCTGGCAAAGCAGCGCCTTTTCGACCGGCTTGATACTTTCGCCTGCGAGGGCTTCGATCGCGGTGGCCGCAGCGACTTCGAGGGCTGCGCTGCTGCTCAATCCTCCGCCGGCCGGGAGGCTCGAGACAAAACCCGCGTCAAAACCGGGCACTGGAAAGCCGTGCTGTTGGTAGCCCGCGATAACGCCACGCACATAATTTGCCCACCTTGGTTCGCCAGGTTGGAGTGGCCGCGTGAGGTCAATCTCGACCAGTCCGTTGCCATGAGTGCTGCGCAAACGCACGCGTCGAAGTCCATTAGGCGCAGCGGCAACTACGATGTGCCGGTTAATCGCCATCGGCAACACGAAGCCATCGTTGTAGTCGGTATGCTCGCCGATCAAATTAACACGACCGGGCGCCCGGGCCATGACAGTGGGCGGCCGCCCGAATCCGGAAACAAAATTGCCTGCGGCATCGGCGATAGACGATTTCACACGACGCGCGGTTTAAACTTGTCGGCGGGCAAACCACACCAGGCGGACGAATCTGCACAGCCGCCCATCTGAGCTATGGTTTCCCAAACAACCCAGTCCACGTTTTGACGGTGGCATCGTGGCTGCCGCTTCCGGTGGCGAGTTGGCCGCGGGAGGAAAATGCCAATGCTTCAATGCGATCGGTATGCGGTTCGATGGCCAGGCACAGTTCCCCGGTGCGCGCATCCCACAATTTGAGAGTACAGTCCTTGCTCCCGCTGGCAATGATGTCGCCGGCGGGTGCGAACGCAATGGAATCAACTTCGCCGCGATGACCCTCCAGCCGGCGATGAAGGGTCCATGGGCCCACCGACCAGACGCGGACCGAACCGTCGTTGCTGCTGGTGGCGAAGAATTCGCCCGTAGAGGAAAAGTGAGCGGCTTCTATGGGAGCATCGTGGGCTTGCCAGTCCCTTATCAGCGCGGCCTTGGCGACATCCCATATCCGCACGCATTTGTCGTCCCCGGCGCTGGCCAGCAGGCGGCCATCGGGGGAAAAAACGACTGACTTCACGCGGGCAGTATGGCCGGTGAGCGTGGCTTTGAGCTGCCACGTTTGCGCATCCCAGAGCCGCACCGTCAAGTCTGTGCCGGTGCTGGCCAGCGTTCGGCCATCCGAGGCGAAGGCGACCGCGCGCACGACATCATCATGTGCGTCGACGGTGCGCACAGCTTTTCCATTCAAATCCCAAACGCGAATGGTGTGGTCGCCGCTGCCGGTGGCCAAGGTTGTTCCGTTCGGGGCAAAAGCCACTGAGTATACGTCCGCCGTGTGTCCTTCGAGGACACGCAGAAGTTCTCCAGTGTCCGGGTCCCAGATGCGGACCGTTCTATCGCGGCAGCCGCTGGCCAGCCTTCTGCCATCGGGCGAAAACGCAACGCCCATCACCGATCCGGTGTGTCCACGCAGGATTCGGTGAGCCGGCATGCCGGACTGCGTCCAGGTGTAGGTGAGGTCGTCGAAGTAAAGGTGTTGTCCGTTGCCATCGGTGTGCGGGCTGATGATGCCAAAGCGGTTGAAATGAGCCCCCACGACCACGTGTTCGCGGGGAATCGCCAGAGTCGCGCGCTCGTTATCAAGCGTGACCGTGAGAGTGCCGCCCGATTCCCCCGTCGAGTATTCCAGCGTCCAGTCGTGCGGCGCTCCATTCGGAAGGAGATAAGGTCCCTGCGCCGCGATCTTGCGCTCGGTGTTGTGCAACCGATACGACGGCACAAACATAAAGCCTTCCCGGCTGGGGCCCCCAATCGACACGCCGAGAAAATCCGGAGGTGTTCCTATGGCATCCGACCCGCCACTCGCGAGGCTGTGGTCCGAGTGAAAGAATCCAATGAGAATATCGCTGTCACTCACCGCGCGGCGCAGACTGACCTTGCCCGAAGCTTTCAGCGGCTTGGCGAGCGTCAGTTCTTCAAGCCGGTCGCCGTAAAACGCCATCATGTGGGGGTAACGCCCGTCACCGCGAAAAACCAAGCCGCCGATTTCGCCCGCATTGCGCCCGCCGGCATGACTCGTTTTCTCGCTGTAGCCGAAGTCGAACCGGGGCCGCACGATGTTGCTCGTGTAGGTCCGGCGGTTTCCACGGCCGTCCCAACGCGGATCCTGGGCGAAGAATTCTTTTTCCCCGTTAATCGTCACGTCGTCGAGCCACAATTCTCCGCCGTCATCAAATTGCTTCATGACGTTGATCAAACCGAACCGGTTGAATGTCGCGCCATCGGCTTTGTGGCCGGGATCCAAATCACAAATCGCGGTTTCATCATTGATGGTGACGATGATGCTTCCGCTGCCGCCATTGCCTTGGGGATCGTAGCGCAGCGACCACTGATGCGCCGCCGGCCCGATGGGGAAGCCTTTAAGCCGAAACTTGCCATTTGGCTCCGGAACTTGCGAAAAGCCGCCGGGGCTGTCCCCACCCGCCCGCCACCGGCTGGTAGTGTACTCGACGTAAGCGTAAAAAACATCGCCACGACCCTGCAATCGAAGCGCAATCGTGTTCGGCGTTCGCCATTCGTTGACCGTGCCGGCGTTGAAGAAGCCAACCAACACATGGAATTGCCGCCCAGTGCAAACGAGTCTGCCCGATGCGCTCAAGCCCTCGCTGAAGGTTCGCTGCGGAATTTCCTTCGCATAGTAGGCCGGTTCCGCCGCGGGGTTGATGAATCCGCCGAGCTCACCGGCGGCGCCCGCATGGCCGGTCGAGGAATAGCCGAAATCCTGACGGATCTCCCGCGGTTCCGGTTTGGCGGCCCGATTATTATGCGCATGCCAGCCAGGATCCTGGTCAAAGTTTTCCGTCCGTTCCGCCGCGACGGCGACACCCGATGCGGCGCAGATCCCGACAACCAGCAACCTGACTTTCATGGTGGAAACATGATGGAACTGTGAACCACGGGCGCAACGCCGGAAAAAGATAATCCTCAATTGGCTTGAAACGCGGCGAACTCGTCGATATGCAGTCACTCCCAATCCGAATTAGATCTGTTATTATGGCGCACGCCCATGTCTCACTAAAACAGCAAACGTTCGGCCAGACCATGCGGCGCGATGCCTGGTGGGTGAAGCCGATGATCATTTTCCTGGGACTTGCCGCTTTCATCGTCTACTCGACATGGGCCGCGTTTCAAGGCGCGTATTACCACTTCGGGCCTTACCTCTCTCCGTTTTACTCGCCTGAAATCTTTGGGTCCTCGCCCCATAGCTTGCTCGGCCCAAAGCCCGGCTGGTGGCCGGAATGGCTGCCGTTTTCACCGGCGCTTTTGATTCTTTGGGCGCCGGCCGGCTTCAGGTTAACCTGCTACTATTATCGCGGAGCCTACTACAAGGCTTTCTGGGCAGATCCGCCCGCGTGCACGGTCGGAGAGCCCCGAAAGAAGTATCGCGGGGAGAATTCGTTTCCCCTGATCATGCAAAATGTGCACCGCTATTTTCTTTACGTAGCCATCCTGTTCATCGTTGTACTGGCCTATGACGTCTGGAATGCCCTGTGGTTTATCGACCCCGCGACTGGCAGGAAGGCGTTCGGTATTGGCCTGGGGACAATCGTGCTTGCAATGAATGTCGTCCTGCTCAGCGGTTATACCTTCGGCTGTCATTCGCTGCGGCACCTCATCGGCGGACGGATCGATCAGCTCTCGCGCTCGCCCGCCTGCGCCCAGGCTTACGGATGCGTCACATGTCTTAATCGCCGGCACATGATGTGGGCCTGGATGAGCCTTGTCTGCGTCGGATTCGCTGATCTGTATGTCCGCCTTTGTGCCATGGGCATCTGGACGGATTGGAGAATCCTGTGAAAACATCGTTAACCATTAGCCATCCGAGCGTCACCTGATGTCCGAATACGAAACGCACGAACACGATGTGCTCGTAATCGGCGCCGGTGGAGCCGGATTGCGAGCGGCAATCGAAGCGTCCGCCTCTGGAGTCTCCGTCGGGCTGGTGTGCAAATCGTTGCTCGGCAAAGCCCATACCGTCATGGCCGAAGGGGGGATCGCCGCCGCTCTCGCGAACGTGGACGACCGGGACAGCTGGAAAGTCCATTTCGCGGACACCATGCGGGGCGGCCAATATATCAACAACTGGCGCATGGCGGAACTCCATGCCCGCGAAGCGCCCGCCTGCGTGCGCGAACTGGAAGCTTGGGGCGCGGTCTTTGATCGCACGGCGGACGGCCGCATTTTGCAGCGAAATTTCGGCGGACACAAATACCCGCGCCTGGCTCATGTCGGGGATCGCACGGGACTCGAAATGATCCGCACCTTACAGGACCACGGCGTGCATCAGGGCATCGAGGTGCACATGGAGAATACGGTGCTCGCGTTGCTGAAGGACGGCGAGCGCGTTATTGGAGCACTGGCTTACGAACGCGAACGTGGCCGATTCAAGGTTTTCCGCGCCAAAGCCGTCGTCCTGGCCACCGGTGGCGTGGGCCGCGCTTACAAAATTACGAGTAACAGTTGGGAATACACAGGAGACGGCCATGCCCTCGCCTACCATGCAGGCGCCGAGTTGATCGACATGGAATTCATTCAATTCCATCCCACCGGAATGGTCTGGCCCCCAAGCGTGATGGGAATTTTGGTGACCGAGGGCGTGCGCGGCGAAGGGGGCATTCTCCTCAACAGCGAGGGCAAGCGCTTTATGTTCGGGGATATCCCTGACAATTACAAAGCGCAAACCGCGGACAGTGAAGAAGAGGGCTGGCGTTATTGCCAGGGCGACAAAAATGCCCGCCGCCCCCCCGAGTTGCTGACCAGAGATCACATCGCCCGCTGCATCGTGCGGGAAATTAAAGAAGGCCGGGGAACCCCACATAGTGGTGTTTTTCTCGACATCTCCTGGATTAAACAAAAATTGCCCAACGGCGCCGATCACATCAAGCGCAAATTGCCAAGCATGTATCACCAGTTTAAGCAACTGGCTGATATCGACATCACCAGCGAACCGATGGAGGTCGGTCCCACGACACACTACATCATGGGGGGAATCCGGGTCGATTCGGACACCCAAATGTCCAATGTGCCCGGCCTTTTTGCGGCCGGGGAATGCGCCGCCGGGATCAACGGAGCCAATCGTCTGGGAGGAAATTCGCTCTCCGACATCATCGTCTTTGGAAAACGGGCCGGTGAATTCGCAGCGAAATTCGCCAGGGAGAACCCGGCCGGCCGTGTCGATCAAAGCCAGGTCAACGAAGCCGCTCGCAAAGCCCTGGAGCCCTTTGACCGTGGCGCCGCTGGCGAAGGCCCCTACCAGATTCAGCACGATTTGCAGGAAATGATGCAGGACCTGGTCGGCATTGTGCGCCGGGAGGACGAAATGCTCCGCGCCCTCGATGGACTCGAAAAACTATGGGAACGTTCGCGGAGGGTCGGCGTCGCGGGCAATCGTGAATACAATCCCGGCTGGCACACCGCGCTCGATCTCACCAACCTGCTTACTGTATCGGATGCCATCACACGTTCCGCGCTCGAACGCAGGGAGAGCCGCGGCGCCCATTTTCGCGATGACCATCCCGACAAGGACGCCGCATTCGGCAACGTTAATCTGGTGGTGCGCAAACAGAAGGACGGCAGCATGGAAATGCGCCGCGAACCGCTTCCGGAGATGCCAGCCGAATTGAAGCAAATCATCGAGGAGAACCGGTGATTGCACCGCTCAAAAGGGGGAACGGGCGTCCCGCCCGTTGCTTTGAATCATGCCACAGGCAAGAGGCCTCATTCCGTTGCGGGCTCCGCCCTCCCACTTTCACAAAATGAAAAACGCAACCTTTCGCATCTGGCGCGGCGACGCCAACGGCGGCCAGTTCGAGGACTACACCACCAACGTAACTGAGGGAATGGTCGTCCTCGACGCCGTGCACCAGATTCAGGCGGAGCAGGCCAACGACCTCGCCTGCCGGTGGAACTGCAAGGCTGGCAAATGCGGCTCATGCTCCGCGGAAATTAATGGTCTGCCTCGCCTAATGTGCATGACTCGGCTCAATGATCTGCCGCTCGATCAACCAGTCACGGTCGAGCCTATGAAAGCGTTTCCGCTCGTCAAAGACCTCGTCAACGACGTCTCGTGGAACTTCCGCGTAAAAAAGAAAATCAAAAAGTTCAATCCTCGCCCACCCGATGCGCCGGACGGCACGTGGCGCATGGCGCAGGCAGACATCGATCGCGTGCAGGAATTCCGGAAATGCATCGAGTGTTTCCTCTGTCAGGACGTCTGCCATGTTCTTCGCGACCACCACAAGCATGATGAGTTCATCGGTCCGCGGTTTCTCATTTACGTGGCGGCGCTCGAGATGCACCCGCTCGATACGGAATCTCGTCTCACGGAATTAAAACAGTCGCAGGGAATCGGCTATTGCAACATCACCAAATGCTGCACCAACGTATGTCCAGAAAACATCACCATCACGGACAACGCCATCATTCCCCTCAAGGAAAGAATCGTTGATGAGTATTACGATCCCCTGTCGATGCTGATCAGGCGGCTGAAAGAGAACAAGAGGCCCGGTGCTCCGGAGTCATCAGCAACCTCTCCACCGTGAACCGTGAAACGCTTCACCTGAAGCCGCTCTCGCGAGAGGGAATTCCCGCGGCTTTGGACAAGGCGATGCGCTACCGCCTGCTCAATGAGCCTGGGGAAGCTGAAAGCATTTGCCACGACGTCCTGCGAGTGGATGCCAGGAACCAACAGGCGCTGGCAACACTCTTGTTGGCGCTGACCGATCGTTTTGGAAAGGGCTACAGCGTCGGTATGACTCAGATTCAGGAAGTATTGCCGCTGCTGAATGATCCTTACGAGCGCGCCTATTACGCAGGTATAATTTGTGAACGCCGAGCCAAGGCGCTGCTTCATCACGCGGCTTCAGGATCGGCCTTCGAGGCCTACGCTTTCCTGCGCGAAGCGATGACCCATTACGAGCAGGCCGAACGGATCCGCCCAGCCGGCAACGATGATGCCCTCCTGCGCTGGAACGCCTGCGTGCGCATTATCACCGGTAACAGGCTCTCCCCTCGACCTGAAGACCGGGTCGAGTTCCAGTTAGAGTGATGTGCCAGGCGTGGCGAAGGTTTCCACAGCCCGCTTTGCGTTACTCATCACAGGATTGGCAGAACATGGGCCCGCTGGCCCCAGCCCCGTGCGGACCACAGGTCTGCGACACGGCAGACTGACAGTCTGCGGTACGAGAGTCATTTCTTCGCATCGGCGGGATCGGGTTTCGAGGAGTTGACCCGCCATGTGCCAACCGGCAGAACGTTTGCCCTTTTGGCCCATGCTTCCCATTTTGCGGCCAACTCCTGAGCCCGATGGGAATGTTGCGTCGCGAGATCCTTCAATTCCGTCCGGTCCGTCTCGATGTCGTAAAGTTCCCAAGCCTCTTTCTCTTTCGCGACGAGCTTCCACTTGCCCTCCCGAATGGCGCGATTGCCTTCATGTTCCCAAAAGATCGGCTGTGTTCTCGAAAGAAGTTTGCCCTGGAAGGCTGGACACAGGCTTACGCCTTCGAAAGGCAGAATTGAGTGGCCAGCGAACCCTTGGGGATACGCGGCTCCAGCGATGTCGAGACATGTCGCCATAAGGTCAATGAGGTGGCCGGGTTGGGCCTCGAGTGTGCCATTGCGTTGCCGCGGGATTCTCTCCGGCCAGTGAACGATGAGCGGCGTGCTGATGCCGCCCTCATGAACCCAATGCTTGTATTCACGGAACGGCGTGTTCGATACGTTGGCCCAATCCTTTCCGTAGGCGATGAACGTGTCGCCCGCTCCGGGAATGACTTTTCGACCCATGAGGACCGGGTAGCCGTCGCGGGTTTGTTTTGGGACGCTGCCGGGCGGGAGCAACGCATTCGCAGCGAGCGGCGGCAGCGTCGGCTTGTCAGACCGAAATTGCTCGGGGTGCTCTTTGGTCCCGGTTCGCCCCATGCCTTCAGCGCAACCGCCGTTGTCCTGAAGGTAGGCAATGAGGGTTTTCTCGAACACTCCCGCTCGTTTCAACTCTTGGGTTATGCGTCCAATACCCTGATCCATGCGGTCGACCATCGCCGCATACACCTCCATGCACGCTGCCTCCCAGCTTTTATCCGGCACGGCCTCCCAATCGCCCGCCGGCGGCGACAGCACGCTATCCTGTGCAATCAGTCCGAGAGTTTTCATGCGCTCGAAGCGCGCGCGCCGGACCGGCTCATACCCAGCATCGAACTTGCTACGATACTTCGCGATGTCTTCCGGCAGGGCATGCATCGGCCAATGCGCGGCCGTATAAGCGACATAAAGAAAAAATGGCTTGTTCCCATCGTGCGCGCTGTGATCGGCAATGAAACGGACTGCGTGGTCTGTAATCGCGTCTGTGTAGTAATAGATCGAGGGCTGATACTCCGCATCCGCGAACGGGGAAATGGCCGTGTTATCGCGCGTCAGCGTCGAGGGATCGAAATAATTTCCACCGCCGTGAACCGTGCCGTAGTAGCGATCAAACCCGCGCTGCAACGGCCAGTTGTGTTTCGGACCGTCCGGCTTGATGTGGCGGGTGACATGCCATTTGCCGACGGCGTAGTTGCGATAACCGGCAGGCCGCAGCACTTCTGCAATCGTCACGCAATGACGGTTAAGGTCGCCGCGGTAACCATCGTGGCCGCGGTCGGCCATCATGTGGCCAACGCCCGCCTGATGGGCATACAAGCCGGTCAGCAACGAGGCGCGCGTGGGGCAGCAGCGCGCGGTGTTATAGAACTGAGTGAATCGGATCCCGTTCCGAGCGAGCAAATCAAGATTCGGTGTTTGAATCTCGCCACCGTAGCAACCGAGGTCGGAAAACCCCATGTCATCTGAAAGAATGACGATAATGTTGGGACGGGTCGCTGCCGCACCATTTTGGTTTGCCCAAAGGATTAACGCCCAAGCTGCCAGAATAAGGCGAAGCATGCCGACAGTTGGATCGCAAATGTCGAATGTCGAATCATTGGTGGCATCGATGGACCCAGCCTGTCGGACTTTGACGCCGGTGACGCAGGCAACTTGCCTGTGCGTACGCCGGCCATCCTGGCCGGCCGACGTCGGGCGGCATTGTGCTCTCAGCCAAGTTGCCCGAGGTACGCGCAGGCGGGACGCCTGCGTCACTTTGAATCCGACCAATGCGTAAGTTCATCGGCCAGCGGCCGATGCCACCGTAGTGCTACGGTTCCGCCTCGATCACCGCCTCGGGCGCAACGCGATAATAGCGTTGCCGTCTGCCAGCCATTTCGTCATCGACAAAATGCAGCATCCCATCAACGGCGATGCCGGCGGTCATCGTTTCCCAGTTTTTCAAATCCCCGCTCACTTCGATTCGATAGTTCGTGCCGTTCTCGCCCGCAAAACAGATGTGCAACAAAGAATCGCCAACCCTGACGCAGTCGGCGGACGCGATCGGCGGCTCCCAGACATCACCGATGAGCGCGACAGCCTGGCTGCGAAACCCGATCCGATAGGCCGGAAGTTGAAGTGCCAGCGGGTCGGTGGGATGCTGCAACAGCAAAACCACGGATTCAATACCTTCAACCACGTCATCGTGAAGCGGCCGCAGCCCGACCAGGACGGACGTCTCGCCGGCAACAATAGTAGCCTCACCAGACAGTATCTCGTAGTCGACCCCGTTCAAGGCGGTGCCGCGCAGCGAATAGCTGACAACCAGATCGCCAGCCGTCGATCCGAACCGACGGATCCGGAATGTTGCCGTGTTCAGCACAGCGTTGGGTGCCGGTTCGACCGCGAACGGATCGCTGGCCACCACAATGACAACTGGCAGTGTCTCTGGCTCTGTTACACGTATTTCCACCGACGCGGATTCGACGGTCCTGCCGCCATTGTCGGTGGCGCGAATGGTGAGGACGTGTGGCCCTGGAGTCGAATAATGCCAAACGAACGAAAAAGTCTGGGACTGCCCTGGCGGCGGCGACTGGACGAATTCCAGGCCAACCTCACCAATCTTCCGGCCATCGGCGAAAAATTCGACCTTGCGTACATAACCGTCGGGATCGCTCACGGCAGCCACCATCTCAATGTTGGTTTCAGGCGGAAACTCTTCACCAGCCACTGGGCTTGCAAGGGCCGCCGCTGGCGGTTGATTCGGCGCCCCGACCGTAATGTGCACAGGCGTCGACATCAGGATCGCGCCGTCAGTGGCTATGCCCCGGGCGCTTAACACGTGCGGCCCAACGGCTGCGCCAAGCCATTCGAAACTGTGGTCGATGGGAGTGCCCGCCGGCGGCGGTTGAATGAAAATAATGTCGGAGACGCCGATCCTTTGTTCGCCGTCCCAAAACTCGACCCGGCTGATGAACCCATTTAGATCGATGGCGGTCGCTCCAATCGGGATCGCATCACCGGCGTTGAAAGCGGCGCCCGCCGCAGGTCTCGTAATCCGCAGACTTGCTTCGGTGATCCCATCATCCCGAATGAATATAGTCGCGCTCTCGGCCGCCGGGTCCACGTCGAAACCGTCGTAAGAAAGATCGATCGTCGCCACCTGCGGCGGCGGATCATTTGAAACAGTCGCTACCAGCGTTTCGATGCCTTCTGCCACCTGATCGGGATTCGCCTCGACACGCAATTCGATTGAAGTGGAGCCCGCCGGAATGCTCACCAGGCCAGGCAAGGCGGGATAATCCTCATTTGGAGCGGCCATGCCTGAGTATTTAAGAGACACCGGCAAGAAACCGCTGGTGGGTCCGGTGCGGGAAATTGTAAAAACACCGGCCAGTTTAAGACGGCGCAACGGCATCGAGCTCTCCTCCGCGATGTTCGCGGTGGCCTCGATGCGCACTACGATCGCCGGAGGCTCCCCGCCCACCCTGATGTTCACCGGGTTCGATCTGATGTTGATGCCCGAACTGCTCACCGCGCGCGCCGTTATCAAGTGAGCGCCGCTCGGCGCATCAAGCCATTCAAATTCATGCTCGATCGGCGTACCTGGATCAGGAGCGCGGATGAAATTAACAGTCGAGGCGCCGATTCGTTGGTCGCCGGCCCAGAATTCCACGCTGCCGATGTAGCCATCAAGATCGATGGCCACGGCCCGAATCAAGATCGGATCGCCCGCCTCGAACGCTGCACCGTCCTCGGGTGAGGCAATCTCGACGCTCGCGCGAGTGGTTCCGTCATCGCGGATGAAAACGGTGGCGCGGGCGCGGGCGGAATCAATTTCGAACGCATAACACGGGATACGCAACCCATCGGGCGGGCAGTTGGAGACAGTGGCTACGACGGTTTCGATTCCCTCTCGAACGTTGTCCTGACCGGGCTCAATGCGAATGATGGTGGACGCGGCGCCGGCCGGAATGGTCACCAACCACGGGGCCGAATAATCTTCTTCTTCCGTGGCACTACCCGAGTAGTGCACAAAAACCGGCAGTGATTCATTGGTGGGCCCAGCTCGTGAAATCGTGAACTCGCCTGTCAGCGGCAACCTGTCAAAGGGCGCTGAATCCTCTTCCGCAATATGCCGCGTCGCTTCGATGCTCACCACAGTTGCCGGCGGTTCATCTCCGACCCAAATCTCAATCGGCGGGGACGAGACCCATAAATCGAGCGAAAGCTCGGTGCGCGCGGTTAAGACTCGGCGCCCTGCCGATGGGTTCGTCCACGTAATGGTGTGCACGCTGGGAAGACCGGGAATCGAAGGCCGTCCCAGCGCCTGCGGAGTTGACTGGCCAAGAAAAGTGGCGCCGTCGTAGAATTCGACGGGGCGAAGGATTTCATTGCGAGTGTAAACGCCCATCGCAGAAAGCTGGATCGTCGATCCTAACGGAACATGCTGCCCGCCATTCGGCTCGATGATGTCCAACCGTGCCTCCGGAGCGTCTGGTTCGTCGTCGAAAATTACCAGCATGACTTCGTCGGCGTAGGAGCTGATGAGGTAGGTCGGCGAACCCAAATCAGTCATCGGCTCGGCCAGGCGCACGCGCACCACCTCCGGACCTTCGACAAGAGCGTCGTCGTGAGCGCCGACGGTAACCTGAACAGACTTTTCCCCGGCCGGGATTTCAAGCAGTGCCGGCAACACCTGATAATCTTCCCCAGCCGTGGCGGTGCCATCGACTTGCAGGAAAACGGTCAGCGCTTCGGCTGTCGGCTCGGTTCGCTCGACGCTAAGGCTGGCCGGAATAACGCGGCAAGTTGGGCAGGGCTCGGTCGTCGACCAGCCAGAAGAAAACAACCTGACCACTGGCAATGCCGGACCCGGTCCGACCAGAATATTCACCGCCGCCGACGTGAGCGTCGTTCCATTGGCATCAATGGCACGGGCGCTCAGCACATGATCTCCGCCCCTGGCATCCCGCCAAAAGATCGTCCCGTTGGGAATTGTCTCACCGATGCGGCGGCTGCCGTCGTAGATTTCGACCTGCCACGCCCCGCCAGTGTCATTCTCAACAATCGCGCGCAATCGAATCGTCTCGCCCGGCTGAAACTGCTGGCCATCCGTCGGCTCGACCAATCGGAGCCCCTCCGCCACAACCGATGTATCGGCCACCATCAGGCTCACCGAAAGGACACATCCTGCGATGAGTGAGGAATAGGTTTTCATCCGCAGAACGCAGCCGCCGACCCGGCGACCTTTACATAGACTCCTGCCACCGAATAGCCCCACCCACAATGGATTTGTCGAGGCTCAATTTTCGCGCGCGAAATTTCCCGATAACGCCACGCTCGCGTGGAATGATGTTAAAGTGGCCGCCTTGCTCTCGCTGAGTTTCAGCAGCGATGGTTTCAGGCAGAGGCAAATAAAACTCAGCCGCTGGAAAAGCTTCCGCAAGTCTCTCGATATCGGCGTCGTTCAGAACGACGACAAAATCCACATCGTGAGTGAGACGCGGTTCCCCATAAAAAATGGCGGCCACGCTGCCGGTGATAATGTAGCGAATGCCCGCGTGATTCAGCGGACGCACGAACAACAGGAACGGTTCAACTGGTCTTGAACAGTCTCGGCGCAAAGGGCAGGCTGTCCTTTGCAGTGCGAAGAAGGCCTCGCCGAAACCAACATGAACATTACAATGAAGCTCATTCATTTTATCTCCGTCCAGCCGGGCGCTTGCCTGCTCGCCCTGAGAGCCGCTTTTGCAGTCGAACTCACCATCGACCCTTCCACGACTGCCGGAGAAATCGATCTGACCCGGTACTCCCTCGGCCAGGGCGGGCTTTCGGACAAACCGATCATTGATCCGCATATCGAGCAGCTCGGGCAACTCGATCCGCAAACAATTCGTCTTTTCGTTCAGGAGTACTTTAACCTGCTTCCCGAGCGCGGTCGCTACCACTGGACCACGCTGGACAAAAGCATCGAGGCTATTCTGGGCACCGGCGCAAAACCGATCATGGCGCTTTGTTTCAAGCCGCGCCTGCTCTATCCGAAGATTGATCAGGACATCGTCCATCCGACCGACTACGCCGAGTGGGAAAAACTGATTTTTGAATTGGTGAAACATTGCAACGAGGAGCGCCAATTTGGGATCGAGTATTGGGAGATCGGCAACGAGCCGGATATTGGCGAAGATGGCGGCTGCCCATATCGCTGCCAACCAGCGGATTATGTGACTTATTACACCCATACAGCGAAGGCGATTCTGCGCGCAGACCCGAAAGCTAAAGTGGGCGGACCGGCGCTGGCAGGTTATCGAAGCAGAGTGGGTGATGCACTTATGGAACATTGCGCGAGCGGCGGCGCACCGCTCCATTTCTTCTCGTGGCACGTCTACGGCAACGACCCACAACAATTCCGCCAGAGCATCAAGGACGTGAAGCAGAGGCTGGCCAAATTCCCTCAACTGGCGAAAACGGAAACGATCCTGGACGAATGGAACATGTCGCTCGCCAATCCAGTGCTGACTCCGGCATTTCAGCCGGCGTTCGTACTCGAGACGACGCACGGGTTCCACGAAGAAGGCCTCAGCCGATCATCTTATTATCACATCCGGGACATCTTCGTCGATCGATCAAAATATTTGGGTTGGATGTCCGCGAAGGGGGTCGATTTCATGGCGCACTGGTGGAACGAGATGCCGCAGTACGATGGCCTCTGGGACAACCAGGGTCGCGTTCGGCCGACTTACTACATCTTCAAATTACTTAGCTTGATCAAAGGCCAAAAGCTCGCAGTGGGCGGAGGGACCGTAAATGTCAAAGCGGTCGCCGCGCGAAACGGAAGCTGGAATCACGTCGTGTTTTGGAACTTTCCGTCCGATGGTAAACTTGAAACTGCCGATGTCGTGTTCCGCTTTTCCAAGCACCCGGGCGGGCAGTTTCGCGTTATCAAATTGAACGCAGGCGCCGCCATCAACAATCTCGAGATCGTTCGACATGGCAGCGGAGCCGAACTGGACACACGGCCGATCCAAACGAAGCTCGAACCTTACGGAGTCGGCTGGATTGAAGTGAGCGAGTAACGAATTGTATCCGATCATGGCGCGCATCTTGGACCCCGAGCCGGGCATGACCGTTTACGATCCCACCTGCGGCTCCGCTGGCCTGCTCATCAAATGCGAACTCGCTTCCGAGGAAAAGATGCGCGCTGTAGCCGGTATCTGTGCTGTAGCCGGCGTCTGTGACGCCGGAACTGTAGCCGGCGTCTGTGACGCCGGACCGGGGTCACAGACCCCGGCTACAGCCGGCCTCTGCGAGGCCGGACCGGGTCACAGACCCCGGCTACAGCGACGCCGGCTACAGCTCCGCTCAAGCTGTACGGCCAGGAATCCACTCCCACCACCTGGGCGATGGCCAACATGAACATGATCATCCACCACATGGAAGGCCAGATCGAGATCGGCGATACCTTCCGACATCCGAAATTCCGCAAGGGCAACCGGCTCCAGACTTTCGACCGCGCGGTGGCCAATCCGATGTGAAACCAGACCGAATTCACAGAGAAGGACTACGACGCCGACGAACTCGACCGCTTCCCCAAGGGCGCGGGCTTCCCCGGCAACAAGGCCGATTGGGGCTGGGTGCAGCACGTCCTCTCGAGCCTCGGCGAAACGGGCCGTGTTCACGAACCCCTCCACTTCGCAGTGCCCAATCACGGCAAGTTATGGAAGAGCCTGATGCGAGCGCACCTTGGAAACTATGAAGCCGTGGAAAAGAGATTGTTTTGCGTGGCAAATTCCGGTGAACGAACGAACGATGAATGACCGCAACTCCGGTGTGCTCCAAGTGCCCCACTCGTTCGCCATTCGCACTTTTATTGTTCGTTTCACTCGACGGTCGGCAAAAACCTGGGGGCTTTCCGAGCTTTGGTCGCTTGTTCGAAAGCGTAGGCGAGCTTGAGCAACTTGGGTTCGCTGTAGGCGCGGCCAAAAAAGGAAATACCGACTGGCAGACCGTGAACGTGGCCAGCGGGAACGGTGATGTTCGGATAGCCTGCGACCGCGGCGGGTGATGAACTGCCACCGGCGTCGCGGTCGCCATAGACCGGGTCTATCGTGCCGGCGGGACCACCGGAAGGCGCCACGATGGCATCGAGTTGATGGCGGTCCATCAGGGCGTCGATGCCCTCGGCGCGAGATAGCCGACGGCATTTTTCGACAGCGTCGAGATAGGCCTGGTCGGTCAGCGGGCCTTTCTCCTGCGCGCGAATAAAAACCTCCTGTCCGAAAAACGGCATTTCCTTTTCTTTGTTTCGCTCGTTGAACTTGATGACTTCATCGAGCGTGCGCATGGGGGCATTGGGTCCCAGGGACGCGAGATAAGAATTCAGCCCGTGTTTGAATTCGTAGAGTAGGACTTGCTGTTCGGCGTCG
This sequence comes from Verrucomicrobiales bacterium, assembly GCA_050998515.1. GTDB lineage: Bacteria > Verrucomicrobiota > Verrucomicrobiia > Verrucomicrobiales > V1-33 > JBPCQC01. The sequence goes on from JBPCQC010000087.1 coordinate 19,404, forward strand.
CCGAATCCTCCGAACAACTCCTTGTCCGCCAGTTCCACCATTTCGGCACCACACTGCTTCATTTTCTCGATGGCAGACTCGATCACGTTGCTGCCCGGGCGTCCCAACCGGAAAAATCTTCGTGCCACCCCGAGGCGGGCACCGCGCAGGCCATTCTCGTTGAGGAATTGCGTATAATCGGTGTGCGCCTTGCCGCGACTTTGTTCGGTGATGGGATCGCGAGGATCAACTTCAGTGAGCGCGCCGAGCAGGAGGGCGGCGTCGCGGACGCTCCGTGCCATGGGACCGGCGGTGTCCTGACTGTTCGAGATGGGAATGATGCCGGCACGGCTGATCAACCCGACGGTCGGTTTGATCCCGACGATGCCACAGAGCGACGACGGCGAAATGATCGAGCCGTCAGTTTCCGTGCCGAGGGCGATGGCGCAAAGATTCGCGCAAACCGCGACCGCCGACCCCGAGCTGGAACCGGAGGGATTTCGGTCGAGAACATAGGGATTTTTGGTTTGTCCGCCGCGTGCGCTCCAACCGCTCGTTGACCTGTCACCGCGAAAATTGGCCCACTCGCTGAGGTTGGTTTTTCCAAGAATAACGGCGCCCGCCTCGCGAAGTCGTTGCGCGACGAACGCATCCAGCGGCGGAATCGAGCCGAGGAGCGCTAACGATCCCGCTGTCGTCATCATGCGATCGTGCGTGTCGATGTTGTCCTTGAGCAGGACTGGGATGCCGTGCAGTGGACCACGTGGTCCCTTTGCTTTGCGCTCGTCGTCGAGCCCGCGCGCCATCTCTAGGGCATCGGGATTGACTTCCAGGACCGACTTGAGCATCGGCCCGGCTCTATCCACTTCATCGATTCGACCCATGTAGGCTTCCGCGAGGCTCACTGCGGTTTCCTTCCCAGACTGCATTGCCGCCTGGAAATCGGAGACCGTCGCCTCCTCCCACTTAAATGGGCGGTGAGAACGCGCCGCAGCGGTTTGTTGTGGTGCCTCGCCGTCGGCGCCGCTGCCAATCAGCGGCACGCCGATTCCCAGCGCAGCCAGCAGTACGAACGTTCGTCGATTCATCGCGGAACGCGGTCGCTACTCGTCGGCCTCGACTTTCAGGCGAAGGAAGGTCGGCGCTTCGCTTGCCGACAGCGCGGCTTCCGTGACGCGCTCCCATCCCGGCTCGATAGTTTCGATGCTGACTGTTTGCGTGACTTTGTCCCCCGGTTGGTTGCCCTTCCACGCCTTCATGTCAGAAGAGATCTCAACGATCTGCGCGTCCGCACCAAAGTCCAGGTAGCTGCGCCATTAACACGCGCTTTCACATACAGGACGACTTCTGCCGCGAGCGACGGGCAGGCCTGCGATCCCGTTATGATCAATATCCCCCAGACCGATGGCGGTATTAAAACTGCCGGCCTCGAGGTCAGAACCAAAATGCGTGGCCCCCAGATAAAACGACGCGAAGAGAGAATCGGGAGCTGTGCCCACCGGAACGTTCGAGGAAAAACTGCCGAAAAAATCAAACGAGACCAAAGTACCGAATGAATTGGCTGGCATGGCCACGGTTTGGAAGACGGCCACTCGCTCGCCACCCTGATCCGACAAAACTGCCGCAGCCCCGGTGTCGAATGGCGTGCCAAGCTTGTTCCATCCCTCGAGGCCGTTGGCGAAATCGCCGTTTATTAAAAGCGAGGCCGCCATACTCGCGCGCGCGACAAGTATGGCACAGACCGCCGCCGTGGCTGCAAAGCAGTGCGGGGGTCGCTGCAAAAACAGAGAAATACCGGGCCGGTTTCTCATCTACGGGGGAAGCGGCCCCCTGCATAGCGCGGACTTACCCCTATGGCTATAAGAAAAACCCTTTCCCGAAATTTATTTCTCACACGGGGTGGAAATGCCAGGCCGCGAAAAGAGGCCCGGACTCCTTGCCATTATCCAGGGGCCGCGCCGAAATCGAAGGAGTTGAGCCTTCATGGCTTGGGAAGTTTTCGACAAGACTCAGGTGTGATTCGTGAAGCAGTGATTGGCACTTCGGGAATTTCACGCACGCTGGCGGCGGCCGCTGCGAGGAAATCCGCAGTATCTTTCGGCAGTGACGGCAAGTCGTCGAAGTAGATCAAAGCCTTGAGTCCGAGCATTGGATCAAACTCGTGTCGATAGACTGCTTTGGCGCATCCAAGGGCATATCCCAGACTCAGGCCAGCGCGCAGGATGGCTGCCAGGTCACAATAGTCCCGAGTGGCCGCGCGTTGTGTGATGACCGCCAGCTTCATTGCGGCCACATCGTCCAGTGAGGCCACGAGAATGGTGTCCTGGTCATCCAGTTCAGGTTCTGAAACCCTGCTCACAGTCAACCCGCCGAAAAACGACACGCGGACGTCATCAAACTCTGGCAGCATCAACGAGAGCGTATTGTCCCCCCGTTGCGCCACTTGAGCGTCGCCGGCAAAGGGAATCAGAGCGCGCAACTCGGCCTCGGTGAAGGGTTCGGAAGTGAAAAAATCAAAGTCCACTGACGTCCGATGTCCCAATCGCAGCGCTAATGCTGTGCCGCCATAAAGGGTGAACCAACGAGGGACCTCGCGTAGCCTCGGCCAAAGCTTGCGCTGAGGAGTCGGCAATATTTCCAAATGCGGAAGAAATGTTCCCATGAATTCTAGCTGTTGCCGTCGGAACCGCCACGTGGATGCCCGTCGGGGTCCGTTGCTACATGCGCATGAAAATCGGACTTGCTCGGAGCGGCGCCCACCGGACGCTCGGGAATCTGCCGCATTGGCAAGGGCGGAACCGGCTGGCCCAACGTCCGGTGCCAATAATGCCACGAGCGAATATCGAACAGCCCCGCCGGAGCATCGGCGAGTGCCGCACAGAGTTCGTCGCGATTGAAGCGCCGGCGGATGACCTCCGCATCCCGCCACAGCCCGTAAACCATGACATGACAGAGAAATTGGCGCGGGTCGGCCAATGCCTCATCTGGAGGAGCCCACCAGACACAGCGGCGGGCGATATCCTGAAGTTCCAAATCGGCGTCCACGATATCAGTCTACCACCTTCACCGCCCGCTGAAAGGGGAGAGGGCTGGCCGTCATTTAAACTTCGCTATTCGTTCCCTTCTGTTCCATTTCGTTCCCAGGTTCAGCCTTTCTTTGTTCCACCGAAGAGAGCAAGTTCCAGTCATTTCCAGTGACAGTCCACCTCCTGGAATCCGATTTCACGCAGCCACTCGAGCTGAGTTGTTACGCTAACGAGCTTGTTCGACGGGTCCTCATCGGCCTCCGTAATCCCGAGCGCGTTCAGAAACTTCGCGTGCAGCTTTGCAGTGGCAGGCGTCACGTGCTCGAGGTTGCAAAAAATGCCTCCAGGAACCAGCGCGGCGTAGATTTCGGAGTACAGCGGCTCTTTGCGTTCGTCGGTGCAATGATGAATGGCGAAGCTGGAAACGATGGCGTCGAAGCAACCGAAATCAGGCAACGGATCGTCAAGGTTGTGCTCGATCACTTGAACGTTGTCATCGCCGCGAAATCGCTCGCGCGCGGCCTCGATCATGGTGGGAGAAAAGTCGAGAGCCACGCCATGTGCCTCAGGCCTGTCGATGCGCAGCAAAGCCAGCAATCGGCCGTCTCCGGTTCCGAGATCAAGAATCCGTCGAACATCGCGCGGAATGAATTCGAGCAAAACCGCCTCCCCTTCCGTTCGATGCGGAATCCGATCAGCCCGCGCCAGATATTTCAGCGCGTGCTCGGCCGTAGCGTACTCGTTGAGACCTGAGGGCTGGGTCATGAATGGAACCATTTGTCACGGATTCAACAACACGGCGTGGATTTTTTGTGACTGAAAAGATCGCGGTCTCTTCGGCTATATTTCGTCGTCGTCAGTCGCTGAATAAACAAACGCTCACTTGTTGCGATCCTGTATGCGTCCTCTCCTGTGAATGCCATGCCATGATTGTCGTCACGCTCAATCAATTTCAGATCATTGCGCATGCCGGAGCGGGCGGCATGGGCGAGGTGCTGTATCGATCAAAGTTATTTATAACAATTAGCCTTCCAACCCTTTCTCAGACCGGCTAGAAGGGGGGTCCTCTATTGTAAAGAGATGAGAAAGACGCTCTTTGGCTGCTGCCACCGATAGCCGGTCTGATGTTATCATTGGGTACTTTCCAATGGTGGCTCTGCGTTGTCGCAACAAGGCAGGATCTGGAGGTAATATTTCGTAACCACCTTCTTTTAATCGTATCTGATCACGGGTCAGGACTCCGATTCTTCGAACTGGTAGCTCATCAGAATGGGGCTCGTCCGTGTTAATGCTAAAAATCTGGAATGCCGATATGTCGAGAAGGACGCGAGTCAGAGTGTTCAACGCACTTTCGATAACCTCACGAAAACGCTCAGGCCCCACCGCAGCAAGCAATTCACGCTCCAATCGCGACCTCATCTGCTGGCGCAGGTCTTCGGGATACGGTGGTATCAGGACATCCAATTGTTTTCCCTCATTTCCCCGAGCTGTCGGAAGATATTCCGCATGCTGCCGTTCCCAAGGCTTAACCAAATCATCAAGGATTCGAATGCAGATTCCTCTAATCTGCGGCACCTCCTCCGCAGTTGGGTAACCGGATGTAGTCCCCGATTGAGCGCTCGGAGTTGCCGCCGAGAGGTTTACACGGTTGGGAGAAACGGTGGCCGTTGGCCTGTCTTTGTCTCGTGCGGATCGTTCGCGTAGAACCATCTCGTCCGGAGAGACGGACTTACACCGCCACGAGGCGAGACCAAAGATGGCAACAAAAATCCCGGCGAGCACGAAAAATTGGCCCCGCGTGAAGGAAATCCCGGTCAGTGTGCAAAAAGAGTCATTCCCAGTTTCTGGCCGGGAGGCGGCGCCGTTCATCGAGGAAAGGGATGAAAGGGGTCAGGACAAAACATTTGACACTTTGTTAAGGAAGTCATCTTGGGGGTCATCATCTTGGGGGTCAGGTTGAGGATTTTAGCATTTTTCCGAGGCGGTGAAGTTTATGCTGGGCGGCTTTGATTCTGCGGTCATGGCTCTTGACCAGCTGGTTGCTTGAGCGGGAGATGTTGCTGA
>JBPCQC010000003.1:0-34911 GCA_050998515.1 Verrucomicrobiales bacterium
TCCTCCAACCCCTCGACGACTTCAACAATCAGCCGCGCCACATCGTTTTCTGGAATCCATTGCTGAATGCTCGGCGGCAGCAGCATCGGAGTATCGCGATCAATCACAACCAGTCTTCGTGCCATGAGCGCGAAGTTGCTTAAGGAAACTTAAGTTTCAATTGCGTTTTAGTAGGGGATTCCAGTACGCAAAGTCCGACAGGCTGAGGAGTGTCGCTTGTGCGTCCCACCAGCGACAAAAGTGTCGCTGCCACGGCTGACCCCAGCGCCAAAAGTGTCGCTGCTGCGCCTTGCCAGCGCATTCCAATAGGGCTTCGGTCCGGGGCACGGCTCGACTGAGTCTCACCCAGCACGGAGAGTATTCCCCATCTTCCCCTTGACCGGGTGGCAATAGCTTTCATTTTGCAATCATTACCGGTTTGCACCGTTGTGATGAGCCGGGGCTGCCAGGTTTCCAGCAGTCCCTGGGGACGCGCACGGGGTCTGACCGATTAGCACGCCCGCGCAAGCGAGCCGCGCTGAATTTTTCTGGCAGGCTGGGGCGTTGAAGGCCTGCTGGGTTGCTTCCCGTAATTTTATCCACCGTTTAATTTCATGATGTTTGGAAAGCTCTTTGGGCTTATTTCGAGCGATATCGGCATCGACCTCGGCACCGCGAATACCCTCGTTTACGTCAAAGACCACGGCATCGTTCTGCGGGAACCTTCGGTCGTGGCGGTCAAAGCCGGCACCAACGAAGTGCTGGCGGTGGGGGATGACGCCAAGCGCATGCTGGGCCGGACTCCCGGAAATATCGTGGCTATTCGGCCCCTCAAGGACGGGGTTATCGCGGATTTTGATGTGACCGAGGCGATGCTCCGGCATTTCATCCGCAAAGTGCACAACCGGCGGGGAATGGTTCGCCCGCGGGTCGTCATCGCCGTGCCATCGGGGATCACCGAGGTGGAAAAGCGCGCCGTCAAAGAGAGCGCGTTGCAGGCGGGAGCGCGCGAAGTTTACATGATTGAAGAACCGATGGCGGCGGCAATCGGGGTGGGTTTGCCGGTGCAGGACGCTTCGGGAAACATGATCGTCGATATCGGCGGCGGAACCACAGAGGTAGCGCTCATTTCCCTGGCGGGGATTGTTTACAGCCGCAGTGTTCGCGTGGCCGGCGATGAATTGGATGAGGCCATCGTCCAGTACATGAAACGCGCGTACAGCCTGATGATCGGCGAACGGACCGCCGAAGAAATCAAGATTCGCATCGGCTCGGCGTATCCGATCGAAAAGGAGATGACCATGGAGGTGAAGGGCCGTGACATGGTGGCGGGGTTGCCTAAAACGATCACCATCACTTCACAGGAGGTGCGCGAGGCCCTCGTCGAACCGCTTAACACCATCGTCGATGCCGTGCGCGTGACCTTGGAAAGATGCCCGCCGGAGCTCTCGGCTGACCTGGTGGACCGCGGAATCGTGCTGGCGGGTGGCGGCGCGCTGCTGCGGGGACTGGATAAATTATTGACCGAAGAAACCGGACTGCCCGTTCACATCGCCGACGACCCGTTGAGTGCGGTGGCCGAAGGCACCGGGAAGGTGCTCAACGAGCTCTCCTTCCTGCAAAAAGTTGCCTCGATGGAAGCTTAACCTGGGGGCGTGAGATGGTGAGCGATGACCTGCGCCGGCTAAGAAGGGAACGCGCGGCCATGCCACCACAAGAATGCGACGGCTGAACATTATCGCGCTGATCGTTTTCCTGGCCGGGCTGGTCTGGATCTTCACCTGGCCGAAGGAACGCGCCATCGCCATCAGGACAAAAGTCATGTCTCTCTTTTCCCCTTTTGTGCGGTCGGGCGCCGCGGTCCAGGATGCGGTGGGAGGGATCGCCGGCAAAAGCAGGTCTCGGTCGGAACTGGCGGTGGAAAATGTGCGCCTGCGGCGGGAGCTCGAAGAGCTGAAAATTTTCTCGGAGGAATACCACAAGGTGAAGCAGGAGAACGACGATTTGCGTCGCATGCTCGACTTTTCCAAGACTCATCCCCTCAAACTGTTGCCGGCGCGCATCTTGACCCGCAATTCCGCGACCTGGTGGAACGCGGCCACCATCGACCGGGGCCTCCACGATGGCCTCGCTCCGGATCTCGCGGTGCGCACGGCCGAGGGTCTGGTGGGAAAGGTGGTCCAGGTGTCGCAGCGGGAATCCCAGATCCTTTTCCTCACCGATGAAACCTGCCGGGTGGCCGTCCGGATCGAAGGCACTCCAGACCAGGGCATTTCCAGCGGAATTCGCGGCGTGGCAGGACGAACTCCTGGCTTGCGCATCACGTTTCTGCCCCGCGAAGCCAGCGTCCCAGTCGGCGCCAAGGTTTACACCTCCGGCAAAGGCGGCATCTTCCCCCTTGGCATTTTGTTAGGCGAGGTGACTAAATTTACCACGCTGGATGACGGCGGCGAAGCCCAGGTGAAGCCGGCAGTCGACTTCGACAACATAAAATATGTTTTCGTCGTCGCGCAGGAGCCGGAGGCTGGTGATGGAAAAATCCCGGAAAGCAAAGAAACGCGATGATTTTCTGTTTGGTTCTATTTGGCTTCGTGGCGCTGGCGTTTGTCGTCCAGGAGTTTGTGCCCGTTGTGACCTGGGCCTATCAGGCGCGGCTGTTCCTGGTGCCTGTGGTCTTCTTCGCCAGCGCCGTATCAGTGCCCTTCCCGGTCATGCTGGCCTTCGCCTTTTTCACCGGCTTTGTCTGGGATGCCCGCCACCTCATCATCCTGCCGGAAGCGGCCGGCTATTCCTTTCTTGATCCGATGGCACAACAAACCGCCAATCCCGCCTTTGGTTATTCGATCGCTCTTTATGGCCTGCTCGGATCCTTGATGCAAGGGATTCGGCCGCTGTTTCGGCGCGGGCGCTGGGAATTGCCCGTGCTCATGACCGGGGTGGCTACCGCACTGCTGCTGACATTCGAGTATCTGTGGATCGGTTTTCTGCGCGGGAGCTTCTCTATTTCGCAAGCAACCTGGATGAACATCGGAACCACGGCGCTGCTCTCGATGATGATTTCGCCCCTGCTGTTTTTCCTGATCCACTGGCTCTCGAGGGAAGCCGATTATCAAATCCGTTACGAGGGGATCAAACTTCGCCAGCCATGGTGACGCGTTATTTATTTCGCCTGTATCTCTTCGCGCTTCTGCTGGTCGCGGGGTTCGGCGCCTTGTTGTGGAGGCTGTGGGTGGTGCAGATCGAGAACAAGCAAAAATACGTGGCGGCCCTGCCTCGCGCCGGCACCGTGGTGCAGCGACTCCCGGGCGTGCGCGGAGAAATCAAGGATCGAAACGGCGTCCCTCTGGCCGTCAACCGGATGAGTTATGAAATCAAGCTTGATCTCCGTGAGGTCGAGCGCCTTTACAAGCGGCGCCATAAGGAAATCCCGATGAGTTCCTATGCGGCGCCGGACCGCTACGGAACGATGCGCCAGCGCGACGAGCCGGATATTTTCAAAATGTATGATGATGAGGTGAAGCCGCAGTTGGAGCGGCTCAGTCTGGCCATCGGCGTCAACAGTGACGACATGCGGCGTCATTGGCGCACCAATCGCGGCGTTATTCCGTACACCTACCGAAAGGAAATTCCGTTCGAGCATCTGGCCGTGGTGGCCGAGCACGGAAGCTTTCTCGACGGCGTGACCATCTCCCAGCGTCCGCTGCGCAAATACCCATACGGAGCCATGATGGGCCACATTCTGGGATATGTGAAACAGATCGGCGACCTCGAAGTGCCCAGCGATGAAGGCGGGCAATACGATTTCTATGAAGGCGACGACATCGGAATGGAGGGCATTGAACGCACCATGGACCGGACGCTCCGAGGCCGCGCCGGGCGGCGGGTTTACCCCAAGGATGAGCACGGGAAAATCATCTACGAGGAACTCACCGAGGAACGGATGACACCGATCAAAGGTTCGGATGTCTATTTGACCATTGACATCCGGCTTCAGTACATCGCGGAAACTGCGTTGCGGGACGCGGGGGTCGGACGTGGGGCAGCGGTTGTGATGGACCCCGCCACAGGCGAAGTCCTGGCGATGGCCTCGGTGCCCAGCTTCGACCCAGGCAATTTCATTCCCGAGATTGATCCTGACCAGTGGAAGGCGTACGTCGAGGATGAGACCGAGGTGCTGATGAACCGCGCACTACTTTCCTACGCACCCGGTTCCACCTTCAAAATTCCGATTGCGCTCGCTGGTTGTGTGGCGGGCGTTTCCGACCAGTTTTTCACCTGCGATGGCACGGTGCTCATCGGCAATCGCAACTTCAAATGCTGGACCGTGGACAAACGCATCGGAGGACACGGAACCATGCTTCTTTCCGATGCCATCATGCATTCATGCAACTGCTTCTTTTACCAATACGGCATCGCCACCGGCATCAAGACCATTGACACGGTGTGCCATTGGTTCGGCCTGGGAGAGCCAACGGGCATCGACCTCCCCCGTGAAGCCAGCGGACGTGTCCCGAACGAAAAACTCTTCGCTCTGAGCACCGGATTTCGCTGGACGGTGGCTCAGACCGCCAACACATCGATTGGCCAGGGACAGGTGGAAGCGACACCGCTGCAAATGTGCAACGTGGCAGCCACCGTGGCCAATCATGGCGTCTGTTACAAACCGAAGCTCATTCTCAAAATCCACGATCACGCCGACAAAATGGACATCGGTTTTCCTGACCGTCCACGCTATGACTTGCAAAAAGAAGGGGCGAAAACAAAATCGATAGAGCTGGTGCGCAAGGGCATGTTGCGGGTCGTTCACGGTGATCGTGGCACCGCCAAAGCGGCCCGCGCCAACGGATACGAGACCGCCGGAAAGACCGGGACCGCGCAGACTTCAAAGATTAATCCGCAGTCTAAGAACAAGGAAAATGACACCTGGTTCATTGCCTTCGCTCCCTATGACAAGCCGCGGTATGCCGTTTGCGTTTTTGTCGAGAACGGCACATCCGGCGGCGGCACTTCGGCGCCCATTGCCGCGCGCATCATCAAGCAGGGCCTGGCCATGGAGGCGGGCAATTACCGTCCTCCCGTCCAGTCCCTCGCCGAGGCCAAGGGCCATTTTAAAAAGCTGGAATCAGTTGTTTACGATGACGATCCGGTCGAGGCTGCTCTTGCCGCGCAACATGGCAACGAGAACGAAAATGTTACGGCGAGCGAGCCGCCTTCCAAGCTCACGAATGTAAAAGCGCGGGACAGACGACTTGCGGCACCCAAACTGAAACGGAAAGCCAATGCTGAAGGCAGCAATGTGCGCAACCAGTCTCCGCCCCGCCTCCCGGAAGCGCCCCGGCGCGGCTTCTTTCGCCGCCTGCTCAATTTCGGCCAGTAAACCATCCCCTTTAATAATTCACTGTTTTGAAAGCAATGATTCATGCTATTAAACGCCTCTTCGGCATGGGCTCCGATCTCCGACAGGGCGTCAAAATCGTCGTCAACAAAGAAAAACTCGAAGCGCGGGTCGCCTTCATCGAGGACGGAGTCCTCGAAGAATATACGATCGAGCGGGCCGACGCTGACAACATTGTAGGCAGCATCTTCACAGGGAAAGTGCGAAACCTGGAAGCCGGTCTGAAGGCGATGTTTGTCGACATCGGAATGGATAAGAACGCGTTCCTCCATTATTGGGACGCGCTGCCGGCGGCACTCGATGAGGAACTCGAGACCATCGAGCGTGCGGGGCGCAAGCCGCGCCGGCCAAAGATCTCGGCCAAGGATATTCCCAACATCTATCCGGTGGGATCGGAAGTGATGGTGCAAGTCACCAAAGGCGCCATCAGCAACAAGGGCCCACGGGTGACCACCAACATCTCATTGCCCGGGCGTTTCATGGTTCTCATGCCCAGAAACGACCAGTTCGGAATCTCCCGCAAAATCGAGGATCCGAAGGAGCGGGTGCGCCTGAAGAAGATCATGCAAAAGTTGAGCGTGCCTGAAGGCATGGGCATCATCCTGCGCACCGCCGCCCAAGGCATGCGCGCGCGATTTTTTGTGCGCGATCTCGCCATGCTCCTCGAGCAATGGCAGGTGATCGAACAGAACAACGGCACCATGAACGCCCCCGCGCGCCTCTTCGCCGAACCGAGCCTCGTCGAGCGCACGGTTCGCGATTTTCTCACCGATGAAGTGGACGAGGTGATTTGTGACGACGCCGCCACGACTGAGCGCATGAAGGACGTGGCCGGCAGCATCAGCCGCCGCTCGAAACGCCGCATCCGTTATCTCGCCACTCAGCAGCCGATCTTCGATTACCTTGGGATCCAAAAGCAGATCGACAACGCCTTTTTCCGGCAGGTCTGGCTGAGATGCGGCGGCTATATTGTGATCGATGAAACCGAAGCCATGATCGCGATCGACGTTAACACCGGCCGCAACAAGGGAGCGAAGGATGTCGAGCGTACGCTGCTCGAGACCAACCTCGAGGCGGCTGAAGAGGTCGCCCGCCAGGTTCGCCTGCGCAACATCGGCGGCCTCATCGTGGTCGATTTCATCGACATGAAAGGCGCACGCGACCGGCAGGCGGTCTTCAAAATGATGAAGGACCGTCTCAAGCGGGACAAGGCCAAGACCCAGGTCCTTCCAATTTCTCAGTTTGGTCTGATGGAGATGACGCGGCAGCGTCTGCATGAAAGCTTGAGCACGTCGGTCTTCGACCTCTGTCCGTATTGCAGCGGACATGGACGCATCAAATCACCGACGAGCATGAGCGTCGAATTGCAGCGCAAACTTCACGCCGTGCTGCCCTCTCTGGGCGAAACCAATCGCGATGTGGTGGTGACGGTCCACCCGGACGTGATGCAGCGTCTGCGCAGTGAAGACGCGGACCACCTGCTCGAGATTGAGCGGCGCCACCTCTGCCGGCTCACGTTCCGGAGCGACCCGGGATTCCATCGCGAGAAGTTCGTCGTCAGCAACTCTGGTACCGGAGAGGAACTGGCGAAGTCATAGGAGTCTGCTGAGACAATTGAAGCCGGCCATGGCCAGTTTGCGGCTCAACTCTTCGAGCATGGGATCGACTGGATCACGCCCAAAGCGGCAAAGGCTTTTCTCCCGTGGCACCGAATCAAATCCTTCGCCACGGGCCGGACGCCTGTGCCCCGTTCCCGGGCCCTGCTCAACCCACGCATGGGCGGCGGGAATTCTTCAACGGCCACCTGGACCTCGGCCCAGCGGTTAGGATTTTGGCCCATGACCGCGAAGGCTCCTCCCGTCATTGATGCGGCGCAAATTGCGCGACGCTCAAAATCCAACCTGGCGTTCGCGCTCGCCTGTCTTCCCCCTGCGCGCCGGCGGGACATGGTTTCGTTTTACGCCTTCTGCCGCATTGTGGATGACATTGCGGATGAGGAAGGGTTTTCCGTCAAGGATCGGCGCATCCAGCTCGGCGCCTGGCGCCGCATGATTCGAGGCGAGCAATCACCCGCGAACCTCGTGGCGCGCCAGGTGGTCGTCCTTCCCGCGAAATATGGAATCGAGGCCGCGCTTTTCGAAGAGATCATCGACGGCGTCTCGATGGATCTGGAACGCCGGCGCTATCAAACTTTTGCGGAGCTTCAGGAATACTGTTACAAGGTGGCAGGCGCGGTTGGCTTGATAAGTCTCGATATCTTCGGGGTGACTGATCCGCGCGCGCGCGATTATGCCATCGCCCTTGGAAATGCGCTGCAGCTCACCAATATCCTGCGGGACATAAGAACAGACTGGGACAATGGCCAGCGGCTCTATCTGCCACTCGATGACCTGGCCGCCCACGGCTACACCGAAGACGACATCGCGGCCCGGCGTTACAACCCGGCCTTTTTGGGTCTCATGCGGTTCGAAGCTTCGCGGGCCCACCGCTTCTTTGGAGAAGCGCTGGCCGCTTTTCCCCGCAACGAGTCCGGAAAACTACAGGCCGCCGAGGCCATGCGGCGCGTGTATTGGGCCCTGCTGCATAAAATGGAATGCGGCGGTTTTCAGGTCTACAACCAGCGCTATCGCCTCAGCTTTCCACGAAAGGCTGCAATTCTACTCTCGGCGTCGTGGCAGGGATGGTGGCATCGCTGGCGCTCACGGCACCACTAACTGCTTTTGACCGCCCAGGCCTTCGACGCTCAGCTCGATGACATCGAATGCTTTCAGATAGCGTGGCGGTTTGAAGCCGAGACCGACTCCAGACGGAGTCCCGGTCGAAACAATGTCTCCCGGCAGCAGTGTCATGAACTGGCTAATGTAGCTCACCAGCTTCGGAACGCCGAAGATCATCTGGGAGGTCGAGCTGCTTTGCATCGTGGTGCCATTGACCTTGAGTATCAGGTCAAGGTTGTGGGGATTGGCGATTTCATCAGGAGTTGCGAGCCAGGGCCCCAGCGGGGCAAAGGTATCGCAGCTTTTGCCTTTGACCCATTGCCCGCCGCGTTCGAGTTGAAACGCCCGCTCGCTGACATCGTTCATGATTGTGTAACCTGCGATGTGCTCAGCAGCAGTTGATTCATCGACGTGGCTGGCGCGCCGGCCAATCACCAATGCCAGCTCGACCTCCCAATCGGTCTTGGCGCTGCCGGCAGGAATTCTAATGTCGTCGCAGGGGCCGCTGAGCGCGCTGGTGGCCTTCATGAAAAGGACTGGCTCGGCAGGAACCGCCGCCCCGCTTTCGGCAGCGTGATCGCGATAATTCAGGCCCACACAGACAAGCTTGCTTGGTCGAGCCACCGGCGGCCCCAGCCGCACCCCCCCCGCCACCACGGGCGCCTGCAAGGCGCCAATCGCCGCCCACTTCCGCAGTTCCCTTAATCCGCCGGCTTCGAAAAAAGCTTCGTTCCAATCTTGAGCCACTTCCGACGCGTCGCGCCGGGTGTCGTCCGGCAGCAACAAGCCGGGCTTTTCGTGGCCTGGGGATCCAAATCGGATCAGTTTCATTGTTCGCTCGAGCTGGTCTCCGCCCGTCTTGCCAGAATTGGCGCGCTGAGTTCCTCAAAAAGGCCGCGTTGAACAGTGAAAATCACGCCGGTTTCGTCCGTGCGCGCGTAGTAAAGCGCCGTATTCTGCCTCGCTCGGAGCGGCGCAAAGCTGAGCGTGTGCGAGACCGAAGTCGTTCCCGTTCCTGAAGCGGCAAAGCGTTCGATTTCAATTCGAATAACCAGCGCCGGGTCCTTCAGAGCCTCGATGGCCTGCGCGCCATCGGCCACCCAATCATGGGCTGAAAGTTCAGAGAGCCTTTGCACCAAACGCTCGAGTCTCTGTTTGTCGAGCAAGACGGTAAGATCGGTGCCATCGCGCAGGGCATTCCAGGTCGCTCCCTGAGCGAGGTCGAATTGGACCTGCAACGGAGGAGCCGGCGGCTGGGTGAGAGTGAGTTTTTTCAAGGTGAGAGGGGCAAAACTCAGCACGCGGAGGTTTTTATAGTACACCCACTCCCTGGGAATCTGGCTGGGAATCGCACCATCGATGCGGTAGACGGAGGGGCGGCCCGTCCATTGGCCAAAAAAGCGGTTATTCATTTCGCCCAGCCGCAAGGTGGCGCTGTTGGCCGCAGTCAAGGGTGAGGGGCGGGTCCGATCGGCGTGGTCCGGCGTTCCGAAGGTTATTTCGAGAAAAGGGTTATCCAGGCCGAACTGCGAGAGGTCGCCGGGCTCGTCATGCGCTTGCACGATCAAGGCGTTATTGAGCGTCTGGAACACTTTCTCAATGCGCTCGTGGTTTGCGTCATGAACCACGCTGTCCTGAACGACATACCAGCGATCACTGTGACGGTGCAGGGCCGTCGTCCCAGCGTGGTCGTCTCGCACTTGAACGGTCGTGATGCGGCGTGGATCGAGCGCCGCCAGCCTGGTGTCACGCAGCTGGCCGAAGTCGCACAACCGCAACGCCAGCAGGTCCTTCGAGGCGCGTGCGGTCACCGGCCGCAGCGACGAGCGCACCAAAGTGCTCTCGGCATCCGCTCCCTCGAAGATTTCCAGGGTTTCGCCGGTCGCATTTCCGTCCGCCGCCCACACCGCGACGCGCACCACTGGTTCGGATGCCGGCTGCGCGGCCACACTTTCAGAAAAACTCTCCGCTTTGGCACTGGCCAGCCCTGCCAAAAGCCGGTCCATTATTTCCTGATCCGCCCGTTCTTCGAGCGGGCGCGTCAGACGCCATAATGACGCCTGGCTGCTCTTTGGTTCCTGACGATTCGGCGGATCGCGCACCATCTCAACTTCGCTCGCCGCCGTTCGCACTGCGATTTTTACGATTTGTTCGGCGGTCGACTGAAGCAGCTTGGGATCTCTGAATTCGCCGACTGCCCGGGATACGACCGGGCGCGCTTTGGTTCGAGCCACCAAAACCTCGGCTTTGTCATCGTTTGACCCCTGGAGCCGCAGATACGCGCTGTCTTCATAGGCTGTCGCTTTCCCAACCATGACCACCACCCTCCCTCCATCCCCCAGATGAAACACGACTTGCACATGGTTTCCCGGGTCAAGACCGTATTCCTTGAGGGCGCCAGAGTTCCGCACTTCCTCGGAGGGAATTCGTTCGAGGACTTCCGCCTCAGTGGCCAGCTTCAACACTTCTCCAACTGAAGCCCCGTCGGCGCGGTCCTCGAACGGCTGCTTGATTTTCCAGATGTGGTCTTGGCGAACCAGAAAAAAGTGACCGGCCGCGTTGGTAATTTCCACGCCGCTGATCCGGCCGGGGTCCAGTTGCAAAACGAATTTGCCGCTTTCCTGCGTCTGCCTCGTCGTCGGCAGTCGCCGCTCGAAGAGGGCAATCCCAACCAGCGTCGCTGCGGCGACCAGCAACAGAATAATTGTTGTGACGGGGCGCATCCAGACAAACACCGCTAACCCCCTCTGCTGGAAAAATAAAGGCGGAATGCAGAGCCAGCCCTGTGGCCTCAGAACCCAGAGGCGCTGAATTCGGTCCGCCGGTGCCCTGACGCCATCCCCTCAACCGCGGTGCGGTTAGCCGGAGGCGCTGTAGCCGGCGTCTGTGACGGCCGGGGCCATAGCCCCGGCTACAAAAGCCTCGCCGCATTCACGCAAAAACTTCCACCTTCGGATAGAGCTCGCGCAGGATTTTGGCACAGCACGCAGTGACGACACTGCGCAAATCTTCCGTGAGTTGTTCGCGAGTTTTTTCGCTCTTGCTGTCGCCGGCTTCCTTCCAAAGCCGTTCGAGGCGCTCTTTTTCCGGCCCGGTCGCGTCGCGCACGACTTCACGCCAATGAGCGGGGTGCTCACTCTCCTCCCATTCACCGCGCCCGCGCCCGAAGTGGGCCACCGCCAGGTAACAAAGCATGGCCAACTGCACCTGCTCGAAGTAATGGGCGAAACTCCAGCGCACTTCATAGTTCGTCTTGCCGCGCACGAGATTGTAGGTTTTTGCCAGCATAAATGCGCTTGTCCCTCCGCCGATGGCGCCCAAAACCGCTCCGCCGAAAAAAGTCATGCCGTGGGCTAGTATATCGGCCACCAATCCGGTGGTGAGGCCCGCGGCCAGGCCCCCAATCGCGGTCCAGAGCGGCTCGTTGACTTTTTGCTGGTCTCCGAAATGGCTCCTGGCCAGTGCCCCGGCTCGTTGCAGCGACTGTCCCTCGAGCCCAAAAAGTTTGATCAGCTCGTTCGTCGCTTCCACCGTCCGCTTCGAGAGCCGCTCGGCCAGATTCTTGCGCGCTTCCTTCAGCTCGGTGTTAATTTCTGCGCGATTGAGCCCCATCTTCTGCAGCCACGATTCTCCGCTCACATGGACCGCGTCGACCATTGACTCCGCGAGCATTCGCGAGAGCACATCCACGGCCTCGCGGTGAACGGTCAGGTTTTTGTCGCGCCACGCATCACGCAGCAGACGAAAAGTTTCTTTCTTTTCCACCGGCACCAGCGGCGCGACGGCATCGAGGAGCTCGCCTTCCTGCACCCAGCAGCGTGCAAAGGCGTCGAGACCAACCACTCCCTTGACCACCGGAAAGCGGCCCAATTCCTCGCGCCAGCGATTTTCCTGCGCTTCCTCTTCCTGCGGCGTTCGGGGCGCGCCGGTCTGGTTGAGCAGCATCAGCACCGGCTTGCCTACCCAGCTCAGCAATTCCATCTCGAGCGCAACGAACGACGTCTCCCTCGGCTCCTGCGAGGCATCCGCCAAATAAAGTACGACGTCGGCTTCCTCTTTCACGTTTTTGACCGCCTGCTGACTGCACCAAAGCGGCCGGTTGGCGTAGCGGTCCCACAATTGGGTGAGCATCCAGCGAACCGGCTGATCGCTCTGCTTGACGCGCTTCAAAAGCCGTGCCGTGTCGCCGAAGCCGGGGGTATCCCAAAGCAGGAGGCGCCGTCCTTGGGTCGCCACCATGACGTGCGCTTCGCTAAGGTCAGTCACGTGTGGCCGATCCAGTGTCTCGCCGACGTCCCGCCGCAGCAACGTGCGCGCAAGCGTTGTTTTGCCCACGTTGGTGTGGGAGATCAGGCTGATTGTGAGCGTGGCGCTGTCAGACATCGCCGTGGACAAGGTAAGCGACCCCTTGACGATTCAGCGATCTATTTGCTGAGTGAGCGCCAGACATAAAAATCATGCTCCTCGGAAAGCGCGGCATCCATGATGCCATCGATCAGTCTTTCCCAGGCCACCCGGCGCTCGCGCAGCCGCCGCTCGAATTCTGGCAATCCGCCCAGTTGCTGACGGAAAGGGGCTGTATCCAGAATCACGGCATACCCGGCCTTGTCGCCCGCCGCCAGCAAACGCTGCAGGAGCTCGCGAACAAAGTAGCCATGCACTTCGTCCTCGGGCGTCACCGAAAAATTCATCAGCACACCCACACGCGGCGCCAGGACAGGCCCATGCCGCGAGCCGGCGATCTCGGCACTCCCATCCGCCGCCGCGTCCGTCGCTTTTTTTCCGGGTCCGGAAGCGATCTCGATTTCGGCCAGCCACTCCTCCTCGCCGCCGTAAGGCACCGCTAAAAAGCCAATTTGGGCGACACTTGGCCACATGCGATGGAGCAAGCCGCGAATTTCATCGCGCCGATGCTCATCCACATCATGCGCGAAGCCCACGACATGTGCCACCAGCTCGCGGCCGCTGGCCTGCCGCACCAGGCCCTCGAAGTAGTGGCGGAGATCTTTCGTAATCGGGACATAATCGTGAAAGCGGCGAACTGTCAGTCCCGCTACCGCCACCAAACCCAGCCGCGGCAAACCAATGAAGAGCACCGCGGTGGCCGCATACAGATGAATCCACTTCGCGGCGCTCTCGCGCTCGTGCGCAGCCAGTTTGTTTTGATCATGAATGTTGAGCCGCTGCATCTTGTCGGGCTTCGGGATTTCCTGGCGCAGCAACACCGCTGCCGGTCCAAGCGATAACCGCAGAGCCCGCGTTACCTCGGGCGCTTTGAGAAACGTGCTTTCCCACGCCGCGTTGTATTCGAAAGCGAGGCCGCGAATGTACATTCCTCCCACAATCCCCGTCGCCAGCGCCGCCGCCCCCACATGAAAAACAATCTCTGACCAGTAGGCGGCCTCAGTCCGCAACACCCGCACCCACCGGTGCCAGAACCGCGTCCGTGCCTCCCATACCACCGCCGCGACACTGCCTTCAGGTGGTCGCTCCGCTGTGCCCTTACTCTCTATCGTCACACCAGCGCCTTTCAACAGCCACCGGTTCAACCAGCGGTGCGGCCCGTGGCCCTCGCCTTGCGGCTTCTTGCCCCGCAGCTTCGCCACCATCACCATCGTGTACACCAGAAAGTTCCAGATCAGCAATCCCAACATCGGTATCGAGAGCAGATTTATTACCCTGTCCCCGCCAACTTCGTTGGTTAACGCGCCGAGCAAAAGCGCGCCTATCGCCATGGCCACCGCCACGACACGACCCCGCACCGGCCTTGCTTCGCCCATCACTTCACGAACCCGGCTCGCCACTCGCTCATCCCGCAGCAGTCGGTTGGTGCGCCGCTCGAGCGCTTCATCATGCGCCCGCGACCACTCTCCCTTCCCAGCTATTTCCATCAGCCCGCTGGCCGTCGTCGCAGCAAGCCGCTCCTCCGGGGCCAGAAAATTTCCAAACACATCCGCCTCTTCCAGTCGCTGTAAGGCGAGGACTTTTTTTGCGGTTTCCAACTTCATGAACAAATATTCCTTGGGCGGGCGGCGGAGACTAGACGCGTCCCCTGCGGTTGTCATCTCCCCCGAACGAGGCGCGATAGCGATTTCCTCAAGAATACTTGAAGGCAAGCCCAAATGCGCTTACGATATCTGCCCGCTCACCCCATCGCCTTCTCCTCCCCCTAAAAATATTCGCGAAATTGATGAAAATCTTCTTGTCATCTCTTTGGAATGGCAATAAAACAGCAAGTCAACGAACCCCAAATCTAGATACAGCCATGCGCACACCCTTTATTCTTGGAGCCCTCCTGGCGGGCTTCGCCGCGAGCGCTTTCCTAGCGTCTCCCGCTACAGCCCAGGGAACCAGCTCATCCACCCCGGTCATCGGATATTACAAATTCAACACTCCGAACGGCCCCTCTTTGTGGACTTCGGGCTTCGTCACCCGCAAGGAATTTCAAGGCCAGGCCACCAGCGTTACCCCCGGGGCTTCATCCACCATTAATCAAACCGGCGCCGGGTGGACTGCCGGGGCGTTTAACCTCCACTACGTCGAGATTCTCGACGGCCTCCAAGCGGGTTTGGTCCTGGACATTCTCGGCAATTCCGCCACTTCGCTGACCGTTGATGGCGAAGCGGGACCTGCGGGATTTAACCTCGCCCAGACCGTTAAATACGCCGTCCGCAAACACTCGACTTTGGGGTCGATCTTCAAGGGCGGTGCGGGTGGCCTCTCCCCGTTCGAAGATTCCATCACGCTTTTCTATGACGATGGTTCCAAGAAGAGCTTTTATTACGACGACACTGCTCCCGGACAGATTGTGGCCGACGACCTCGCGACCAACAAAGACAACGAGATTGTCTATCCTGGTCAAGGCATGTTGCTGAATACTCTGGGAACGAGGCAGCTCACCTTCGGTGGAAATGACGTCTCTTACGTGAAAGAGTCCCCAACCAAGGTTCCCCTTTATGGCGGCAAGATCAACCTGGCTGGCCTTGTTAACCCTGTCGTCGCGGCGACGCCCCTGGGCGCGGTGGCGGCCAATGAAGCAACTCCGGTCAACGCCCCAGCCTACGGACTCGTCGATTCCGGCCTGGTCGAATTCGAGGATGAAATTGCTCACTTTGGCCTCAATCCGCAAGGAAACTTCGCGCGGCTGGGACTTTACTACTACGACCAGGCCGCGGATACGATCGTGGACGCGACGACCTTCGCACCTGTTACCGCTCCAATTGCCAATGGCACCGCGCTTCTGCTGAAGCCCAGCGGGAACCGTTACTTTACGCAGCCTGGCGTTGTAGTCGGCAATTGAGCCGCCTATTGCAACTTCTCGCATCATCCAACCCGTCACTCCAATATGAACCTCTCGAAGTATCTTCTATCCATTGCCGGTCTCATGCTGGTCTCAGCTACCCCCAGTTGGGCGCTGATCACTGTTTCATCAAACAATGCGGGAGGTAACGGCTTGCTGATAACCAGTTCGACCGGCATTAACATGCCTACTGGAACGAGAATTAGAGTAGGCTCTTTCAACGATCCTGTTGGTAATGCCGCCATCCTGACCGGGAATGATTTCAACGCCATCGACAGCATTTTTCGCCCTTTGGGTGAAGGAGCTGCCGGAGGTGGTACTGTTGCCGCGGGTCAGTCTCTTGCAATCGGTGCGGTAGCAGGGCGGTTTAACTTTAGCGTTGGGGGGATTACCCAGGCATATTTACCCGCCGGGGTTCCACTCTTTGTTTGGGCTTTAGGCGGCCAAACCGTCGGTCCATCGGGTGAATGGGCCATTGTCACCAACAACGATTCGGGAGGGGTGCCAGCGGGGTCACCTTGGACGGCTCCCGTTGACGATCCAGATTTAGGAGGAACTATTACTTTGGCAGTCACCAACCAGCGGGTTGACGATGCGAATGACGTTGTGAAAGGAACATTGCAGGCTGCGGGACCACCACAGTTGAGATTGGCTGTGATTCCGGAGCCCGGTTCGTTGGCACTCCTCGGATTGGCCTTCGGCTGCATTCGCCGCCGCCGGAAATAACCCGTCAGATCTTTAAAGACCCCGACGAGCTCGCTCGTCGGGGTTTTTGCTTTTAGGCCCGCGCGAGCCGCGCGTGCTGGAGGTGAGATGAAGGTGGAGTCAACACGTGGGGCGGCCGCGGCGAATTCTGGAGCGCACTTGAGAGTATACCACTCCTCTCTGGCGGCTCCTTCAACGCTCGCTCAAACGCAGCACACGCTCGAGTCGACTCGCGATCGTGGCGTCATGGGTGACCAGCACAAGACTCGATTGTGTTTCGCGGTTGAGTTCGAGCAACAAATCAATCAGCTCTCGTCCTCGATCGGCATCAAGGGACCCCGTTGGTTCGTCTGCGAGAACGAGTTTTGGGCTGTTGATTAGCGCTCTCACAACCGCCACCCGCTGTCTTTCACCGCCGGAAAGCTCGGCTGGACGCTTTTGCTCATGCTCGTCCAACCCGACTCTGCGCAACAGCGCGCGGGCGCGATCAAGCGCCCTTGATCGCGCGTCTTTGTCCAACGTCAGCGCGAGTGTGGGAATGAGCACATTCTCCAAAGCGGTGCACTGGGGCAGGAGATGATGGAGTTGAAACACGAATCCCACATGCGAAGCGCGTAACTTCGCCTTCTGCGACGCGGACAGTCCTGCCACCTTCTTTCCAGCCAGCTTGACCTCACCCGAGGTCGGTTCGTCGAGCAACCCCATCAAATTGAGAAGGGTGCTTTTGCCGCATCCCGAGGGTCCGACTACTGCCAGCGTCTCACCCTGTGACACGACGAGCGACACGCTCTGCAGAACACGGCGAGACTCGCGTCCTTCAGCATCGGGGTATTCCTTGGTGACCTGATCGAGTTCGACGGAATTCATTGGGTGGCAACTAAACCGCCGCAACATGACTTTTGCTGCGGGCGGTTCAACCCAAAGGGCGCTCGATATTCATCGGAGGCATCGCGTCGTGCCTGCAAGGGACGCCTGACCACAGGCGTCCGCCTTGGACGATGCGGCGCGATGGGTCATCGCGCCCTACCGCTCCGCATCCCCTTTCAAGCAAACCCGCCACCGACGGTTTCACCCATCATCGGTGCTCGGATCCACCGGCGGCTCTTGAATTCAAAGCGCGGCAGACTATTCAATGGAAAAACCTCGATCGGAATTCGCAACCCGAGGGCGTCCTGCAATCCGGCTTCAATGCGCCGGGGCAGATCGGCAGAAGCGGAAGCGACAAGTTCGACCACCAGCCTGAGTTCGAGCATTCCTTGCGACCAATCCTCGCGCACCTGGTACTCGGCGATTTCCTGAAATCTCCGCAGCACTCCCTCGATGGCGCTCGGGTATACGTTCACACCGCGCACCACCACCATGTCGTCGTAGCGGTTTAGTATGCCACCGTCGAGACACAACCCGCCATCTTCCGCCAGCGCTTTGACAACTCGATCGCCCGTGCGGAATCTCAGAAGCGGACACCCTGCCCGGTCCAGCGTGGTCAAAACCAGCTCACCAGCTTCTCCCTCCTCGACCTCCTGGGAGGTTTGCGCTTCGATCACCTCCGCAAAATAAGACTGCTCGATAACCCGCAGCCGTCCGGGCCAACCCGGTTCCTCGTGAGTCACCGGCCCCGCTTCCGTCAGCCCATGGTGATCGAAGACTTTCGATCCCGGCCACAGGCGCTCGATTCTCTGGCGGGTGGCAGGAATGCTGCCCCCAGCCTCGCCGGCGACTATGACCAACCGGACGGTGGTGGTTAAATCCTGCTCGGCGCGGGCTTCGCCCAGCCGGATGGCATACGTCGGTGTGCAGCAAAGCACCGTCGCCGAGGTTTCGACAATGGTTTGCAGCCGCGCATTGGTGGAAAGACTGCCGCCGGGCATCGACAGGAAACCCATCGACACCGCCGCTTCGAACGCGGTCCAGAAACCCAGAAACGGTCCAAACGAAAACGCGAAGAAAATGCGGTCCCGCCGAGGATCGAGGCCGGCTTTCTCAAAGACCCTGTGCCAGCATCGCAGCATGGCTCCCCAATCTTCCGGTGTATCGAGCCAAGACAGCGGCCGGCCGGTTGTTCCGCTGGTCTGGCAGAAACGGGTGTAGCGTTCCAGCCGCCAGGTCAAATTGGTCCCAAAGGGCGGCGTCTCAGCGCGGTCGCGGGCGAGGTCCGCCTTGGTCAACAGTGGACAGGTGGTTACAAAATCCGTCAGCGACTTGGGCTTGTATTTTCGCGGCAATCGCGCCCGGTAGAACGGATTGGCCGGCAAAATGATGGCGAGCAATCGCCTGAGTTTTTGCCACTGAAGCTCGCGAACGGTCATGCCCGGCTTCACGAAACATGATAAGTCCGCGTCGTTACATCGAGATAGCCCAAGGCGCCGCTCGAAGCCTTCGGGGGAGGCTTTCCGGGTGCAGGCTTGTTCTTAGTGACGAGAACCGCGCCGACCACTGCCAGCACAATGCCGAACCAAAACCAAATATTGACCGTCTTCCACCCACCCGTTGGAGGATGCCAGCACAGCGCCACCACCGCATTGACGATTGGCGCTCCGGCAAAAATCACGGCCATGACGTTGGGCGGCGCGCCACCTTTCGCGCTCAGCGCCAGCAGGACACCAAAAGCCCCAATCGCTCCTGCCACTCCAGCCACGAGGCTGAAAAAGACTCCCTTGCCTGACATGATCCACGTGGCCTCCTTCGCTTTCAGCAGCACGATGGGACCAATAATGGCCACGAGGAAATAAGCCACACCCACCCAGAGAAACGATTTGTAGCGGGCGATCTCGGCGCTCTTCTCAGCCATCGCGGATTGTCCCTCGTGCAAGAGGACACCGTATACGCCCCAGAACAAAACGGTCAGCAGCGCGTAGATCAGCCATTCATTGCTCATCGCAGGTTTACGGTTGGTGGTTTCGGACATCACACAGGATTGGCGGATTATTCGTCCACATTTCGCGCCGCCTCAATTTTTTCACGAAACTCGGGTGGAATTGGCACGGCCTCGATCACCCCGGTGGTCTGGTCGGCCGCCACGCGCACCACTACGAGGTCGCCCGCTGCCGCCAGGATGCGGCCGCTTGCGCCGGCATCGGGGTTTTTCCAAAAATCAAAACGATAGCGGATCGAGCGCTGTCCCACCTCTGCCACTACTAATACAACTTCAATTTCCTCTTCAAAAAAAAGCGGCGCTTTGAAATCGCACGAGGCACTGACACGCGGCCAGCCACGCCGCTGCGGCTCACGCAACTCCTTGGGCGGATGGATCGACAGCCCAAGTGAGCGCACGAAGGCGTGCTCCGCTTCTTCCATATATTTGAAGAAGTTCGAAAAGTGGACAATGCCGGCCAGGTCTGTCTCGTGGAAGAGGATCCGGCGCCGGTAGCTGAAGCGCGAAGCAGGCATGGTGGCGCATCATTGGCTCGGGCTGAGCAATGATCAACCATTGCTCTGCCGCAAAAAGGTCACGGGCGTCCCGCCGCGCTCCTTTCTGCCGCGTGACCCTCAACGCGCCCGCGCGGCCTCACACACCGCGGCAAAGCCCTGCGCCATGCGTTCGGATGAAAAATGCTCGACGACGCCGTTTCGGCCCAGCTCACCGAGATGGGAGGCCAGTCCCGGCGTCAGGAGCAACTGCTCGATGGCGACCGCCAAAGCGCCGGGGTCGTCAGGAGCGCACATAACACCGCCGCCGGTTAGTCCAATAATCTCAGGAAATGCGCCGTGATTGGGTTGCACCACCGGCACGCCGCAGGCCAGCGCCTCGATAATGGACAGTCCGAAAGCCTCGCCATATGTCGCGGGCACGCTGAACACACTGAGCGATTGCAAAAAGCCAACTTTCGATTCGAGATCAATGTTAGGTAAAAACTCGGTGTCTTTCCGGAAGCCGGCGAGATTCAGTTTTTGCTCCTGAGCCTCGACAAACGCAGCATCCGCGCTGGTCTTTGCACCAGCGACGCGGAGCCTCAATCCCGGCAGAGCGCCCCGTTGTTTCAAAAGCACAAAGGCCTCGACGAGGGTGTCGAGGCCTTTGCCGTGGCACATTCGCGCCAGAAATCCGATGGCTGGGTTGACCGGGGAAGCGGGGGAGGGTGCAAAATTTTCCAGGTCGATGCCGTTGTGCACGGTGGCCAGCTTTTCCCTGGGCAGCCTCAGACGCTCGGCCATCACACGCGAATAATAGTCGCTCACCCCGATGAAGCGATCGACGTGGGACGCGGTGTCGCGCATTTGTTGCCACGCTTCGGTGCGATGCGGTTCGGGCAAACTGTCGAGAAACGCATCCTCGCCTTGCAGCGTGC
Source organism: Verrucomicrobiales bacterium (assembly GCA_050998515.1). Classification (GTDB taxonomy): domain Bacteria; phylum Verrucomicrobiota; class Verrucomicrobiia; order Verrucomicrobiales; family V1-33; genus JBPCQC01. The sequence continues at coordinate 20,383 of JBPCQC010000003.1, forward strand.
AGACGACGGCAGCGCCGAGATGTTCTTTCACATCGCGGGCCAGCCCCGCCAGCAGCCCATTCGAAAAGGCAACCACGTCGGGATTGTTTTGTGCCAGCCATTCGAGCAAACGTTCCCACTCTTTCGCCTGACGTCCGCGCAAACCGCGAAAGGTCTCGACGGTCATTTCGCCGAGGTCTTCGGCGCGCGTCATGCCAGCAAAGGTCGCCGCGAAACGCAACAATGCAGTGTTGTCGAGCAAATGGTCGAGCCACCGCGGCGTGCGGCGAAAGAGCGAGGCTTTTTGCTGGAGGAACATGTTCACGCCGCCAGCAAACAACGGGCCGCCGCCCGGGGCGGGTGCTTCATCCAGGACGAGAGGAAGATACAGCGGGACAATGCAGGCGTCATGTCCCAACCGACAGAGCGCCTTCACCAGCGTATTGTCGCGATGGCAGTTGCCGCAGTGAAAGTTTCCCGTCCCTGCCGTTAGATGAACCAATCGCATGGCCAACAAACGTTTGCACCCCCTCGGTATGTTCTCATGGCGAGGTAATCAGTCATACCGGAAGCCCAGCCGGCACACCTTGATGGCCGTAGGTCAGGTCCGCGGGCACGGAGGCAATTTCGCCGATCGCTCGCTGAAGATCTGTGAAGTCGCGGTCGAGATTTCCGATCAGGCAGTCAGTCAGGTCTCCGCGCACGCCAGGATGGCGTCGGATGAGTTCTCCAAAGCTGAAATTTGTATCATAAAAAGCGTAGACCAGTTTGCGCATTTTCTCGATGTGTCCGCACAGTTTGGCCCCATAGGCCACAAAGCGGGTTGAGCTTACGTCCCCGGCATCGAGCGCGTCCGCGACCGCGTCCGCCGCCATTTCTCCCGACTTGAGAGCCAGAAAAACACCCGAGGAGAACACGGGATCCAGGAAAGCGAAGGCATCTCCCACCAGAACAAGACCATCTGCGGCGCAAAATTCGGAACGGTAGCTGTACTCGCCAGTCACCCAGAACGGGCCGAATTGCGCGCCCTGGCCTAGGTGGTCCCTGATCCATTCGTTGTTGCCGATTTCGCGGCGAAAAATCGCCTCGAGGTTCCGCAAACCATCGCGATAGAGATACGCGCGTTCGGCAACAATGCCGACACTGGTCACGCCGCCACGGAGGGGAATGAACCAAAACCATCCTTTCCCCGGGAGATAGGCGACGGTGGTGCTTCCAGCATCCAAACCGCAGTCGTGTTTCGCATCACGCCAGTAGGTCCAGATTGCCACTTTGTTAAGCTGCGGATCCCTCCGGCGCCAGCCCTCCTTCGACATCGCCAGCGCGTCCCGGCCTGTGGCATCAATAACCATCCGTGATGAAACCGTCGTGATTTCACCAGCTTCATTTTCCGCGGTGACACCGCACACTGCGTCGCTGACTGGATCCCGAGCAAAGCCGGTTGCCTTTACGCCCTGGCGGATGAGAGCGCCTTTTTTCGCGGCATTGTGAAGCAGCAGAGAATCAAATTCTTCACGCAGTACCTGCCACGTGGTGGAACTGGGATGGTCGTAATGCTGAAAGAAATAAAACGGGCGGCTTTGCTGCCCATCCTGAGTGACAAATTGCACGCTGAGTTTCCTGGTGAAAGCGAGCCGCTCCATTTCCGGCAACAGCCCGAGCCGATCAAGGGTGAACCAGCAATACGGCATCAACGATTCGCCGATGTGGTAACGAGGGAAGTGCGCCTTATCGAGCAACAAGACAGTGTGGCTTTTTTCAGCCAGCAATGCGGCCGCCGTGCAACCGGCCGGGCCAGCCCCTACAACGATGACGTCGTAATCGCGATCTTCGCTGTCCATTGCGCAATTGTGGCTTCTAATGAACGCTGCTTTTGCGCGAGTGACAACCCTGCGCGTTCCGGTGTACGCTGCCAGGCACGGCGGCCAGCGCGCGGGGGAGAATTTCAACGATGTCGGCAAAGACTTCACCCTGACAATCCATGAGCGTATTGCAGCGCCCCCAAATAATGGTTTCTTCGCTTTCGGCCAGCCATGTGGAAATGAACCCATCGGCCCGCACTTTGAAAAAGCCCTTTGGCTCGCTGTGGTAATGAATGTGCTCGTCTTGCAAGACCGCCCCCAGCGGTTTTTCGCCAGCGACGATCAATCGGCGCACCGGCCCGGCAAAGAATTCGAGGTGAATCCCGATGGCGCCGAATTCGACGGGTATGCGCGGAGCGCGCAACCGTTCCAGCACCACCAGCCTCATGAGATAGGATTCGGATTGCTCCCGGGCAATGACGCTTAATCCGATTTCGCATTGATGATATTCTTCGAGGGCGCTCGTCATGTCGTGATCATGAACCAGCAATTCCCGTTCGTTCTCTGGCATGACTGCCGGCGCGACAAATTCAATGGCCGGCATTGTTTTCCCCTCCTGCTCGTAGAAAAAGTGGAGCGGCATCAGGAAATCCAGCGCCTGGGATAATTCGGTTTCTTGCCTGTGGTTGATCTTCATCCGTTTCACTTCAGCTTCGGCGGCACAGGATGCCAGGCAAGGCGGGATTCGGCTTATCCGCGCCTGCCATGGAGACGGCACGCCCCCGAGCTGGGTGGCATCGACGGCTCGTCGATGGGGGTCAGCGGCGGCGCGCCCGCTGAAGGCCAGGCGCCAGCGGCGCCTGGGACACGCCGGCCAGCGGCCGATGCTACCATCCGCTAGCCCAGGGCGTGGCGATGAAAGAGCCAGTTATCGAGGAGGAGCAAGAGCGCCACCAGCCAAAGGAAGAACCAGGTCAAATCACCCAGGGCTGGCTGGCGGAACGCAGTGGTGATGGCAGCCTGGTTGCTGGAAGCACCGCCGCCTGGGAGGTCGGTTTCAGAGCGAGAGAGCAACAACGAGGCGCCCTCAGCACCGCCGTCGACGGACCGCCACAGGCCGATGCGATCCAGCTCAACCATGTGCGACGCAACGGGGACTCGGACCGGATCCCCGAGTCGGTTGTCTCGAACTTCGCGCCATTCCATGCTCGGACCCGACATCTCCACCATCGCACCGGTCCGCACCAATTGTGGCTCACGGCCGAGGCGGGTCGCTTCCGCACACCAAAAGAGGGCGTTTCCTAACAAAAGCGGATACGACGGAGTCAAAGGAAGTTGCTCGGATAGCGCGGGAGCGAATCCCATGACAACCAGCCGCTGTCCCCCGTGCTCGCCCGCGAGAAGCACCGCGTTTTCTCCCGCCAGCCATAATGGCTGAAGTGAGCTCGAGGCATCGAGTACGGAAGTCTGGGTCAGCGCCACCCGCCCACTGGACACGCGAAAGAGAACCGGATGCTGTTCGTCGGTCGGGCGGACGGTGTCGCGGGGAACTGGCTGCTGAAGCCGTACCGCGCGCACCGGGACTGCGGTTCCCGGCGGATCGATCACGACCGCCGCCACGTCCGTCGGCCAGGGATCGGGCAGCCATCCATCGAAAAGGACGACGTCCGGTTTCTGCGATGGCGGCCATTGGGCAGCTGATCCGGCAAGTACTTCCACCTCGCCTTCCTGTGCCAGCGACTTCAGGGCCAGCTCAGTGAAAGGGTCGGGCCTGGCAGAAAACCAGGCCACGACAAGAGGCCGCGGCACCGGCAGTCTCACCACGGCGCGATTGTCCAGGTCCAGGCAATCATCAGGTGCCTGTACGGACACCTCAAAAATCTGTTGTTGCGCCGCATCGAGGTCGAGAGTGATGCCTTGCGACTGTCCGGGCTCGAGTTGAAACTCGCGCCGCGCCAGTGGCACGCCGCCGACTTGCGGCTCGACCACGATGGTTCTTCCTCCGGACGCGTCCGCGCTCAGAGCCACCTGGACGTAAGCTTGGTAACGCGAGTGCAGGAGAGGAATCTTTTTGACGTCGAAGGCAGTAATTCCAGCATTGACTGGTCCGGGCAGTGCCAGGTTCACGAGCCGCAGTTGAACTCCCGGGCTCATCGAGACGCCACCAACCGGCGAATTGTTCGTTTCGACAGCGTCGCTTTCACCTTCCGGGGATAGCGACTTTACCACGCCGCGGTCGTTCACCAACCACACCTCCGACGGCGCCTCGAGAGCCGCGATGCGGTTCGCTGCCACCAGTGCGGCCGGGAGATTATCCTCGATGGGACGCACGGTTGCGTCATCGAGTGCTCGCAAGAGCCCGCGCCGGTTGGTGGTCTTGGCATGAAGGATTTCCGGGCGGGCGTCAAACGCGATCAATGCCACCGGCACCGATTCAGGCAATGCATCGAGGCGGGCGCGCAACTCAGCCCGGGCCGCCTCAAATCTCGTCCGCTTGTCACTATCAAGCGCCGCCATCGAAGCGGATCGGTCCAGCGCGATAACGACACTGCGGACGGCTTCGCCTTGCGGAGCCATCACCAGGCGAGCCAGGGCAAAAATTGGCGCTGCCAGAAGCAGAAGCGTGAGCAGGAGCGAAAGCAGCCGCTTGAGCCGGCGCAGCCAGGCGCTCTCCTGGTGTTCACGGGCCAGCGACTTGAAAAATAGCAATGTGCTGACCCGCACCGAGCGGCTCTTTCGCCGAAATAAATAGAGGACCAGCGGGATCAAGGCGAGCCACAGGAGCGATAAAAAACTGGGCGCCAGGAACTGCATGCCGTTTTCAGCCGACGCTCACGCGGCCGCCAGCGCGGAACCGCGCGAGAGCAGGGTCAGGAAGGTCTCTTCGAAGTCGAGGTCGGTCGTCCATCGCAGGTAGTCGACCCGCCGGGCCAGACATTCCCGTTCAACGGCGCCGAGGAACCGGTCGAATTCGACCTCGTAACGCGCCACGTCGCGCCGCGTCAGCCAAAGACGCCGCTTTTCGCCAGTCTCAGCATCGACCAGCTCAAGTTCACCTTCCAACTGCGGACTGCGCTCGCGCGGGTGATGGAGTTGAATGATGTGCGGCTCGCCGGGCCACATGCTGGTGCGCGCCAGTGCCCGGGTGGCAGCTTCCACTTCCGTGCCGAAGAGGTCGGAGATGGCAAAAATGATGCCGTAGCGCTGCCGCGAGGGACGGAAATCGCCGAAGCATCGCTCGAGGTCGGTGCGTCCGCCGAATTCGAGACCGGCGAGATGCTCGATGATGCGCCGCAGATTTCCCTGTCCCTTGAAGGGAGGCAGCTCAGATACAATGCGCTCGCTCATCGTGTAAAGTGTCACGCGATGCTGGCTGATCAGCCCAAGCGCAGAAAGCCCGACTCCCAGCTTGAGCGCGGTCAGTCGCTTTTCCGGAAAGGGAGTTCGCATCGATTCGCTGGTGTCGATGACGATGTGCACGTGGAATTCCTGCACTTCTTCGTAAAGCCGAATGAACAGGCGTTCGAGGCGCGCAAAGAGCCGCCAGTCGATGGCCCGATAGTCATCATGCGGCGTGTAATGGCGGAAGTCCTTGAACTCCCGCGTGAATCCAGTGCTTGGTGTCGATTGCAGCCCCCTCTTCTTTAGTTGCCGCCGACGGCGCAAACGCAGAGCCAATGCGCGCAGGCGGTCCACGAACGCAGGATCGAACAACTCAGCGGTGTCAGAAGCAGGCATCGAGCGCGGACCTTCGCTGAGATGGCGTCTCTGATCAACGGTGAACCACGTCGGCCAGAGCCACCACTTTGTTCGGCGCCACTACGGCGTAGAGCACCCCGTCGTGAGCCACACTGCGGGGAAAAAGCGCGATTGATGTGGGAGGGGTCGAAGGCTGAACGATGAATCGAGGATGCCATTGCACCGCCCGGCCGGCCATCTGGTCGCCCTGGGCGAAGGGATCGGCCGGTATGGCCGCGCCTTTTGAGGTGTTTGCGGAGTGGCCGGCGAACTTCGTCACCGGCTCCGGCCACGGGGCGAAATAGAGCACGCGCTGGGTATGAGGATTGACGCAGAGCAGGCCTTTTTCGCCGGCAATGTAGAGCCGCGTGCCGGCAAGGCAGACTTCCGGGACCGCGTTTTGGCCGCCAGTGCCCAGAACGTCCAGAGGAACGGGCGTCGTCGTGCCGCGGGCCATATCGAGCAGAGCGAGGGCACCTGCGAGCTGAAAAACTGCCTTGTTGCCGGTGACTCCGACAAAGCTGCCGTTAAGGCTGAAGCGTGCGCCGGCCAGTGGCAAATCCAGCGATAGCACCTGGGTCAACTGCGGCATGGTCAGAATCAGGCGGCCGTTGGCTATGACGCCGCCAATGGGCTGCCATCCCTGCTCCGCCCAACTCACCGCGGGGGCCACCAGAACGCCCTTGTTTTCGATCCACTGGCTCAAAACCGCAGCGCGTTCTGCCAGTGGTTTCAGGTGATTCATCGCGAGGCGCCGGGGCGGCATGCCTCCGGCCGCTCCCGATCCCCGATAATTTTGAGGCGCGTAACTGCCCGAAAGCGAGGTTACCGCCGGCTGATTGGCGGAACCGGGAGTGGCTGGTTTCTCGTCGTGGGTTTTGAGCGTGAGCGGGAATTCTTTCGCGGCGCTGGCGTCGAAGCTCCAGAGCGTGGCACCATCGGAGGTGTCAAGAACCGCCGGCAGATGTCCATAAACCAGCAGGAGTCCATCCGCGCACGACGCGCCGCTGTTCAACGGGTTGAGTTGAGGATTCGGTTTTTCGGCAGCCAGGACTCGGGACCATAACAGTTTCCCTGTCGCAGGATGAAAAGCGGCTGCGCTGGCAGTCTCCGCGCGCCAAACAATGACGCGCCCATTGAGATCAAGAAAGATTTCATCTGGAATCGGCAGTGGCGCGGGCTGCCCGGGCTGAGGCGCCACCCGCTTAATTTCCCCCGCGATTTCCGACTGCCAAAGAACGCGGCCGTCCTGCGCGGAACGCGCGGTCAAAATGCCATCGCGGCAGAGAAACAGACGACCGTTCTCTGGATCGCAAGCGAAGCGTGGAGGAACAACCAGGTTCTGCGCTGGGTCGCCATAGTAGCCTGTCCCATAATTGACCTGAGCGGCGCGGCGGCTGGCGCGAATTGGCATATCGGAAGGGCCTGGCCCCGACCTCGCTTTCCAGAGTCCATGCTCTCGCCAAAGCAATTTGCCGTTGGTCGTATCGAGTTGGTAGAGGGTGGCGGCATTATCGACCACAAAAAGCTTCGACGGGCCAAATGGAATCAACTGAACCACGATGGCGCCAGTGTCGGTTTCGAATCCCCAGCGCATCTCCGGCGGGCTTGCCGGACCAGCCGCCTGCTCGCTCGAAAACGCCGGCCGTTGCGACCGCTCTTTCAACATGGCCCGCGCGCGCGGCAGGGAGAGCGACAAGCCGTCGGGAAAGAGCAAGCCTGGCGGCTCGCTTTGTTCGGCGTCCCCGGGACGTGGCAGAGCGCTGGCAATCGACTCGATACGGCTGGCCGCTTCCTCGGCGGCTTCGTCGTGACCAAGTTGACGCAAGACCCATCCGCGCGTCCACGTGACCCACAATCGCTCGGCATCCAATTTTTTCGTTCGCTCGATTGTATCGAGAAACGGCAGGATTTCCGAGAGCCGATCGGCTTCGCCAGTTGCCATGATCGAAGCGATCGACCGCCAGCAGGAGTCAATAAAGTGCGAACGAAGCAGGTCGAGGGTCTCGTCACTCAGCGGTTCCCTGGCCACGCCGGCGAGCAGAGCGCGCAACGCGTCGCGCAAGCGCTTCTCGTCCGAAAGGCCTGCCAGGGCAGACAGCCATCGCTCCCAGTGCCCGCGGTCCGCCGGCTCGAGCGCGGTCAGTTGTTCGAGCACCGCCAGGGCCTTGTCGGGGAATGCGTAATCAAAAAACAGCTTGTGCGTTCCTCGCAGCAACGCCGGTTCACGTATCTTCGAAACCTCCACAACCTGCAGCAGCGCGCGGATCTGATCCGAGCGGCCCCCGCCCTTCTGAAGTGCTTCGTGCTGGGCTTTGGCAAGGCGCAGACGATATTCGTCGGCCCGCGCCGTATCTTCTTCGGCCAGCCATTGCAGGTGATTTCGCACCTCGATCGCGTTCTTGGGATCGCGTCCAAGTGTTTCCACGAGCAAGCGATGCAGCGTCGTTCGCAAGTCCGGTGGCAGCGCCGTGTCTTTTAACCGCTCCTGAAGAATCTCCGCCAGCCGTGATTCGGTTTTGTTGTGCCGCGTCACTTCGCAAAATGCCAAATACCGGGCCGCGCGTTCCTTGGTCCATCCTCCCCCTTTTTCGTCGCCGACTTCCGCTGCCAGACGAGCCTGCTCGCCATCAAAAAACCTCTCAGAGGTTTCGAAGGCCTCGTGAAAAGCCGACGCCGCTTCGAGCCAGCGGCGATACCGAGCCTCGGTGTCCGCGAGCGGGCGCACGATTTCGAGTTGCGCTTCGCTTTCCTTCTGCTCGCCGAGTTTTGTGAGCACATCCACCAGCAACAAAGGAAGTTCGAACTGCCGCGGCTCGCGCGCGATTCGCTGTTGCAGTGCGTCTCGCGCTTCCGGCAGCAAATCCTGCTGCGTCATGAACCCGATAACGTCGAGAAAGTTTTCGATCTCGGCGCTTTCCGTGAGCGCCTGGCGCATCAGCCGCCGCGCTGCCGGCTTATCGCCCGCGGCGATCAAGGTTTCAGCCAGTTCACGCCGCACGTCGAGACGCCCCGGCTCCGCGGTCACGACCGCGCGAAAAATTGAAGCCGCATCCGCCGGCAGATTCATTCGCCGCAGGGAACGGCCCAAATCGAGCTGCCGCGTGATCCGATCCGCGGCGTCGGTTTTGTCTAGAAGCGCGCTGAAGCGGCGGGCCGCCTCATCCCGCGCGCCAAGAGCGTAGAGCGCCTTGATGAGGCGATAGGCCAGGTCGAGCCGCTCCGGCGGGTGAGCGAGACGGCTTTCCAGAAAATCACGCACGCCCCGCTCATCGCCGAGCCGGTCGAGCAACGAGAGAGTCGCCTTTTCGAGCCGTTCTGACTGTGGCAAGTTTTTGGCGGCCTCGATTAAGACCCTAACGGCTTCGAGGCGTAATTCGCAGGCCGCCAGGAGTTCGGCCAGGTCCAGGGCGGATGCCTCCGAGCGGGGATTCGCGGCATAGGCCGCGCGGGCCGTCTTGAGCATGCGCTCACGGTCGGCATTCGTCTCCAACAACAAAACGCGACGCTGCACGATCTCGGGACGCCGCGAATAATCGGACGCGACTTTCGCCAACAAAGCGTCGAGACGCTTCGCGGCTTCGGCCGTTCGATCGAGCGCCGCCTCCGCGGCCGCCGCTTGCAGTTCGATTTCGACGGCCGTTTCGGGCGCGGCACCCGCCTTCGAAGCGCTGCCGAGAGTCTCGAGGGCAAGCGCATGGAAGCGCTCTTTGGCCATGCGATGAGCGAGGGTCACGAGAGCTTCGGCGCCCTGTCCGGCCATGGTCGCCAGAGCTCGCAAGTGCTTTTCCGCCAGGTCGCGGCGGCCTTCGCCGACAGCCGCCGTAACCAGTTTGTCCACCCAGGCGCGCTTGCGCGTCGGATCGGCCTCCTTATCGACCGCTTGGGAGAGGAAATCGAGCGATCGCGAATCGCGCTGGGCATCCAGATCGAGGTGACGGAGGTAAAGCAGGAGCGCATTGGCGGGATGCCCTTCGACCGCAGCTTGCGCCAAGCTGGACGCCTCCGGACGTTTCAACTCAAGCAACAGCCGCACCAGCACAGCTTGCGAACCCGCGTCCTCCGGATACTGCGCCGCGTGCGTGCGGTAAAGACCGATGAGTTCGTCCGCCCGGTTAGCGTTGCCATAGAGCTCGATCAGGCCCTTGAGCGGCAGATCGAGCGAGGGATCATAGAAGAGCGCCGTCCGCAAGGCCAGAGACTGCTGCTCGAACTTCTCCGCTGAAGGAGCCACTGCCTCGGCCACGCAGGCGCGCGGCGGCACCAGCAACCCGCCCAGCGCTGCCGCGGCAAAAAACAAATGTCGCCTAACGGTATTCAAGCTCGTTCTGAACGCCCACCCCATAGTAATGGCAGCAGAGCCCAATTCAACTCGGCTGAGCGGTCCATTCCCCCATGATATCAGGAGAGTTGAATCGTAAGACAGGCATTCTGGCGGGCATTTTGCCCCACAATCCGCCTCTGAATCGCCAGTCTTGCCAGGGGTGGCTCGAACACGATGAAGCCACCCCCCATTAACGGCGACGTTTACTTCCTGAAAAAACTCGCCCACTACTCCACTCCTCAAGTCTCGTTGGCGCCTCCAGGCCGCTCAGGATTTCTTGGGCATCGCGAGCCAATCCCCCCGCGAGGCGTGCCGCGCAATTCCCATGAAAGGACAAACCTCGCAGCGAACCGTCCCAATACACAAAAGGCAGAGTCAATTTTTGACCGCAAACGAAGCAATCATCTTCCAGATCGACCATTTCCACCCCCGACAGCGACTCAGCGAAGCCCATTTCCGTGAGAGCTCTCTTCATCGCGTCCGGAATCGCAGGCTCGTTGAGCCAACTCGGTCGCTTTGGCCGAAAGTCTTCCTCGCGTATGACGCTCATAAAGCGGCTGCGTTTCAAATTACATCACGAGACTCGGAAATCATGCGGCAAGTGGCCGTCCATCGCTTTTTGCGCTCGTCTCATATTGTCGCACTGATCGGGGGGAGCCGGCAGCAAATTTTACGGCGCCTGCAATTGCTTTATCACCACGGCTACCTGGAGCGACCCCGCGCTCAACTCGATTACTATTGTGATTTTTTGGATTCGATTTTAATCCCAGCGTAGATCGCATTCGGGTCGTCACTTCGACCAACTCAAATTATCGCCTGAATCCGGACACCGGAGCTCTTGCCGCCATGGATACAATGCTCGCCTTTGCGGGCGGTGGAACGCCATCCGTACCGGCGCTTGCCTATTCCAACAACCTGCCCGGCGGCACACCGACGACACTTTACGGCTACGACGTGGGCACCGACGCACTCGTCACTATCGGCGGACTCAACGGGACGCCGTCACCGAATGGCGGACAGGTATTCACCGTCGGTCCTTCGACGCTTTTCGCCAGTCCCCCCGCATTGGCATGGACATCTTCGGTGCTTCTACTGCCTACATGAATGCCACCGGCTAGATCGGTCCTGCCGCGATCGACCGATTAATCTGGCAACTGGCGCGACGACTCCGATAGGCGCGTTCCCATTCGTCGGCGTCGAGGATATCGCTGTAGTTCGGGAACCTTCATTTGTCGGGCTCGTTGGACTTGCTCTCGCTGGTGCAGTCCTGCGTCGCAGACGTCGTGCCGCGGCTTGAAGTTCACTCAACCCGACATGGCATCGGCGCTCAACCTCGCCCGAGCGCCTCACCAAACAGAGACGTGGTAGAAGCGTTTGTCGCCCGTGGGTGGGCTTGTATCGGTCCAGGTCTTTAGGGTCCCATCACCGACTGTATTCGAGAGCAGAATCCAATTCTTGAGGTCGGAGCTCCGGCGAATTCGGTATGGAATGCCCAAAACGGTGGGCCATGTGAGGGTGCGTTGACGGGTCGTTGGGTCCACTGTCAACTCGAGGATGCGAAAGACGGAGGTCGCGTCGTCAGGGATGGTGCCGGCGAGTGATTCCGCCGCATTGGTCACGCCATCACCGTCCGAGTCATCGGCGGGCCGGAAGGGGTCAAGATATTCGGTTGGAACAACCTCCTGCGGTCTGCCGGGCGGGGTCCAGTAGAGGCGGATCATGGCATCACCGCCGCTCTCGTAGTATTCAAGTTTGAAGTCATGGAATTTGCCGGCTTCGAGTGAGATGGTTCCGGTGTCATTCGCGGCAGAATGATCGGTCCAGTTATTAATGATGTTCTGATTATTGATCCAGAGCCGGACTCCATCACTCGATGTGGTCGTGAACGTATGCTCACCGGAGTAAACAGCCTGAAGCTGGCCGACCCAACGCGCTGAAAAAGTATCCGGACCAATGGTGGGATGCGGAGAACCGGCGCCCCAGTCAAAGTCAATCGTGCCATCCCTCCTTGCGACGCTTGGACCGGTCAAATCGGCGTTGTCGAAATAGGTGGCCGACACGCCCGTGCCAAAGGCATAATGGCTTTTCGCGGGCAGCCGCAGCCAGACGCGGTTGATGTTGACCGTCGATCCGCTGGTGAAGACCAGGCGGAAGTCGGCACCTCCGTTCTGCCGTCCGGAAAATTGTGCGTCGGCAATTTCGAAGCGGACCGTGCGCCACTGGTTCGAACCGGTGGTGGCAATGGTGTGCGGGTGGTTCTGATAGGCAGCGGTGGTGCTGTCGAACTGCAGGCCAAGCGTAGCCCCGGCGGCGCCGTCAAAAAACTCGACTTCAATGGTCACATCGCCGCTGCCCAATTGTTCCGTGAAGCGACTCAACACATCAAAGTACATGAACAGGTCGCTCGATGGATCGGCATTGGCGCGGCATTCCCTGCCTCCCACGTTTTGGACCAGCGTATGTCCGTCCCCGTTATCCACCAGCGAGAGCATGACTGCCGCATCGAGAGTTCCCAAGTCCACCGTCGCTTCAGCCCCGATGTTGGATCGATTGCTCAAGCTCGCTTCCGTGGGCATCGTCGATGTGTTCAAACGCTGGCCCAGCATCATCCGTTTCAGTTCGTCAGTGAGCATCATCCACCAGTCGACCGGGCGGCCTTCATTGGTGATGAATCGTCCCCATGACGGCGGGGGATTCGGCGGGTCGTCACTCATCGGCATGATGGCGGTGCCTTCGTCGTATTCGTCAAACATCCCAACAAAAAGCCGGTCGCAACCGGCATTGATCCACTGCCTGGTCCTGTCCCAATATGTTTGTCCACCCCGTCGTGCTTCCAACTGGGTGTTGCCGGTTTGCCTTTGGAGATTGGCCCAGGAAAACCCGGGCCAGGTGTGCGGATAAAAGTCCTGTCCACGGCCGGTGAATGCCGTGCGGTCGGCGGAAAAATTCTGGCTCTGCCAAACCAGAATGCCGTCGTATTTTTTCATGTGGTCCTGCCAGTCCGTGCTGAGTGAGCGCCAGGAATTCGGGATGCCCCCGATGAGATACACATTCTGGCTCAGAAAATAATCGACCGCTGCGTTGGCATTGGGCGCCGTGAAGTTCCGATCCGCAAATGGAAAACCCCAGATGGCGACTACGGGTTTGCCCGCGTGCCGGGCATAGCGCGGATCCTCGAGGACGCGGAACGTGCTGACCAGCCATTGCCAGTCCCGGCGGAGATCAGCCACCACCGTGGCGTCGGCCATCCCGGACACGTCGTATTCGATGGCCCAGATGAGGCCTTCGCGGGCCGCCGATTCGCTGACATGGCGCAAAACCCATTCGGGTTTCGCGCCGGCGTTCGGACCAAAACGCTGCACAAAAGCCCCGTCGATGTTGTGTTTGCGCATCCAGCGAAAATGCAGACGAACCGTTTCCAAGGACGCCGAGGAAAAAACGAACGCTGGCTTCGCAGTGCGCGTAACCACGCTGCCAGCCCGGAACAGAGTGTAGGGCGCGTATTCACTCAGCTCCGGCCACATATCGACTGTAAAATTCTCCGGCGTCATCGAATTGTTCCGCGCCCAGTGGACCCAGCCTCCGTCATATAGATCGTTCGGCGCGCGAAACCACCCCTGGTATCCGACCATGACTTTCCCGGTTTGGGTTTCCCGATCGATGTAATCCCGGCTCGCACCACGATAGCGGGATTCCCACGACCTCGAGAGCGCCGTCTGAAATTGCGGATCATCAAACGCACTGTCCTGAAGAGTGACCGTTCGGATGGATATTGGGACGCCGCCGGGCGCCCCGCAGATGAGCCGAAAATCGGCAGCGAGGTTTTCGCGGCGAGAAAACTCGACCGACGGGAGTTCAAAGTATCCGCTGACAAACTGATCGGTATTGACCCTCGAAGTGCGGGAATGAATCGCCGGCCGCGTATACGCGCCGGACGCGGCATCATATTGCAGCCCGACTTGCCCGTCTCCATCGTCGTAGTAAGTCACCCGGACATACAATGTCTGACCTTTTATGAGGGGAAACGAGGACGGGCGCTGAAAGTACATATAAAGGCTCGATCCCGTATTTTGCCACACCAAAGCGCCGCCGGCATTGACGCGCGCGACCACGCCGTCAGCGCCCGAGAGCGGGTTGAGATCCGCGGAAGCCGCGCTGGCCACGGAACCGAAGTCCGCGCAGACCATCGCGATAACGAATCCGTAAAACCTCAAAACAAAGGAAGGGAAAAGGGCATGCTCCATGGCGCGGGCTAAATCATGTCGAGGATCAGGTCGGCCTTTATTCTTGCTCCTTTGCCCAAATGAAGGCGCTCTCGAAAACCTTTGGGCAGCACGGGCCGTCGGGCCGCGTCCATAGTGAGAGTGTCTGTCATGGGAGAAATAATGGTCTCGCAAATGGCTTTTTCAACCCAGGGCGGCACATTCTGAATGATTGTGGGGCGAGTTGTTGGCCAGGGGCATTCTCTGCATACTCTTCCCTGGCATGGAGGCTCTGCAGCGAATCTGCACTCGAGTGATCAGGGCGGCGCCGGTATTCTGGCGGCGGGGCTCATGTCGGAGTCAGAGTTTTCATTTTGACATTGCTCAGGAAAGGCGGAATAGAATCCAGGATGGGCCGGCCACTGCGAATTCAGTATGCGGGAGCGATGTACCACGTCATGGGATGCGGCCAGCGGCGCGAGGC
>JBPCQC010000067.1:0-15313 GCA_050998515.1 Verrucomicrobiales bacterium
GCTTGTCTGTGATTCTTTCCTCCCCCCCCCCACCTACCCCCCTTCCCACGCCCCCCCCCTCCCCCCCCCACCCCGCCCCCCCCCCCCCCGCTCCGCCTTGAGCGCGATCTGTTTCGCTCTCGTGCCGCAAAGCAGAGCTCAGAATGTGGTCGATCCCGGCATGGTGGGTTCGGTCTGGCCGTCAACGAGCATCACGGCCGAACAGGTAAGCAAATTGATTAGCTTCTCGCCTCCGGCACCGCGAGGTCTTCCAGCCAGCGCGAAGCCAGTGGTTGCGGAGATTGCCTCCATGCCGCGCTGGCGGCCGCTGCACCTGACGCTCGGAATCAGCGGATTCGAAAGTTACTTTACGCATCCCGACGAACTGTTTTTCGTGCTTAGTCTCGGCCCTTCTTCTCCCGAGGTGCGAGCGCTACTTTTATCCGAGCTCGAAACTTTTCCGCCGTATGGGCTGACTGGCTATCGGCTCGATGAAGGACGACCGCGCGAGCTTTATGACGTCCCTGTGGAATTGCATCCAAAAAAAGTGGAGCGAGTTGACGACTGCTTTGGCATCTACAGTTTTTGGTTATTTTGTCGCACTTTCCAATTCGGCGATGCGGCCAAGGAACGGACTGCAATGCAGGAGCATTGGGGTGAGATCAAGACCCGGCTCCAGCCGCTTTTGACCTGCGAGTATCCATTCGATCCGGCCAGGAGCGACTACGCCCGCGACGAAGCCGAACACTTGAATGGTGACATCGCCGGCTTGATCGGGGCCGTGCGGCTCGGCAAAATTTGTGGCGATGCCTCGATCGAACCCGCCATCCTCGGTCGCCTGCGTCAGATCCTCGAAAAGCGCATCAATCTCGAGCGCGTCAATCCGCGCGTCTGGACACCGACGCACTTCGCCTCAAAGACGTTGCACACGGGAAAACTGGCGCGCTACCTCAAGCTCACGCCGGAACTTGGATTTGCCTTGCGCGAGTGGACCGACGGCGCCGCCGCTGCGCGTTTGCAGACATTGCGAAAAAAATTTCCCACCTGGTGGATCGCTCGCGGCGACCGATTGATCGGCGGTGAGAACTACATCTCACCGCTCCATTTTTCCCGCGCACTCTGGCAGGGATTGGCCTGGGTCGAGAACGATCCCAAGCGTTGGGACGGTGTGGCTTTGGATATCCCATGGTGCCGCGCTGATCTCGCTTTCGTCGAGAAGGCCTTCGTTTTTGGAATGCGAGCCCGGCAATGACAATCGCTGTTGCACTTGCGGTTGCAGGCAAAAGAGCGAATGACCGCTGTTGACCTTCGGACGGACAGAAGCCGGTTATTCCACCCCGCCGAAGCCGCCGCTGATCAGTTCGCCGATTTTATCGATGGCCGCTTCGGCGTCCGGGCCATCGGCGGTAACCTTGATTTTCGACCCGTGATTGGCCGCGAGCATCATGAGGCCCATGATGCTCTTGCCGTTGACCTGCTCCTCGTCTTTCTCGACCCAGATATCCGCCTGGAAGTTGTTGCAGAGTTTCACGAGCATCGCCGCGGGCCGGGCGTGAAGACCCTGCTTGTTTTGAATCGTGAATTCTCGTTGCACTAGAGTGGCCGGCATTGTCGAGCAGATGGGCTAACTGATGTGTTTTTTCTGCATCAGTTTCAACAGATTCTTGTTAAACTCGACAGCGCTATTGTGGCCGAAACTGCGCAGTTTTTGGTCCAGCGCGGCAACCTCAACCAGGAGCGACATGTCCCGTCCGGGCAGCACTGGAAGTTCGACCAATGGAACTTCGATGCCAAGAATGTTGTGAAATTTTGGCTCATTGCCCACCCGTTCAAACTCGTTTATATCCACATCCACCATCAGGCTGACGACGAGGTCCAGACGTTTTTCGAGGCGCATGGACGCGATGCCGTAGAGTGCAGGAATATTGATGATGCCCAGACCGCGGACCTCCATGTAATAGCGGCCCATTTCCGGCGCGGAGCCGACAACTTCCCGGCCTTCGAGAGTGCGAAGGTGCACCAGGTCATCCGCCACCAGGCTATGACCGCGCTCGATCAACCCAAGAACGGTCTCGCTTTTCCCGGTGCCGCTGGCACCACGGATAAGAACGCCGATCCCACGCACATCAACCATCGAACCGTGTGCGCTCACGCTGGGGGCAAATTCCCGCTCCAGGACGATGGTGGCGGCATTGATAAATTTCATCGTTCGTGTCCGCGTGGAAAAAATTGCCACCCGCTCCTTTTCGACCACTTCGAGCAGCGCGGCGGACAACTGGATATCGCGGCAGATGATCAAACACGGGAAGTCATGCGCGCACAGCTCGGCAAAGCGGGCAACCTGTTCGGCGCCAGACAGGCTTTCGAGGTAGGCGAACTCCTGATTGCCGATCACCTGAATGCGCTTGCGCGCGAAATAAGCGTAAAAGCCGGCCAGCGCGAGGCCGGGCCGATTGACCGTCGGCTCGCTGATCAAACGCGCAAACCCCGCGTCGCTGCCGAGAAGACGCAATCCGAGTTCCTTGTGGTGGCGCTCGTAAAAGTCACGCACGCTGATGTGTTTCGGCTGGCGCAGCTTCGGCCCGACCGCAGCGTTGGTGTTTTCAAGCACTGGCAGAAAGCTAAATCGCTGCGGCTGGCCCGGAGCGGCCTCAGGCGACCCGAACGCCGCCGTTGGTGGCGGGGTTGTCTTCGGGAACGACCATGCCGTAATCGCCGTCCTTGCGCCGGTAGATGAGGCAGAGTTTGTCCGTCTTCTGATTGTGGAAGAGCACAAACGGCCGGTCGCTCAGCTCGAGCTCCATGATGGCTTCATCCGGGAAGAGTGGTTTCACTTTGTGGGGCTCGGGATGAATGAGCAGCGGTTCGACTTCCTCGGCATGCTTGTCCAAAACATCCGTCTCGAAGACGTGT
Source organism: Verrucomicrobiales bacterium (assembly GCA_050998515.1). Lineage (GTDB taxonomy): Bacteria > Verrucomicrobiota > Verrucomicrobiia > Verrucomicrobiales > V1-33 > JBPCQC01. The sequence continues at coordinate 2,893 of JBPCQC010000067.1, forward strand.
TCGGTAAAATGACGAATGCTTTGATTGTGCCGCGCGCGCGCGTGTCTTTGCAATCGCGTTTTGTGCTTGCGCATGCGCCGCGCGATCTTCGCGATGGTCTCGTCAATCGCGGCATACAGATCTTCCACCGATTCACTGCTCGCGTCGATGGTGATGTGGTTGGCGCAATAAAGGATGATTTCGCAGAGCTGGCGATGGTGATGCTGGTGGAAATCAAGAATAGCCTTGGCTTCGATGATGCGGGGATGGTCCAGACGAAGGCCTTCGATTTTTCGGACGACGTAATCGCGAAGGGCATCGGTAACGTTCATATGCCGGGCGGTGATGTTGACCGGCAGGTTCACATTATGCGTTTGCATTGTTCTCCTTATTTGGTTGGGCTGGTTCGTTAAAAAAGCAAATCCGAAGCGGCACAGGCTACATATTAAAGTTTTCGCCCAGATAAAGGACTCGAGCCATCTCATCGTTGACCAGGAAATCCCGGGTGCCTTCCCGGCGGACGCGGCCTTCGTAAATCAGATACGCGCGGTCCACGATGGACAAGGTTTCCCGCACGTTGTGATCGGTGATCAGGATGGCCAGGCCGGCGTTGCGCAAATCACGAATAATTTGCTGAATTTCACCCACCGCGATGGGATCCACGCCGCTGAACGGCTCGTCGAGCATGAGCAGGCTCGGTTCGGTCACCAGCGAGCGTGCGATGGTCAACCGCCGCTTTTCCCCTCCTGACATGGTAAGAGCGAGGTTGTCGGCGATGTGTGAAATCCCAAAGCGATCGAGCAATCCGGCACATCCCTCGACCCGCGCCCGCTCTTCCATGGGCATCCCTTCCATCACCGCGAGAATATTTTCCCGCACCGTGAGCTTGCGAAAAATTGATTCCTCTTGAGGCAAATAGCCCATGCCAAGGCGCGCCCGTTGGTACATTGGCATGCGCGTGACGTCGTCGCCTTCAAAAACGACTCTGCCGTCAGTGGGCGGCACGAGGCCCACGATCATGTAGAAGCTGGTGGTCTTTCCGGCGCCGTTCGGGCCGAGCAGGCCTACGATCTCTCCGGGTCGCACCGTGATATCGACCCCGTTCACGACCGGACGCTCGTCGTACACCTTTTTCAAACTGTGGGTGGTGAGAAGGAAATCCTTCGGTGCAGCGGGAGAACTCATTGCGTGGACTGATCGGGAACGGAAGACCCGCCCGGCGGCACGGTCGGGGATGGTTTTTCGCCCGAGGGAGGATTCCCGGATGGATCGGGTGGCTTCGTTCCCGATGGGGCGGGCTTGGGCGGCATGTGGCCCAGCAGGCGGCGCCGGATTTCACGGCCCTCGGGGGGTGAGAGGTTAAACGAAGTCTCAGGACGCCGGGGCATCGTCATATCGCCGCTCTTGAAGAGGATCATCTCAGATGTTTCATCCCGCCCCAGGATATGAGTCGTCAAACCCTTCAGAACCTCGGGACGATTCTTGAGGGTGATATTTCCTGTCTTGCCATCGTACAGGGCCTCCCGGCAGGTAGCCAAAATCTCATCGCTGTCGGTTTTCCGCCAGATCAGGACCAATCCGTCTTTAGACGTCGCGATCGCGGTTTTCACGTTCTCCTGTTTTAGTGGCGCAGGGCCCTCCGTTTTGGGCTCGGGCGGTTTGTCGGGATCTGGCGGAGCATTGCTTTCAGCCGCATCCTTTGGTTGATCGAGCGCCACTTCCAGGCGGTCGCACCATATCTTCAAGTCGGAGCGGTTCACGGCGACATTGACGGTGAAAATGGCGACGCCGTCCCTTGAATAGATCCCTTTCTCATCCGCGGTAATCACCATGTTTCCGGGCCGCGGCCCAGCTTTGGCAGAAGCGGCGTTGTTCGGCGACGCCGCTGGCGGTTTGTTCGGCGCCCCGGAATTCTCCCGCCGCGGCGGCTTTGTCCCACTGGCGGCGGCGACCGAGGGACTGTCCGTCTCGGGTGAGGTATTTCCCTGCAATCGAGACTTGGCGTCGCGCAGAATCGCCTGCATGTCTTCCTCGCGGCCTTCGCCTTTCTTTGCGGAGATCAGCCGTTTCGCAGCCTCAGCCGCCCGCTCTTCGAAATCCGGTTTGGTCTGATCGTTCTGCGAGTTCTCGTTTTCAGCCGTTTTTCGGTTTTCGACCGCCCGATCCACGGCTTCGATCGCCTCACGAAGCCGTTCCGCATCGTTCTTGGGTGGTGGCGTTTGGGTGCGTGCCGTAATTTGGACGAGCAACAACGCAGGGAATAACAAACTCAATTTCGTCATTTCGCTCCTTTGGGCTCGTCCATCTGGTAAATGACCATGCGGACCTTGCCTTTCATGACACCGGTGCCGCTGGTCGAATCGTAAAGCAATGACTGTCCGGTCAGATCGAATTCCGGCTTGCTGATGCGGCAGGGCTGGTCGCTGCTCAGTGTCTTTGAAGGTTCATTATAGGTTCCAAGCGAAATCTCGATCGTCGTCGGCAGCGGCTTGCCGGTTTTCGGGTCGGTTTGCTTGTTGTCGAAGGAAATTATTTTTAGACCCTGCAGGCTGAAATTCACCTCGTCCACTCGCGTAATTTTCGAGATCAGCGTCAGTGAGGATAGTCCTCCCGTTTCGCTCGGGCTGGGTATCTTCACACCTTCGGCCGTTTTTCCCACCGCCAGCAGCCGGTCGAGTCCTCCCAGGGAAACGACGGGCAGGCTTCGCGCCGGTGCCGGCTCCGCCCGGGCGATGGATAGCGATAACCAGCACGCGGCGCCGGCGACTCGGAACAAGTGTTCAGACCAGCGCATGGATGGCGAGCAGAGTCTGCAGAAGTTTGGGGAGTTCATCGACTGGCACCATGTTGGGGCCGTCGGAGAGCGCTTTGGCCGGTTCGGGATGGGTCTCGATGAAAATCCCGTCGCAGCCGGCCGCACTGGCCGCCCGGGCCAGCACCGGAGCGAGCCTTCCGTCACCTCCGCTCGTGGTGCCGCCACCGCCGGGTTTTTGCACTGAGTGCGTCGCATCGAATATCACGCGATAACCCATCTCCCGCATCCAGTAGAGTGACCGCATGTCGGCGACCAGGTTGTTGTAACCGAACGTAGTCCCCCGCTCGGTGAAGACAAACCTTTTATTGCCCGCGGCTTCGAGTTTTTCCGCGATGTTTTTCACATCCCAGGGAGCCAGAAACTGGCCTTTCTTGACATTGACGGCCCGGCCCGTTCGGGCGGCAGCCAGCACGAGGTCAGTCTGGCGGCAAAGAAAGGCGGGGATTTGCAACAGGTCGATGAATTCGGCGGCTGTCTCGGCTTCGGCTGGTGAATGCACATCGGTTGTTACCGGAAGGGCAAGCTCCTGGCCGATGGCACCGAGCAACCGGCACCCCTCAAGAACTCCGCCGCCCCGAAACGAGGACACCGATGAGCGATTGGCTTTGTCGTAACTGGCTTTGAAAATAAACCGCGCCCCCAATGGTGCACAGATTCCTTGTAAACGGCGCGCGATCTCCCACGTCGCGGCTTCACTTTCGATGACACACGGCCCCAGGACAAACACCGGCGCCGCGTCATCGAAAACGACGCCATGCCCAACAGGAACCACAGGAAGCACGTTCAAATTTGTTCGGAGGGAATAGGTGCCGGCCGGCAAAAATCTAAACTAAACAGCGGCGCGGGCGTGACAACACGAATGGAGGGGAAGGGGGTTTCATCGAGGTGTATCTCCCAGGCTCCGCTAATCAATTCTCAATGGCCTCGCCACCACCCAAGCAAAGAGGAGAAAACGGAGAGCCCGTAACGTGGCCGCCTCGGCCATCGAGCTGAGCAGCCGTCGTGGCAGCGACACTCCTGTCGCTGGGTCCATTCTCGGTGGCAGCGACACTTCTGTCGCTGCAATGATTTACCTCAGGTCGAGAGACGAGCGCCGCGAGTCTTGAATCCTGCCGAAGAATTATGGCTCACTCGCCCGAGTCTGGCCTTTTCAAAAGACCCGACTGATGGCTCGAGACCGCGGAATCAGCGGATTCTGGGGCCGGAGTTCCCAGTTCGGAGGCGCGGCGCTTTTTGGTCTTCCAGAGTTCCCACCCGAGCCAGGTGACGGCGACTGCAGCAATGCCCTGCCAGAAGAGGAATGCGCGGGGAATGGCGCGCGACATTTCAATCGGCACCTCAGGAATGGGAAACAGGATCTGTGCTGCGTAGAATGGGGCGGCTGCCGGTGACAAACCGGCGAGCCAGGTGGCAGAGGTGAGGAGACGGTTGTCGGCAGTGCCGAGGATGGCGCCGGCCATAATGGGAACCACGCCAAGGAAAACGACAGCGAGGAACGGCCATTTCCCGCCCCACGCCTCAATAAGGATGTGAAATCCGAGGCCCGCGCCGAGCAAAACAAGCGCAAAAGCCGCGCCGGCGTACGCGGGGAGCTGAGCGGCAAACCACTTTGACTCGACAAGACCGCTGGCAAAAAACTGCCAGCCGATGGCACCGATCACCGCCATGACCACCACGATACAGAATGCGCCCGCTTCGTCCGCAAACCACGCCGCCCGGCGCAACCCATGTTTGCGGGCCCTGCGAAGGCCGCGCAGTTGCGTATCTTGATTCGGAGTGATGATCAGAATAAGTGCCCCCATCAAGGCCATGGTCACCAGACCATACAACCCAATCATGGCGACGGCTTCGGCGGCCTCCGGTTTCCAGTTCCGCACGCGAAGAAATCTCCGGCCAAACTCTCGAGACGGAAAGAGGTAACCGGGAGCGATTTGAGGAAGCGCATTTCCGAGCAGCATAACCTGAATCCAAACAAACAACCCCGCGGACCACACCTTGCCTAACAAATGTGCTTCGGCCCTGCGCCAGCGGCGCCGCAGCATCACGACAAATGTCACGATCAACACCCCTTGGGAAAAAAGCGTGAAGACGGTTTCCGAGAATTTGAGGTTGAAAAACTGAACCGGCGGCAGCAGCGCCTGACTCAAGCGCAGCATCCCGCCCGCCACCCGCGGCAACAGATCCGCGTAGTTTTCAAAGAAGACCGGCCAGATGGTAAGATACTTGAAAAAGACGAGTCCGAACTTCGCCACTTGCGGAATCACGGTATAGAGCAGGAACACGACACCGATGGCAATGAGGAACGCCCAGCGGCGATTTTTTACCACCGTGCCCGCGAGCAAACCGGTCAGATGATAGAGCCAGGCGGCACTTAAAAGGACAAGATAGACGTGAGACCAGGCGGCGAGCGGCACCTGACCGCGCCACAACGCCCAAGCCGTGAATGGCAGGGTCGCGGCAAAGGAGACATATTCCCGAATCGGCAGGCCAAAGAGATATCCCACGACCTTGGCCAGCGGCGACATCGGCGTTAGTCGTTGGTAATCGAGAACGCCCTCATCGGCCTCTCCGGTCATTCCGGCAGCCACCTGCCCCGTGCCGAGGAAAAATAATATGACTCCCTGCAGAACGAGCAGCGGGATGATCGGCGCCCGCTCGGCGTCCGCCACGGGCAGATCGCCACGGAACATGGCGAGAGTCCTAAACAAAAAGAAGAGGAAGGCCGCCAGAACGACAGTGCAGATCAGCGAGACAGAGAGTGCTCTTGGGCGGAGGCGGGAGCGGCAATAGCGGCGGAAGATCGGGTTGTGCCAGATGTTCCATGCTGGCAGCGGTCGGGAACCAACGTTAACTGTCTGCGCGAGCGAATGACTCATGAACTGGAATCGTTATCCGCCACCTGAACAAGGATTTCCTCGAAGGTCGATTTGTGCTCTTCGAAGGCCGCGACCCGCACCTGCTGGTGAACGAGCGCGGTGAGCAGTCCCGCCTGCTCCTCCTGACTGCCAGAGAACTGAAAAACGAGGCGGTCGCGGTTAACGGTCATGCCGGTCACAGCGGGCTGACGGGCCAGGCAGGCGGCGGCAGCGTCCGGAGCGTCGAGCACGGTAACGGTGAGGGTTCGCTCAGCGTGGCCAAGCACGCGCCGAACTTCCTCGACAGTGCCGGCGGCGAGGAGCCGCCCCTTGTCCATCACGCACAGTGAAGAACACATTTCGGCGAGTTCGCTCAGGATGTGCGAGCTGATAAAAACCGTGGTGCCCTGGTCCGCGAGCGCGCGCAGCGCACGCCGCAAATTGCGTCGCGAAAGTGGGTCCATACCACTGGCCGGTTCATCGAGAATGAGCACCTGCGGCTGGTGCAGGAGGGTCTTCGCCAGGACAAGCCTTTGCGTCTGCCCTCGGGACAGGGTTTTACAAAATGCGTTGCGTTGTTCAGTCAGCCTGACTTCGGCCAGGCATTCGTCTATCCGTTCGCGGCGCCGCGCCGCAGCGCCAAGACGATGAGCATCGGCAAAAAGGTCCAGGAACTCCCACACCTTCAAATCAGAAGGAACCGGCGCCAGGTCCGGCATGTAGCCCATGACGCTTCGCGCCGCTCCTGGCCGCTCGAAGATATCGATGCCTGCGACCCGAACTTCGCCGTAAGTCGGGTTCATGAGGGTGGCCAAAACACGAAAGGTGCTTGTCTTGCCGGCGCCATTCGGCCCGACCAGACCGAATACTTCTCCCCGGGGAATGGCGAGAGTCAGGTCGTCGACCGCCACGAAATTCCCGTAGTCGACCCGAAGTTCACGGACTTCGATGGCAGGCGCAGCCGTCAAACTCGGGGCAAAGGGGGGAACGGTCATCGGCCGGGCGGACAAGCCACCAAAGCATTGGCGGCCGAAGCCAACAACCGTTTTGCGCAGTCAACACGTGGCGCCGCATCCGACCCGCACAAGCACTGGAGCACGATCATGGAAGCGCTATGCTTTCCTTTTACTACCCGTCGCTCCGCAATCGTTATGCGAACCGCCTTTCTAATTATCCTCGGTGTCATTGTTGGTGCCATCGGGGCCACGCTTTACCGCGAGAGCTTTCCCCCCGATCCCAACACGGCGGCGGCCCGTGCTGCTGAGCTCGAGCAGGCGCTCATAAAAACTCAACGTCGATTGGCTGCGCTGGAGGCCAACGCCAAAACAGCGGGACCATCAAGGGTGGAGATTTCGGAGAGCGCGCGCTCGGTGGTGGAAGACTTTAAGGACGGCCGGCCCGTCGACGTGGACGACATCTACCAGACCGCGAAACCGATCCTGCGTGATCTGGCCCCGGTTTTCGATGCGATGCGCCGCCGCGAACAGAAGAAGGCGTTCGATGGCATGATCGCGAACCTTACCGAAAGGTATCAACTGAACGCAGCTCAGCAGGCCGCGCTCAAAAAATGGATGGAACAGAAAGCGGAACAGGAGGCAGCACGGTTTCGCGATCTCGCGCTCAAAGAGAACACACGCATCGAAGATCTTGCCAAGGCGGCTCAGCAAATCCGCCCCGCTGAAGGGCTCGATGCCTTTATGGAAGGAAACCTCAGCGGCGAGACTCTCGATCGCTTCCGGAGTGACCGGCTCAAAGAGCGGGCCGCAAACGTCCAAAATGAAGCGGAGCGAAAAGTCGATCGTCTCAACGCTGTCGTCGCGCTGGATGATACGCAACAGGATCAGGTGTTCGCACTGATGGCGCGCAGTTCGCGGGATTTTGATCCTGCGATGAAGCTGGACGGGCTCGGCGGCGACACCACTCTGCTCGCCCCCGGGCAATCACGCGACGAAGCCATCATGGCCGTGCTGCGGCCGGAACAAAAAACGGCATACGAGCAGCATCGCGCCCGGCAACGTCAGGAAGCCGAAGAGCGCATGAATGAAATGGGTCTGAAATTGCCCTCCACCTGGGATTTTTTTCAGGACCAATGAGCGCGTCACGCCGCACGTGACAAAAGCTCGAACCAGCCCGAGAAGCCCGTAAACTCAAACGACAAATCCACCACCCAGCCGACAATAAACCACCCCGGCTGTCGCTTGGCCTATCCACCCGTTTCGGATATCCCCGCTGAACCAAAACATGGGCAAACCCATTAAGCTGACGGGTGTCGCTTCGTTCGTTTCAAGCGTGGAAAGCTCACGGAGTTTCGCTTTGGATTTCGCTACCCCTGAACTCTAGATCAGACCCCTTTGGCTTGCCTGGGTAATCAACCTCCAGGGAAAGAATCGATTTCACCCTTTCGTCCAGAGCGCCCTTGTGTTTTTTATATGCAGATTCTTCCGTTGCCGTGAGGACAATGTACGCGACAGCCTTGGGCAGTTGCACGTAGCCCACCCGTTGGAAGTGCGGGTACGCTTTGGTTGGTGGATACTCGATGACAAAATAAGCCAAACCGCCCGCTGTTTTCCCTGTGGCGAGGCGTTTGGGAATAATGCCGGGGCGCTTGGCCTTCATGTCCGTGATGGCAACCTTGGCAAATGCCTCCGCGTCCTCGGTGTCCGTCCTTGCGATTCGCGCATACATGAGCGGGTCGGACGTTTCCCACGTCGCGTTTTTCAAATAGAGCACGCAGGGCTGGTCCTGTTCGGCTCCAGCGCTGGGATCGAGCACCCACCCTTTCGGGGCGGTGATGTTGAACGCTCCTCTCGGGCCGTAAACAACTCCGCCAGCGGATGGCTGGGCCTTTCCAATGGCGCTCGCCCCGAAAGTCAGGAGCGCGATGAGCAGAATTCGTTTCAACTTCATGGGCAGGATCGAAGTGAGCCGCAAAAACTGAAGGCTCATGTTGTTTTGTGAAGGCGGAGGCTTCTCGAATCCGTTGTCCCCGGAAAGGTCTCGTTCGCGAGACTCGTGGATTAGGTCGCCGAGTCAAGTCAGATGCTGGGATCGCGGTTCCGGTCCCATCGGTGACGCCAACCGCAAAAAGCAAATTCCTTTCAGGCTGTCGCTGCCATCGTAATCCATCTCGACAGCGACGGCAGGCCGCACTAACTAACTAACACGCCCATAAACCACCACCATCTAACTGCCGCTGGTCTTCCCACGCGAAGCATTCTTTATGGTCTGGGCGTCGCGACGCTTGCCTTGGTCGCACCCACCTCACAGGCCCCAGGAGCCATCATCGTGGGAACGGACGCCGGAGCCAATGCAGAGGTAAAAGTCTTCAGTAGCAGTGGAGTGGAAACCAGAGCGTTTCTGCCTTATGGGGCGTTTACCGGTGGGGTTCGAGTCCCACGGCGAGCAGGACGACTGGGTTCTCGTGCTCGATGCCATGCCGTGAAAGGAAGATGCGGCCTGATTTCAATGCATTCGCCAACGCCATACCAAGCCATCCTGAAATCCGCGGCGCTGGCGTGGGCCGCGCTGTTCGCCGCAGATTTGGCCCTTGCGCAAATTCCGAAGCCCACGGATGCACCGCGGCCCATGACTCCGGAGGAAAGCGCCGCGGCGTTCAAGCTGCCGGATGGTTTTCGCATGGAGGTCGTCGCCAGCGAGCCGCTCATCGCGTCGCCGTCGGCGGTGTGCTGGGATGAGCGCGGGCAGATGTTTGTCTCTGAATTGCACGGATACAATCTCGCGGGCCAGTTCGATATCGAAGAACTCAACAAGACGGGAAAGCTCGACACGCAGGTGCGCCGTGTGCAAGCCGATGAGAAATTCAAACTCGCCGCGAATGCCGGCACGTTCGGCGCGGTGAAATTGCTTCGGGACACGAACGGCGACGGCCGCATGGACGCGGCCGATGTGTGGGCCACGGACCTGCCGCCGATTTACGGACTCGTGCCCGCGCGCGGCGGCGTCATCGTCGCGTGCGCGCCGGACATCGTGTTCCTCGCCGACCGCGATGGCGACGGGAAAGCCGAGACGCGCGAAGTGCTCTTCACTGGCTTTCCGACGGGCGAACTCGAGCGCGGGATCAACGCGCCGCAATGGGGCGCGGATGGCTGGATTTATTTCGGACGCGGCTGGGGTGGCGGCAAAATCACCGGCCCGCATCTGCGCGAACCGGTGGAGTTGCCCGGCTCGGACTTCCGCATTCGCGCCGACGGCAGCGCCATCGAGCCGGTGACCGGCGCCACACACACGTTCGGTTTCGCGATGACGGAGTCCGGCGAGCGCTTCACCGTGACGACGACTGTCCCCGGAATTTTTATCGCGCCGTTGCCGTGGCGTTATCTGGCGCGCAATCCTGATGCGGCCACGCCGTCGCTCGAAGCTCCGACCGGCGACCGCCGCGCCTACTCGATTTCGAAGCCGCATCCGTGGCGGCAGAAACGCGCCGACGACCCGGCCTATTTCAAATACTACAACTCGCGCTACGGCGCGGCGGAGAGCGAGGCCGATGGCTGGTTCACCGCCGCGTGTGGGCCGATGGTGTATCAAGACCGCGTGCTGCCGGGATTGCGCGGGCAATATTTCGTCTGTGAACCGGCGGGAAATCTCATCCACCGCGCACTGATCGAAGCAGATGGTTCCACGCTGGAACTCCGCCGTGTGCCCGGCGAGGAGAAGTCGGAGTTCGCCGCGACCAGTGACGCGTGGAGTCATCCGATGAACCTCACGCACGGGCCGGACGGCTCCATCTGGGTCACCGACTTCTACCGCGAGATCATCGAGGACTATTCGGCGATTCCCCGCCATCTCCAGCAGCAATACGGCGTCTATGCCGGCCACGACCGCGGCCGCATCTATCGGCTCACGCATCGCGACGCATCACAAGCTCCCGCCGCCGACATGAGGGCGCTCGACGCGAAGGCTCTCGCCCGTGAATGTGCCGGCCCGCTCTTCTGGCGGCGGCAAACCGCGCAACGTCTGCTTGTTGAACGCGGGGAAAAAAATGCTGCGCCTATGCTGCGCGCACTGCTGGCCGATAAAAGCGTCGAACCCTCCGCGGTCATCATCGCGTTGCGCACCCTCGACCAACTCGGCGCGCTCACGCCGTCCGACCTGCAGCCGTTCATCGGCCACGCCGACGCTGCCGTTTGCATTCATGCGCTCCAACTCGCTGATCCATGGTTCGCCAAAGATGAAGGCCGTGCGCTGCTCGACACCACGCTGACCGCCGCAGCCGCCGAGGCGAATCCGCACGTGCAAATTCAATTCGCCTTGAGCCTCGGCGAAGCTCGCGACCCGCGCGCCTTCGCGATGCTCGCTCGCTTCGTCCGCGAGCATCTTGGCGTGCGCTGGATGGACGCCGCTGTATTGTCCTCGCTGCATGGGCGTGGCCTCGAAATGCTCAACGCACTCCTCCGCGAGCCGGGCGGCTCCGCGCCGTTCCTTCCGCCACTGGCGCAAACCATCGCTGCGCGCCGGGATGAATCCGAACTGGCCGGCACGCTCGGCCTCGTCGGCACTGCAAAGCCGGACACGCAGGCCGCCGTGCTCAATGCGCTCGCCAAAGGCCGCAAGAACGCGCCGCGCAAGCCGCTCGCTGACAAATCCGCGCGGGCCGCGCTCGCGAGTCTTGCCGCAAGTCCCGTCGCCGAAGTCCGCACCGCGGCGCGCACGTTGGAGGATACTTTCGTCGCGACCGTGAGCGACGATGAATTGCTGGTGCCGCCGGGCCAGTTGCCGCCCATCGAACAGATCAGTGACGAAACGTTTCGGAAATTCGTGGCGGCGCTGGCCGGACCGCGCGACCTGAAGCACGGGCACGAAATCTTTCTCCTGGCCTGCGCAACATGTCATCGCGTTGGAGGCGAGGGAAGCGAGGTGGGGCCAGACATGCTCGGTCAGCTCGGCATCGCGGAGGAATCGTTGTTGAAAGACATCCTCATGCCCAACGAAAAAATCCGGCCAGGCTATGAAACGACTCTGGTGCAGACGCGCGATGGCGGCGCGATGACGGGCCTTCTGAAAAGCGACGGCGCAACCAGCCTCACTCTCATGCAGCCCGGCGGCATCGAGCAGGTTCTGCTTCGCAAAGACGTGATGGGCGTGCGGCGTCTGGCGGCATCGTTAATGCCTTCGTATGCGGAAGGCCTCAGGCCATCGGATGTCGCAGACCTGCTCGCCTGGCTGCGCAGCCATCTCGGGACTGGCAAACCAAAAGCCGCAGAACCGCGAAAGGTCGAGGGCGGTGATTCGTCGCCCAAAGCTCAAGGCAAACCGGCCTCGTTGGATGTCCCGAAGTTCGGGGTTTTTGAGGAGTCGTTCACTCAACAGCGAAGCTACGGCAACCCATAGGGACATCTCGGGGGTCATAGGGTCATCTCGGGGGTCATGGGTCATCTCGGGGGATCTCGGGGGTCACGGGGGATCTCGGGGGTCAGGTTGAGGATTTTAGCATTTTTCCGAGGCGGTGAAGTTTATGCTGGGCGGCTTTGATTCTGCGCTCATGGCTCTTGACCAGCTGGTTGCTTGAGCGGGAGATGTTGCTGACGTGCCCCATTTGCAGGCGGGTGGTGATCCATTGATTGGAGACGGCGCAGCGGCCTCGAACCCAGGCCGCCAGCATCGCTTTGCGCCAGTTCATTTTTCTCCCCCGCAATACTTCCTCAAGGTTCCAAGCGAGGTGCTCCCTTGCCAGCAGGAGGCACTGCTCGGCCTGCAGTCGCCGGGCTTTGCGAGCGACCTCGCAGGTGGCGTGTTTGCCCAATGTTTCCACCCC
>JBPCQC010000081.1:0-4861 GCA_050998515.1 Verrucomicrobiales bacterium
GATAATGATTGGGCATCATGACGTAGCCATGGAGGCGCACGCCGAAGCGCGCAGGAAGCTCGCCCAGCAACTTCAACCAATGGCGCCGATCCCCCGCACCGCGAAAAATGTCACGCCGTTGGTTGCCCCGGCCGATGACGTGGTGCCACGCCCCGGGAAAATCGACTCGCAACGGCCGCGCCATCCCACTTCCTCGCGCAGCTGCCCACCGCCGTCAAATGTTGAATGAAAAGACCTGACACCTTTGTGGAGCATGTGACATCTTTGTGAAAGCACACCTTTGTGAAGGAGCCGTGTGAGCATCATCAGAGGGCACATGGCGCGTGGTAAGATAGTCCTTGCCGCTCATGGCATGGTGCCTACACTCCGGCATGGCGAACATTCATGGGGGGCTGTTGCTGGCCGCTTTTGTTTTGACGGCGTTTCCGTCGACAAAGCTGCGAGCGGCCGCGGTAATTGTTCCCGGAGAGGCGGTGTTGGTGGAAGGGGATGGCAACAACACCTTTCCGTTCAATACCATTTCCAACACCAGCTCGACGCGCTATCAGCAGGTGTTCGGGGCGTCATCCTTTCCTGTCGTCCCCGGCGGCCTGCTCATCACGCAGATGTCGTTCCGTCCTGATGGGTTTTATGGAGCTGCTTTTTCTCAAACCCTGCCGCAACTAGAGCTCCGGCTGTCGACGACCAGCCGCGCGGTGGACAATTTGTTATCGGCTTTCGCCGGTAACGTGGGTCCCGATGAGCGGATTGTTTTTTCGGGTGCGCTGACGCTCTCGAGTGCCGATGCCGGTCCGCCCAATGGGCCGAAGGTGTTCGACATCAACATTCCGTTTCAGGTCCCCTTTCTCTACGATCCGACGCGCGGCAGCCTGCTAATCGAGGTGCGGAACTTCGCTCTGGTCACCACCGTGACCATGGACGCCAGTACCGGTAATGAGGACGCGCTCTCGCGGGTGTTCACAGGCGAGCAGGGCGACGTAAAATCCCCGACCGGTCAGCTCGACTCCATTGGGCTCATTGCCCAGTTAGTTTGGGTCCCCATTCCGGAACCTGCATGTCTCCTCCAGATCGCAGCCTTGGGCACAGCCGCCTTGTGGCGGCGCAGGCGGCGGAACAATGATGGCACCAGCGTCGCGGCAGTCCATCACTGAGCCGCGGCAATCCGGGCGATCCCCTATCCCCAAACAGTTTGTGCGGTGCTGCATCCGAGTTCTGGATGTAACTCGGCCACGCCCGGTGCCGATATATCCGAAAACGCGATCGGACCGCTCCAGTTCCGCTGGAGGTGGATCGCGCCTAGTTGGAAGCCTGATGGGGGAAAACTCAGGGGCATTTCGACGAGGCAGATTTCGCGAAGGCCAAAGCGCCTGGTGCGGATGTCGCGCAGGCGAGCCTTGGTCCAGACGTGATTGACGGTCATGAGGAAGACAACGTTGTCGGCAACCTTCATGGCCTGTTGCAGGAAGTCACGAATGCGGCTCCAGGGAGGGTTGGTCATGATCCAGTCAACCCGCTCCTCCCAGCGGAAGAAATCGCGCCCCTTTTTTACCTCGCACCACTCCGCGCCCGGGAGGTACCGGAGGAAACTGCCGTCGCCGCAGCACGGCTCGAGGATGCGGCCCTGCGGCTTGAAGTGACGAACGATTCGCGCCGCCAGGTCAGGGGGCGTCTGTACATCGTCGTTGCTCTCATAGTTGCGGTTGGGCTGGCTTTTCATGCCACTGCAGTTACTCGCGCCCACCGAATAGTACAGAATTATTTCGTAGCGCTTGTATTTGGAAAGCGAGTGTCCATCGGATCCTGATGAAGCCTGCGTGTTCCCGGCTTTCAGAAAGGCTGCCGCCGCAGGGGCGATCGGCGGCGAGCCTGACTGCGAGCCTCAAAGTGTCTTTGCTGCGCACGCGCTTTCCCGTGCTGGTGTGGGCACCCTCGCCGATCAGTGACTATCCCATCTGGCCAGGGCAGCGGTTGGGGCACGAGAACGCTGACTGTTCCCGGACTTGACACCAAGTACACGGGCGTCGCTACTTTTTCTCAGAACCGAACCATTTCTCATCCAGTTCGTCGAGAACGCCCTGACCTCCGACTTTCAATAGCGCCCGGTTGATCGGCTCACGCAATTGGCTGCCGTCTTGAAAGGCAAATCCGTAGTTTTGCCGTTCGAAGACATGGCCGACAAGCTGCAGCTTCGATTCGGGATTTTGAGTCAGGTAGTAGCGGAGGAGCGGTTGATCGTAAACAACCGCCCTTACCTCACTGGTGCCGAGCGCGCGGCAGGCCGCGTCCACATCAGGATAGCCCCGGGTAGTGACCGACTGTGTTTTTAAAAATTCTTCTGCTGCGCTGCCGGTAACAGTGGCGACCGGTTGACCCTGGAGGTCGGCGAGACTCCGGATGTCGCTGGTGAGAGTCTGATAGGTCATGATCGAGGCCATGCGAGCGGTAACGAACGCGACCAGGCCTATGCCGGCCAGCATCCATACGATGGCAAATAGTCGCCCCCACACCCCGATTGGCGTTTTGTTTTCGCAGCTACCGGTGATGAGCGTGCACACCGACCACCAGATACCCTCCCACACGCCTGCGATGTAGCCTTCAGGGAAGGATTCCGGATTCCTGCGCCGTTCGAGCAGCCAGAGAATGTGCGCATTGACCAGCAGCGCCGCCAGGAGGATGCCGGCTACGGTGAGTCCCTCGGGGATCACTTTTCGGAAAGCGCCGAACACCGAGGCGTTCCCTTGAGCACGCGCGAGAATCTGGAGGCCGGCATCGAAGAATTTGTGGGAAAAATCGATGATGTCTTCGCGCTCGGCGATGATGCTCAGCGCGCCGACCCCGGCATCGGCTTGTTTTTTGACCAGTCCGTCGATGACATCCGGCACTGTTGCGACCTGCTTGAATTCGTATTCCAGCGCGGCCTCTTCAGCGATCCGTTTCCAAAGATCGATACTGTAACCGGCAGGCACCCCATTTTTCTCGAAAACAAAAGGCGGCGCCGGCTTGATCAACACAGTGAGCTTTTGGTTCCTTGCCGGCGGCGCGGCAGACGGTTCAGGCGCCTGAGCGAGCAGGCAGGAACCGCCGATGAGAAACAGAAATGAAAAGCGTAGAAACATGGCGCCGGGAAGTGCAAGGGGATCGGCGGTTTGGCAAATGAATTGGGCAGGAGCCGCGAATGAACACGAATTAGTGTCTATGAGCGTCCATTCGCGGTCGAAAACATGAATTCGCTCAACGACCCGTTACGAGCCGCGCCTGGCCGGTCGCGCTCGGTTCGGCGATGAGTTCAACGCGCAAAGGGGCGTGTCGCGAGGCCTCGAAAAATACGGCAACCTTTTGACGGGCAGCCGGCAGTTCGAGCGTGGTGCGTTCATTCGCATCGAGCACTCGTTCTCCAGCGACCACTTTCAGACCGGCTGGTTCGAGGAATCCCAGCGTTACCGTGCCGGGTTTCAGCATCTCGATTTCAAACTGCGCCACGCCGCGTTTGAACTTGTTCCAGAAATCGAGCAGCGGAACGGAAACGGCGGGCAGCGAGCCGTCGACCGTGCTGTAGTCGGGCTGCCAGTCGAGGTCCAGGTCCTCGGAGGCAAAAATGCGATCGCCGCCTAGGTTGTGCGCGCGGCCCATTTCCTCGGTGGGATGCAAAATCCGCCACCGGCGGACGTAACTCTGCGTGGGCACCTTAAACGCGCCTTCGCGACCCAGTTCGCTCATGAATTTCACGAGGTGGCAGAATTCATCGCGGCGCAGGTTCGCGGTCAGTCCCGGCGGCATGAGACTGATCGGCTGAATTTCCTGCTTTGCCACGTTGCCTATCGGAATCACTTTCGTCTGGCTGGCGGCATCGCGCAGCGTGATCGCCTGATCGTCCTTCTTCACCACCGTTCCGGCGAACACGCTGCCGTCCTTCGTGCTGACGACGGTAGTGTGATACCCCTCCTTGATCTTCGCGCTTGGGTTGAGCAGTGACTCGATCAGGTAATCGATTTGCGCCGCGGCGCCAAGGCTGACCATGTCGGGGCCAACTTCCGAGCCACCGCCGGCAATCGCGTGACACGTCTGGCACAGCAATTCCTTGCGGCGATAAATTTCCTGGCCGTGCGCCGCGTCGCCGTTCTTTTTCACTTCCTCGACGAGTGCGCTCATTTGCTCCGGCGTCAGCGCCTGGTCCATCGGCTTCATGTTCGCGGCGGTCGCGAGTGCCGCTTGCAGCGCTTTGGTGTCACCACCGGCGCTGCCGGCCTTTTGCAGGCCGATGCGCGCGATCGGCTCAGACAGTTTTTTGTCGGAAAGCGCGGCTACCAAGGCGGCAGGACCCTCTTTTTTTGTCACGAAGGCGTCGAATACCGGCGTGGCGGCAGCGGGTCCAGCCGCTGTGTCGCCCAGCGAAGTCAGAAACTCGGCTGCGCGTTTGGCGGCCGCTTTCAAGTCCAGCGCTGCTAGCGCCTGGATCGCCTGCCCGCGCTGGACGGGTGGAGCGTCTGCTTTTTCGATGAGCGAAGTCAGAATTTTTAGCGTCGCCTGTCCTCCGAGCGACAGCAGACCGTCGAGTGCCGCTTGATGTGCGGCGGCATCGAGTTTCGGGTCGCCCAGCCAGGCAACGAGCGTCTGCCTCGCAGGTTCGAGTTTCAGCGCGCCACATAGCCGCGCGGCGGCATGGCGGATGGCGGCGTCAGGGGAGTCCAAAAATCGGAGGGCTCGGTCCGCTCGTTCGGGCTTTACATTCCGCGAGCGCACTGTCTGCGCCAGAAGATCGAGAACGGAAAGTAGCTGGGAGACGCCCCTCCCAGGAGCATTTTTTTCCCTCGACCAGAGGGTGGCCGCTGAATCAAGCAAAAACACCAACCCCCCCTGCCCG
>JBPCQC010000090.1:0-32822 GCA_050998515.1 Verrucomicrobiales bacterium
AATGGTTGGACATAAGAACCCAGGCATGAACGCGCCAACCACAACGTCCGCACGCTTCCCCCAAGGTTCGCAGAAACAACTCACGATCCTCATCTCCATGAAAAATCGGCTCCCGCCGATCCCCGCGCGCCATCACCTGATACATCCCGCCCGCCATTTCAATGCGCAATTGCCGCGGCATCCCTCCAACTGCCGCACCATTCGTCCTCTGTCAATAATTTTAGCTTGACCCAAAACCTCAACGTCCATCGCCCCCGGCACCATCACCCTGACCTGGGCCGCCATCCCCGGGCGTACCTACCGAGTGGAATTCAAGAACTCCCCCGGCGATGCGCAATGGACCCCACTCGGCAACGACATCGTCGCCGATGCCGAGACCGCCGTCGCCTCCGACGTCACCGCTTCGCCCCGACGCTTTTATCGCATACGGCGACTCGACTGAGACGGGCCCATGAGCCGCCGCACGAGATCCGGCTCGTGCGCCGCGCTGCATGTGCGCAAGGAGGGATTGGCGCTTCGCCTGCAGCGGGGAGCAAGCGCAGCAGGGCCAGGCAGCGCCCGCACAATCCGGCTATTCTTCCGCCAAAATCCCAACCAACCTCTGCAAAAAAAAGCGCCCGTTATGGCCATCATGCTCAGACCCCACTCCCGCCGCTCAGCAGCCAATCAGCAGCCACTCAGCGGTCCTGGATCCACTCCACGATGCGCCGCCGGCCAATTCGAAGGATGTGATTGGAATATTCAATGTGGCGGAACATCGTATGAAATGGTAGCAAGTTCCGAGCAGAGATCGACCCCCGTGAAGAAGGTCCGTCACTCCCATGCCTGGCGGTGCTGCTACGGTCTCTTGCGGCTTGTGGCGTTCGTAGTGGTCACCGGCATCCTCGCGTTTCCATTGCCCGCCCAGATCAATCCGACAACGGCGGCTGCGACCCGGGTGGAGCCGGGCCTGGAACAGGCGATCCATTGGAGATGGCGGATCGTGCCATCGGACGATAAAGACTGGGGCCTTCCGCTGCCGGTGGCGTCGCCTGCGCCTGCTGCCGACGCCGCGGGACCGGCTTTGGACCAGATTCCTGCCGGGACAGGAAACCCCGGCCCAGCGGCAACCCCGCCGGCGCCCGAGCGTCCCACGCAGTATGAAGTGCAGAAAGGTGACGCCCTTATCTTGATCGGAAAAAAGTTCGGCATGACACCGCAGCAGCTCAAGGCCTTCAACGGTCTTGAAAAGGACACCATCCGCGTGGGCCAGGTTCTCAAAATCCCGACTCTCGACGAACTGAAGGCAATTCCAGCGCCGCCGACCCCGCCGCCGAAGCCCGAGCCGCCGCCGCTCGACACGAAGGCCAGGAGAAAAGAGGCCCGGTCCGCCCCTTCAGCAAACCCAGCGCCAATTTTCGAAACGCAGAGACAGGAGGACCTGCGCCTTCAGGTCTTTCTCGACCGGGAACAGTTCTCGACGGGGCCGATCGATGGAACTCCCGGCCCCATGCTTGCCACCGTGTCCCAGCTTTATCGCGAGAATCATGAGGGCGCGCAGGACGTGGAAGCCTTTAAGCAAAAGCTCCAAAAAACGGTGCCCGATCCGCTGGCTCACTACACGCTGAAGCCGGAGGATTTCCGGTTCATCTCCGTGCCGGAGGGGAAGAAGGTCAGCACGCGTACGAAGGGGGCAAATACTGCGGCGGAGGTGCCGGCACCCAAGTATGAGGAACTCGTGGCCGCGCCTTGGCTTGCCTATCGCAGCGCCTGGGAGTTTGTCGCGGAGCGTTTTCACTGCGATGAATCCTTTCTTCGGCGTCTGAACCCTCAGCTCAAGGGCGCGCCGGCGGCGGGTGCGCATTTCAAGGTTCCCAATGTTGTGCCGTTCGAGATTGAGCATGCCTTTCAGGATCCGCTGCAACCCCCCGGGGATCCGGAGCACGCCGTGACAGCGGCGGTGGTGGGATTGTCCAGGCTGGAGATTTCGCGGGATGGCAAGCTATTGGCGGTAATGCCCATGGCCGTGGCGCGGCCCGATCTGCGGGGCCGCGGTTCATGGACCATTCTCGACGCCGTGCCACGGCCCCGCCTCGCCACACTGAGAGAGTTGAAGGATCCGCGCGCGACCAGGAGCGCGCCTGTGGACACTCTGGTGGGTGACCCGAACAAAATCGCACCTCCTCCTGCTGTCGCCGCAAGTACCACCTTGTCGTCCGAGCAGTATCTCGCCGCCGGCCCTAACAATCCGGTGGGCATTGTCTGGGTCAATCTCGCCAAGGCCAAAAGCACAGAGCCCCTCCCCTACGGCCTCCACGGCACCAGCATTCCCTCGCGTATGAAAACACAGGAGGGTATCGGCGGAATACGGCTCACGAACTGGGACATCGCCCGGGCCGTGAGACTGCTGCCGGCGGGAACGCCGCTGCTGTGGAAGTAGCAATGGTGTAGGGAACCGCCCCGCCCACACGCCTGGCGGTGACCGCTAACCCAAGTTCGTCAGTTGGCGGGCAAAAAGCGGGTGCTTGCGTAGGTGAGAGCGGTTTTCACAGGCGGTTTCTCGGATTTGTGGGTGAACTCAGTTGAGGTCGGGCCGTCCTCACTCCGGCCAGGCGGCCAGGCGGCATAAAAATCGTTGGCGCGGGATGTGCGAGGTCTGTCCTGAATTTATATCGCCTGGCCGCTTGACCTGCACTGCGGGCGGCGCGGGCGGTGGCTAGGGGCTTTCGCGGCGAAAAGCCCCGGCTGGCTTTCTTGGGAATTATGGGCGGGCTTTCGCGGGTGGCGGATGGAGCGAGCGGGTTTTGATTGGCGGTTCCTAAGCCAGGCAACCTCGACACCGCTCCACGCCATCCAACTGACTATTAAATCCCTGCTGCGCCGCGTGCAAGACCTCGCGGGCTTTGTCATCAAATCGGTCGCTCTGGTCGACTCGGGAGCCAAAGTGCACATCGAAGCTCAACTGGCAGCCGATCCGCGCCACAAGGCCCGCTGCCACTCTTGCAGCAAGCCGGCCCCCGGCTACGACCGGCTGCCGGAGCGCACCTGGCAGTTCGTGCCGCTCTGGCAGTTCCAGGTCACCCTTCGCTATGCGCCCCGCCGGGTGCACTGCCAGGACTGCGGCGTGGTAGTCGAGCGCCTGCCCTGGAATGAAGGCACGCATCCTTACACCAAAGCCTACATGCTTTTCCTCGCTCGCTGGGCACGGCGCCTCTCCTGGAAGGAGACTGCCGCCATTTTTAAAACCAGTTGGGACACGGTTTGTCGCTCGGTGCAATGGGTCGTGCAGTGGGGCCTCTCCCACCGCAGCCTGGAGGGTGTCAGCGCCCTGGGCATCGATGAACTCCACTGGGGCCGGGGAAAGAAAAGTGCCAACTTCCTCACCCTCATTTATCAGATCGACGTGGGAAATGTCGGAAAAGGGGTCGGAGTTTTCATTTTGACATCGTGTCCTGATTTGTAAGTGGCACGTAAAATTCTTGATTTTCCTGCCGCTGAAAATCAAAAAGTTTTTTCAAGCGCTGATGGGTTGTACGTTACCCTGCTCAGCGTGCTTGAGCCCACTGGGGGGTCGCAGTCTTCATTTTGACATAGTGTCCTAATTCGTAAGTGGCACGTAAAATTCTTGATTTTCCCTGCCCCTGAAAACAAAATTCCTTCGATCCCGCCGGGGTGTCTGCTCGCAGGCTACGTTCAGAAAGCGCTTCTTGCCTGCCACACCTTGTCTGATGTAGCCTCTGCGGCTTAGAGATGATTTGGTCTTTTCAAGCGCTGATGGGTTGTACGTTACCCCTGCTCAGCGTGCTTGAGCCCACTGTGGCGTGCGCATTTCTTCAGCCACCCACGACCGCGCGGGCCGGGTGACGGCGGCGGGCGCGATCGATTCGGCTAATGCGCCCCTGCCTGCTTCATCCTACTCCTACGACTACGACCTTGCCGGCAACCCTGACCCGCCGGCAGATCGGCGGCGCGTCGGTCAGCGCCGATACTCACAACACGCTGAACCAGGTGCTGGCGCGCCCGGCTGGTAATGTCGTGCGTTTCCGCGGCCAGTTGAATGAACCCGGAACGGTCACCATCAATGACAGCGCCCTCGCGGTTTAGGGCGACCACTCATTTAGCGGCGCGGTCACTTTGCCCGCGGGTGCCACCACCGCCGTGGTGGCCGCGCAGGACATCAATGCGAATCAGGTGCAGGGTTCCCGCTGAATGCTCGACGCAGCTTCGAGCGTTGACATTGCGGGTGGCGCACTTTTAAATCGCCCAATGAATACCGATATCTCGACCGCTGATTTAAGGCGCGCTATTGTAATCCGGGAAAGGATCGATGCCTTGCAATCTGAAATAACAGGCATTCTGGGGGGCCAGAGAAGGACCTCGAAGCCTGCAACTGGAACAGCGCCGAAAAACGGGCGGCGGAAGAAACGCAAACTGAGTCCGGACGCCAGGGCGCGCATCGTCGCCGCTGTGACGGCTCGCTGGGCTCGGCATCGCGCCAGGCGCGCGAGATCCGGGAGGTAACTGGCGGCCAGCGTGGTTTTGCGGGAGACAGTCTGGCGCGTCATCTTCTGATGCGCGGGCACGGGAATGAGCGGCAAGGTTCGTGAGCGGATCTCGTTTATTAGAGGTGAAATATCACGGACTGGTTCAGCATTGGGGTAATAAAGAACCTTAGCTTTCGGTGACTTGATCGAGGATGTTTGTCGACACGATTGCGGCCGTCAGCACACCGTTTGGCGCAGGAGCGATTGCGCTGCTGCGGGTGAGTGGTTCCGAGGCGCGTGAGATCGTCGCGCGGATCTGGCGCGGCCAGGCGCTGTCAGTCCCCCGCCATGCCTACTTCGGCGCGATCGTGGATGATGCCGGCCGCGCCATTGACCAGGTGCTGGCCACCTGGTTTCAGGCTCCGGCCAGTTACACCGGCGAAGACCTCGTGGAGATAGCCTGCCACGGAGGTCTCCTGGTCACACAGCGCATTGCTGAACTATTGTTAGGCGCCGGGGCGCGCCCGGCGGACCCTGGTGAATTCACCCAGCGCGCTTTCCTTAATGGGAAGATGGATCTTACGCAGGCGGAGGCAGTCATGGATTTGATTTCCGCTCAGAGCACGCTCGCTTTGCGCGCCGCCAACGAGCAATTGCAAGGCCGGCTCGGCCAAAAAATGCGCGAATTGCGCGAGGCCTTGCTGGCCGATCTCGCCCATGTGGAAGCCTGGCTCGATTTTCCGGAGGAGGATATTGATCCGGACAGCGGGCGGACGCTCGAGAGGCGAATTGTTGCCACGCACGAAAAGGTGGATGCCCTGTTGGCGACTGCCGACCAGGGACGTGTTCTGCGAGGCGGCGTGCGAACGGTGATTACCGGTGCGCCGAACGTTGGGAAGTCCAGCCTCCTCAACCTGCTGCTGGGTTTTGAACGGGCCATGGTCAGCGACATCGCGGGAACAACGCGAGACACAATCGAGGAGGTCATCAATTTGCGTGGATTGCCATTGCGTTTGGTGGACACCGCAGGCTGGCGGGAGTCGTCCGATGCGCTCGAACGCGAGAGCATGGTCCGCACCCAGCGCGCGCTCGATGCCGCCGACCTTGTGCTCGAACTGGCCGACGCGAGCCTCGCCCGGGAAATGTTTGCTTCCGCCGAAATCGGGGTCCGCCGTCTTCTCGTCCTGAACAAAATCGACCTGGGCGAACACCCATCCTGGCGCGGCACCGAGGCAGTCCGTTTGTCCTGCAAGGAAAAGACCGGAGTCGAGGCTTTGGCGACCTCGGTTTTTTCCGCGGTGGCAACGGGCGAAGCGCCATGGGGACCGGACTTGGTTACGATTAATGCACGGCACAAGAATTGTCTCGAGCGGGCCCGGGGATATCTGGTTGCAGCGCTCGAATTAGTGGCTCGCGGGGGACCGTCCGAATTCGTCGCCGAGGAATTGCGGTCGGCGCTTCAAGCCATCGGTGACGTGATCGGAAAGGTGGAGTCTGAGGAATTACTCGGGGTCATCTTCGGGCGATTTTGTATCGGGAAATGACCATGGCCGGCCTCGCGTCTCTGCTCATCTCGGGCGGCTCAATCTCTTAACAATCAACGATCAACTATCAACCCGGTTTTTCAATTCCGTGCTTTCCCTAACCCAATCGACATAGGCCTTGAGACCTTGTGTGATTGGGAGCGCGATGATTTCTGGAACATCGTACGGGTGCAACTCATTGAGACGGGCTTCGAGCCGCGGATATGCCGCCTCGCTCGTTTTCAAGAGGCCAATTACCTCGTTCGCGGTCTCCTTCTTTCCCTTCCAGAAAAAGAATGACTCGACTCGCGGCAGCAGGTTGACGCAGGCCGCCAGTTTTTCTTCGACCAGCGCGGTGCCGATAAGGCGTCCGGTCGGGGCATCCGGAAATGTCGTAATCACTAAAAGCATGGCGCATGTTAATCGCTTCAAATCAAAGTTTGAACTTTGAAGTTTCAGCTTTGAACTTTCATTGGCGCCCATGCCACCTCCCACCGACCAGGAGCTGATCAATGTCTGGCGAGACCAGCCTGCGCCGTTGCTTCCGCTGCTTCATGCCTTCCATGATCGCGATGGCTTTTTGTCTGAGCCCACCTTGCGCGCGGTATCGTCAGCGCTGGGCATACCGATTGCCGAGCTCTATGGCACGGTAACATTTTATCACCACTTCAGTCAGGTGCCTGGCGGACTGCATCGTCCTCGAGTGTGCACGGGCAATGTGTGCCGTTTGCGCGGCGCTCAAGGCCTGCTCGAGGCGTTGGAAAAGGAGGGCGCCACTCCGATGCCATGTTCGGGGCGCTGTGACGAGGGTGGCATCCCGGTTCTGCGCGGCCATACGACCTATATCGGAAACTGGCCGCAAAACCTCCGGGCCAAACCCAGCGAGCTGCCTGTCCCTAACCCTGGCGGATTCGAGGAGTGCGTCTTCTCCCAAATTCGCAAGCCGGATCGCGCGAGCCTTTCCGGCTATCTTCGCACCGGCGGATTCGAGGGTCTGGTTAACGCCTTGAAGAAATCCTCGCCCGCTGGCGTGGTTCAACTCATCACCGACTCGAAACTGGCCGGTCGCGGCGGCGCCGGCTTCCCGACCGGGGTGAAATGGAAAGCGGTGGCCGAGGCTGCCGGAGAGCCAAAATCGATCGTTTGCAATGCCGACGAGGGCGAGCCCGGTTGTTTCAAAGACCGGGCACTGATGGATTACGATCCATATTCGATGATCGAGGGAATGATTCTTGCCGGCTATGCCTGCGGCGCGTCACGAGGCTTCATTTATTTGCGTTACGAGTATCCCGAGACTGCCGTGCTGTTGCAACAATGCCTCGATGCGCTGATGGGCGCCGGCTGGCTCGGTGATAATATCCTCGGAACCGGATTCTCGTTTAGGCTCCATTTGCGACGCGGAGCCGGCGCCTACATTTGCGGCGAAGAAAGTTCGCTCCTCAACTCGCTCGAAGGGAAGCACCCCTTTCCGCGCAACAAGCCCCCCTTTCCTGTCACGCACGGATTTGAAAACCTCCCTAGCGCGGTAAATAACGTCGAAACATTTTGCGCCGCCACTCACATTATGGAGCGAGGCGCGCCATGGTATCGAGGCCTCGGTTTGAACGATCACGCGGGGACCAAGCTTATCAGTTTGAGCGGAGATATTCAGCGGCCAGGCAATTATGAAGTGCCCTTCGGCTTGCCACTGCGGACGTTGCTCGATGAGTGGGCCGGAGGATCACTCGAGGGCCGAACTATCCAGGCGGTGACGATGGCCGGGCTCAGCGGGGGTTTCCTGGCCGGAGAAGCGCTTGATCAGGCCAGCCTCGATGAGCCGGCCATCCGAAAATTGGGCAGCTTTCTCGGCGCGGGCGGCATCATCGTCTTCGACGATTCGCGGGACATGGTCGACATGGCCCACTCCGCCATGGAATTCTTCGCGCATGAAAGTTGCGGCAAATGCTTTCCCTGCCGAATCGGAACCCAGCGCCTGACCGAGCGCCTGGATGGACAACACGCCTGGCACGACCTGGATAGCTGGCTGACCGAAGTCCGGGACATCGGCGCCACGATGAAAGCCACCAGTGCCTGTGGCCTCGGCATTGCCGCGCCTTATGTAACCGAAAGCCTGTTGCGCTACTTTCCCGACCAGGTGCAACGCCATGTGGCAGGTTCGAGTCCATAGTTGACCGATGACCTCTGAAAATCTCCTGATCGCACTTGGGCACCGTTTTCCTCCAGATCGATTCCTGGCGGATCCCAGCTCGCTTGCGGCTTACGAATCAGATGGCCTCACCGCGTTCGCGGTCACTCCCCGGGCGATTGTGATTCCGGAAACTCAGGCCGAGGTGATCGACGTAGTGCGTCTTTGTGCCAAAGCCAAAGTGCCGTTTGTCGCGCGCGGCAGCGGCACCAGCCTCAGCGGCGGCTCGGTCCCGGTCGAAGACGGTGTCGTGATCACACTCAACCGGCTCAACCGCATCCTGCGACTCGACCCAGAAGCGCGCATCGCCGTCGTCGAGCCCGGAGTGATCAACCTCGCCGTGACCAAGGCGGCTTTTCCCTTCGGTCTTCATTTTGCACCGGATCCTTCGAGCCAGCAGATCTGCACCATTGGAGGAAACGTGGCATTCAATTCAGGCGGCGCTCACTGCTTGAAATATGGCATGACCTCGAATCACGTCCTCGGAGTGAAAATCGTGACCGCGGCAGGCGATGTTTTCGACTTTGGCGGCGAGAGTCTGGAAATGCTCGGCGCTGACTTGACCGGGTTATTTTGCGGCAGCGAAGGGCTCTTCGGCATCGCGCTCGAGATCACGCTGCGGCTGATCCCTCGAGCCGAAGTCTTTCACACCCTTCTGGCTGGCTATGATTCGACAGAGAAAGCGGGCGAGGCGGTTTCGGCGGTTATTGCTTCGGGGATCCTGCCGGGTGCGCTCGAGATCATGGACCGGCTCGCCATTGATGCGGCTGAAGCCGCCACCCACTGCGGGTATCCGGCGAATGCGGCCACCGTGCTCATCGTGGAATTGGAAGGACCGCTCGAACAGGTCGAGAGCGAAAGGCGGAAGCTCGCCGAAATCATCGACCGGAGCGGCCCGCTCAGCTCACGCATCGCTCAGGACGCCGAAGATCGGATAAAAATCTGGAAGGGCCGAAAGAGTGCGTTTTCTGCCGTGGGCCGCCTCAGTCCGGACTTCATCGTCCAGGACGGCGTGGTGCCGCGCAATCGCCTGGGTGAAGCGCTGCGGCGCATCGGCCAGATCTCCACCGAATACGGGCTGCGCGTCGCCAACGTCTTCCACGCCGGTGATGGAAATCTCCACCCGCTTATCCTTTACGATGGCCGCGTGCCAGGTGAACTCGAACGCGGTGAAGAACTCGCCGGCCGCATTCTGGACATGTGCATTGAAATGGGCGGATCGATCACAGGCGAGCACGGCGTGGGACTCGAAAAGCGAGCTTTTTTGCCGCGCATGTTCGCTGCCGAAGACGTCTCTTTGATGAGAGAAATCCGGCGCGCTTTCGATCCCGACGAAATCGCAAATCCGGGAAAAATGTTTCCCAGCGGTGAGGCGCCAAGCCTTCGCCTTTACGGAGTTCATCCTCTCGAGGCGGCGGGCATCGCTTCGCGCGAGTGAACTCATCGAACCGCCCCGTGCCTGACGATTTCACAAACGCGTTGATCGAGCGGCTGCGTGCCTCGCGCCGGGTACGCATCGTGGGAGCCGGCACCAAGCCGGCGCTCAGCCGTGTGCCGGACGGAGCCGAGGAACTCAACTTGTCAGGTTATCGCGGGATGGTCGAATACGAGCCGAGCGAATTCACTTTTACCGCGCGCGCCGGGACTCGACTCGAGGAGATCATGAGCGAACTCGCCCGCTACGGCCAATATTTGCCCTTCGATCCGCCGCTCGCACAGGACGGAGGCACGCTGGGCGGGACGGTGGCAGCCGGCCTCAACGGCCCGGGCCGGCTGCGTTTTGGCGGAATGCGCGATTTTATTCTCGGCGTTCGCTTTATGACCGGAGACGGGCGCCTCATCCGCGGCGGAGGCAAGGTGGTGAAAAATGCGGCCGGCTTTGATTTTCCAAAACTTCTCGTCGGGTCCTGCGGACGGCTCGGCGTTCTTCTCGAAATCACCTTCAAGGTCTTTCCGGCGCCGCAGCACACCCTTACCGCAGAAATGCACACAGCTTCGCTGGAGACCGCCTTGCAACTGGCAGGAAAACTGACCAGGATCCCTTTCGACCTTGAAGCATTGGAAATCCTTTCGGATGGCACCCTCGTCATTCGCCTGGCAGGTGACACCGGGACGCTCGAAGCGAGGCTCGCCCGCCTCAACCTCGAGCACCGCCTAACGTTTTGCCAGAGTTCACCTGATTGCTGGGCGCGGTGGTCTCGGGAAAAGTGGGTGAAGGTGCCGCTTACTCCAGCTCGGATATCATCGCTCGATGCCGCGCTCAACCGCCTCGGTGTGAACAGGCGCTATGGAGTCGCTGGGAATGTCGCCTGGATCGAGCAGGCAACACCGGAGGTGGATTCGGTGCTGGCGGCCCTCGAACTGGCCGGGCTCGCGCTCGCTGGCCCGCGCGCCCGCCTCGGCGCCTGGCCCTTACGCAGTGCCGAAGACCTGGTGAGCCGTGTTTTGGATCCCGATGAGCGCTTGTCGGCTCGATATTAGTTGGCAGGCTGCCCGCACTCACTTGATGGGAGGGCCGAGCGTTGCGAGGCCGGAGCCGCCAAGGCTCGCAGCGCTCGCCGCCACGCCAGATTGGAATGCTCCTCGGATTTTGGCGCCCCATGCGCGGAGGCTCCAGGTTTGTTTTGCGCCGATGAAGGCCACTTGCTTCCGCGCGATTCCTCTTTTTAGCTGGGCTGAAACTTGGTCTGACTCGAATGAATATTGCTCTTGACGCAATGGGTGGAGACAACGGCGTAGGTCCCAACCTTGGCGGGGCGCGCCTTGCACTCGAGGCCTTTCCGCAAATCTCGAAGCTCTTTTTGGTCGGACGAGAAGCGGAACTTGCGAAAGGGCTGCAAAAGCTCGGATTTTCCAGCCCGCGCTGCGAAATTGTTCACGCCGCAGAGGTGGTCGAAATGAAGGAAAGCATCTCCGCGGCGGTCCGTCGAAAGAAGGATTCGTCGATAAATGTGGCCACTGAATTGATGAAGAAAGGCGGCGTTCAAGCCGTGGTCAGTGCAGGCCACACCGGGGCAGCGGTCGCGGCCAGCACGCTTAAATTGCGAACTATTCCCGGAATGGATCGCGCCGGCATTCTGTCACCGTTTCCCAGCGAGTTCGGCGTCTGTTATGTGATCGATGTCGGAGCCAATGTCGACAGCCGCCCGGAGCATTTGGTGCAGCATGCGCTGGCGGGATGGACCTACATCACACGAGTCCACGGAAAAAACAATCCCGCCGTCGGATTGATGTCCAACGGAGAGGAGGACAGCAAAGGCAACGAGGTGACGAAGGAAGTTTTTGCGCGTTTGCAGGAACTGAAGGCCCAGGGCTTAAACTTCATAGGCAACATCGAGGGACGCGATATCATGACCACGCCGGTTGACCTTGCGGTGTGCGACGGTTTTGTGGGAAACGTATTGCTGAAGGGCTGCGAAGGCACCGCTCGAGCCATGTCCCGTCTTATCAAATCCGAGTTGATGAAATCCCCGGTGCGCAAATTCGGCGCGTGGCTCGTTCGAGGCGCATTCAAAGCGGCGGCGGATCGGCTGAGTTACGAGAGTTACGGTGGCAGTCCCCTGCTCGGCGTCAATGGGGTTACGATTATCTCCCACGGCTCGAGCAATGCCATAGCGATCAAAAATGCCATCCGGGTGGCCGCGGAAGTCATTGCGCATGAAGTTAACCCTCACATCGAGGAAACCCTGGCTCGATTCCTGGGGACCAATGTAACTGCCCCTGGGGTAATGTCTGCTCACTAAACCAAAGCGCCGGCGATCTCTACGCGGGCTCCAATCATGAAAATCATCTTCCTGGCCACCTGCGCGTTTAAGGGCCTCACCTTGATCCCAAACACTCTGGCCGCTCCCATCCCAGTTACGTTCACGCTCGACCCCGCGAGAAGTTCCGTGACCATGTCGGGGACCGTGCAAGGCAACACCATCAGCCAGCAGGGAGCTGGCAGTCTGACCACCCGGTACGACGGCACACTGAAAACAGACCTGAGAGGAAATTCCATCCAGTTCACGACCGGCAGCTTTGTCGACGCGGAAGTGAATGGCAATTGGGAACCCAAAATTGGGGGAGCGGCCGGAAATGATCCCGCCGACTACGCCGGTCAGGCATTAAATCTTTTTGCCACCGTCAAAGCCGCCCTGCGCAATCTTCTCTTGAATGTCACGAGCCAAGCGCTCCCGGTTTCTGGCACCAATTTCAACGCCTCTGCCATCGAATTCGCCTTTCCCTCGTCAGGCTCGAGCTCGCTGGATTACCGGGTCACCGGCCTGATTACCGACAGCGGAACCAGAACCCTTTCGGGCCTTGCCAGCAACGCCGTTGGCAGCACCGGCACGCTCGTGACGGCGGGCAATCGGCAGGAGTTGACCATTCCAATCGACGCCACGTTTCAGTTCAATCTGTTCGCTCCCAATGACGTGACGTTGCACTTCACCGGCTCGCTGGTGGCGACACGTCCTTTTGGCGACACCGAACGCCTGCAGACGCTTGTCAGCCTGTCCGGAAACACAGTCACTCTCGAGTGGCAAAGCGCCGCCAATGAATCAAACAACATCGAATCCAGCGTCGATTTAAAGATTTGGGCGCCTCGCGAACAAGGCGTGTTATCCTCCGGCCCTGTAACTACATGGACCGCCACCAAAACTGGTCCGGTTGAGTTGTTTCGCCGCAAGCGGACGGGGACACCGTGATCAACATCGCGTAACGCGACTTGACGGGCGCGTTCTGGCAAATTTGCCGCTTGAAAACTGAGAGGCGGGCACGAAACACTGCGGCGTCATGAAATTCGGAGATCTGCGCGGCATCCTGCAGTACGTGCCTCAATTCCGAGGCGCGACGTTTGTCATTGCCGTTGATGGTCCCACCGTGGCGCTCGAGAATTTTTCCAATATTCTACTCGATATCGCCGTTCTCCATTCCCTAAGCGTGAAGATCGTGCTGGTGCATGGTGCCAGTCACCAGATCAATGCGCTGGCCCGCGAGCGCGAGGTCGCGATATCCAGTTCTGACGGCATCGGAATTACTGATCCATTAACCCTGGCTTTGGCGGAAGAGGCCATCAACAACCTCAATGGCCATCTCTTGCAGCAACTGACCGGCGCCGGTCTCCGCGGCGGCACCGGAACCTTCCTCGACGCCCATCCCGCAGGGATAATTCGCGGTCGTGACCTTGAATTCACAGGCACCATCGAAAAAGTAGATATCCGCGGCCTCAGCGCACTTCTCGATGCGGATATGGTGCCGGTGGTTTCTCCCCTTGGGTACGACGGCCAGGGTGGTGTGCTCAGGCTAAATTCCGACGCCGTTGCCCTCCAGGTGGCCATCGCGCTCAAAGCACTGAAAATCCTCTTTATTACGTCAGGAGGACTCAAAGACGACGGCGGCGAGCGCATTCCGGCGCTCTCGGTTGAGGAAGCCAAAGGAAAGGCGGCGCAACTATCTCCCGAGCGCGATGCCGCCGCGATTTCCTCGCTGCTCAACGCTGCCCGTGCCTGTGAGAGTGGTGTTTCCCGCGTGCACATCATCAATGGGGCGGTCAACGAAGTGCTCCTCGAAGAGTTGTTCAGCAACGAAGGCGTTGGCACGATGGTTTATTCTGATGACTACCAGAAAATCCGCCCGGCGAAGCTTTCCGACATTCCTGCTCTCATGTCGATGATCCGGCAATCGGTGGCGGACGAAGAATTGATCCCTCGCAGCCCGAAGGAGATTCGCACTAATTTGCCGGACTATTTTGTGATGGAAACAGACGGCAACCCGGTAGGGTGCGTGGCCGTCCATTTTTATCCGGAACAACGGCTCGCTGAGCTGGCCTGTCTTTTCATCAGCAACTCTCATGAAGGCGCCGGCTACGGCCGGAAGCTGGTGACTTTTGCCGAGCGCAAAGCCAGAGAAAAGGGCGCCGATAATCTGATTGCCCTCTCGACCCAGGCCTGGCGTTACTTCGAACAAAAAAGCGGCTTCACCGATGCCCCGAAAACAATCCTCCCTCCCGAGCGGCTCAAAAAACATGAGTCCGGCGGCCGGAATTCAAGGATAATGGTCAAGGCGCTGTAAACCCCGGCGCCACGGAGCTTTCCACGGCCGATCAAGTATCAGGCGATCGGTCGGCGACGGCGCCGAACCAGCACACCGGTCAATGAAGCCGCGGCCAGAAAAAGCGTGGAAGGTTCGGGCACCGGAAGAGGACCGGCGTCATTGAATGAGACGTTGTCGATGGAAAACACGGCGTCCTGATCACCGGTGCCGAGGAGGGACCGAACAAAGATTGAGTCGATGGTTGCAGTAGCCGCATCGATGGCTCCGTTGGGCCCGCTTCCGGCGAACGGCTCCCACTGCGTCGCATCACTCAATTGCCACTGGTAGAGGTGCCACTGCCCGTCGGCGATGACAGGAATCACGGCAGCGCGTTCGAGTGCGGCACCATCGTCGAGCATGATTCCCGCCTCGAGATTCGGCGAACTGGTGAGCATCCAATAGCCGACATGGCTGGTCGCATTGTTGACCAGGCTGACATTATTGGCGGGTGTTCCGCCTCCGGAAAGGTGCCGGAGCCGCCATGCCACGCTGGTCCCGAGGTCAGTTACGGGAATGGCGGGATCATCGTCCAGAAAAATGCGTTGCGATGCCGTGCTGGCCTGCCCGACCGTCGCATCCCAATCGGCGGTTGACGGACCGACGTTGGGGGCTGTCTCCGTTTCGCCAGCCGTCGAGCCTGACGTCGAAGGAGCCGAGGTAAAATGCCCCTCGTTGATTTCAAAATCGTCAATCATCGTCACGACACCCTCTGAGGGAATCGGGGCAAAACCCAATACACAGCAAATAAGAAATGGAAATTTGGGGGACATTTGGGGAAGTGGATACCAATTCCGAGGCGTTTTGGCAATCACCTTCTGCGAAGAGTCTGAGGTTGAGGGGACAAGCGCCCTCGACGCTTTTCGCGCATAACTGCGCCTCTTCCCCCCGGCCTGGCCGATCGGCCGGCGGCCGATCCCACCAGGACAATCACAATCTTTGTCCGAACGACTCGCCCGGTTTCAGGCTTTGGACAAATGCGGCCAGCAGCCGGATGACCTTTTCGACGTCGCCGAGGTCGGCCAGTTCGATGACGCTGTGCATGTAGCGGAGCGGGAGTGACACGAGGGCGCTGGGGATGCCTTCGCGAACGGTGAAGATTTTGTCGGTGTCGGTGCCGCCGTATCGCGAACTCGATTCGTGTTGGAGATCGATACCTGTTACGGCGGCGACCTGGCAGAGGCGCGAGACCACGTTGGGATGATTGCAAGTGCCGTGGGTGACCGTTGGTCCGGCGCCGAGCTTGACCGACCCATGTTTTGCTTTCTCGAGGCCCGGGGTGTCGGTGGCGTGGGTGACGTCCAGGCACACGGCGACGTCGGGACGCAAGCGGTGGGTGATCATCGCCGCGCCGTTGCCGCCAATCTCCTCCTGCACGGCGTTCACCGCGAAAACGGTAACGGCAGACTTCTTCTTCGCGGCTGCAAGGCGCGCCATCACTTCGGCGATGATGAAGCCGCCGATGCGGTTATCGAGCGCCCGGGCGATAATCCCGTTGCGGCCGAAATCCTCAGCGTCGGCTGCATACACGCCGGCGTGGCCCACCCGCAGGCCCAGTTCAGCGACATCCGCTGGCTTTGACGCTCCAACATCGACATACAGCTCATGGACCTTGGGAACCTTCTCCTCGTCCTTCTTTTCGCGGAGGTGGATGGCGGTGTTCCCGATCAGCCCTTTCACCGGACCTTTGTCCCCAAATAAGACCAGGCGCCGGCCACGCGCCGTGGCAAAATCGCTTCCGCCGATGCGGTCCATGTGCAGGAAGCCTTCCGGCGTGACGTACTTGATCATGTAGCCAATCTCATCTGCATGCGCTTCGAGCATGACCGTCAGTGTTTTTTTTGCACTTCCCCGCAACGTCGCCCACGTGTTGCCGTAGGCGTCGCAATTCACCTTGTCAGCGAAGGACTTGACGTAAGCGGCCCAAACGCGCTGCCCGGGCATTTCAAAGCCAGTCGGGCTTGGTGTATTGAGCAGTTTAAAAAGGAACGCCTTGGATTTCGAGTTCATCATCGCCCAATGGATGCGGCTGGCCGCACCACGCAAGCGCGGCGCGCGTTTGCTTGACGCTTCGGTTTGATTTGAGAGAAGCGCGGTTCTGCGCCTACTTGCCGCCTCAGCGGAAATTCCATCAATCCTGCCAACCCAGGCGCCAAGCCGTCCCACATCTCGCATGCCCCCCACTCAAGCCCGGCAATCCCCCGAACAACGCGCTGCGATGTCGGAGATCGACACGCTGCGGCACTCGTGCGCGCATGTGATGGCGACCGCGATTTTGCGGTTGTGGCCCCAAGCCCAATTTGCCTACGGCCCGCCGGTGGAAAACGGCTTCTATTATGATTTTGATCTCGACCATCGCGTGACGCCTGAAGATTTCCTGCGCATCGAGGAGGAAATGCGCAAGATCGCTCGAGAGAACCAGCGATTTGAGCGGCGCGTGGTCGCGCGCGAAGAGGCGCGGGCTCTGGCGCGCAGCGGCCGGCTGGGGGCGTTAACCGAGCGTCCGGAACACACCAGCCGCTTCAAGCTCGACCTCATCGAGAAAATTCCCGAAGGCGAAGAAATCAGTCTTTATCAAAACGGTGATTTTCTCGATCTCTGCGCGGGCCCGCACGTGAACTACACTTCGAAGTGCAAGAACGTGAAACTGATGTCGGTTTCGTCGTCCTACTACATGAGCGACGAAACCAAGCCGCAGCTTCAGCGGCTCTACGGCACCGCGTTTCCGACGAAAGAAGAACTCGATGCGTATCTCCACCAGCTCGAGGAAGCAAAAAAGCGCGATCACCGCAAACTCGGGCGCGAACTTCGGCTCTTCGCCGTTGACGACCAGGTCGGGCAGGGGCTGATACTTTGGATGCCGAAGGGCGCGGTGATTCGGCAGGAGCTGCAGGATTTTATCTCCGCCGAGCTGCGCAAGACCGGCTATCAGCAGGTGTTCACGCCGCACATCGGACGGCTCGACCTCTATCGCACGAGCGGCCATTTCCCTTATTACGCCGACAGCCAGTTTCCGCCTTTGCTCGAGCGGGAGGAACTGGCTCGATTGGGCGTCGAAGGGTGCTCCTGCGCGGAATTGTCCAATCGGCTGCGTGAGGGCGCCGTCGACGGCTACCTCCTCAAGCCGATGAATTGCCCACATCATATCCGGCTGTTCGCCCAGGAACCGCACAGCTATCGGGATCTGCCGGTGCGGCTGGCCGAATTTGGCACGGTCTATCGATGGGAGCAGAGCGGTGAACTCGGGGGTCTCACTCGCGTCCGCGGATTCACTCAGGATGACGCGCATCTCTTTGTCACCCCCGACCAGCTCGCCGCCGAAGTGCGTGGCTGCCTCGCGTTGGTCAAAACAGTACTCACCACGCTGGATATGCACGATTACCGGGTGCGGGTCGGCCTGAGAGATCCGGCCAGCGAGAAATACGTCGGGGAGCCGGCAAATTGGGACAAGGCAGAGGCCGCACTGCGCTCCGCCGCCGTCGAACTCGGCGTCCCCTTCACCGAGGAACCTGGCGAAGCAGCGTTCTATGGACCGAAGATCGATTTTGTAGTCAAGGACGTCATTGGGCGCGAGTGGCAGCTCGGGACCGTGCAGGTCGACTACAACCTCCCCGAACGTTTCGATCTCGAATACATCGGGGCTGACAACAAACCCCATCGGCCGGTCATAATCCACCGCGCACCGTTTGGCAGCATGGAGCGGTTCACCGGTGTCCTCATCGAGCACTTCGCGGGACACTTTCCAACCTGGCTCGCGCCCGAGCAAGCCCGCGTGCTTCCAATTTCAGAGAAAACCAAAGACTTCTCTGAAAAAGTGTTAGGCGATTTGCAGCTCTCAGGCATCCGCGCCACACTCGATGCCAGCGCGGACAAGATCGGCGCGAAAATCCGCAACGCCCAAATCGAGAAGATTCCCTACATGCTCGTCGTCGGTGAAAAGGAGGCGGCCGCCGGAACGGTGTCGGTCCGCCATAGCCGCAAGGGCAACCTGGGCGCGCGTCCCGTAGCTGATTTCCGCGGGGAATTGGAAGCCGAGGTTCGCGAGCGGCGTCTCTGACCAGCCACTTTGGCCTATCGGACGGTATTGCCTCTTACTGCCATTGACCGAATATTTCTCCGCATCCGCGCCGTAGCGCCACTTATCGGTTACAGGAGAGCCCACCGAAAAGCCCAGTGCAGAGGGCGTTTCCACTTTATTAACGCGTCATCCAATGCTCGGCCAGCGCCTCCCGCCATGGCCGGCAACGGCGCCCGGTCAGGTGCTCGTATTTTGTAACGGCGAGCCCGGAATAAGGCGGGCGCGCGGCCTGAAGGCCGGGGAGGTCGGCCATCGAAATCGGCTGGGCTTGAGCGGGACTTTTTGCGCATCGCAAAATTTCGCATGCGTAGTCGAACCACGAACAGGCAGGCGGGTTGCATAGATGGATGAGGTTGCCGCACGCAAGCGGGCCAAAAAAAAGGGGTCGCAGCCACTCCGCCACGTCCTCGCTATAGGTTGGGCAGCTAATCTTGTCAGCAATGACACGCACACAGCCGGACGCGGCCTGGCGGAGCACCCACTCCGGAAACGCAGGACGATGGGGTCCGAAAAGCCACGACAATCTCACCACCAGGTGTTGGGAATGAGCCTCCCGCACTTGATCTTCGCCCATGAGCTTGGACCGGCCGTAAACACTGAGCGGATTCGGCAGATCGTCCTCCAAGTACGGCTCGCGTTTCGCGCCATCGAAGACGTAGTCGGTCGAAAAGTGAATCATGCGCGCATCTTTCGCGGCGCACAGGCGCGCCAACTGCCCGACCGAATGTCCATTGATAAGATAAGCGTGGCCGCTTTGGAGTTCGCAATCATCGACCGCTGTGTAGGCGGCACAGTTGATCAACAAATCAAAATCAAGCGGTCCGAGCACTTCATCGATCAGCCGCGGACTTGCCAGATTGATCTGGCCCCGGTCAAAACAGTGAAGGATAAAAGTCGGATCGCGGGAAAGATGGCGCGTCAATGCGAAGCCCAATCGCCCATTCGAGCCGAGGAGAACGATGCGACGGGTCCCTGGAACCGACCCCCGGGATGGGTCAACTGGCGTTGGCATAATCCAACCAGGGTGCCAGGTCGCGGCGCAGGCTCGGCGTCGATTCAACCGAAAATCGAGCCCCCGGTTCAAGGCGGACCGCGTGGCCGGCGACGTGATGCATGACAAAAACAACGGGGGTCGGGCCCGCATTTGCGAGCAGCATTTGCCGAAGCTGTTGCAGTTCCTCGACAGTACCCGCAGGAGAAATATGCAGCTCGAGCATTGCTGGCCGGGATGGAAGCTCAGGCTTTTCTTCGGCCACACCGACCTCCGGCCGCGTCCGCCCATTGGCCGGGCTGGGCAGCGGAAGTGCTTTGACTTCCAGCACTGACAATCGGCGCGCGTCGGTCCGGTCGTCATGTTCAACCCGGGCCGTCAACTCGATGGCTGTCCCTTTTGTTAACAGTCCCTCGCCGTGGGCGCGTTCATATGTCCTGCCCAGGACCATGACCTCGGCCTGCCCAGTGAAATCTTCGACCTTTACGATGGCAAATGGATTGCCGGCCTTGCTAAAGCGCTGCTCGACATCATTTATGATGCAGCCGAAAGAAAACTTTGGCCCTTCCCATCGACCATCTTTTTTCCGGGCCGACTCTCGCAATTCGTCGAGGTCGCCAAGGTGGGCAAACCTTTCGCCTTCCACAACGGCACGCCATTTTTCCAGCGGATGGCCGGTCACGTAGAAACCAAGCAATTCCTTCTCGTCGGCCAGGCATTGCTCCATTGTCCATGGCGGGATGCTCATTTCGGTTGGACGGGCCCCGATAGTGCTTTTGCCCGCTGAAAGGGGGGGGGCGCCCAGCCCGCCCATGTCGAATAAACTGCCCTGGCCGGATGCCCTATCTCGTTGCGCGCTGGCGGCACTGGCCAGCACCTGATCGACGCGCGCGAACATGGCAGCCCGGTCCTCCCCGGTGAAATCGAAAGCGCCAGCGCGAATGAGATTCTCGAGCACGCGTTTGTTGACCGTCCTGCCGTCGAGACGCCGGGCAAAGTCCTCCAGACCCGGAAAATGTCCGGAAGTCTCGCGCTCCGCCAGTCCCAGGGTCATCGGGCCTTCGCCCACGTTCTTGATAGCGGCCAGCCCATAACGAATGGCACGCTGCGTGTTCGTCGTCTCCGGCACAAACTTCAACTGGCTCCGGTTGACATCGGGCGGCAGAATTTTAATCCCCATCGCCTGGCATTCAGCCACAAAATTGGCAATTTTGTCCGAGTTCGAGATTTCGTTCGATAACACCGCCGCCATGAACTCGACCGGGTAGTTCGCTTTCAGATAGGCGGTTTGATAAGTCACCAGGCCATAGGCGGCGGAGTGCGATTTGTTGAATCCGTATTGCGCAAATTTTTCGAGCAGGTCGAAGATTTCATGGGCTCGCCTTTCCGGAATCCCATTCACGCGCTGGCAACCTTCGACGAATCGCGCCCGCTCCTTCGCCATTTTTTCGGCGTCCTTTTTCCCCATGGCGCGCCGGAGCACATCTGCCTGGCCAAGGCTGTAACCGGCCAGTCGATTGGCCGCCTGCTGCACCTGTTCCTGATAGACGAGGATGCCGAAGGTTTCCCTTGAGACCTCCTCGAGCAGCGGATGCAAATAGCCAACCTTTTGCCTTCCCTTCTTTCGGTCCACAAACTCAGGAATGAATTGCATCGGTCCCGGCCGATAAAGCGCGATCAGAGCGATGATATGCTCGATGGTTTCGATCCCGAATTGCTTGCACAAATTTGTCATTCCTCCCGATTCGAGCTGGAAGACGGCGACGGTTTGGCCGCGGCTGAGCAGATCGAATGTGTTGCGGTCGTCCAACGGCACCTGCGCGATATCAAACGTGGGGGTGTGATGTCGGATCAGGGTTTGCGCGTCCTTGATTACGGTCAGGGTTTTCAGCCCAAGAAAATCCATCTTTAGCATGCCGAGCTCGGTGAGGGGACTCATCGCGAACTGGGTGACGACCTCGCCTTCATTCCCGCGGGTAAGCGGCACATACTCGTCGAGGTCAGTAGAGCCGATGACGACACCGGCGGCGTGGACGCCACTCCCCCGGGTCAGGCCTTCGAGCTTGGTGGCATAGGACCAGAGCTCAGCAGGGGCCGATTCCGTCTCCAAAGCCGTGGCCAGCTCAGCATTTTTGCGCCGGGCCTCACTAAGAGTGATGTTCAATTCATTGGGAATCATCTTGGCCAGGCGATCGGCATCCCCATAACTCCAGCCCAGCACCCTCCCAACATCACGAATAACTGACTTCGCGCCGAGGGTTCCGAAAGTCACGATATGCGAGACCGCACGCTCACCGTATTTGTTGCGAACGTAATCGATGACTTCAGGCCGCCGATTCTGACAAAAATCGACGTCGATATCGGGAGGGCTGACGCGTTCAGGGTTGAGAAACCGTTCGAAGAGCAAACCGAAACGCAGTGGATCGAGGTCCGTGATGCCGAGGCAGTACGCGGCCAATGATCCCGCAGCGCTGCCGCGGCCGGGGCCGACCGGAATGCCATGGTCCTTGGCCCATTTGATAAAATCCCAAACGATCAGGAAATACGACACGTATTTCATATTCTCGAGGACGTTCATTTCAAACTCGAGGCGATGGCGCAATTCCTCGTCCGTGTGCGCACGCTCTCCGTAACGGCGTTCGAGGCCTTCCCTGCAAATGCGCCGAAAGTAATCATTGCGCGGGGTGCCATCCGGAGATCCAAACTGCGGATATTTTTCGGTGCTCGCCGGATCAAGCTTCAACTTCAAATTGCACCGCTCTGCGATTTCCAGCGTGGCATCGCAAGCCTCGGGGACCTCCGCAAAGAGCCGGCGCATTTCCTGCGGCGTCTTCAAATAGACCTCCGGCGAATAGTTCATCCGGTTGAGGTCGAGTTTCAGACGACCCGTGCCGATGCAAATCATGACATCGTGCGCGTCGTGATCGTCGGGATGCAAAAAATGGACATCGTTGGCGGCAACGGACCTCAAGCCGAATTCACGAGCAAACGAAAGCAGTTGACGATTGCATTTCGCCTGGGCTTCGAGGCCATGGTCGTGCAGTTCGAGGTAAAAATTTTCCGCGCCAAATATCTCCCGAAACTCGCCGAGGCTGCGCCGGGCGATATCGGGCTGGTCCTGCTGAATAAACTCATTGATTTCGCTGTTGAGGCAGCCCGAGAGACAGATGAGGTCTCTCGAGAATTCAGCCAGACAGGCTTTATCCACGCGCGGCTTGTAATAAAAACCCTCGAGATGCGCCCGCGAAACCAGTTTTACCAGGTTCGAGTAGCCTTGCTCGCTCGAGGCCAGCAGTGTCAGATGAGTGTTCGTTTTGCGCCCGGGAATTTCACGCTTCTCGTGCATTGATCCCGCCGCAAGGTAGATCTCACATCCGATGATCGGCTTGAGGCCGGCTTTTTCCGCATTTTGATAGAAGTCGATCGCCCCAAAAAGATTTCCGTGATCGGTCATCGCGACCGCCGGCATGCCCAACTTTTTCGCCCGCTTCATGAGATCCTTCGAGCGGACCATGCCATCGAGCAGCGAGTATTCGGTGTGCAGGTGAAGATGAACGAACGAGTCAGGCATCAATCAAATAGTGGTAGCCGGGACCAGCCTGACAGCAAGCGACGTCCCGGCGGGGCCAGACTGCGCCCGGGCCGAAGGCATTTGCTAACCAACTTTATTCCGCGTGAAGAGCCACTGGCGCGGCGCCGATCGCCTCCGCGTAGCAATTTTCCAGGGCAGCCACCGAGTTCTCGAGGCCGAAGCGAGTGCGCACCGACTGGGAAGCCATTGAAAGCCGGCGCAAAAGAGCAGGATCGGAAAGCACGCGGATGATGGCATCCGAAAGAGCGACCGGGCTTCTCTCTGGCACCAAAAATCCGTCCTCACCTTCGGTAATGGCTTCCGGGATGCCGCCATGTCTGGTGGCGACGACTGGCAAGCCAGCGGCCATGGCTTCGAGCATACTGTTAGGCACTCCCTCCTGGTCCCCGGAGGCGGTGACCTCGCTGGGATGAAGAAAAACATGCGCGAAATGATATGCCCCGATGAGATCTTTCTGGCTCATCCACCCGGGCATGACGACATTTCTTTCGAGCGGGCCGCGTTTGATCTCTTCGGCAAGTTTTCTTTCCTCGGGTCCCGTGCCGCAAAGTATGAATTTTGCGTTCGGAAATTTTTCCAGTACCGCCGGCAGGGCAGCCAGCACCGTGTAGAGGCCCTTCTTTTGAATGAGCCGGCACGCCTGAATGAGCCGCCATTCGCCATTGGGCGGCGGCTTTTTAAGGCGAAACTCGATTTGATCGAGGGGGATCGGAGTGCGATTGAGACGGAGTTTTTCCTCGGGACAACCGAGTTCGCGCAAGCGATCAAGCAGACTTTCGCTGCGAGCCAGGATGAGTTTAGCATGCGCGAAGACCTCTCGGAGCTGGCCCAAATAACCCTGCCGATCGATGAACTTAACGACATCGACCCCGTGAAATGAGACGACCAGCGGACCACCCCATGCTTTGAGCATATCGAGATACTTCACGGCCTTATGGCCGTAATAAGCATGGACGAGCACTGGTGCATGGGCGGCCAGCAGCTCGGGAAGATTGTAGGGAAACCATGAGGGTTGCCTCAGGATCGGCCGAGGCGGCGGCCATTGCCTCATCAGATGCTTGAACCAAAACCGCAGCAGAAAATTTCCGCGCGGACGCGGACGCGCAATCTTGTTCATCACGACAATCGGTTCGAAGGGGAACAGATCTGCGTTTTCGATTTGTTCGGTGAAGACAATGGTGCGAAAACGGCGGAGATTGGCAATTTGCCGGTAGAGACTCTGCATTTCCCGCTTCAAATAGGTGCCACAAAGCGATACCACCAGCGGGGGTGGCTCGAAAGCAGCAGAGACGGGAGTGGCCATGAGGTGCCAACGCTGAACGTGACAACACGAATGTTCAACTTTCGATGCTCCCCTGCGCGCGCCAGACCGCTAGAGACTCTTTGCCGGGGCCACGTCGTAATAGAGGGGAAGGGAAAAGTCGGATTGGCCGGTGATGGTGAGTTCGCTCTCGATCTCCGGATGGACGCTCGCTGGTTCGATAAGCAATTCGACCTTGTCCCCGGCCCCGCGCGGAAGCCCGGTAACCAGCTTCTCGTCGAGAATTGCCCAATGCAATACCACAATTCGCTTCGAAACCGGGCCCTGCCCCTCGACGCTTCTCACCACGTCGTAGGTGTGGTCAACGAGCATGCGTTTGTATACCTCGAGGCGTTCCGGTTCCGGGGGCGTTGCTGCGACAAGTCGGGCCTCAATCCGAAGCGGGGTGACTTCAGCGCGCCCGGCAATGGCGGCCCTGGCCACCTCTGCCTCCGCTGCCACCAGGCCCGGCGTGCGCGCTTCACTGGCCAGAATGATTTTTCCCCCACACCACCATCGTGCCGGCCATTGGACGGCAGTGCTGCCAATACTCCAGACCAGGGAGTCCGGAAAGACCGGCAACTCGGCTGGAGCAAGGTCACTTGAATGAAGCGCTCGGCCATCGGCAAACCAGTGGAGACGCTGGTCTTGCCAAACGAGCGCGAGTATGCGCGGCCGCTCTGAGGCAATAGCGTCGGTGGACACCTCATCCTTCCAAAGTTCCGCCTGACCGCGCAAGCGCAGCTCAGCCCGCAATCCGCCCGGAGTGCGGATGACAGCGAATGAGGGCGCATCGCCAGGAGTTCCGGCAGCCAGCAGGGGCACCCCGGCCGCTGGAATCGTTCCGTGCCCTTTCTCGGCAACCATCATCTGTATAAAAAACTTCGCAGAAGCGTTAACGGCCTTTGCCCATGCCGCGCAGGCCTCTGCATCGGCTTCAAACCATCCGCCGTCGAGCAAGAGATCAAAGTGCCGGCCAGCCCTGGCAATACCGCGCGCTTCAAGCGAACAATTCGTATTTCGGTCCACAATCTTGTTCTCGGCTTTGGCATCGCTCCAGGCGAATTCCACGCCTTTTGAGACCAGCGGCCATGGCTTGATCTTTGGAAGCGGAAGCGGCTTGTTCGTCTGCTGGGGAAAGTTCCCCAGCAATGCCTCTTGACCGCCTTCCACCCAGGCGTCGGGAAAAAAGTCGCCGGAGCTGTTCGAGGTGACCGTGACCCAGCCATCGAAGCCGGAACAATCCGGCTTCAGTTTTCCCAGGTGGACCTCAGCATGGCCAGCTCCCCCCTCGAGGGCGCTTCTGCCTTTAGCTTTGGAGATGTAGGGACCGGTCATGACGATGAACCGCGGGTGATTGCTCCATTTCGGATGAAAGGCCGGATAACCGTTCATTCCCGGGGCGTCGTGGAGGTCGAGGCGCCCGATGTGGCGAAAAGTCGCATCGAAGAGACGGAGGCGTTTGTGTCCGCCGTCAAAGACCCAAGCCAGACGGCTGTTGTCCGGAGCCACCGCCGGCCAGCACCCAAGGTCAAGTTTCCGCCACTTTTTCGCCGCAAAATCGCCGATGCCGGCCTCCGGCCACGGAAAGAGCGCGGCGAAAACACAGCCATCGCGCGAGATATGGAAGCTGTCTGCCCTCATCGCGGTTCCCTGCCACGCCACTTCGCGCTTGGATGGGTCACGCAGCGGAAAGCGATAGACAGCTTGGGCCATGCTGCGTTGGCGTGAGGACTGCCTGTTGTCATCGATGAAATAGACCCAATCCTCACCCGTGGACGAATCCCGCCAGACACTGAGAGCCAGTCCTTGCCCCAACTCCTTCAATCCGCCCCCGCCCCGCCAGGGCAGAATCTTTATGAGGGAAGCCGATGCGCGATCCGCGGGTTCGGCTGGTCTTTCTTCGGAGCGCCTTTCCAGCCAGCGGCGTTCAGTAAAAACCACGGCGGAGCCGTCCGGAGTGAACAGAGGCCGGCTGTAGTTGTCGCGTTTTCGAGCCAGTACCCTGAAGCCGACTTCCCGATTATCGAACCCAACCAGTCGGTAATCGGTTTGCTCGCCAAAAGGATCAAACTCCTGGCGGGTTCGGTGCTCGACCCACACCAGCCGCACGTGGGCACCGTCGGAGAGTGCGGAGACTTTCTTCATCAACTCAAAATTGGCCGTGCGTTTGCCAGCTTCGACGGACGCCGCCTCTGGCGGCTGTTTTTGCTGCGCCCGTTCACAGGACGGAAAGAGCACCACCGCGACCAGGAGGCCGACACCGGCTGATTGCCTCCATCCGCGGAATCGATATTGCTGATTCACTCTAATCATGATCTGTCACTTAGCGTCTTCCCGCCCAAAATCTGTTAGGCTGATTGCACGCGCGCGACCGCTCACCCGCAGGGCTCCCGCTTCCCAAATCACTAAGGCCGTGTTATGGATGTGCATTATGCCACGCTTTGCGCTATGTCTGAGTATCGTCTCCGCTTGTTTAGCATTTGTCCAGTGCGGCCGGGGACCCGAAAAAGTTACCCGGCGCGAAGTGCCGACGGCGGTGAAGGTTGAAGTGCGGGAGGAAGGCGTCGCCTACTTGCCTGGAGCCTCCCAGCCGTTCACCGGGGAAGCCATTGACATCCACGCTGAGCGCCCGGCTGTCGCCAAACGCACCCCATATGTGAATGGACGCAGGCATGGCAAGCTCACGACCTGGACGCCAGGCGGCAAACTGCGCGAAGAACGTACCTATGAAAACGGCCGGCCGCTTTCTTCGATCGTTTATCACAGCAACGGTCAGAAAAAAATTGAGGTCGGGTTAAATGAAAAGGACCTCGCCGAAGGTCCGTATCGGCGTTGGCACGATAATGGCGTGCTGCAAGTCGAGTCCGCTTTTGACGAACATGAGCGCTTCCACGGCGAAGAGAAAAACTACGATCCCGAGGGGAAGCTGGTGGCTCATTACAAAATGGAACGCGGCCACCTGAAGGAGATCATTTTCGAAACACCGGAACAACGGGAAGAGCGCGAGAAGCACTTCGCAGAACTGGAGAAGGCTGCCGCGGCGGCGCCCAAACAGTAAGGCCGGCGGAAGCAGCCAGGGCGTCCGCCAAAAACCAACATGACGGACGGCAACGCGAAGCTATCTTGCGCGTTCCTATGATCAAAGTGGGCCTGATTTCGCTCGGTTGTGCGAAGAACCTGATTGACTCCGAAGTAATGGTCGGCCACCTCCAGCAGGCGGGCATGACCATGACTCCAGAGGCCGAATTGGCGGACGTCCTTATCGTCAATACCTGTTCGTTCATAGATCAGGCGAAAAGGGAAAGCGTGGCGGCGATTCACGAGGCGGTGGACGATCGCGCGATGCGCAAGGGTAGGCGCCGTCAAAAGATCATCGTTGCGGGTTGCCTGGCGCAGCGTTTTCGC
The DNA here is from genome assembly GCA_050998515.1 of Verrucomicrobiales bacterium. Classification (GTDB taxonomy): domain Bacteria; phylum Verrucomicrobiota; class Verrucomicrobiia; order Verrucomicrobiales; family V1-33; genus JBPCQC01. The sequence goes on from JBPCQC010000090.1 coordinate 27,613, forward strand.
AATGAATTGCCGGGGATCATGCCCGAGGTGGACGCGTTCATCGGCCTCGATCAAATCACTGAGGTGGCGCCCATCATCAATCGTCTGTTTGCGGGAGATCCAATTTCTTCGCGCAGCCTTGTCACCGAAAAACCGCGGTTTATTCCCGATTACGACACGCCGCGGTTTCGGCTTACGCCGCGGCATTTCGCCTACATCAAGATCGCTGAAGGCTGCAATCACCCCTGTTCCTTTTGCATCATTCCCAAAATCCGCGGCCAGCACCGGAGTCGCACACAGGAATCGGTTGTGCGCGAGGCGGAAGAGCTGGTTCGGTCCGGCGTCAGGGAAATCAACCTGATTTCCCAAGATACTACTTATTTCGGGATGGATAAATGGGATGGGCGCCGGCCAACACCCCGCAGTGGCGTAGACAGCACGCGCGGCGAATCATTGACGACCCTGATCCGGGACCTTGATAAGATCGAGGGCGACTTCTGGATTCGCCTCCTCTATACCCATCCCGCGCATTGGAGCGACGAATTGATCCAGACCATCTCGGAGTGCCGGAAGGTGGCGCGCTACGTCGATATTCCACTCCAACACATCAGTGATCGCATGCTCGCGCTTATGAAGCGGGAAACTGACAGCGCCTATATCCGCGGCCTGATTCAACGGATTCGAAAGGGCATTCCGGGCGTCGCATTGCGCACCACATTCATCGTGGGCTTTCCCGGAGAAACGGACGCCGATCATGCCGAGTTGCTCGATTTTCTGGGCGAGGCGCGCTTCGAGAGAGCGGGCGTATTCAAGTACAGCCGTGAAGAGGGCACTCGAGCCCATGACCTGCCTGACCACGTTCACCATATGACACGAAATGCCCGCTGGACTTCCGCCATGAAGCTGTTGCAGCGACTCGCTGAAGAAGTCAACCGCTCGCAAATTGGCCGCTCCCGTCGCGTGCTCGTCGAAGAATCCGGCATCGCGCGCACCGAATGGGACGCCCCGGAAATCGACGGCAGCGTTTTTGTGGATAAGCAGCTCCCCGTCGGCGAATTCGCCACGGTTCAGATCAAAGACTGGCGCGGTTACGATCTGGTGGCTGCGCGTTGAGGCAGCATGGGACCGCCGGCTCGACTCAGCCTCCCGCCCCGGTAAACTGGTCAGCAATGACTCGACCGCTCAACTGGAATTCGCAACAACTCACCCACGGCTGGCAGCGCGGCGTCCACGCATTCTTTTGGGGGCTTGGCTGGCAGGAAGAGGATTTCGACAAGGCCCAAATCGGGATTGGTGTTCCGCTCCTCGATGGCAACATCTGCAACGTCCATGCCCACGCGCTGGCGCTGCAGATCAAGGAAGGCTGCGCCCAATGCGGCCTGATCGGCCTGCCCTTCGGCGTCCCTGGCGTATCAGATAATATCACGCAAGGCCACGAAGGAGGAAATGCCTCGCTGCCGTCTCGCAACCTCATCGCCAATGCCGCCGAAATGGTCGTGAGCGCGCATCGTTATGACGCCTTGGTCGGCCTCCACCATTGTGACAAAAACGGCCCTGGGTTCGCCATGGCCCTGGCGCGCTTGAACTACCCCGGACTTCTCCTGAGCGGTGGTTCGATCCTGCCCGGTTGCCATGAAGGCCGCGCCGTCACCATCCTCGATGCCTATGACTCGCAAGCCAAAGCGGATCAAGGAAGTCTGGCCCGTGAGGAGTCGGACAAAATCATCCGCGTGGCGTGTCCCGGGCCGGGGGGCTGCGGCATTGCCGCGTCATTTAACACCTGGGGCATCGCCATGGAAGCCATTGGGCTGATGTTGCCCAACTCGTCGTCGATCCCGGCAGTCTACGAAGCCAAAAAATCCGAGTGCCGCTCAGTCGGTCCGGCGCTGCGACTTCTCCTCGAGCGCAACATTCGACCCCGCGACATTTTGACCAAGGCGGCCTTCACCAATGCGATGGTGGCCATTGCCGCCATGGGCGGCTCAACCAATGGCGTACTCCACCTGCTTGCCCTCGCGCGTGAAGCTCGAGTCGATTTCACATTGCGCGATATCCAGCTCATTTGCCGGCGCACCCCGGTGATGTGCAACTTCGCGCCACGCGGCCGCGGCACCATGGCTGATCTGGATCAACTCGGCGGCACCGCCGCGCTTCTGAAACACTTGTTAGGCGCAGGTTTGCTCGATGGATCCTGCCTGACCGTAACCGGACAAACACTTTCCGAAAACTGTGCCGGCGTCCCGGAAATAGCCTTGGGACAGGATCTCATCGCCCCCGCCGACAAGCCGTTCAAGAGTTACGCAGATATCCAGATTTGTTTCGGCAATCTCGCGCCCGACGGGATCGTCTTTAAGTCGAGCAGTCTCGCTGAACCGCGATTTCGCGGACACGCGATTTGTTTCGAGGAGGCTCGCGCCGTTGCGGAGGCGGCGGCGGCTGGCCGGATTAAAGACGGTCACGTCGTGGTTTTGCGAAATCTTGGTCCAGTCGCTTCCGGAATGCCGGAAGTACTGGTGGCGACCGCGGCGCTGAGCACCCCTGATCTCAAAGGTAAGGTTGCGCTGGTTTCCGACACTCGCGTTTCGGGCGTATCGCACGGCTGCATCGGGGTGCATTGCGCTCCCGAGGCCGCCGTGGGCGGGCCGATCGGCCGGGTCGCCGATGGCGACCTGATCGAATTCGACCTGCTCACGGGAGAAATTACGGTGCACTGCGAACTGGATCAGCGGTTGGCCCCACCGCGCGCATTGGTCCATGAGCGGGTCTACCTGGCCGATTTTGCGGCGACCGTCACTCAAGCTGACCTTGGCTGCATAAGCCCAAGGCTGGTGCGCCAAGCCAACGACCGCGCCGATAATCAATGATGGGTTCGATTTTGCGCGGCCCTTTTTGACACGCTGGGTGCCTTATGGCAACGGAGGCGCTTCATGCGCTCTTTTGCGCGTTGCTCGAATGCCCAAGGATACCTCGCTCCACAAGATTTTGCTCATCGGGTCCGGTCCCATCGTGATTGGGCAGGGCTGCGAGTTTGACTACTCGGGCGTGCAGGCGTGCAAAGCCTTGCGCGAGGAAGGTTACGAAGTGGTGCTGATCAATTCGAACCCGGCCACCATCATGACCGACCCGGAGTTTGCGGCGCGAACATACATCGAACCGATCACTCCCGATATCGTCGAAAAAATCATCATCAAGGAGCGTCCGGATGCGCTGCTACCCACGTTAGGCGGCCAAACCGCACTCAACACAGCCATGGCGCTGGTGAGAAACGGAGTCCTCGAGAAATATGGCGTGCGACTCATCGGGGCCAATGCGGCCGCCATTCATAAAGGGGAAGACCGACAGGCATTCAAAGACGCAATGATCAAAATCGGGCTGGATGTCCCCCGCTCCGGAACCACCCACACCGCGGAGGAAGCCCGCGCGGTCGCGGCGGAAATTGGGGCTTTTCCACTTATCATCCGGCCTGCGTTCACGCTCGGCGGCTCCGGCGGCGGGATTGCCTACAATAAAGAGGAATTCGACGTCATCGTGGCTCGCGGGCTCGACATGTCACCGGTCAGCGAAGTCCTCATCGAGGAAAGCTTGTTGGGCTGGAAGGAATTTGAGATGGAGGTGATGCGAGACCGAAACGACAACTGCGTGGTAGTTTGCTCGATCGAAAACTTTGATCCCATGGGCGTGCACACCGGTGATTCGATCACGGTTGCGCCAATTCAGACGCTGACGGATCGGGAGTATCAAATCATGCGCGACGCGTCATTCGCGGTCATCCGCGAGATCGGCGTCGAAACCGGCGGCTCGAACATTCAGTTTGCCACCGACCCGAAGACCGGCCGGATGATCGTCATTGAAATGAACCCGCGGGTCAGCCGGTCGTCAGCGTTGGCGTCGAAAGCCACCGGATTTCCCATCGCGAAGATTGCGGCCAAACTCGCCGTTGGTTACACGCTCGACGAAATCCGCAACGACATCACGCGCGAAACCCCGGCCAGCTTCGAGCCGACCATCGACTACGTGGTGACTAAGGTCCCGCGGTTCACATTCGAGAAATTTCCCGACGCGGATGCCACGCTCACCACCCAGATGAAAAGCGTCGGTGAAGCCATGGCCATCGGCCGCACATTCAAAGAGAGCCTGCAAAAGGCGCTGCGCAGTCTCGAAACGGGAAGGTTCGGGTTGGGGGCGGACGGAAAGGATCCGGTAAATGTCGACCGCACCACCATCGAGCGGAAACTCAGTGTGCCGAATGCGGAGCGGGTTTTTTGGATTGCGGTGGCGATGCGGTACGGACTTGGCAGGTTCCTCGCTCGTGACGCAGGCGTCCCGCCTGTGCGTACCTCGGGCGTCCCGCCCGAGCATCACCAACAAGGGACGACCGGACAAGATGCCCGGGGTACGCACAGGCAGGATTCCTGCGTCACCAAAACGAACGTTTTTACTGGCTTCGCGCCTGATTTGGAACCAGTCGAAGTTGCGGAGCGGCGTCTTCCGCACTGGGCCAAGCCGGGTGCTACCTATTTCGTCACGTTCCGTCTCGCGGACGCATTGCCGGCTCCACTCTTGCGTCAATGGGAGAACGAACTGGAGAACTGGCTCGCTCATCACCCCAAGCCATGGGACAGCAAGACGGCATATGAGTATCAAACTCGATTTGTTGACGCTCGAGATGCTTGGCTGGACGCAGGGCACGGCTCATGTTTTTTGAAGAATGCCGAAGCGACCCGAATCGTGGCGGAAGCACTTCGGCACTTTGATGGCGACCGTTATGTTCTCGATGCCTTCGTGGTCATGCCGAACCACGTTCACGTTTTAGTCAAGGCACTGGACCAGCATTCTTTGTCCGAGATTCTGCATTCCTGGAAATCATTCACAGCGAAAAGGATCAATTTGCTGCTCGGTCGGAAAGGGGTTCTTTGGATGGACGAGCGCTATGACCGCATCGTTCGTGACGTGGAGGAACTGGCCGCCTATCGTGCTTACATTTCAGCGAATCCAAACAAGGCAAATCTGCGTGAAGGAGAGTTTGTGGTCGAACGCAAGGATCTCCTCGCTCCCGCCAGTGACGCAGGCGTCCCGCCTGTGCGTACCTCGGGCGTCCCGCCCGAGCATCAACAAGGAATGGCCGGGCAAGATGCCCGGGGTACGCACAGACAGGACGCCTGCGTCACTTCAGGCAAGTACCAGCCCTTCACTCTCCATGAAATTTACAAACTGACATTTGTCGGTCCGTG
>JBPCQC010000056.1:0-63894 GCA_050998515.1 Verrucomicrobiales bacterium
CTCCAGCGACTCAAGCTCACCAAACTCTTCGCCACTCCGCCTGCCTGGGCCACTTTGTAGCCCGACAAAAATCACGGCCCGTGATTTTACCCAGGACGCGAGTACATGGCCGAGGAAGTTAGGCTAACATCATTCTTGGCAGCCTCAATCCAGCGAGCATTTTGGTCCCATTATTCGCCCTCCTCGAACAAACCTTTCAGATACTGGGTTTTCACCGGGACGCATTCGGACCGATAGTACTGCTTTTGATCTTGATGAACCCGTGCCGGCTCACTCCTCGGTCCAACGCCGCGCGCGGGCCAGCGCCCTGGTCCAGCCGGCGGAGAGCTTCTTGCGCGCGGCTGGTTTCATGGCCGGAACGAAGCGACGATCGGTCTGCCATTGGGTGGCGATTTCCTTCGTGTCCTTCCAATAGCCGACCGCCAGTCCTGCCAGATACGCCGCACCGAGAGCGGTTGTTTCCGAAACCTTCGGCCGCACCACCGGAACGCCGAGCATGTCGGCTTGGAATTGCATCAGCAGATTATTCGCGCAGGCGCCGCCGTCGACGCGCAATTCCTTGAGGCGAATCCTGGCGTCGCTTTCCATGGCGCGCAGTACGTCCGCTACTTGATACGCGATGCCTTCGAGCGCCGCGCGGGCGATATGCGCCTTGTTCGAGCCGCGCGTAAGGCCAATGAGCAAGCCGCGCGCGTACGGGTCCCAATGCGGCGCGCCCAGCCCGGCGAAGGCCGGCACTAGATACAGGCCTCCATTGTCGGGCACCTGCGCGGCAAGCGCTTCCACTTCAGACGAAGAAGAAATGACCCCCAGTCCGTCGCGCAGCCATTGCACGACGGCACCTGCAATGAAGATGCTGCCTTCGAGCGCGTATTCGGTTTTGCGACCAATGCGCCAGGCGACCGTTGTGAGGAGGCCGTTGCGCGAGGCGATCGGCCTGGCGCCTGTGTGCATGAGCATGAAGCAGCCAGTGCCGTACGTATTCTTCACCATTCCCGGCCGCGTGCAGACCTGGCCGAAGAGAGCGGCTTGCTGGTCGCCCGCAATCCCCGCGATGGGGATCGGCGCACCGAGCAAGTGGCTCTCACCATAGACTTCGCTTGATGATCGTACGTGGGGGAGAATCGAGTGCGGAATGCCAAAGAGTTTCAACAGCTCATCATCCCACTCGCCGGTGTGGATGTTGAAGAGCATCGTGCGCGAGGCGTTGCTCGGATCGGTTACGTGCTGACGCCCGCCGGTAAGGTTCCACACAAGCCACGAATCGACGGTGCCAAACGCGAGTTCACCCGCGCGCGCCTTCGCCTTTGCGCCGGAGACGTTGTTCAACATCCACTGCAGCTTGGTGCCGGAAAAATAGGCATCCACGACCAGGCCGGTTTTCCGACGGATGGTTTTCGCGAGGCCGCGTGCGCGAAGACGGTCGCACGCCGCGGCTGTGCGGCGATCCTGCCAGACAATCGCGTTGCCAATCGGCTTCCCTGTCCGCCGGTTCCACACGACGGTGGTTTCGCGCTGATTGGTGATGCCAATGGCGGCGACATCGGAGGCGGTGAGGTTCGCCTTTTGAAGTGCCTGTGTAGCCGCGTTTGATTGGGTGGCCCAAATCTCCTGAGCGTCGTGCTCGACCCATCCTGGGCGCGGAAAAATCTGCCGGAACTCCTGCTGTGCCATCGACACGACCGAACCGCTGTGGTCAAAGACAATAGCGCGAGAACTAGTCGTGCCCTGGTCGAGCGCGAGAATGAATTTCATCCTGGATTCAGCATTGGAATAACCACGGATCACCGGATATCACGGATTGACAAAGTAGCGCCGCGGTGTTGTCACGCCGATGGCTGTGGCATCCGTGGCATCCGTGAGATGCGTGATCTTCATTCATGTTTTAGTTACCAAATGAGTTTGTAGAACAATGCCCCGGCCAGGCCACCGATGATGGGTCCGACCACCGGCACCCAGGCGTAGCCCCAATCCGAGCCACCCTTGCCCGCGATGGGCAACAGGAAATGCGCGATCCTCGGGCCGAGGTCGCGCGCTGGGTTGATCGCGTATCCGGTCGGCCCCCCGAGCGAAAGGCCGATGGCCCAAACAATCACGCCAACGAGCACCGGCGCGAAACCGGTTTCAAATCCTGAATTGGGAACCAGGTTCTTCGGCGTCAACACCGCGAGCAGTCCCACCACCAGCACTGTGGTTCCGATGGCTTCAGTCAGGAGATTGGACAGCGGTTTGCGCACTGCGGGGCTCGTGCAGAAAACAGCGAGCTTCGTTCCCTTGTCCTCCGTGATGCCCCAGTGGGGCAGGTAGGCGAGCCACACGATGGCGCCGCCAAGAATTCCGCCGATCATTTGCGCCGCGATGTAAACAGGCACGCCCGCCCACGCAAATTTGCCGATCGCCGCCATGGCAATAGTCACCGCCGGATTCAAGTGCGCGCCGCTGATCGAGTTGACGGCATACACGCCCACCGTCACCGCCAGCGCCCATCCTGTGGTGATGACAATCCAGCCGCTGTTCTGGCCTTTGGATTTGTTCAAAAGCACATTGGCCACCACTCCGTCTCCAAACATGACGACCACCATGGTTCCAATGATTTCCGCCATGAATGGACTCATAGTTTGCGCCTTTGGATCGAATTCGGTGGCGATGCTAATAGCCCGCTTCTTTTATGTCTACGGAAAGCTCCGGCTGCGGCGAGAACACTCGTTGTAGCCGGCCTCTGCGAGGCCGGGCGGGGTCGCAGACCCCGCCTACAGCGGCGGGCCCGGAGTCGCAGACCCCGGCTACAGTCCCAAGTCTCCGGCCACACCTACATTATGCGTTCAAGCGGGATCTCGAACCGGGATCTGCCTAACGTAGTCTCCAAGTTTTCCCATACTTCAATGCAGATTGCGTGCGGCGATGTCACAAGTGAGAACCTCTCGCCTTGTCATCGTGCACGTCGTGATGAAGTACACCGGCTCACGAATCCACACTCGACTCAGGCGGGACAGGCGTTCATGCCTGCTCTCATGCACAAGACACGAATGCCGGCCTGTGAGGTTCCGCAAGAAAGTTGTTGAGGCCGGGCCGGGGTCACGTTGTAGCCGGCCGGGCCGGGGTCATAGACCCCTGCTACAGCACTTTCGTCCTTGGTCCCAACAAGTTCGTTTATTCTTGCCCGTTGGGGGCTGGTTCCTAGACTCCGGCGCATGTCATGGAAAGTATTGATCACCGCGCGGGCGTTGAGTGTCGAGGCGGTGGGCGGGCGGGCGCTTGATCGGCTCGAGAAAGCGGATTGCGAACTCGTTCATGCGCTGAAGTATGGTCCGCTGACCGAAGCCGAGTTGCTCTCGCAGCTTCGCGGCATTGATGCGGTGCTGGCGGGCATGGATCATTTTACCGCAGCGGTTCTCGGATCAAAGGCAGCGGAAGAATTGAAGATCATTTCGCGATGGGGAGTCGGCTACGATGCCGTCGATCTCGCGGCGGCGGGTCGCCATGGAATTGTTGTCGCCTATACGCCCGGATTGTTGAATGAAGCGGTGGCCGATTACACGATGGCGCTGCTGCTGGCATTGGCGCGACGAGTTCCCGAGGGGTGGCTTTCGCTGCGGGAGGGACATTGGGATTCAGGCTGGGGCCCCGACCTTCGAGGAAAAACGCTCGGCCTGATCGGTTGCGGAGGCATCGGGCAGGCGGTGGCCAAACGCGCTCGCGGTTTTGATATGCGCCTGCTCGGGTGTGATCCCGCGCCGTCGGCTGACGCCGAGCAATTGGGCATCGAGTTCGTCGCATTGGATCGATTGCTAGCCGAGTCGGATTTTGTTTCGCTGCACTCTGCGTTGACGGCGGCGACGCGCGGACTGATCGGCGAGGCCGAATTGCGGAGGATGAAGCCAAGCGCCTGCCTCATCAACACAGCTCGCGGCGCGATCCTTGATGAGGTGGCGCTGGCCCGTGCGCTTAAAGACGACTGGATCGCCGGTGCCGCGCTCGATGTTTTTGTCGTCGAACCGCTGCCGGCGGACCATCCGCTGCACTCGGTTCCCAACCTGCTGCTGACACCACACCAAGCCTCGCTAGGCTATGATAGCGGCGCCAAAGTGAGCGGGGCGGCAGTCGATGCCATCATCGACCTCCGCGCGGGACGCCGGCCGCGCTGGGTTGCCAACTCGGACGTGTATCAATCTCCAATGTTGCGCGCGCCGCTGAAGTCCTGACGGTCCACAATGCCCGGTGTCACAGCCGCCGGCTACAGCAGCCGCCATGAGAACCAATCCAGTTCGCGCCAAGTTGAAATCCGGAGAGCCAAGCATCGGGACGTGGCTCGCGTTGCCAGATCCCGTGCTTGCGCAACTGATGAGCACGACCGGCTTTGAATGGCTGACGGTCGAACTCGAACACTCGCCGGCGACCATCGAGACGGCGGCCCACTGTTTCGCCATCATTGCAGGTTCCGGGTGCGTTCCACTCGCGCGCATCCCATGGAACAGCGGTGAGAACATCAAGCGTGTCCTCGATACTGGAGCGTGGGGAGTTGTGGTTCCGATGGTCAACAGCCGTGCCGAGGCCGAAGCGGTCGTGAAAGCCGCGCGCTACCGCCCGTTCGGCGAACGCAGTGTCGGCGGCCAGTTGCACGCCGCCAGTTTTGCCACCGATGCTGCGAACTACTACGCGAAAGCCAATGACGAAATCCTTATTGTCGTCATGGCCGAGCACGTGCAGGCCATTGAAAACATCGACGCCATCCTCAGCGTGCCCGGCATCGACGCCGTCTTCGTCGGTCCGAATGACCTCCACGCTTCGATGGGTTTGGCCCCTGCGTTCGATAGCGAACACCCGTCATTCAATGCCGCGATCAAAAAGGTTTTCTCTAGCGCAAAGGCTCACGGCGTCGCCGCGGGGATCCATGTCGTCGATGCCGCGCAGGCCCACCGCCGCCGCGATGAAGGCTGGCAGATGATCGCCGTCGCCAGCGAAGTCGGGTTCATGCTCGCCAAAGCCGGCGAGATCGTTCATTTACTCGGCCTCAGCCAGCGGCGCACCACGGCCAAATATTGATAGCATTCCGTTAGCTGCGGCGAAACACGGCGACTCTCGTGGCAGCGACACTCCTGTCGCTGGATTTTTCCAAATCAGCGACGAGAGTGCCGCTGCTACACGACGATCAGTTGAGCAAGCTACTTGACTCACCCTCTCATTCCCCCGTAGTCTGCCGGGGTGACGATGCATTGTCTTGGATTGTATGCGTTGGCGGCGGCCATGCTTCCGCTCACTTCGCTGCGGGCAGTCGAGCCGAAGTCACTGGTTAAAGAGCGCGCCTTCAAACAACTGACCGAGCCGCCGTGCTCGTATTGCGTGAACCAGAATCGCAAGGGGTTGCTCGGGCCCAACGAGCGCGTGCTTGCTTGGGTGCGCGGCGCCCATAACGGCGGCGCGTTTCCGTTGCGGCACTTCATCGCTGCGCCGCGCGTCATCAATGACACCTACGGCATCTTTTTCTATGATCCCGACGGCGGTTACGTTGCCGGATACAAGAAGGATTACGGTTACGAATTTCACGGGTGGCGCAGTGGCGTCATGACGGTCAAACACAAGGATGGCACGGTCTTCAGCGCCCTGTCTGGACTGGGACTTGAAGGTCCGCGGAAAGATGCTCGCCTTCCGCGCATTCCGACGATGCTAACGAATTGGGGCCACTGGCTCATGCTTCATCCGGAAAGCACGGCTTACGATTTATTTGATGGGACGAAATATCCGATGGCGGAGTTGCCGGTCTCTGTGAGTGGGGAGGCGAAAGAAACGATGAATGATCCCGATCGCCGATTGCCGGTGGAGTCGATGGTAGTGGGTTTGGAAGCGGGTGACGCGCGGCTCGCGGTGCCGGTCGATTTTTCGAAGGAGCGCGACTGTTTCAATGTCGAAGCCGGTGGCAAACCCGTGGCCGTTTTTGTCTATGGACTGACGCAGAGTGCCATCGCCTGGGAACGGAACATCGCCGGGCAAACGTTGACATTTTACGCGGACCAAATCTCTCCCGAGACCGCGCCGTTCAAGGACAAGGAAACTGGCACACGTTGGACGCTCGCCGGCCGCGGCGTGGATGGTCCGCTGCGGAATCAGGAACTGACGTGGGCGCCGTCGATCGCCTGCAAATGGTATGCGTGGTGCGCCGAGAATCCCGGGACCGAGGTGTATGCAAAAAGAGCGATCGAGAAGTAACAGGAAAGGGGCACGGGCGTCCCGCCCGTGGCGAAGAGTCTGTGGATGGTTCAATGCCACGGGCGAGACGCCCATGCCCCTTTGGTGGCATCGCCGCTGCACCGTGAAAGGGGCACGGGCGTCCCGCCCGTGGCAAAGAATTTGCGGCTGGTTCAATGCCACGGGCGAGGCGCCCCTGTCATCTTTGGTGGCATCGCGGAAGCACCGTGTGGGTCGGCAAACTATCGTGTCACGATGTTGCTTCTTTTAGAGCATTCAGGATCGGAGGTTTATGGAAACAGGGCAGCCAGTAAGTAGCGGGTGGAACTTCATTGGCTGGCTGACATGGCCGTTGGCACTCATCGGGTTTTGTTCGCTTATCATTCCAGGGTGTGGGCGTAAGACCGCCGAGGTCACGCCACCAGCCTCGAAGCGCGAAGATTTCAACCAGGGCATTCTCGTTGCTGCAGCGCAACTGACTACTGAGCGCATCGAGACATTGCGTGCCGAAAATCCTGCTGTGGTCGCAATCAATATCTCAGACGGCTCCGGCGATGCTGCGGCCGCACGACGTGTTCTCGATGCCGGCCTTCCGCTCTACTACTGGATTGAAATTGGTCGCTGCCCTGAATTGGCGGACGCCCATCCGGAATGGATGGCGAGCATCCAGACCCATACCGAATGGCGGCGCGGGTTCCCCGATTTTCCGAAGGAGCGTGAAGGCGAGGTCGTGAAAGCGTATCCGTGGGTGCCGGTGCTTTATCGTGAAACAGTTGCGGCCCATCTGGCACGCGTTGGTAAACTGTTAGGGGATCTGCCCCCGGCCCGCGGGATTTTTTTAAATGATCTGCAAGGCCCACCCTCGGCGTGCGGGTGCGGGCACATGCTGTGCCGATGGACGACGGATTACGGGCCGATCAAAACCGCAACTCCTCTCGGTCCTGATGCTGCCGCGAAGTTCTGCGCGGAGGTGGGAAAACTCTCGCCCAATGCCGAGATTATTCCGGTCTGGACATCCGAGTGCGAAGAACCGGATCGAGCCACAGTGTGCGGCGGAGTGAACTGCTACCGCGGGACCTGCTGGAAGGAATGGACACGTCAAACAACACCGCTCGCGGCGGAATGTCCGCGCATCGCAGCGTTGCTGCCCTACAAGCTATTTGAACGCGACCTGCCGCATTACGGTGGTGAAGGCGCGTGGGTGGCACATGCGATAAAGTCATTCGGAGACACCCCGCAAGGCCAACATCCGGTTCCCGCCCAACGCCTGATCGCTGTGGTGCAGGGCTGGGATGTAACGGCGAAAGAGGTTGAAGCGCAGAAGCAACACGCTGCGAAATCCGGCTGCGGGGGCGTTCTGGTCGCGATGAGCCCGCTCGAGCAAAGTTGGGAGCCGCGGATTTTTCGCTGGAAGAAGTGAATGGCACGCTGGGAGCGCCGCAGTCCTCGGGCGGCGATCATTCGGCGGCGAAGCCGTTGCATTTCCCTCAGTTCAAAAGAAGCCGCGCGAGGACTGCGGCGCTCCCAGCCTAAGTTCAAAAGGAGCCGGACGAGACTGCGGCGCGTTCTGGCGCTTCGATCGCCTACTCTTTTCGCGCAAACAGATCCTTCACCACTCCGAGCGACCCAAGCACGCCGGTCGCTTCATACGGCAGGTAGACGACCTTGTTCTGCTGGCCGCCCGCGATTTCGCGCAGGCTTTCAATATAACGAATGGCGATGAGGTAGGTGGCCGGGTCGCACTTCTGGGCTTCCAGCGACTGCGCCACGGTGTGAATGGCGGCCGCTTCGCCTTGTGCGGTGCGAATGCGCGCCTGGGCCTCGCCCTCTGCCCGCAAAATGGCTGACTGCTTGTCGCCTTCGGCTTTGTTGATTTCCGCTTCCCGGATGCCTTCGGCATCGAGGATGCGGGCCCGTTTTTCGCCTTCCGCCGATAAAATGGCGGCACGCCGGTCACGTTCCGCCCGCATCTGCTTTTCCATCGCCTGCTGAATGTCGGCGGGCGGTGTGATGTCCTGGAGTTCGACCCGGTTGACCTTGACGCCCCACTTGTGCGTGGCCTCGTCCAGGATCACGCCCAGCTTCTTGTTCACGGTGTCGCGGGAGGAAAGGCATTCATCAAGGTCCAGCTCACCGATGAGATTGCGCAGCGTCGTCTGGGTCAGCTTTTCGATGGCGTCCGGCAGATTGGCGATTTCATACACTGCCTTCATCGGGTCGATGATCTGAAAATAAACGATGGCGTTGATGTTGATCTGAACGTTGTCCTTGGTGATGACATTCTGGCGGGGGAAATCATAGACTGACTCGCGCAGATCGATGCGCGGGCTCAGCCGCGTGACGATGGCGGCGCCGCCGCCGAAGACGGTTTCGGTGTAGCGCCACATCACGGCTCGAGGGCGGTCGATGATTGGCCAGAGTATATTGATCCCGCTATCGAGCGTGCGGTGGTAGCGCCCGAGCCGTTCGATGATCATCGTCTCCGACTGGCGCACGATTTTCAGCCCCATCACCGCGAAGACGACCACCGCGAGGATGACGAAAATAAACAGAACCGTCAGGGCGGACACCAGTCCATTTTCAGCAAGAAGAAACATTCCTGTTAAAAAGTTAGGATTTCGCTTGCACCACGAGAGTGGCGCTGTCGATAGCTGTGATCTCGACCGTCATTCCCGGATCGAATGCGGAGGCGTCGCTGGCGGCGACAGCCCGCCATTCTTCGCTGCCGACGCGGACGCGGCCGGGCGCGTCCCGCCCACCCACGCGAAGCACGACGATTCCGGGCTGGCCAATGAGCGCGTGCGCGCCAACTCTCCGTTGCTCGGAGAACCGGTAAATGCCCCTCTGGAAAAGCGGGCGAATGCCGAAAAGACAAATAACTGAAGCCACAGCTAAGGCGGCCAGTTGTGCATTGAGGCCGAAATCAAGAGCGGCCATGGCCGCCGCAGCAAGACACGCCACACCAAACCCCGCCAGCACAAAGCTGATCGTGAACATCTCGAGGATGATCAAAATAATCCCAGCGATGACCCAAATGTGCCAGGCGTCCATGGCAGCTGAAAGTAAGGGAGCAGGACGCAGAGTGCAGAATACAAAATCAGACAATTCTTCTCACTTCTTCCCTTTGGGCATTTGCAGCGGGGTGTTGCCGGCGTCTGTGACGCAGGTCCGGGGTCTCAGACCCCGGCTACAACTCCCCCAGCCACTTCCGGAACCACGCGACTGCGGCCTGTCGCGCCACGGGCGGAAAATCGTGATCGCCGGCGCACCACATATATCGGACACGTTCGCCGGCGCCGAGCGCATGATAAAGACCGCCCACTGCCGCGGCATTTTCCTCCTCGTTAGGACGCCATTCGCCGACTGCCTGGTTCACCCAGAGCGGCCGCGGCGCAATAAGAGCGGTCACTTCCGCAAAACTTACCGGTGGATCGCGACCCTCGATCAAATAAGGCCGCATGTTGGGCAGGGACTGGCTGTTGCCTGCACCTTTGGGAACGGCCCAGTGCAGGCCGTGCTTGACGAAATCAGACACCGGGCCGCTGGCAAAAACCGCGCGGATGCGAGGCTCGAACCCGGCCGCGAAAATGGCAGTGTGACCGCCGTAACTATGTCCGACAATTCCGATTCTCTCCCCATCGACAAACGCCAGCGTCTCGAGATAATCAATGGCACGCTGCGCATCCCAACAGTCTTTGCCGACGCACGACCAGGCCGGGTATTTTTCATAGAAATCGGTTGTGTCGTAGGGACGCCGACTTGGCGGAAGCCGTTCGCCATCGCGCAGAAGATCGGGCGCGAGGGCGACAAACCCGGCTTCGACCATATCGATGGCGAACGCGCGATTGCGTTCCGGCGGCGTCCCTGGTGCCGCGCCCGAGAGGCCGACTGTGGTATCTTTACCGGCGCCGCTCGTGGTGCCGTAGAGACAAATAACGGCGGCGCGTTTTTCCCCGAGGCTTAATTTTTTTGGGATCAGCAACCAGGCGGGCATGCGGTCATTTGCCTGAACCGGAATGGAAACTTTTCGCCGGAGATATCCACCACAATCGGCTTCTTCTATGGGAGTGACCTGCGAGACCCCGACATCCGCGGAAGGTTTGCCGGGTGCACCGACAATCGTATTCCATTCCGCCAGGACGTGCTTGCGTCTGTTCTCCCAATCGGTTTGTGAACTCGCGATAGGCTGAATCCCGGGTTTTCCGTGCATGCGGCGCACTGCACATGGCTGGCCAGGATGATTCGGCAATAGCCGCAGCCGGTTTTCGTTCCAGGCCGCCTGAACCTCTCCGGCAGACAATTCGTGTGCCCAGAGCGTCACCTCTGCCATGGCGCCTCCGAGCGGGAGGCTGAGTCGCAGCGGGTCACCCGTTTTCTTATCAATGAACGGCCAAACTTTGCCGGCGTGCGCAGAATTGGCGTCCGAATAAACCAGTGCGCCGTTGTGATAAAACCGCTGTCCCCCATCGGCTTGCTTCACGATCACGCTGTGATGCCATTCGCCGGGCGTGAGCTCTGCGAGTGTGACCAGCGGAAACGGCATCCGGCTGTTGCCATGAATGCAGCCCATTAGGAACCCATGCTGATCGGTCCCCAGAACGAAATTGACCCAGTCTTCGGCCGGCCGAAAAAATCGCTCTCCACCCGGACCCATCTCGGGCAATCCGCGCGATACGATCACCTGCTCACCAGGCCGCCGGAGCATGAACCATGCAGCCAGGCTCGCCGACCGGGCGCCATCGAGTTTTCTCTCGATCGGCATCGTGATGACATCATCGGCCCGGAAAAATTCGCGCGGTTTGTCGCCAGCCGACCATCGAAAGACGGGTTCGCCAGCACCGGAAGCGCCGTATGCGGCTTTCAACACCGCGCAAGCCAACGAGACGCCGTTAGCGAGAAGAACCAAACCAACGCGCCGCATGCGAGATCTTCTCATGTTTCCCGCGAGCAACAAGAGAGTCGCCTTTGAAAAAACTAAATTCTCCGCCTGCCCGGATTGCCGGCCTCACGCCCTTCCCTTCACCAGGTAAACGAACGCGATGACCCCCAGAGCCAAAAAGATCGCCGAATAGACAAGCCCAAGTAACATACCGGCCCCGTAATAGTCACGGCTGCTCGAATGTCCACCGGAAAACTGCCTCCGCGCTTACTGGGACTCCAGCCGGCCTCTGGGGGCTCGGGCCTGGGGTCGTTGCTGTAGCCGGCCTCTTGCGAGGCCCGGCCCTGGGTTCGTTGTAGCCGGCCTCTTTGAGGCCGGGCCGGGGTCGTTGTAGCCGGCCTCTTTGAGGCCAGGCCGGGGTCTCAGACCCCGGCTACAGATTAGAGCCTTCTTTGTTGGAGATATCGGAATGTGGCACTCTTGTATCGCGATGACCAACTCCGTCCCAGACCCCCCTGCCATCGAAACTCAGGAAGAAGTCATGTTTTTCGATACCGATTGTGGCGGAGTTGTGCACAACATCGCCTACCTTAGGATGATCGAAACCTGCCGCACGCGGCTGGGAGCGAAACTTGGATTGCCGCTTCGCGAAATGGCAGCCGCCCAGCGATTTGCGGTGTTGTTGCGCACAGAGATCGACTACCGGCGCCCCGCCCGTCTCGCCGATCAGCTACTAATCAAGGGCTGGCTCGAAAGTCTTGAACGCGTGCGGTTCTGGTGCGCCTTTGAAATTGCCCGCCCATCTGACAACACCCTGCTCGTCACCTGCCGGCAGGCACTCGCCCTCGTGCAAATGCCCGAAGGCAAACCGCTGAGACTGCCCTCCGACTGGGAGGAGAATTGGCCGCGGCTGATGCGGGCGCGCCGAACCGATCAATCGTAGAAAAGTGCGAACGCGCTATTCCGTGGGGCTGACGTCGAACTTCCTTTTCGCATGGGCGTAGCAGCGACACTCCTGTCGCTGAAGTGAATCAGCGCATCTGCGACGCCGCGCGCCGTCTTCAATACCGAAGGGTTCCCGCTCCGAATGCTCAGCGCCGGCGACGCGCCATCCCGAACAGAGCGATGGCAAGCGCGAGAGAAGCGGCAGCGGCCGGCTCCGGAATGACCTGATTGGTCAATGCATACATATGGTAGCTGCCGCTATTGAAGACAGCATTTGGAGGGACGGCAGTATTGATGACAAGGTCCGTCCCCTGGGCGGTGAACGCGTAGCTAAGGAAGTAAGCCTCATGCTGGTTGCCGGTTCCGAGCACGTTTCCCGGGCGATCTTGCTCGAGCCCCGGGTAAACGTCGACTTCCGCGCCGTTTGTAAAAGTCAAATCGATCGGACGGCCGCTTGTTCCGACGTCCCAAACCCGCTGATACAGCCGAGTATCATAGGTGATGCCGGGGGTGAGGCCCGATAGTGTGAACGTCTGGCTGTTGCCAGCCTGGGCGCCATTGCCGGAGTAGGTGAAGCTTTCGAGGAGATCGATGAGACCGGCTCCAGTGACCCCGCCCGCGGCAGGACTCCACTGCCCGTTGTTGTCAATGACCTCGCTGAACCCGAAGGTGGACGATTGCCAAGAGAACCCAGCTGGGATAATACCGGGACTGAGTTGCTCGAAATTGACTCCGTTGACATTTGCGACAGTGCCCCCGCTGATGGCGTGGGTGTAGTCGTTCAAGGGATCAATCAGCGAACTGGGATCGTCCGTAAACGGGGCGCTGAGACTGAATACGCCGGCGCTGGCCGGAGCTAGTGCGAGCGCGAAGAAGGCCAGGGGCCGGAGAATAAATTTCATAGGCTGACCGCGATTGTGCGCGGGCGGCGGGCAGGGTAAAGAAAATTCGGCTGGAAATTTGCCGCGGCGATTACGGCTTCCCCGGTTTTTCCTGGCTCCTCCGATAAAAATCCCTCGCTCCTCCCGCCCAAATTAAGCTATGTTTCCGCGCCGTGCCCCCATGGCCTGCTGTCGCTTCAGCATTTTCGCCCGAAAACCCCCTTCGCAACCCCCGCCTTTAGTTCGTATGAAACGACTCGTCTTCAGCGTTGCTCTTCCCGTTATCGTTCTCTGCCGCGCCCCTGCCGCCGACAGCGTAGTCGTCTTCAACGAAATCCACTACCATCCGGCGACGAACGAAAGCGCTAGCGAATGGATCGAGCTCCACAACCAAATGGCGGTGGACATCGACCTCTCGGCGTGGCATCTCGAAGATGGCGTCAATTTTACTTTTCCTGAAGGAACGATCATTCCCGGAGGTGGTTACCGGGTCATCGCAAGCGATCCTGGGGCGCTTCAGGCGGCGACGGGACTGACCAATGTTCTCGGCCCCTTCACCGGCAGATTGGACAACTCAGGCGAGCGCCTCGAATTGCGGGATCGCAATGAGCGGCTCATGGACCGGCTCGTCTACGCTGACGGCGGAAAGTGGCCGCTCGCGGCCGATGGTTCCGGCGCCACCCTGGCGAAAGGCGATCCGAACGCGATCAGTGATTCGCCCGAGAATTGGACCTCGAGCATCGTGACGGGTGGAACGCCGGGGCTGAGAAACTTTCCGGACGCTGCCGCGCAGGCCCGTTCGCTCGTCGCCCTCAACGCACTCTGGCGCTACGAAGCGTCGGGGACGGACTTGGGAACGTCATGGCGCGAACCGGGTTTCAATGACGACTTATGGGGCGGCCAAAATAACGCGACGTTGCTCTCCTACTGGCCGTTTAACGGCAACGCCACTGCTGCCCGCGGCACCAACGGCACGTTTGTCGGCGCGGTGAGCGCAACGAGTGACCGAACCGGCGCGGCTGGCCAGGCGCTCGCATTTAGTGGCCTCACTCAATACGTCAGCGTCGCTGGTGGCGGTGGCCTTAACGGCGCCACCGCGGGCACGATCAGTTTGTGGGCGAGATGGAATGGAACCCAGGACGCAGATTGTTGCGGCGGCTTTGGCGCTGTGCTCGCCAGGCAATCGAACGGAGTCTTTTCCGACAACGTCCTTTCCCTGAACACCAACAACCCGGCTACAGGGCGGGTCATGTGGCGTCAGGCGGCGGCGGGCCTTCCGGCGCTCATCACCGGCACCACCGTCGTCGGCACCGCATGGCATCATGTCGCCGTGACCTTTTCCAACGCCGGAACGACGCTCTACATTGATGGCGCAAGCCAGGGGACCGCTGTGGGGCCGCCCTTGCATGAAAGTGCGGCGATCCCGCTCACCATCGGCGGATGGGCCGGCGATGGCGGTGGCTTCATGAATGGCAACCTCGATGACGTCGCCGTGTGGGACCAGCCGCTCACCGCCGCACAAGTTGCGCAACTCTTCGCGTCCACTAAGGCCCCGCTCGACTTCAGCAACTCGGAGAATGCCATTTATTTCAGCGGTGATGGACAGATGACCAGCAATGATGAGTTGCGGCGCACTGCGTTGCCGGTCGAGCCGACGACTCACTATTTTCGCAAATTATTCTCCTTTGCCGACGATCCGACGCGCACCGAACTCAAGCTCGATCTGGCGGTCGACGATGGCACAGTTGTTCACCTGAACGGGCAGGAGGTCTACCGGCATAATATGGCGCCGGGCCCCGTCAGCCATTCCACGCTTGCCGCCGCCGAGGTAGGCGACACCCCGCTGCTCACCGGGATTACGATTCCGGCAACCCAATTGGTGACAGGCAACAACGTTCTGGCCGTCGAAGTGCATCAAGCGGCAGCGAATGATCCGGGCATGGTCTTTGGAGCCGGATTGAATGCGGTCATCACGCCTGCCGGCGCGCAAGCGCTGACGCCCGACGACATCGTGTTCAACGAGGTGAGCGCAGCCGGAACGGCTCCGTTTCAGATCGAGTTGTTTAATCGCGGCGCGGCTGCGCTCGATATCGCCAACTACGTCATCAGACGCACGGGCGCATCGCCGGACGCGGCGTTCCAGTTCAGCGAGGCGGCGATGATCATCGCACCGGGTGGATTCCTGGTCCTGAACCAGACCACGCTCGGCTTCAGCGCGGTCGCGGGCGACAAGCTTTTCCTCATCCGTCCCGGCCAGACCGCCGTCGCCGATGCGTTGGAAGTGCACGCGCGTTCGCGCGCCCGCTCACCCGATGGGACCGGACCATTTCTCACGCCCAATGCGGCGACATTCGGCGCGGCGAATTCTTTCAGCTTCCATAGCGCAATCGTCTTCAACGAGATCATGTTTCATGCGCCGCCGACGCTGGAAGTTCCAGCCGGAGGGGGCAATCCAGCCGTTCCCTTCAGTGAATCTCCGGAGCAATGGGTCGAGCTCTTCAACCGCTCGAACCAGCCGGTGAATTTGACTGGCTGGCGGCTCGATGAGGGGATCGACTTTCGCTTCCAGCTGAACACATTCATACCGGCGGGCGGCTTTCTCGTGGTGGCCAAAGATCCGGCGGCGTTGCAGGCGAAATATCCAGGGCTGGCCGCCCTCGGACCTTTTGATAACAAGCTGTCCCACTCCGGAGAACGGCTCATCCTTCGGGACGCCAATGACAACCCGGCCGACACTCTACATTACTTCGATGACGGGCGCTGGCCGGAAGCGGCGGACGCTGGCGGCGCGAGCCTCGAACTCCGGGATCCACGCGCAGACAACTCTGCTGGAGAAGCGTGGGCCGCGAGCAATGAAACCGGACGGACGGCGTGGCGCACCTATTCCTACACTGGCACCGCAGCCCCCAGCGCCGTCGGGCCGGACACGCAGTGGCGTGAGTTCGTGATGGGGCTGCTCGACAAAGGCGAGGTCCTCCTGGATGACATCAGTGTCATCGAAACTCCCGCCACCACGCCGGTCGAGCTCATCCAGAATGGCTCGTTCGACACCGAGACGGCGAAATGGCGCATCATCGGCAATCATCACGGCACCGTGATCGATGATCCCGATCAACCCGGAAACAAAGTTCTCCGCCTCATCGCCACCGGCAGCACCGAACACATGAGCAACCACGGCGAAACAACTTTCGCCAACAGCCGCGCCGTAATAAATGGCAGGCCGTATCAAATTTCCTTCCGGGCCAGGTGGGTCAGCGGCTCGCGCCAATTCAACACGCGCCTCTATTTCAACCGGCTTGCGCGCATTACGCTGCTTGATGCGCCGCTACTCCATGGCACGCCAGGTTCGGTGAACTCCGTTGCCGCCGCGAATATCGGCCCCACTTATTTTGGGCTGCGCCATCAGCCCGCGGTGCCGGTGCCGTTTGCAGCAGTCCCCGTCACCGTCACTGCGGAGGACCCGGATGGAGTCGCTGCGATGACATTGTGGTCCCGAGTCGATATCGTTGGGGGAGCCTGGGCCAGCGGACCCATGACTGCTGATCCCTCCGCGCCCAACCGCTTCAGTGCCCAGCTCCCCGGCAAGGCCGCCGGCACTGTCGTCCAGTTTTATATTGAAGGCACCGACGGACTTGGCGTGAAATCCACTTTTCCTGCCGCTGGCGCGAACTCGCGCGCTCTTTACAAAGTGGATGACGGCCTCGCGAAGACGAACGGCCTTCACAACGTGCGCCTCGTCACCCTCAAAGCCGATGCGGATGATTTGCATCGCACGATCAACCTGATGAGCAACGAGCGCATTCTCTCGAGCTTGGTCTACGATGAGCGCGAGATTTTTTACAACATCGGGCTGCGATTGAAGGGAAGCGAGCATAGTCGCACGACGACGGCGCGCCTGGGTTTCAACGTCGGCTTTAATTCCGAGCAGCTCTTCCGCGGCATTCATCGCAGCGTCGCGCTCGACCGTTCCGAGAGCACCGGCTTCGGGCAGCGCGAGATGCTCATTCATCAGACCCTCAACCACGCCGGCGGGTTGCCTACCAAATACCACGATCTCGTTCAGGTAATGGCTCCACGCCCGGACCATACCGGCGCCGCCGAATTGCAGCTCGCGCGTTACACCGACGTATTCCTCGACGACCAGTTCGAGAATGGCGCTGACGGCATGGTTTTTGAATACGAGCTCATCTATCAGCTCCCTCCTCCCACCGACAATGGCACCCCCGAGGGCAACAAAGTTCCGGCGCCGGACCAGGTGGTCGGCACAGCCATCCGCAATCTCGGAGACGATAAAGAACACTACCGCTGGACGTTTCTGATCAAAAACAACGAGGACCGCGACGACTACAGCCGGCTCATCCCTTGGGCGAAATGGATGCAAACGACGGGCGCCAGTTTCACTGGCCAAATCACAACCTACCTCGATGTGGATCAATGGTTGCGTGGCGTTGCGGTGAACGTGCTCTCAGGTGCCGGCGACAGTTACGGTGGCGATGGTTCGCAGCATAACGTCCAGTTTTATGTCCGGCCCACCGACGGGCGAATGCTTTACCTTCCGCACGACATGGACGCGTTCTTTGATGTTAACCGGCCCACGGTCCCAAATGGTGACGTCACCAAGATCATCGCTGTGCCTGCCTACGCACGAATGTATTACGCTCATTTGCTGGATATCATCGCGACCACTTACAACACCGCGTACATGACACGGTGGGCCAATCACTTTGGCCAGTTGCTGCCAGGGCAACCGTTCGCCAGCCATCTATCGTTCATCGGTCAGCGCGCCGCCATCATCACAAGTCGAGTGAACTCCCTGGTCCCGAACGTCGCCTTCGCCATCACCACGAACGGTGGAAACGATCATGAGGTTTCCAACAACCAGCTCACTCTCGGCGGCACCGCCCCGCTCGCGGTGATGACTATCGAAGTGAACGGCGTGAGCTATCCCATCACGTGGACCACAACGACGGCCTGGTCCCTTACCGTGCCGCTTATGAATGGCGCGAATGCCCTCACCCTACAGGGTATTGATCGCCATGGAAACCTGCTGGCGACGGCACTCGATACCATAACTGTCACCAACACCGGGCCCAGCGCGCTGCTTCCCGTGGTGATCAACGAATTCATGGCCGACAACGCCGGCCCTGAAGGTTTCGCCGATCCCGCCGATGGCTTGTTTCAGGATTGGATCGAGCTTTTCAATCCGAACACCACCGCCGTGAACCTCGCTGGTTACTTCCTGACCGACGACCTCGACGAACCGACAAAATGGACGATGCCATCGGGCGTGGTGATCGCGCCGCGAGGTTTCCTGCTCGTGTGGGCCGACCGGGAGACCCATCAAAATGTCGCCGGCGCAGACCTCCACGCCGACATTCAACTCAACAACGATGGTGAATCCCTCGGCCTTTTCAACGCTGCCGGGGTGGCGCAGCACACCTTGGATTTCGGAATCCAAACCGAAAACGTCAGTCAGGGACTATTTCCAGACGGCGACACCACCACCGCTCATTTCATGCGCCAGTGGACTCCGCTCGCGCGCAATACCCTCGCTGGACCGCTGCGTTTCAGCGCCAGCTCAATTACTTCCGGCATGCTGACCCTGACCTGGGACGCGATTCCAGGCCGAACCTATCGCGTCGAATTTAAGAATTCTTTCAACGACCCGTCCTGGACGCCCCTCGGTTCCGACGTGTTGGCGGACTCGGAGTCGGCTTCAACCACCGTCACCCTCGGTGCGACCCCACGTCGATTTCTTCGCGTGCGCCGGCTGGATTGATCGTGCAGCTGCCGAACGCACACGCCGCGCACACCCTCTTGGTTGCGACGTGCGCGCGTCTCGGAACATCCCTTTTGCAAAGAAATCCAGCACTGAAGGGAAGCTTTTTTCAAGATGGCTTTTGGTGGAACACTAACATGACAACCTTCGCGTAAGTGACCAGTGTCAGGTAATTGCGCAGTGCATAACCGCTCGTCCGCAAAGCTTCTTCCGAGAAGTCACCGGCATATTTTTCCGGGTTGGACGGATGGACGCCATCGCGGGCGATCAGCGTCGGAACCTCGTACTCGTCGCCGGGGGCGTTCTTGAATTTCGGCAGGGAGCCATCCCAGTCATCGGAACGGCGTTTTAAAATTTCGGCAAAGTAATCGATGAGTGGGACGTTAAATGTATCTGCTATCCGGCGAACAGCCTCTGCGAACTGCCGGCACTTGTCGAGCTGACCGCCGCGGGGCGGGAGGGTGCTTAAGATCACGACCGTTCCATTTTTAAGGCAGCGCTCGACGACAGCACGCGTCTTCTCGACAAATTCGCCAACATCCATTTGGATTACGTCGTTGCTGCCAAACATTATCAGCACGGCTTCCGGATTGAGCGTGAGGAGCCATTGGTCGACATTTTCGAGCGCCCACCGGATTGTCATCGTTCCGTTGTTGCCAAACTCCGGGCCTTTCCATGCGCGCCAGCATTCCGGCTTCAGATAGGACACGACGGATTCGTGCGCCCCGCTCATTTCAGCATTCATGTTTTTTGGCGTTGACGCGAGCGGCGCCCAATACGCCATGGTAACAGTGATCGAGTCTCCAAACTGTGCGAAGGTGCCTGGCTTTCCAGTAAAACGCGCATGGGCCGCGCGCATCGGTGCCACCCAATCGGGGGTCGGCGCTGCTTTGGTTTGAACATCGCCAGCGCTCAGGCTGTAAGAGGTGAATAGAAAACAAGGTGTGAAAGCGACTGCGAAGTTCATTGGATTGCCGTCGTTGTGAGAATAACCTGCCGTCCTTGCCTGCGTGACGCAAGCTTCTTGCCTGGCGGGATGCCAGTGGCAGTCCGACAGGCGGGGCTCGTCGATGCGATGGTGGCCTCGACGGCTCGTCAATGGGATATCAGTGGCGGCCCGCCCTGCTGCTGCTGCAGCAGCATGACGGTTACGACGCCGCCAAGACAAAACAGACCACCCCAGAATTCCGAGCGTTTCCAATGAAACTGGTCCCAGCCGAGATAGCCAAAGCGACAGGCGAACAGCCCGGCGCCGCACGCGATTTTCAAGACCCACAGCCACGCGGGGACAGTGGCTTCGCGTGAGGCTTCGAGCCAATCCGAGACGCCGAAAATGAACAAAAGTGCCGCGGCCGACGCCAGCGCGAACTGCTTGCGTCCGCCTTTCTTGCGGCTGTAAAAGACGGTGAAGGCGCCGATCAAAAACCAGAGAACGCCTTCCACGTAGTTGAATGCGGCATACCAGGTGAGTTGATCATCCCAGTTTCGCTGGTTGAAGATCATGATTTTGGAACGAACTAACGAAGAATATGTTTTGGTGCGACCAGTTAGTCGAGAAGATCGAGGGCCCGCAAATCATCAATGACTCGAAGACGCCTTCGGGGCGGGCCCACGTTGGCGCGCTGCGTGGTCCGCTGATCCATGACGCGATCTGCCGCACCCTCGAAGGCAATGGGATTCCCGTGCGCTATCTCTTTGGGGTGGATGACTATGATCCGGTCGACGAGATCCCTTACGGCGAGGCCGAACATTTCGAGAAGTTTCTCGGCGCCCCGCTCTGCAACACGCCGCCGCCCCCCGGCTCGAACGCCACCGACATGGCCGACCATTATATCGGGGAGTTTTTCAGCGTCTTTGCCGAACTCGGCATCAATCCCGAGATCTATCGCATGCGGGACATTTATCGTTCGGGCAAATTCAACGAGTCCATTGACGCCATTCTCCGAAAAGCCGATGTCGTGCGCGGCATTTACAAAAAAGTCAGCGGCGCCGAGCGGGCTGAGGACTGGCATCCATTTCAGGTCGTGTGCGAAAAATGCGGACGCATCGGCACTACGGTCGTCACCGGCTACGACGGCAGCGAAGTTACTTATGAGTGCAAGGCAGACCACGTAAAGTGGGCCAAAGGATGCGGGCAGCGCGGTAAGGTTTCTCCCTTTAACGGCAACGGCAAATTGCCGTGGAAGCTGGAATGGTGCGCCAAATGGCGAAGTTTTCCCGTCACCATTGAAGGAGCGGGACAGGATCACAGCACGAAAGGCGGCTCACGCGATGTGGCGATGGCCTGTCTGCGCGCCATTTTCGGTCAGGAACCGCCGCTCAACTGCCCTTACAACTTCTTCCTGGTTGGCGGCGCAAAGATGAGTTCGAGCAAGGGCGTTGGCGTCACCTCCCGTGACATGGCCGACTTTCTTCCGCCGGAAATCTTGCGCTTTCTCCTTATTCGTCCCTTGCCGCGCCAGCCGGTGAATTTCGAACCCTCTGAGGTTTACATCATCAAACTCTTCAACGATTTCGACCGGCTCCACGACAAGTATCATCACGATCCGAAGGCGATGCCGAGCGACAAGCGCATTTACGAGCTTTCGCGGGTCGAGCCGGAGCCGGATCATTGGCTGGGCGACTTTCAGCTCGTTACGGCGTTGACGCAGATGCCACACCTTGACCCGGTGAACGAGCTCGAAAAACGCAAGGCGTCGCCATTGACGCCTATCGAGCGCAAACACCTCGAACGCCGCATTCAGGCCGCCCGCTATTGGGTCGAGCGTTACGCCACCGAGGATGAGAAGACGAGTTTAAAAGAAACCCTGCCGGCACGGGCCCACGAACTCTCACCGACGCAACGGGCCTTTCTGGAAACCCTCGCGAAATTGCTGCCGGACGTGCTCTGGGAAGAGGAGGCCCTGCAGGTCTGCATCTTCAACGCAGCCCGTCTTACGCCAATCGACCAGCCCAGCGCCTTTAAGGCGATCTACCGCGTCCTGCTGGATCGAAACAACGGCCCCAAGGCCGGCAACTTCCTTTCCTTCCTCGATCGCGAATTCGTCATTCGCCGCTGCCTGAAACTGCCTGTGGACCGATTAAAGTTCTGGGAAGAGACCGGCATCAGCGAAGCCGCCTTCGCGCAATGGCTCGAGAAAGAAAAAGCGGCCGTCAGTGCGCTTTCCGCCAAACTGGATTTTGCCTCCTCGGACCGCGATTGGTCGGCGGACCCGGCCACCGTCAATTCACCTTTGGGTGTGATAGAATTCTTTGCCACCATGGCCGACGGCAAAATCCACGCCAAGCGCGTGCTTCCCGACAGGGAAAAAACCGCAAACGGACCAGTCGAGCAGCAATTCGAAAATTTCGAACGCGACGCGAAAGAGTCTGTCGCCAGAATGAGCACTGCCTTTGGCAAGTCCATCCCGATTCGAGGCAATTAAAAGCGGTAATTTCCGGGCGGCGGAGGCGAGACTCCACGCAACGAGTTCACTCTTCGGACGCGGGATCCGAACGAGCGGCGGGGAGGAGTCTCGTGGGACGAGGCCCGAAGGGGAGGCGGATGGTGATCCGCGTTCCCTTGCCCTCGGTGCTCTCTATCTCGATGTCTCCGCCATGTTCGCGCACGATGCGCCGGACGATCAAAAGTCCAAGACCAGTGCCGCTCGACTTTGTAGTGAAAAAAGGTTCAAACAGATGCCCCATCTGTTCCGCGGAAATCCCGGCCCCCGAGTCGAGCACCGAAATGGTGGCTTCGTAGTCTCCAAAATCGCTGCGCAGACTGATCCGGCCCCCAGGAGGGGTGGCTTGGACGGCGTTCTTGATTAGATTGTAGACGGCCTGTTTGATCTGCCCGCGGTCCACGCGCAAAAGCGGAAGGTCTTCGCGTAATTCCAGCTTCAGATTAAGGCGGCGGTCCTTGATTTCCGGTTCGAGAAAACGCGCAGCCTCGTGCACGAGCTGGTTGATGTCTTCGGGCTCGAGCTGCGGGCGGCTTGGGCGAATGGCCGACAAAAATTGCGCGACGATGAAATCGAGCCGCTTGATTTCCCCGCGGGCGATATCGAGCTGTTCACGCACCAGACCGTAGCATTCCAGCGATGACTTGCGCAGCTTGCGGTCAAGCAACTGAAGGTGGATGTTGAGGGAATTGAGCGGATTGCCGAGTTCATGCGCGACTCCAGCCGCCAGCAGCGTAAGCGCGTTTAGCCGTTCGGACTCGATCTTCTCTTCGGTAACACGCCGAGTTTGCGTGAGATCGCGGATGAGCAGGACGTGTCCAAGCCAGAGGTCATCGTCCGTCCCAGGCGCTTCGCCGCTGTCCACAATGGGTGCACTGTAAAGATTGAGATAGCGGTTTTCGGGATAAAAAATCTCGAAGTCGCGGCTGACCGAACGCTCGGGTCCGCCAACGAGCAGTTTTGCCTCGAGGCCCACAATGATTTCCTCGAGCGGGCGGCCGTTACTTTGGGCGGGATCGACCCCGAAAAACCGACCGGCAGCCCGATTGATGAACGTGGCATGACCGTCGCGGCTCAAAATGATGACGCCTTCCTGCAGCGCCTCGAACACCTTCTCGAGCAATCCTTTTTCGCGAATGAGGCGGCTGAGAATCGGCTGCACCTGGTCCGGCCCCACGCGGTTGAGCCGGGCGAACAGCTTGTCAATGAAGCTCGAAGTCATGCCGCGCGCAGAAACGCGTTTTCGCGCCGTTCCCTCGACACCGTCGTTGGGCAGCCATGCCCCGGCAGGAGTGCGACACCGTCCGGCAGGCTGAGCAGCTTTTGCCGGATGCCGTCAAGAAGCTGTGCCTGACTGCCGCCGGGAAAGTCGGTGCGTCCGATGCCATCGTGAAACACGGTGTCACCAGAGAAACAGCTTTGGCTCGGGGCGTGATAAAAGCAGACGCTGTCCGGCGAATGTCCGGGAACATGCAGCAGTTCGAAGTTGATTCCGGGCAGCGCCACCGAAGTCAGCCCGTCGAGCAAATGGTCGACCTCATAGTCCCGCACTTCGAGGCTCCAGCCACTGAGCGAGGAAAACAGGCGGTTGAGCCACAGTTCCGGCGAGGGCGGCGACCAGGCATACACAGGACATCGCTGTTCGGCTTTGATTTTCGCAGCGTCCATGACGTGATCGAAATGCTGGTGGGTGAGCAGAAGCGCGTCGAGGTTGACGTTTTGAGTGGTGAGCCATTCAGCAGCGTCATCTGGAGCGTCGACCAATACGTGCCGGCCATCGAATTTGAGGAGATACGCGTTGGTTTGGCAAAAACCCCCAGTGAAGACCTCGAAGGAAAGCTCCATGTGACATCAGGTAGTTGAGAGCGGCGCTGGTAGCAAGTGCGCTGGTCAAGGGCGGTCTTCACTGGCAGATCTTAATTAATTTGCGTAACCGGGCCTTTGCCACTTCTATCCGTCTGTCCATGGCCTACAGCAACAGACCGCCCCTGGAAATTGTCATCCCGCGTTTCAATCCGCGTTGGATCCAGGCGGCTGCCTTGCTCGTTCTGGTTCTTTGGGGAGCATTGACGGCGTTCTACACCGTGCCCGCAGACTCCGCCGGAGTGATTCAGCGCTTCGGGAAACGCCAGGGGATCTCTCCGCCCGGCCTCCACTTCAAGATGCCCTTTGGCGTGGATAAAGTAACCATCGTGCCGGTGGGCCGGCAGCAGAAGCTGGAATTCGGCTTTACCACTCCCGGCTTCACCAACCCTCACCAGGAAAGCCACGAACCTGAACTCGAGGAGTCCATGGTCACCGGCGACCTCAACTCCGCCCTAGTGGAATGGGTTGTGCAATTCCGCATCATCGATCCCGAGAGATGGCTCTTCGACGTTCGCGAGCCCGGGGAGACCTTGCGGGACCTTTCCGAGGCGGTGATGAGGGAAATCATCGGTGACCGCACCGTGGACGAAGTTATTACCATCGGCAGGCAGGACATCGAAGCACAGGCTGTGGTGCGACTGGCCAAATTGTCAGAGGACTATCATCTGGGGGCAACCATCGACCAGGTGCAGCTAAAGAATGTGAACCCCCCAAGTCAGGTTCAGGGATCGTTCAACGAGGTCAACAAGGCGCAGCAGGAACGCGAAAATATGATAAATCTCGCGAACGGCGAGTACAACAAGGAGGTTCCCCGCGCCAAGGGCGAGGCCGCCTCAAAAATCCTGGGCGCAGAAGGTTACGCGCTCAAGCGGATCAATGAGGCGGACGGCAACGTCTCGGCGTTCAATTCAGTGCTCACGGAGTACACCAAATCGCCCGAGGTAACCCGGCTGCGTCTCTATCTTGAAACGATGGCGGAGATTCTGCCCCAGGCAGGAGCAAAATTGGTGGTGGACGAATCGGTAAAGCAAATCCTTCCCCTGGTTCCCAGTGGCGTGCTGCCGGGAATCCCCCAACGAACTGGCACCCGATGACAAAAGCGATACTACCGGTAGTGATCCTGATCTTGGGTTTGCTGGCGCTCCTGATCGCCTTCGGCGGCATTTACACAGTCAGCGAAACCGACCAGGTCATCCTTACGCAGTTTGGCCGGCCAATCAGGCAGCCGATCACCGACCCCGGCCTTCATTTCAAGATTCCGTTTATTCAAAAAGTAAACCGCATAGACAAGCGGTTCCTCGAATGGGCGGGCAGCTCGGTGCCGATGCCGACGAAAGACAAAACCTACATTTTGGTCGAGACCTTTGCCCGCTGGCGCATTATCGATCCCACCACTTATTTCGTAAAGCTGGGCAATGAACGAAGTGCCCAGTCGCGATTGGAGGACATTCTGGGAAGCGAAACCCGCACCGCGATTGCGCGGCATGACCTGATCGAGTTGGTGCGAACCGACAAGACCCGCAAGCCGGTCCTGGACGAGACGCTCACCAACATACGAGAGATTGCCAGCAAAGTGGGTCAACTGCCGGACATTCAATACGGCCGAGAGCTCATCGCCTCCGAGATCGAAATCGCCTCGGCGAAGAAACTGCAGAATTTCGGACTCCAGTTGTTGGATCTGCGTTTTAAACGGGTGAACTACAACAACGACGTGCTCCTGCGCATCTACGACCGGATGAAGAGCGAGCGCTTGCAGATTGCTGAACGGTACAGATCCGAGGGCGCCGGCGAAGCGGCGCGTATCATCGGCCAGAAGGAGCGCGACCTCAACGAGATCGAGTCCACTGCCTACAAAGAAATCCAGCGGCTTCGGGGGGAAGCGGACGCGAAAGCAACGGAGATTTATGCGAAGTCCTACAGTCAGAGTGCCCAGTCAGCCGAGTTTTATAAATTCACCAAGACGCTCGAAACCTACAAGACTGCCATTCAGGGTGATACCAGCCTCGTGCTGACTACGGAAAGCGATCTCTTTCACCTCCTCAAAAACGCGCGTCCGGACGCCGCCCCTGGCGTCAGTCCGCCGTCGACTCCGGCGCCAGCGCCATCGGCCCCTGCGCCGTCGGCGCCGGCTTCGCCCCAACCAGCCGCCGCCCCGGCGGCTCAATGAGAGCGGCCCCGTCTCGCTCGGCTGCGTTCAATTTAGAGGCAGCGGCTTTGCCGTTCTGATTTGATGGCCGCCCGAGGCCGGCGGCGCTCCCGGCGACATATTCAGGTCAGTCTCGAGCCAAGGGATGGCTCAGCGAGCAGCGCTGGAAACTCGCTGCTCCTACAGGGCGTCAACTTCGACGGCGGCGGACGGAGCCCAGCAAAACCACCCCAGCGAGCGCAAGGCTGCCGGGCTCCGGAATTACCGTGAGCGAACCTGGGCCGCCGATAAAGTTGTTCGGAAAAGAGGCCGTGAGAGTCGCCGAATCATAAGTTCCTGGCGTCAGTTGTGTCCCCGCTACCGTAATGGCGCCAAAACTGAGGTTTTGATCGAGGTTCACCACCCCATCAAGAAACAAAATGTTGCCCGGGAAACTCAGATCATAATCAGTTTCAAAGCCTGCGCCCAAACCAACCGTGATGTCTCCTTCGGGGCCCAACGAGCCGGCGCCCATACCGCGGAGGACGCCACCCATCACGTTCCATCCGCCAGTGAAGGTATTATTGAGACTGGTGATTTCCACGCCGCGATCGATACCAGCCAAACCGAAGTTCCCGGTGGTGACATCATTGGCGTTGCCATTCGCGGGATCCAACCCAATATTCAGGATGCCGCTGCCACTGAGCGTCGATTCGATGACCAGCCGGCGGTTTTGATTCACACTTCCGCCGCTTTCATTAAAGACCTGGCCCGCCATCTCGCCGATGTCCATGTTCGACGAGGAAAGGACATTGATGTTTCCGGCCACGGTTTGGACGCCATTGTTGTTCCCGTTGTGAAGCGTCCCTCCGTTGAGTCTCAAATCATTGACCGTGATCGTGGTCCCTGACACCCCCTTCAATCGAAAAATTGAACTGGCGTCAAATTGCAGAGAATTGCCCTCGAATGTCGACGTCGCGGTGGTGCCGTTGTTAGGCGAGCGCAGAATGGGATTGGGCGGGCTCGGCGGGTTCAAGACATTGCTCGGCACCAGAAAATCGTTGTTCGGAGCGGCGTCGGGCGACTGACCCGCCGGCCAGTCTTCGTCGGTTCTCCAATCCTGGGGACTGACATTGCTGCCGATCATCGTGACTGTTGCAGCGATCGACGAACTCATAAGTCCAATGGCGCTCAAAGCGCTCAGCCAACCCCCGAAAAAATAGTGGTGAGTAAACCGGAAAGCTTTCATGGCACGATGTTAGGAAGCGTTTTTGACAAAAAAAACGAGCTCGAGCAAGGGAATTTTTGACATTTTTGTCACCTTCGAACGCCAGGGTCCAGGATTCCTTCGCGCGGGGCGCCGGCTCACGAGAATTTACTTACCCTTAGCCGTGTTCATTCAGTAGCTCAGTAGAGTAGGGAAGGAAGCCACGGGATGAGAGGCACGATGGCCAAGGACCGCCGACTTCCTTCCCCCTCCTCAAACCGGACGGGCGGATTTCCCGCATCCGGCTTTCGCAGGACGTTTTTGCGCGAGGCATTCACAGGTAGATGAGTCCCAGCCTGGCGAGTTGGGCGTAAAGGGAGGTGCCTTGCGCGGGCCGCCACGCCCGCTGGCTGCGGCGGCGAAGATGCCGCGCCAGACGCTCCCGCACGAAGCGGTTGATGTGCCGCAGGGCGCACCGGCTGTAGCCATGCCGGTAGTAGTTGGCCCACCCTTTGAGGTGGCGGTTGATCTGCCCGATCAGTTCCGGCAACGGCTGAAAGCTGCGCTGCTTGTGGATCATCCCCCGAAGTTTCTCGCGCTCTCGCGCCAGGGACTTCTTTGCAGGATGCATGTTCCAATAGCGCTTCTCCCGACCGTGGAGGTCCCGATCCAGCCGAAAGCTGTAGCCCAGGAAGTCCAGCGTTTCTCCCTGCTCGCGCAAGTTGACGACGCGGGTTTTCTCCCGGTTGATTTTCAGCCCCAGCCAGCCTTCGATCTTTTCGCCGATGAACCTCTGGAGGTCAGCGCCCGCATAGCGAGCCATGACCACAAAATCGTCCGCGTAGCGCACCAGAACGGCTTTGGCCCAGCGAGCCGGACCGTCCTTGGCATGGAACACCTGGTCGAACCAGTGCAGGTAGATGTTCGCCAAAAGCGGCGAGATCACTCCTCCCTGCGGGGTCCCCTGCCGGTTGCGTTTGCGGATGATTTTGCCATTTTCATCCTTCTCCTCCACCGGCGCGCCCAAGCCACTGCTGGATCAGCCGCAGGACACTTCCATCCACGACGCGCATCCGCACGCAGGCCATGAGCTTGTCGTGCGGGATGCTATCGAAAGTAGGCTTCCATGTCCGCGTCATAGACCGTGCAGCGACCGGCGGCGAGGTTCTCACGGATGACTTCCAGCGCGTCGTGTGCGCTCCGGGCGGGCCGAAACCCGTGGGAGCAATCCAGGAAGTCCGACTCGAAAATCGGCTCCAGGATCAAAAGCACCGCCGCCTGCGCCACCCGATCCCGGAGGTTCGGGATGCCCAGAGGCCTCAACTTCCCGTTAGCTTTGGGGATATACACCCGCCGCACCGCTCCGGTGCGATAGGTCTTTTCCTTGAGCTCTCGGGCCAACCCTGCAAGGAAGGCTTCCTCGCCTTCCCGCTCGATCTGTTCGATCGAGACTCCGTCCACTCCCGGTTTGCCGCCCTTAGCGCGGACTTGCGCCCACGCCGCCTGCTGCAGCGTCTCGGGGTGGCTCACCAGCCCGTAAAGGCTGTAGAAGCGAAATCGCTTCTCCAGCTTTGGCTTTCGCACTCAGCTTCGCTCGCCAGTCCCGGAGTTTCGCTGGCAGGGTCGCTTCCCTCACGCTCAGCTCGATGCCTGGCTCTTCTGTCGTAGGTTGAACTTTCATCCTTCCAATCAGCCCCGGTTCTTTTTGAGTCCGCTTCGTTCCTGCCAAGGCCCCTTCGCTCCACGGGCGTTACCCCGCTTCAACGCTACTACGGGCCTCTCCGACTCCCCTGCCCCAGGCATCCACCTTATGGATTTGGCGGATGCCCTGCCTTGGTTTCCCAACGGCTGGAAACAGGGGTCTCCCAGCCTGCCCATCCCAACCTTCTCTGCGCGCTGCCCCCTTTGACCCCGGAGGTCTCCGCCGCTGCTCGTGAACCTCGCTTCACGGCGGATCGCAGGCTTCGGCTCTTCTGACAGATTGGCCGACCTCAAGTAGTTTAACGAGGCTGATACGGGTTTGCGACTGGCACTGCGGCTCGCAGATTCGATCCGCGGAGCTTCGACGCCGCGATTGCTCCCGGCGCCGTCCGCTTCTCTCCATGCTGGACGTTCAGTTGGCATGATGAACACGTTTCAGTTCATTGGTTTGGTTGGCGATGCTGGCGCACCAGAAGCAAACGAAGGAAACGAAGCGCAATCGAGGATTAGATTGACCCTGGAACCGGGGAATTCCCGCCACCGTTTGGTGAGCATCGCTGCTGCGTCGAAATCCAATTGTGCCACCGGTTTGATCCTTTGTTTTCTTCGTTGCCTTCTGTTCAACTGCATAGTTACGGCTTAGGCAACACTGTGCGCGAGCCGGCCGACCATCAATTCCCGCTCGAAAACGAGTTCCTTAGGGAGGCTATCGTAAAGTTGGAAAAAGAGGCCGCCTTGCGAGAGCAGCTCGGCCTGCCACTCGGCTGGATTCAATGCCATCGCGCGGTCGAAGTCGGCCCGCGAAAAATCATCGAGTCCGTCTGTGTTCAGATCTTCCCAGGCGGGAATCCAGCCGAGCTGGGATTCGCGTGCGGCGATGATGCCGCGGCAACGACGCACAATCCATTCGAGCACGCGCATATTCTCGCCAAAGCCAGGCCAGAGCCATCGGCCGTCGGCGTCTTTGCGAAACCAATTCACGTTGAAAAGCAAAGGCAGGTTGGGGATGCGCCCCCTCATTTGCATCCAATGGTGGAAATACTGACCCATGTTGTAGCCGCAGAATGGAAGCATCGCCATCGGGTCGCGGCGGACTTTGCCGACTTCGCCCCCGGCGGCGGCAGTTGTTTCGGAGCCGACGGTCGCGCCGAGATAGACTCCATGGACCCAGTTGAACGCCTGAAAGGCCAGCGGCATCGTGGTGGCGCGCCGACCCCCGAAAATAATCGCGCTGATGGGGACGCCGTTGGGGTTTTGCCAGTCGGAATCGATGGTGGGACATTGAGATGCCGGGGCTGTGAACCTGGCATTGGGGTGGGCTGCCGGCCGGCCGCAGCCGGGAGTCCAATCCTTGCCGGTCCAGTCAATCAAATGCGATGGCGCCTCATCGCTCATCCCCTCCCACCAAACGTCCCCATCATCGTCGAGCGCGACGTTGGTGAAGATCGAATTGCGGGACAGCGAATGCATCGCGTTGGGATTCGATTTCCACGATGTGCCTGGCGCGACGCCAAAGAAGCCGGTCTCTGGATTGACGGCGTGCAAACGGCCGTCTTCGGCCGGCCACATCCAGGCGATATCATCTCCCACCAGGGTGGTCTTCCAGCCTTTGTCGCGATAGGTTTCAGGCGGCACGAGCATGGCGAGATTGGTTTTGCCGCACGCGCTGGGAAAGGCGCCTGTCACATACGTTTTTTCGCCATCGGGGCTGACGATTCCAAGGATAAGCATGTGCTCGGCCATCCAGCCGTTATCGCGCGCGATGTTCGAGGCGATGCGCAAGGCGAGGCACTTTTTGCCTAACAAGGCATTGCCCCCGTAGCCGCTGCCAAAGGACCAGATCGCGCGCTCCTCGGGAAAATGAACGATGTACTTCTCGTCGTTGCATGGCCAGGGAACGTCGCTCGCGCCAGCCGCGAGGGGTTGGCCGACGCTATGCAAGCAGCGCACAAAAGAACCATCGGCGCCGAGTTTTGCGAGCGCCTTTGCCCCCATGTGCGCCATGATTTGCATGTTGACCACGGCATAGGCGGAGTCGGTCAATTGCACGCCGATCAACGCCAGCGGCGAATCGAGCGGCCCCATGCAAAAGGGCACCACATACATCGTGCGGCCACGCATCGAGCCGTGAAATTTTTCGCCCAGCGTCGCCTTCATCTCGGCGGGCGGCCGCCAGTTGTTTGTCGGCCCCGCATCGGACTGGCGCTCGGAACAGATAAACGTGCGGTCCTCGACGCGCGCCACATCCGATGGCGCCGACCGCGCCAGAAACGAATTCGGGCGCTTTTCGGGGTTGAGCCGAAGAAAAGTGCGCCTCTCGACCAGCATCTCGCAGAGCCGCTGCCACTCGGCGTCCGAGCCATCACACCAGTGCACCTCCTCCGGCTCGCATAACGCCCGCGTTTCCTCGACCCAGGACAAAAGCGCAGAATGGTTCGTGGTATCCATGAAGTTGTTGGTTGTTGCCGGTTGGTTCTTCGTCTCCGTATTCGATATTCGGTCGCCGGACAGGCGCAATCTGCCTTTACACGAATAACCAGAAACCAATAACTAATAACGAACGGGCACCATGCGTCTCAAAGACAAAGCGATCATCGTCACCGGCAGCACCACTGGGATCGGCGAAGCCATTGCGCGGCGCTGTGTCGAGGAAGGCGCCCACGTTCTCGTGCACGGCACAAATCGCGCTGCGGGAGAAAAGGTGGCCACCGAGCTGCAGGCGCCGCTGGTCATCGCTGATTTGGCGTTGCCACTCAGCGCCGATGTTCTGGTGGCGGAAGCGATGGCGGCTTTTGGGAAACTCGACGGCATCGTCAACAATGCGGCCTGGGTCGTGCGTGCCGCAATCAGTGAGGTCAGTCCCGAGCTTTTCGATAAAGTCATGGCCGTGAACTGCCGCGCTCCGCTTTTGCTGATCAAGGCGGCTCTCTCGCAGCTCGCGCAGACCCGCGGCAGCGTCGTCAACATCGGCAGCGTCAATGCCTACTGCGGCGAGGAAAAGCTCCTCCCCTATTCCATCTCCAAAGGCGCGCTCATGACGATGACGCGCAATCTCGGGGACACCCTCATGCGAGACCACCTGGTGCGCGTCAACCAGGTCAATCCCGGCTGGGTACTGACCGAAAACGAGCGCCGTTACAAACAGGAGGAAGGCATGCCGGAAGATTGGCCGACTCGGCTTTCAAAATTGTTCGCGCCAGCCGGCCGTATCTTCACTCCCGCCGAGATGACCGAACCCGTGATCTATTTTCTCAGCGACGCGAGTGGTCCCGTAAGCGGCCAGGTCCTCGACGTCGAACAGCACCCCTTCATCGGTCGGAATCCGCCGAAGGTGTGATTGGTATGTGGCACAGACTTTCCAGCCTGTGCTCGTCAAGTCGTCACAGGCTGGAAAGCCTGAGTCACATTAGCGGCGGCGGCTACTGGGCGCGCGCTTGATACTCTTCGTCCCCGCGAACTTTGATTCCTGCTTCCATGACCGCTTGGCGAAGCTGCCCTCTCCAAGCCCTGGGCAATGTAAGACGCGTCGGCCCCCAATCATCCGGTTCGGATAAGAGATCTCGCCGCACTTTAAGCAAATGAGCAAGGTCTTCACGAAATCCTTGCCGCCTTCGAACGGGCCAACAATCTCTCGCACTATTTGGCGGCCCTTCCAAAGCGCCGCGACCGGCGAGGAGATCACCGCCACGGCCAAAATGACCAAAGTGATGATGATTGCTTTTTTCACTCGCGGAATCTTCGCCTCGTTTCCCTACGCTTTCTCGATGGATCGAATATACTCCCTCCTGGTCAGGCGGCGAATCGTGAACCGTGAACCCCTTATTGATGCCCGCTCTCGCTGCCTTTCCGAAGTTTTGGATGCCCGAGTTGTGTAAGACGGGGACGCGTTCGCTCGATGAGTGGTTCCAGATCGCGGCCGATCTCGGTCTCGATGGGGTCGAATGGTATGCTGGCTTTATCGAGACACTCGAGGAAAAAAACTGGGCGGCATTGAAACGACGGGCGGATGAATTCGGGCTGGCCATTCCAATGATGTGCTGTTCGCCGGATTTCACCCATCCCGATCCGGAGTTTCGCCGCGAGCAAATCGAGCAAGAGAAGCGGTGGATCGACATGGCATATGCGCTGCGTTGCCGGTCATGCCGGGTTCTTTCTGGCCAGCGGCGCCCGGAGGTTTCGCGTGAAGAAGGCATCCGCTTCGCCAAGGAAGGAATCGAGGCGTGTCTTCCGTATGCGCAGGAACGCGGCATCACGCTGGTCATCGAAAACCATTACAAGGATGATTTTTGGCAGTGGCCTGAATTCGCGCAGAAAATGGACGTTTTCTGCGAACTCGTCGGGCGCATCGATTATCCGAATTTTGGCGTCAACTACGATCCCTCGAACACGATCCTGGCCGGCGAGGATCCACTCGAATTGCTGCGTCGTGTCGCGCCGCGCGTGGTGACGATGCATGCCAGTGACCGCTACCTCATCGAAGGCACCATCGAAGACCTCAACCGCGATGAAGCCGCCGGCGTCGAAGGCTACGCCAAACGCCTGCGCCACGGCGAAATCGGGAAAGGGATCAACGACTACGACGCAATCTTTTCGATCCTGAAACATGCCGGCTTCGACGACAACTGGATCAGCATTGAAGATGGCGTCGACGGCTTCGAAGAACTCGCCGGCAGCTCGAGGTTTTTGCGAAAAAAAATCGCCGACCATTGGCCGGAGCGGACGAAACAACACTGCCGCGCGGGCATTTGTTGATCGCCATCGCCAGTAAAGTTGGCTTCCAGCTTGCTAACCTTGACCATCAAAAGCTGGCGCCATTCAATTAGTGCCTCCATTCGAAAGGTACAGTTGGGATTTCTTCAGGGTCGATTTGACGCAGTTCACCACGTGACACCCGGTCACGCAAACGCCAGGCGTCGAGTTTTTCAATGAACTCGGGGTCAAACCGCAGGGGCGGCTCTGGGGGTTCGACAAAGCGAGGAAGGTCGAGGTCCATATCGACCGGCGGATTCATGGGAGCAGATCTTTTAGATGGTCGAATATACCTGCCGGTCCAAATCGATCACAAATCGCGCGGAGGGAGTCATCATCGATGCGATCGCGGTTTCGATTTATCAGCTCGAGGATGTCACCACGGTCTTTCGCCAGGCGTTGCGGGTTGTTTTTGATCGCGTGAAGTTTGAGTGCGATCAAATGAAGAGCCAAAGGCACTCGAAGCCGGGCATTGCCGCGCTGGAAAATCTGACTTGCTGACCATAGCTTCTCGAATGTCTGCTCATTGACGAACATAACGTCTACATCCTGCATGGCGAGGGTGACATGGGTGAACTTGCAAAACGTTGGATTTTCAACGGCCCGCCGATACCCGATGTGGGTGAGCGTTCTTTCCATCCACGGAAAGTCGCTGGACGCCACCAGGAGATCCGTATCATCGGTGATTCTGCGGTAGCCGTAGGCTTCCAGCGAATATCCTCCGATGAGCAGAAACCTGCCTGGCCCCTCTCGGAGGGCATCAGAAAGCACATCGAAAATAGAACGTTCCTCGCTCACATTAATTCAGCATCGGATTCGGCCGCAGAACTGATTTCACCACTTTTCCCGAATGCATTGTTTCAAAGGCTTCGTGCCATTGATCGATCGGCCATTGGCCGCCGATGATGGGACGAACGTCAAGGGCGCCGCTGGTGAGGAGTGCAAGCACCCGTTCCCAAACCGGCCAGTTGTGGGAGAAGCTGCCCTGCAGCGTCACATTTTTTTGCACAAGTTGATCGATGCTGTAATTGAGCGGTTGCGGCCCCCAGCCGACCTTGGTGATCCAACCGGCCGGACGCACCAGGTCGAGAGCGAGCTTGACGGTGCTCGAGTGACCTGCGGCGTCGATGATGAGGTCAGCGCCGAGTCCGTCACGTTCGCGGGCCCAGGCTGAGGCTTCGCCCACGATGGAGGTGCAGCCATACGCGTTCTCCGCGATGGCCAGGCGCGCGCGATCCGGCTCCAGACCGACCACGGCGACTTCGGCGCCGCCCAATCGCGCCACCGCCGCGCAGAGGATGCCGATGGTGCCAGGACCGAGCACGATCACCCGATCACCCGGGCGCAGGCGGCTGTTATTGATCACCGCGTTGTAGGCCACGCTACAGGGTTCGCTGAGACACGCCAGTTCGAGGGGCAGAGAGTCTGGTACGCGGTGCAAACACCGGGCTGGCACCCGCACCCAGCTTGTCATCGCGCCATCGACGCCGTAACCAAAGCCTTTGCGCGTGGGGTCGAGATTGTAAAGGCCCTGCCGAGTCATCGGATTGTCAGGCGAAACGATCGCCGCGGTCTCACTAACAACACGGTCGCCGGCCTTCCACGCCCGAACCGCCGCCCCCACTTCCGCGACAACGCCTCCGAACTCATGTCCCAGCACCACAGGGTAATTCACCGGCCAGGAATGCGACGAGGTCCACTGGTGCAAGTCGCTCCCACAAACCCCGACGGCAGCAACCTCCAAAAGGACGTCTTCCGAGCCAATTGAAGGCCTCTCTTTTTCCCGCACTTCCACGCTATGCGGCTCAGGACCAAAGTTCACGACGGCAGCGGCTTTCATGACCGCAAGCTATTGCGGCGTCGTGGTTCTGCCACGGGAATGTCCAGCTATGGTTCGATGAGTCTCACCTGCCGACGGAGACACGCCAAAACCGCCAATGAACGGCGCGAAGGTGGACGCGGTCGCGTCGACGCTCTAATAGACCGGCCGGGGTGGCTGCGGGGGATTCTGAACGATGTCGATCACCTTCGGAAACGCAGCCAGGGGGACTTGCTGGGTCAGGCAATGAAACGTGCCCAAACCCCAAACCAGATCTCGGCAATCAATCGGATAGATGCGGCGGCCGGGAAATGATTTGACCATGATCTCGAGGGCCTTCTCGTCGGACGCGTCTTCGAAGGTGGGAAGGAGCACGATCTTGTTGCCAACATAGAAGTTGGCGTAACTGGCGGGCAATCGTTGGCCGCGCCGCATGATCGGCTGGGGCATTGGAATGGTCAGCACTTCAAGGTCCGCTCCATTCTCGGCTTTCATTTCCCGAAGCCGTTCGAGGTTTTTGGTGAGAATGGCCTGATTCTTATCGCGGAGATTGCCTTCGACCATCGCGATCACAGTGTTTTGGCTCACAAAACGGGCGATGTCATCGATATGGCCGTCGGTATCATCCCCGTCGATGCCGCCGGGCAACCAGAGCACATTGGTCACTCCCAAATACTCTTTAAGGATTTGCTCGATGTCTTCGCGATTGTGGCCGCGATTGCGGTTTTTATTGAGCAGGCACGATTCGGTGGTGAGGACAGTTCCGGTCCCATTGACATCGATCGAACCGCCTTCGAGAACGATGCCGGGATCAAAAAGCCGCCCGCCCAAAAACCGGGCCATTTTTAGGCTGATACCGCTGTCTGCCATTGCCTTCTCGTATTTCCCGCCCCAGGCGTTGAACTTCCAGACCACCGCCCCGCCCGCGCGGTCGTGATTGCGAACGAGAAATGTGCAGCCGTGATCGCGGCACCATGGCTCGAGCGCGGGCACATCTATAAAGTGAAGCCGTCGCTGCTCAGCCAAAGTCAGCGTGTCGCGGATAAGCTGCTTATCCTCGGCGCTGGACACGTTCATGAAAACATCTTCAGAGGTGAGCAATGCCCGAACCATCGAAAACAAGGTCGGAATCACCGCATCGAATGTCCTCTTGCCAGGAAAACTGATGCCTTTCTTGTTGGGCCACGTCATCCAGGTTCCGAAATGGGGCTCCCACTCAGCCGGCATCCGAAAATGGAGGTGTTTCGGGGTTTTGGGAGAAAAATGCGCCTCGGTGACTGGCGCAGATTTGCGCGTCGGAGGCTGGGTAGTCCTCTGCAGGGGAGCCGCCTTACGGGTCGGGGGGGCTGTCCCTTTTTTTTCGGCTCGGCCGCCATCGTTGCGGGATCCAGCCGCCTTTCGGGCGGGTCTGATGACTTTCGTCGAGGTCGGCCGGGCCCGCTTGGGGGCCGGACGAGTCCTGGTTGGTTTTGAACTCGAAGGCGAACGGCGCGCTTTCGATGCTGGCGCACCACGCGTTTTAGATGCTGGCGCACCACGCGTTTTCGATGCTGGCGCACCACGCCGGTTCGTCGAACGGGACCCCGAGGCGGCCCGCACCGATTGCTTAGCCGCCGGCTTCCTTGCCACGCCCTTGCCAGAAACCTTTGGCGGCCGTTTTGGTGGAGCGGATTTCTTCGCTTTCATGGCATCCGGGCGGCAGGTCAATCAAGATACCGTTGTGTGATT
Organism: Verrucomicrobiales bacterium; assembly: GCA_050998515.1. Taxonomy (GTDB): domain Bacteria; phylum Verrucomicrobiota; class Verrucomicrobiia; order Verrucomicrobiales; family V1-33; genus JBPCQC01. The sequence continues at coordinate 37,306 of JBPCQC010000056.1, forward strand.
CCCTGGTAGGCATCAATCCGGCGGTCCCGCAAAAATGGCCAGCCGTGACGTTGCGATTCTATCGCGGAAGAATCGATTTCTGCGATCAGGACTTCATCGCCTACGCTGCCGGCGCGAGCAATTACCTGGCCTGAAGGATCGGCCACGAAGCTGCGCCCCCAAAACTCGATCCCCGGAGGACCTTCGGGTGTTTCTATACCCCAACGGTTCGGAGTTGCCACATACACCCCATTGGCCACCGCGTGACCGCGCTGCACCGTCTCCCAACTTGCGTGCTGACGCTCTCCCTGGCTCTTTTTTTCCGGAGGCAGCCAGCCGATAGCTGTGGGATAAAATAACACCTGAGCCCCTTGGAGGGCGGTCAGTCGGGCTCCTTCCGGATACCATTGGTCCCAGCAGATGAGCACGCCAATTCGTCCAAATGCAGTATCCCAAGCCCGAAAACCCAAATCGCCAGGCGCGAAGTAGAATTTTTCGTAATATTGGGGATCATCAGGAATGTGCATTTTCCGGTAGGTCCCCAACAGCCGTCCGTCGGCGTCAATGACCACGGCCGAATTGTGGTAGAGTCCGGGCGCACGCCGCTCGAACAGAGGAACGATGATAACCACCCCGAGCTTTTTGGCGACAGATTGCATCTCTTCGGTCTGAGGACCGGGCACAGTTTCCGCGTAACGGAAATAATCCTGTTTTTCGGCCTGGCAGAAATAAGGGGAAGCAAAAAGCTCCTGTAAGCAGACAACTTGGGCGCCTTGCCGGGCGGCCTGCCCGATGAGTGTTTTGGCGCGTCGAAGGTTGCGCTGGACCGATGCCTCGCAAGCCATTTGCACCAGGCCCGCGCGAAATGAACCGCGATTCTGGGAATTCCGGCGCGCCTTTTTCATTTTTTGTTCCTCATTCATTAAGGCAGGCGTGGCTCTCGATGCAACTCGATTTGTTAGGATTTCCAGCCAGAGCCGCCAACTGCGGCATGGTGGAAGCGGGAAAGATCTACCCGGCTGGGTGGTGCGACATTACGCCGCTAGGCGTGATCTGCCATGTTAGAGTCGGTGTCAGTGGGCCATTATGTCTCACAGTACCTAAGAAACCCGCTGGCTTTGCCTAACGTTGGCGGCTTAGGGCGCCTGGGCGCGGCACTTTTATGTCGAGTTTTTTTTGGCGCCGGCCGTGCTTGATTTCGGAACCAAAGCATCCTATGAGGACAGCCCCGATGACCGCTGAATCCTTCGCTTCCGGTCAAAGATGGCTGAGCAACAATGAGCCGGAGCTGGGTCTTGGGCTGGTTATTTCTGCCTCGCGCGGCCGGGTGGCCATTCATTTTCCAGCCACAGGCCAGACGCGTCAATATACTGCCAGCAATGCCCCCTTGACGCGCATTTCCTTTTCCGAAGGCGATGAAGTGCGCGGGCACGACGGCACCGCCTTCCTGGTCGAGCAGGTGACCAGTGAAAAGAATGTTCTCATCTACCATGGCGCGGGAAAATCACTGCCGGAAAGCGCGCTCGCCGATTCTTTGAATTTTTCCAGGCCGCTTGACCGGCTGCTGCACGCACAGCTCGACGACAAAGGGCTTTTTAACCTGCGCTCGAAATGTCTGCACCATCGATTCGAGACGCTGCGCGGCCACCAGCGCGGTTTTGTGGGCGCGCGAATCGAGTTGATTCCCCATCAGCTTTTCACAGCGTTGCAAATTCGACGCAAAGGAGTTCCACGTCTTGTGCTGGCGGACGAGAGCGGATTGGGCAAAACGATAGAAGTATGTCTTGTTCTTCATCGGCTGCTGGTGACCAACCGAATCGAGCGAGCGCTCATCGTCGTGCCCGAGCACGGGTTGCATCGCTGGCACTTCGAGCTGACCCGCCGGTTTCACCTTCAGATCGCTGCCCCTGAATTGGACCGGTCGAGCGAATCTTCAGCCGATCTGTGGCTTTGCTCGCCCGCGGCGCTGGCGCGCTACGCTGTCCAGTCTTGGGACCTGCTCATCGTCGACGAGGCGGATTCAGTGGATGTGCCGGGATTGAAAGAACTGTGTGCGGCCACGGCCGGAGTGGTCTTGATGACTGATTTGCCACCCCAGATTGAACGTGAAACCCATTCCAGACTCGGACGCTTGCTGGATGAAAACGAGAGCCACACCCTCGCAGATCCTGATGCTGTTCGTCTCGCCGTGAAGCTCGCAGGCGCCGCGCTTGAGCCGTGGCTCGAGGAGGATCGCCAGGCATTGGAAAGATTAATCGGATCAGAAGTCGATGCCTCGGCGCTGGGCGCGGAAGCGCACGAGGGACGCGACCGGCTGCTCGCCGCCCTGCTCGAAACCGTGGGAGCCGGACGGCGACTGCTCGCGAATTCACGCGCGATCATCGAAGGCCTCCCCGAGCGCGAAGCCCTGCCCCAAAAACTCACGGTTTCAAACGAGGATGCCACACTGCTATCCCTGCTGGCGGAAGAGTTTTCGCCCGACGGCTTGCCGAATCCTGCGTTCGCACTCCCGCCGGATGATCCGCGGCTGAGCTGGCTGCGCCGCTACGTGGATGAGAATCCAAAGGACAAGATCGTGCTTATCTGCGCCACGCAGCACAAGGCGGCCGCCATTGCTGGCGCGCTGGGCGAGAAGGCGGCGCTCCATCATGAAGGCCTCGACTTGCTGACCCAGGACCACGCGGTGCACCGCTTCGCGGAAAAAGATGAGCGTTCCGCCCATGTTCTGGTCTGTTCGGAAGGGGGCATCGAAGCACGCAGTCTTCCCTTTGCCCATCATATTGTTCTCTTCGACCTTCCTCCAGACCCCGTGAAGGTACAGAAGCGCATCGGCAATCTCGATCGCTACGGTCACATGGCCAAGGTGCGAGTTCATATCCCCTACGTCGAGAATACCCCATCCGAAGTCATCTTCCGGTGGTTCCATGAAGCGTTGCATCTTTTCGAACGGCCGCTTGCCATCGTGCACGCCTGCAGCCGTGCTTTTGCCGCGGCTTTTCGCGAGGCCGCACGCCTGCCTCGAGCCGCCGAAGAAACGGTCGCCCTTCTCCTCGAAGAGGCCCGCAACCATTCTTTCGATTTGAAGGCCCAACTCGAATCCCGCGGCGATCCGATGACGGCGCTCGCTTCTTTTCGGCTATTGCCCGCGCAAAAGCTCCTCGAAAGTGTCCGCCGGCTTGATTCCGATCTGTCGCTCGATTTCTTGATGCTGCGGCTCTTCGACCATTTTGGCTTTGATGCCGAGGATGTGGGCGAGCGTACCTATCATGTTCGCCCGCGCGAAAAGGATCGCGAGTCCGCCGCGTTTTCATCCATTGGGCCGCCCGGGCAATCGTTGACATTCGAACGGCAAAAGGCGCTGGCCCGTGATGATTTGTGGTTCCTCACCTGGGACCACCCCATCGTTTTGGATCATGTCGAGTTGTTGCTCAAGACCACCCAAGGCAACTCATGTTATGCCGTCTGGGAGGATCTGCGCAGCCAGATTTTGCTGCTCGAAGGTCTCTTTCGTGTCGAATTGGCCAATCCTCCGAAAAAGCTCTACCCGACGCGATTCTTCAGCCCAGCCGGATTGCGGCTTATCGTAAATCATGAACTCGCGGAAGTTGGCACCGAGTATCCGATGGAGATTATCAATAAGAACGTACGCAATGGCCGCCGGGAGTGGATTCGCAGCAATAATGATGCCCTGCGAGGGCTGTTGCCTCGGATGCTCGAGAACCTGACCGAGCGCGCTCGCGCCTGCGCCGCCGAATTGAGCCAGCAAGCGCTCCTTGATATCGACACACAGTTCGTGCCGGAAATCGAGCGGCTGAAATTGCTGAAGCAGCGCAGGGGTCCGGTCAGCGAGATGGAAGTCAGCCTGCTCGAATCGGAAATGTCGGCATTGCGTGAACTCGTTCAACACCCGCGAATCAAGCTCGATTCACTGCGGCTGGTCAGGCGGGGGCCGGCAGGGAAGGGAATTTGACCAGACCGCCATTCTGCCGGTCACTGCCGCACGCAGTGCGACGTATCAACCACCGGGAGCACCGCCGGCCCGTGCGGCCGTCAAATCAAACCGGCGAAGCTGGCTTCGCCCCGCCGCACAAGCTCGGTCGTGCTGCCAGCCGCCATTCAGCGCAAGCTCAATTGAACCTGCTGATTCATTGCCACGGGCCAGACGCCTGTGCCCCTTTCGTGCGATTACTGTCACCGCCACGCTCCAAAATAAGCCGCTCGACCGCCTCGGCTTGCTGGATGGTATCCACCCCTGGTGTGTCATCCGTGGTGATAACGACGCGGATGCGGGCGCCGTTTTCCAGGGCCCTCAATTGTTCGAGCGCCTCGGTTTTCTCGAGTGGCGAAGGCGGCCATTGCACAAAGCGGAGCAGGAACTCGCGGCTGTAGCCGTAGATCCCAACGTGGCGATAGCACGGCACGGTGGGCTCGTTTCGAGGAAACGGAATCCGGCTGCGGGAAAAATAGAGCGCTTCACTGGAGGAGTTGAGCACCACTTTGACCACGTTGGGGTTTTCGATTTCCTCCGCGCTGAGCAGGGGGCTCGCTGCCGTGATCATGGACAGGGCCGGATCATCCCGTAAAGCCTCGGCGAATTGATCGATCAAAGCGGCGTCGACCAAAGGTTCGTCACCCTGGACGTTGATGAGATGAGTGATATCCTCCCGCGACGCGGCCACTTCGGCCAGGCGATCGGTTCCGCTGGGATGGTCGGAGCGAGTCATCACCCATTCAGCGCCAAAATTTTTGGCTGCTGCGCCGATGCGTTCGTCATCCGTCGCAATAATCACCGCGCAGGCTTGTCGGGCCATTTTGCATCGTTCCCACACGTGCTGCACCAGCGGACGCCCTGCGATCGGGTGAAGCGCCTTGCCGGGAAATCGGGTCGAGGCATAGCGCGCGGGTATGACCACGAGACAGCGAAAATCTGAAGAGCCAGGCACGGACCGGATGTTAGCTGCCCTGTCTCCTCCCGCCAAGCTCAAGCGAGCGCTTGGGAATGCTGCCATCGCTTAATGGCAAATGGAGGCGGTCACGCAAATAGTTTTCGAGCGCCCGGCGCACTGTGATTCTGAGCACGCCTCTCCTCATGCCATAATCGATCTCGATCGCCCTCCTTTGCGTCTCGTCGAGCGTGGCGGTCGCCTTTAGAACCAGAGTGACCTCCTCGAGCCAGGCCTTGTCTCGCGCCTTTAATGGCTCCGCATCCACCGGCCACTCGGCATCGCTCGTACGGCTCAGCGTAAAATCACGGAAATCCTCGTTTTCCTCGCTCCAGGCGCGGACATGCCAGCGATTGCCGTCATGGGCGAACGCGTGCGGACGAATCCATCGCCACTCGCCGGCCGAGCTGTGCACGGAGAAGTATTTCACCCGCACACGCTGCTCGTTCAACACGGCCACAAAGATGCGGCGCATCACAGCCAGACTCACCGGACGCTGCGGCATCTCGAGGACGTCCACTTTGGCCGCTCCCGCCGCCCGCCCCCCGATCCAGTTTAACGATGCCACTTTGCCCGCCTTTTCGCCATCGGGCAAAAATAACCTCATCGCCTCTTCGAGCCGCGGCTCGTGACATACAGGCGCCAGTTGCTCGCTCCCTTCGTAGCGCTTGCGCCTGAGGTTGTAAATGAGCGCCCCGGGATTCATCTCCTGGTATTTTTGCAGGTCCGCCGAGGCTTGGGCCATCGACAGGCCAAACGTTTCGACCAGGTCTTGGCGATTGACCACCGCCCGCCAGAAGGCGCTCCGTTCGATGAAACGCAGCCGCTCCATGGTCGCCCATTGCGCCGGATTGCTGACGTTACCCATCGTTAAACACGCTTGACACGTTTCATTCGCTTTGCAGGTTTCGTTCAACTCAAACGTCAGTTAAGGTTATGAAAAAGTCAATGCATCTTAATGGTCGCTCCGCCCTCACGCTGGCTGGCGCCCCGGCGGAAATCGCCGTCATCCTCGACCGCTCCGCCTCGATGGCCAGCATCGCCGGTGACGCCATCGGCGGTTTCAATTCGTTCGTCGCCGCCCAGTGCCTCGAGCCTGGAGAAGGCCGCCTCACTCTCATTCTCTTCGACAACGAATACGAAGTGCCTATCAAGTCGCTGCCACTGGCGGAAGTCCCGCCGCTGACCGACCGCACGTTCGTTCCTCGGGGCAGCACCGCGTTGTTCGATGCCATCGGCCGCACGATCAAGAAGATGACAGCATCCTTCGCCGGCCGTCCGCAGGCCCGGCGTCCCACCAACATCATCGTCGCCATCCTGACCGACGGCTTCGAAAACGCCAGCCGCCACTACACCCAGGCTCATATCGCCGATCTCATCACGGAGAAACGGGCCCAGGGATGGCAATTCATTTTCCTCGCCGCCAACCAGGACGCCATCGCCTCCGCCGCGAAAATTAACATCGCTCCTGCGGATGCCGTGACTTTCGAGGCCAATGCGGCGGGAGCCTGCGCGGTCTTCGAAGATTTGAGCGTCATGACCGCCGAACGCCGCCGACGGCCCCAGCAGAAGTCAATCACTTGACTGGAAGGCCGGCTTCATCGAAGCCGGTCATTTTCATGGAATCACCTCTCCGTTGGTGGGGCGAGGCTGAGTCCGAGCCGCAGGGAATGACTCTCAACCGCACAGGTAGGGCGCGATGTCCCTATCGCGCCGCAAAGCGATGTCCCTATCGCGGTTCCCATGTCCTCGCAATCTGACCCGCCCCAACAGCCCAGCCGGCGCGACATCGCCGCGCTGCTCGAAGCCGCCCGCACCCCGGAACTCGAAAATTCGTACGAATTTTCGCTCGATGACATCATCGCTGATCTGCGACGTCCTTCAAGACGCCAGACGCGTGTGCCCGCTCTCGTCGTCCCACCTCGCTCGGCGGCTGCCAAGGCCTCCTGACAGCGACCCCCTTTGGAAGATTTACTTCAGCAGTCCAACATGGACCTGGCAAACCGAATGCGGTCGCGCCGGCTGGATGTTCATCGACCCGCATTCCTTTCACTGCCGCGGCTTCGATATCGAGGTCATGAATTGATCCCGTTCAGGGCAACCTGCATCACGCCTCGAATTCAACACTCTCCAGCAAACGTCACCTCCCACCATATACACCACCAAAGGTTTTGTGATCATCGTTCGCGATGCCCAAGAGCCGGGATCCTCCTGCGCGTTCGGTCCCGCCACCACGCCGAGTCGTTCGACGAGAACGCCAACCTTTTCCATGGCTCGTGGTATTTCCTCTGGAAGATTGGCGGACCTATCGCCTCTGCCGCCTAAATTCGCATTTCATCCATGCCTCGCCTCTCGCTCGCGAAACTCGAACGTCACCTCTACTCCGCTGCCGATCGGTTGCGGCAGGAGGGACTCGATGCGGCCACCTACAAAGATTACATCTTTGGAATGCTCTTTCTGAAACGCTGCTCCGATGTCTTCGATGCCGAGAATGAGGAAATCGTCGGAAGTAAGGTCGAGCAAGGCATCCCCTTCAATGACGCGAATGAACAATACGGCGAAAACCCCGATTTCTACGACGGCTTCTTTGTGCCCGAGCGCTCGCGCTGGAATTACCTCCAAGTTAAACTCAACGACGCCACCGAATCCTACGGCAGCGTCCTCGACAAGGCGCTCGGCGCATTGAGCGAAGCCAACGAGACCCTCGAACACGTTCTCGACCATATCCAATTCCTCCGCACCCAGGGCAACAAGCGCATCCTGTCCGACGACGCCTGCAAAGACCTTGTGCGTCACTTCAGCCGCTATCGTCTGCGCAACGAAGATTTCCAGTTCTCCGACCTCCTCGGCGCAGCTTACGAGTTTCTCATCAATATGTTCGCCGAATCGGCGGGCAAAAAAGGCGGCGATTTTTACACCCCGCGCGACGTCATCCGGCTCATGGTTCGAGTTCTCAAGCCCGCGCCTGGCATGAGTGTCTACGACCCCACCTGCGGGTCGGGTGGCATGCTCATTATCAGTCGCGAATTTATCGAGCAATCCGGCGGCGACCCAACCGACATTCGCCTCTGCGGCCAGGTCAACGACGCCTCAGCGTGGTCGATCTGCAGACTTAACATGCTCCTGCACAATGTATCCGGTGCCGACATTCTACTTCAGGACACGCTCCTCCACCCGATGCACCGCGACGCCGGTGAACTTGAGCGCTTCGACCGCGTCATCGCCAATCCGCCATTCAGTCAGAATTACACGCGCAACAACATGGAGTTTCCGGAGCGCTTCCGCTGGGGCTGGTGTCCCACCACTGGCAAGAAGGGCGATCTGATGTTTGCCCAGCACATGCTCGCCGTGTGCAAAGCCGGCGGCATGGTCGCCACCGTCATGCCCCACGGCGTCCTCTTTCGTGGCGGCGCGGAAAAGGAAATCCGCAGGAAATTTCTCGAACAGGACCTTATCGAAGCCGTCATTGGGCTGCCGCCAAATCTCTTTTACGGCGCAGGCATTCCGGCGTGCATCCTCGTGATGCGGCCAAACCTCAGCGGCCAGTCGCCCAATCCACACAAGCCCGCCGCCGGACGTGACCACGTGCTCTTCATCAATGCCGACGCCGAATTTCATGCCGGCCGCGCGCAAAATTACCTGCGCCCCGAGCACGTCGAGAAAATCGTCTCGACGTTCGATCGCTACGAAGATATTCCCGGCTTCGCGCGCGTCGTCTCCGTCTCGGAAATCGCGAGTGCGGCCAATGATTTCAATCTCAACATTCGGCGCTACGTGGACAACTCGCCGCCGCCCGAACCGCACGACGTGCGCGCTCATCTGCTCGGCGGCGTGCCCGTGGCGGAAGTGGAAGCCAAACGGGGTCTGTTTGACGCGCTGGGATTCGATCCCGCCCACGCTTTTGTCCCTAGACCGCAGAATGATGGAATGGGGCGATACTTCGACTTCTCCCCAAAACTTCCCGACCGCGCTGCGATTCGTCCGCTAGCCGAGGATGATTCCGGCGTTCAGACGCGCCTCGCGACGGTGCGCGAGCGGCTCGCCGAATGGTGGGAGGCACATTCGTCTCGCCTCGCCAGTCTGCCGAACCGCCGGGACCTGAATCGCGTCCGCACCGAGTTTCTCGATACCTTCGTCACCGCGCTGCTTCCCATAAACACGCTGGACCGCTTCAAACTCGCGGGCGTCATCGCCACCTGGTGGACCGAGACACTGCCCGACTTCAAGACCCTGCTCGAAAACGGAGTCCCCGGCGTCATCGACGGCTGGGTCGACGCAATTGCCGACGCCGTCGAGGACGACGAAGCCGCCGGCCCGGCTTTTGATCCCTTCAGCCACAAACTCGTCCGCCGCACGATGACCGACTACCTCGAGCGCATCAGCGCCGCCAAGGCCGACATCGCCCGGCTCAAGGGAGAAAAGGAAGCCATCGAGCAAAGCAATGCGCCCGATGATGCCGACGAGGAGGAACTGGCCGCCTGGAACTACGCCAAAGACCTTGAAGGACAAATCAAGGAGGCAAAGAACTCGATCAAAGAGAAGCTTCAAGCGGCCAAACCGATGGCAGACAGGCTAAAGTCACTCGGCAAGATTGCCAAAACCTCCCAGAAAGCCATCGGTCTGTTGTCAGGTAGCGGACCGAAATCAATCGCTAGGGCCAACAAAATGGGGTTGCCGACTGCCGAATTGGAAGAGGCGCTGCGCCATCACACCGCCTCTATGCACGACTGTGAGAGGGAGATTGGTGGTCTCAAAGCCCAACTAACCGGGATTGAACAGTCCTGTCAGCCCGAACACGATCGCATTCAGACGATCGTCGAGGAACTAAAGCCTTACGAAGTTATCAAGAAACAGCTTGCCGAAGCCCGCGCCCGTTACCGCACGCTGACCGATCAGTTTGTAAACGAACTCAAGTCGCGCTGCGCCGCGATGAATGACGACCAAAAACGCGCCCTCGTTCGCGAACTTTTCGCGCAGGACGTGCAAGCCGGCCTAGACGCTGCCGTCTCCGAGAAACGGCAGGAAATGGTGGGCTTCATCGAGGGATTATGGGACAAATACGCGAGACCGCTTGGGCCGCTCATCGAGGCACGGGAAAAAGTTGCCGCCGATCTCGCAGCGGCGTTCAAGCGACTGCATTATGTCGGCTGACACGTCATTCAGCCAGCCTGAGCTTCCGGCAGATTGGCGCGAAGTGCGGCTCGGCTCCGTCACGGACATTCGATTCAGCAGTGTGGACAAGCTCACGATCCCGAGTGAGAAACCGGTTCGCCTGTGCAACTACACCGACGTCTATAACAACGACGCGCTTACTGCCGACATGGAGTTCATGCGCGCGTCGGCGACCCCGGCGGAGATTGAACGGTTCGGCGTTCAGGTCGGCGATGTCATCATCACGAAGGACTCAGAAACACCCGACGACATCGGCATCGCGGCCGTCATTGATTCCGCTGCACCGGACATGGTTTGCGGCTATCACTTGGCGCTCATCCGCCCGGACAAAGATGAGGTCGAGCCCGCATTCCTCGCGAAGCAACTGGCTGATCACCGCATCGCGCGATACTTCGGGAAAAAGGCGAATGGTCTCACGAGATACGGGCTGCCCACTGGCGTTGTGGCGGACACGCTCGTGTGGTTGCCGCACCTGGACACGCAGAGGGAAATCAGCCGAATTCTGCGAATGGTGGATGAGGCGATCGCGAAGACGGAGGCGGTGATTGCGAAGCTGAAGCAAGGGCGCGCCGGGCTGCTGCACGACCTGCTCACACGCGGTCTCGACGAAAATGGCCAACTCCGCGATCCCATCGCCCACCCCGAACAATTCCAGGACTCCCCCCTCGGCCGCATCCCGGGCGAGTGGGAGGTAGCGAGCATTGAAAGTCTCCTTGCTCCAGTGCCGAATGCGATGCGCAGCGGACCGTTCGGGAGTTCGCTCTTGAAACAAGAGTTGAAGGAGTCGGGCATCCCACTCCTGGGCATCGACAACGTACACGTGGAACGTTTCGTCGATGCTTACACGCGGTTCGTGGATCACGCCAAATTTCAGGAACTCAAACGGTATAGCGTGAGCCCGCTGGACATCATGATCACAATCATGGGCACGGTTGGGAGGTGTTGCGTCGTTCCAGAAACCGTGGGCACTGCTCTATCTTCCAAGCACGTTTGGACAATCTCGTTGGATCGAACGCGCTACTCGCCGTACTTGGCCTGTTGGCAAATCAATCACGCTTTTTGGGCCTTGCGCCAGCTTCGCGTTGACGAGCAGGGTGGGGTCATGACGGCAATTCGGTCAGAAACTCTGCGCCGCCTACTACTTCCAGTTCCGACCTACCAGGAGACCATCGCAATCGAAAAGCTTCTGCTTGAGCAGACCCGACGAATCGCGTCTGAGGAGGCAGAGTTAGCAAAACTAAACTCGGTGAAATCCGGTCTGATGACCGACCTGCTCACCGGCCGTGTCCGCGTGCCGGAAAACATATTAGCAGCAACGCAATGAAAACGCCCAAGCATTCCCTCCGCAAGATCGTCACCTTCTTAAATAACCCGGATGAAGATGGCGGGTTCTGGTTGCCGAACATTCAACGCCCATTCGTCTGGAGTGAGGAGCAGATGTGTCGGTTGTGGTCGTTACTTGCGGGTGCATTTAGCGGCACTCCGGACCAATTAATCGATGACTTGGTCGTCAAATTGGATTTGCTCACAGTTTTCGATTTGAACGAGTTGTTTGGCGTTGTCCGATCAAAAGGCCGCAGTCTTGAAATCACCGAAGACCGATTCTGGGAGATGGGCTATGGCTCGGACACAATTCACCTGCTGTTCAACTTCTGGTATCGAGACTTCGATTACACCCCGGCTTACGAAAATAATCTGCCGCAGATTGACCACATTTTCCCCCAAAGCCTGCTCCGTAAAATCAAGGCCATGAATCCCGAGACGGGAAAGTTAAACCTAATGAAATACCGGGAGGCAGACCGCAATCAACTCGCCAACTGTATGCTGCTCACTGCCGCCGAGAATGGGGCAGGCGGAAAACGAAATACGCCACCCGACGAATGGTTCGCCGACAAACCGGAGGAACACCTCGATATGCACCTCATCCCGAAAGACCCGGCGCTTTGGAAGTTGGAGGCGTTCGAAGAGTTCGTCGAGGCCCGCAAGAAGCTCATCCGCGCCAAGTTTGCTTGGCTGCTCGTCACCCCCCATCCTCAAACGGCCCTAGCCTTTGGGCAAAAGGAAATACTACCTGCCCCTAAAGCCGGCCTGCAACGAACTGAAGGCGACCGGCCGACAGTGCATTGAGGGCACACAGAAAAAATCGCAGACCGCACGAGATCAAGAAGCGAAGCTCCTGCCACCCGCATGCCGCAACTACTTCCTGCCGCGATTGCTGCGGATCAGGTCGTTGAGCGAAGCGATACTTTGCTGTTCGAGGAAGGTGCCCAACTGCATGTCGCTGCGGACGCCGAAGTCGCGGTGGTATTGCTGCTCGATTGTTCCGATGTGGGTGTCGTCACGTTTGTCGCGGAGCTGGCCGTCTTGGTTGCGGCTGCGATAGCCGCGCATTCCTGGTGCATCTTTAGCCATGGTTCTCACCTCCTTTCGGTTGGAGTTTGGTGATGGTTGACAAATTATATTTTAAACAGGATTCTGTCAACCATGAATATGAGCGATCCAAAATCGGTTTTTGCGCACCGTCTCTGTCAGGCGCGCAAGATGCGCGGCTTGTCGCTGCGCGCCCTGGCGGAGAAATTGGAAGGTCGGGTTAGTTACAATGCCCTGCACAAGTATGAGCAGGGCCAGATGATGCCCGATTCGGAGGTGCTGGTGGCGCTATGCGCGGCGCTCGGACGGAAGCCGGATTTCTTTTTTCGGGAAGGGACAGTCAAGCTCGAGGCGGTGGAGTTTCGCAAGCGTGCGTCGCTGGGGGCGAAGGCGCTCACGGCGCTGCGGGAATCGGCGGCGGATTTTTTCGAGCGGTATCAGGAGATCGAGGAATTGCTGAACATTCCGGCACAGTTCCGCAATCCGCTGGCGGGTTTTGTCGTTCACGAGGAGCGGGATGTGAACGCGGCGGCGGTGAAGCTGCGGCACGCATGGAAGCTGGGACTGGACCCGATCCAGAGCGTGGTGGCGTTGCTCGAAGAGCAAGGAATCAAGGTATTCGAGGCGGATGCTCCGGAAACGTTCGAGGGGTTTGCGGGCAGGACGGGAGAACTGCCGGTGATGGTGTTGAACCGGAAGCGGCCCAATGACCGGAAGCGGCTGACCGCATTGCATGAATTGGGGCATCTGACGCTGCGGTTTCATGATCGCTTGTTCACGGCGAAGGATAAGGAGCGGCTTTGTCACGCGTTTGCGGGGGCGGTGTTGATTCCCGAGCCGGTGTTTTTGGACGCATTCGGGGGACATCGGGAGCAGATTGCCACGCGGGAGCTGGTGGAAATGAAGATTCGTTTCGGGATGTCGTGCCAGGCAATCATGATGCGGGCGCGGCACCTGGGATTGATCAGCCAAAGCACGCTGCAACGGTTCTTCATTCTCTGGCGAAAATGGGGATACGACCGCAAAGAGCCCGGAGAGTATCCGTTGTCGGAGCAGGCGGACCGCTTCAAGTCGCTGGTATTTCGCGCGGCTGCAAACGACGACATTTCGCTGTCCAAGGGCGCCTACCTGATGGACGTACCCCTGATCGAATTCCGTGAGGCGTTGCAACTGGTGGCATGAAGATCGTCATTCATGACGCCAGCGTTCTCATTGATCTTCACCGTTGCAGACTGCTGGAAATCTGGCTGGCGGGCGGCGTCGAGGCGTACACGACTGACCTCGTGATGCTGGAAATGGGCCAATCAATTCCCGCTCTCGTTACGAGGGGACTGCTGCACGTGTGCCACTTGACCGCAGCAGAGTTGATCGAGTTGACGGCATTCCAGGCGAGGCAACCGCGAAGTTTGTCGTTCGAGGATTGTTCTGTATTGTCGCTTGCGATACAGATGGAGGCAGCATTGTTGACAGGCGATGCGGATTTGCGGCGGGCGGCGGAAAATGAGAACGTCGAGGTTCACGGGTTGTTGTGGGTGCTTGATGAATTGGTGGACGGATCGCAATTGTCATCGGTGCGCGCCGCTGCCATCCTGCAGGAATTGCTGAAGAGTCCGCGCGCCCGCCTGCCCGAGGAGGAGTGCAACTCCCGGCTCGAGCGATGGCGCCAGTCGTGACGCAAATGAAAATCCAATGGGAATATGACCTGGCCGAGCGGCCGTTCTGCCAACAGCTCAATATGATGGGCTGGCAGTGGATTGAAGGCGACAAGGACGTGCCGTATCTGACCGAGCGCGAGAATTTCCGCGAGGTGTTACTCAAGGGGCGGCTGACGGCGGCGCTCAGGAAACTGAATTTGCGAGAGGGCCAGCCGTGGCTCGACGACGCGCGCATCGCCCGCATCATTCAAAAACTGGAAAAAGCCGACGGTCATCGGCTGATGGAAGTGAATGAATCGGCCACCAGGCTTCTTCTGCGTGGGACGGAAATCGACGGACTTCCTGAGTGGAATTTTGGGCGGAATCAGCCGATCAAGTTCATTGATTTCGAGAATGCGTCGAACAACGATTTTCTGGTCGTCAACCAGTTCAAGGTCGAGCTAAGCAGCGGGCGCGGGCATGTCCTCCCGGACGCAGTGTTGTTTGTGAACGGCATTCCACTGGTGGTGGCCGAGTTCAAAAGTCCCGGCACCGAGAACCCGTTGCACGAGGCAATCAACCAATTGCTCAGATACTCGAACCAGCGGCGCGAACTTTTTCCCACGCTTTACGCCGACAACGAGGGCGTCGAGCGGCTCTTTCATACCAACCAATTACTCATCGCCAGTGATTTCTTCGAGGCGCGCGCGGCCACCATCGGAGCACCGCCGGAAGCGTATCTGGAATGGGCGGACACCAGCCCCATTCCGTTAAGCACGGTGGCGGAGGAACTGGGCGTGTTATCCAAGCCTGCCGAGCAGGCGGAAGCCGCGCACGAACTGGCCACACTTGGACCAGAACAAGGCGACCGCGCCGGCACGCCGCTTTTCTTCCGCAAACCGGAGCAGCAACCCGCCGGATTACGCGGGCAGGCCGTCGCGCTCCAGAGCCAGCAGATTCTGGCCGCCGGCATGTTGCGCCCTGCGCATCTGCTCGACCTCGTCCGTAATTTCACAGTGTTCCAGCAGGTCGACGGCAAGACGCGCAAAGTGGTGGCGCGCTATCAGCAGTTCCGCGCCATTCACAAAGCCGTCGGTAAATTGCAGGAAGGCCGGACAATTCAAAGCGGCGCGGCGCGCGACGAACGCGGAGGGATCATCTGGCATACGCAGGGCTCGGGCAAGAGCCTCAGCATGGTCTTCCTCGTTCGCAAGATGCGAATGATGCCGCGCCTGAACCGATTCAAGATCGTAGTCGTTACCGACCGCACGGATTTGCAGGACCAGCTTGGCCAGACTGCGCAGTTGAGCGGCGAAGCCGTACGCCCAACGGATGCGGATGTGACGACGCGTGAGTCGCCCACCGCGCTGACTCAGCGTCTCCTGAGCGAGCGGACACCGGACATCGTGATGGCGATGCTGCAAAAATATCAGGCGGTAGGTCGCCACTCGGATGGCAAGGGGTTGGAAATATTGCCGCAGCCCGGTAGCCAGCCGGCCGACAGAGTGGCGATGACCATCGTTCGAAGAGAGAAGAAGCCGGGCAGGCAGGAGACGGTCGTCGAGAAAGAAATCACGTTTACGGAGAACATCCGCTTCGAGGAATTTTCGCGCCTCAACGATTCGGAGGAAATCCTGGTGCTGGTGGACGAGGCGCACCGGTCGCACACGCGCACGCTGCACCGCAACCTGCGGAAGGCGTTGCCCAATGCGGCGATTATCGGTTTTACCGGCACGCCGATCCTCAGCAGAGAAAAGACAGAGACCCGCGAAATCTTCGGCGACTTCATCGATAAATACATTCTGCAGGACGCGGAACTGGACGGCGCGACCGTTCCCATCCTTTACGAAGGCCGGACGGCTGATGGCATCGTGAAGGACGCGCCCAGCCTCGACGCGGTATTCGAGGACATGTTCCGCGATTATACGACCGAGGAATTGGCCGTCATCAAAGCCAGGTATGCGACCGATGGCGATGTAATGGAAGCGCCCATGCTTATCGACCAGAAGGCGCGCGACATGATCCGGCATTACACGGAGGTCGTTTTGCCCGAGGGTTTCAAGGCTCAGGTGGTCGCTACCAGCCGTCAGGCAGCCATGACCTACCTTGACAAGCTGACGCAGGCGCGGAGCGAACTTGTGGCTGAATTGGAAGCCGTGCCCACGGCAACGCTGGCCTTGTCGGATGATGACGTCGAAAAGCTCGATGCACAGACACGCTTCCTCGTGCGGGCGCATCGCCAACTCCCCAGGCTGCGCGCTCTGGAAATTGCCGCCGTTTTCTCCGGCCACCACAACGATCCGGAATCGTGGTGGACGTGGGCTGACAAAGGCCAGCAGGAGGACTTCATCAAGCGGTTCAAACGAAAGTTTGCTCCGGCCAGCACCGATAAAACCGACCCGCTCTCGATTCTGGTTGTCATGAATATGCTGCTGACGGGATTCGACGCGCCCGTTGAACAGGTCCTTTACCTCGACCGGAAAATGGTCGCGCACGACCTTCTGCAAGCCATCGCTCGGGTGAACCGGACGTGCGGCCAGAAGAAGTGCGGTTACGTGGTGGACTACATCGGCGTGGCCCGCCATTTGAACGAAGCGCTCAACGATTACGATGGCGAGGATACCGAGGGCGCATTGATTGATATCAGCGTCGAGTTACCGAAGTTGCTTGACCGGCGGGCGCGCGCCGTCGCGGTGTTCACCGATCGGGGCGTCAACGATCTGCAAGACCAGGTGGATGTGTGCGTGCAATTGCTCGAAGACTTGAAGATTCGCGCTGATTTCATTAACAAGCTGCGGATGTTTTACGAGACGCTGGGCCTCCTGGAACACCGACCGGAAGTGCCCAGCGATGTTTTCCGCGATGCCAAACTGCTTGGCTTCATCAACAAGGTGGCGGCCAACCTTTATCGCGACCCGTCGCTCAATCTTCTTGGCGTAGCGGAGAAAGTGAAGACGCTTATCAACGCGCACATTTCCGCCCGTGGCGTTGATCCAAAGATTCCTCCTACAGCAATCACTGACTCGGAGTTTGAGAACATTTTACAGGCGCAAGGAACCAGCAGGGCACGCGCTGCGCAAATGCAACACGCCGCGCGCTTCCACATCATCCGCTTTTCGAACCAGAACCCCGCCTATGCCCGAAAGATGAGCGAACGCCTCGAGGAAATTCTCCAGCGATTCAAAGACGATTGGAACGCGCTCGAGCGAGAGTTGCGCAAGTTCATCGAAGAGCTGAAGCAGGGCGACCGCAATGATTTCCCCGGCCTCGATCCCAAGGTGCAAGTTCCATTCGTGCGTTTGGTCTTCGAGGAATGTGGCAAAGGAAGGGAACTGACCGAGGCCCAGCGGAAGACTGCCCTCACCGCGACGCTGGAAATGGTCGAGCGCATCCGTCAGGAGGTTCGCAAAGTAGGATTCTGGAAAAATCCGGCCATGCGCGACCTGCTGACCAGAACATTGGTCCGCGATCTTGATAGGGCGGGCATCTGCCGTGCCGGAGGCGAGCGCGATCTGGCTCAACGCCTGGTCGCGTTGGCCAAAGAGAATCATGAGAACCTGACTCGTGCATGACTGAGACTCTTCACGTCGGTGGACTGGGCTTTGAGGTGCGCCGCAGTGGGCGTCGCAAAACTCTTGGCCTCACAGTAGATCGGGCCGGGGAGTTGGTCGCCTTCGTTCCTTCCGAGACGTCGGCTGAAGAAGTTTCCCGCTGGATCACCAAGAAGCTCCTCTGGGTGCATCGCAAACTCGCGCTAAAAGAGGAGACCGCGCCCAAAAAGCGCGCTCCGGAATACGTTTCCGGAGAAGCGTTTTGTTACCTGGGCCGGCGCTTCCGGCTCAAGATTGTGGAACAACAGGAACAGCCGCTCAAGTTCGATGGTGCGCGATTTACGCTTCGGCGCAATGCTCATCCCGCCGAACCACATTTTCGGCGATGGTATCTTCACGCCGGAACAGAATGGCTTCGGCACAGGGTCGAAAGGCTCTCACCGCGCACGTCGAGCAAGCCCGCACGAATCGAAGTCCGGGACTTGGGATTTCGTTGGGGTTCGTGCGGCAAGAACGGGGTACTTTTCTTCAACTGGAAGGTTCTTCAGCTCCCCGTGCGCCTGGTGGATTACGTCATTGCTCACGAGCTCGTTCACCTGCGCGAAGGTCATCACGGGCAGAACTTTTGGAAGGCTCTGGAGCGGGCCATGCCCGATTGGCAGGTCCGCAAGAATGCTCTAGCCAACCAGGCCAAGGATTATCTCGTGTTTGGGATCTAAGCTTAAACGTGGAAATGCCTCGTACCCGGCGTCGCTGAGGGCATCGAACGTCACCTGCCAGCCCATGAAAATACAAAATGCACGCGGATGGAGCCGGCGGAAAAAGACGACGAGGGGAAAGATACCGAAAGAATGCTTCGAAGCGATGGAATGCATAGGCCGCGCACGGTAACCGGTTTGCCAAGTCACCACTACGTCGGCCGCGGGTGCCGGCATTCCTGAGGGATGCCCGGCGGCTCACGCCTTGCGCCGGCTGCGTGGCGGCTCCATTTTGCGGCACGCGCCAATCCCCATGCCCGCCACCATCCTCATCGTCGATGATGAAAAGCACACGCGCGACGGGCTCCGTCAATCGCTCGAGGAGGAATTTGATGTTTACGTGGCGGCGGACAAGGCTGAGGCGGTCGAAGTTCTGCGCAACGATCACATCGACGTAATGGTCACCGACCTGCGCCTGGGCGCGGACGACGGAATGGATGTCATCAATTCCGCATTGCAGATGCCCAAGCCACCCATTTGCATCATGATGACCGCCTATGGTTCGGTCGATGCCGCGGTCGAGGCCATGAAGCGCGGCGCCTACCATTTTGTCACCAAACCGCTCAACATCGACGAACTCGAAATCCTGATTAAACGCGCCCTGAAGACGCGGGGGCTCGAACAGGAAAATACCGCGCTCAAACGGCAGGTTACGGACCGTTTTTCGCTGGACCGCATTATTGGCCGCTCGAACCCGATGAAGGTCATCTTCGAAACCGTCGAGCAGGTAGCTCCGAGCAGGGCGACGGTTCTGCTCGAGGGTGAGAGCGGGACCGGGAAGGAATTGATCGCGCATGCCATTCATAACCTGAGCGGGCGTCCCAAGGACAAACTGGTCATTGTGCATTGTGCCGCGCTCAGCCCTCAGTTGCTCGAAAGCGAACTCTTTGGACACGAAAAAGGTTCGTTCACCGGAGCCATGGAACGGCGCATCGGCCGTTTCGAACAGGCGAGCGGTGGCACCCTCGTCCTCGATGAGGTCGGCGAGATAGATGCGACTATCCAGGTAAAGCTTTTGCGCGTGCTCGGCGAACGGGTCATCGAACGCGTGGGCGGCAACACACCGATAAAAGTCGACGTGCGTCTCATCGCTGCCACGAACAGGAATCTTGATCAAATGGTCAACGAAGGACAATTTCGTGAAGACCTGTTTTTCAGGCTGAATGTCGTTCGACTTCGCATTCCATCATTGCGTGAGCGCAAGGAGGACATCATTCCGCTGGCGCAGCATTTTCTGGCCGAATTGGCCAGCGAAAATGGCAAGCCGCTCAAGGAACTGAGCGGTGAAGCGCTTCAGGCCATGCTCGACTACCCCTGGCCTGGAAACGTGCGGGAACTGCGTGCCGCAATCGAGCGGGGAGTGGTGATGTGCAACGGACCCAAGATAACGCTGCGGCACCTGCCGGAATCTCTTCGCGACGGACCGCGCCCGTTTGGGACCGTCAGGACACTGGCCCCTGGAACCGATGGCGCCGAAGAGCTTAATCTCACCAGAATGGAGCTCGATTTCCTGCGGAGGGCGCTGCGTCGCACTGGGGGAAATAGAACCGAAGCCGCCAAACTGTTAGGCATCAGCCGCCGCACCCTGCAACGCAAGCTTCACGAGTTGGGCGAGGAGGTTGATCCCGCTCGATAGACCAGTGCCGGCAACATCGTGGCGGTATGATATTGACTACGGCTGCATAGTGATACAGCTTTTTAGCATGAGGATGACCATGAATATTGATGACGAGATGCTGGCTCGAGTTATGCGGGCGACCGGTTCTCGCAATAAAACTGAAACGGTGCACGCGGCCCTTCGCGACGTTGATCGGCGCCATCGGCTGCTTGCCCTGGCCGAGAGAGGCCTCGGCATGACCTCGGCCGAAATCAAGAATATCTTCGAGCCGGACTTCGGTGTCGAAAGCAGGGAGGTGGCCAAGGGTCCTCGTGACAGTGCCAGCAAACAGAAACGAGAATCCTTGAGCTATGGACGCAAACCCCGTGCTCGTAGATAGCTCATATTACATCAGTCGCTCGAAAAGCGGTCATGATGTTCTGCAGGAGCTCGCTTTCGTCGCTGCCAGCCGCGATCTCGCCACCTGCGGGATGGTGCGCTGCGAAGTTGGGCGAGGCATCAGCCAACCGAAGGTCTTGCAGCTCTTCCGCGATTTCTGGGACGTGATGGTGTTTGTGCCGACAGACAATCAGCTTTGGGAAGTGATCGAACGAACAGCCTGGCGGCTGACGCGGCAGGGGAATAACCTCCCGCTGGCGGATATCATGATTGCTTGTTGTGCCCAGAGCGTTGGCGCAACGGTCCTGACTTTTGACTCTCACTTTTCGACGATTCCCGGGCTCAAGGTGGCTCGCACACTGGCCGAGTTGTAGTGTCCTTAAAGGGCGCAAGCTTCCAGCTCGTGGCCAGCAGCGCTTCGCGAGCTGGAAGCTTCCTCCACAGCCTCGATTCGAACCGGGCACACCTTCAGCTCGGCGGTCCAGGTCAGCGGGTCGTAGCCACCGCCGGTGAGGATGTTGATGGGGACATTTGCGAACGAGAAGCTCGCAAAAACCGTTCCGCGCGGACTGCGCTCGGTAGCGCGAACTTTGACCTGCACGCTGCCACGGCGGCTGGTTACAGCCACTTTTTGCCCTTCCGAGAATCCCCATTGGGCAAGATCACCCGGATGGCACTCGAGCGCCTCTTCCGAAAGGAGATAGTCGATGCCTTGAGAGCGGCCAGTCTGTGTTCGAGTGTGATAACTTTGCAGGCGTCGTCCGGTGGTCAGCCAGATCGGATACTCGTCATCGATGACTTCGGCGGGGTCGCGGTAATCGAGCGCGCGAAATTTTCCGCGGCCATTCGTGAAGGTGCCTTCATGAAGCACCGGTGTGCCGGGATGGTTCGGGGTGGGCACCGGCCAGCTGAGCTGATCGCCCCGTGAAACGCGCTCCCAGCTCAGTCCGGCGTAAATCGGTGAAATGCGGCAGAGTTCATTGAATACATCCCCCGCGCTTTCAAATTCAAATCCTTTGATACCGGCCCGGCGCGCGATCTGGCTTACGATCCACCAATCCGGACGCGCCTCGCCGACTGGCTCGACGGCTTTGCGCAATCGCTGCACCCGGCGTTCGGTGTTTGTCACAATTCCGTCTGTTTCCGCCCACGCGCTTGCTGGCAAAACGACGTTGGCGAGCAGGGCGGTTTCGGTCAGAAAAATATCGATGACGACCAGGTGATCTAGGCTTTTGAGCGCATGCTCGCAGTGATTGCGATCAGGGTCAGAAACAACCGTGTTTTCGCCGTCGATGAGCATGGCGTGAATGCTTTTCCCGCATTCGTTGAAGGCAGCGGGCTTGGGCAGGCACTGGCCCACGTCCAGTTCCGGTTGTTCATACCATTCGCGGAAACTCGCGATGTGCTCAGGATTGTAGGGGCTGAAATAACCCGGCAGGTTGAATGTTTCCGCGCCGCAATCGCCACAGCCCTGAATGTTATTCTGACCGCGCATGGGATTGATCCCGGCTCCCTCTTTGCCGAGGTTCCCGGTCATCAGCGCAAGATTGCAGAGCGACTGCACGTTATCGACACCGCAGATGTGCTCGGTGATTCCGAGCGTGTAGTAAATCCCCGCCTTGTCCCCCGCACCGTACCAGCGAGCGGCCGTCTCGATATCCCTTGCCGGCACGGCACAGATCGCGCTCGCCCATTCGGGTGTGAACGGCCGGAGGTGATTCCGGAATTCGTCCCAACCTTCCGTGCGAGCTTCAATGAATGCGCGATCGGCAAGGTCTTCCCGATCGATTACATGTGCCATCGCCAAAAGCAGCGCGACATCGCTGCCCACGCGGATGGGCAGATAAAGATCGGCCAGCTCAGCCAGCCGAATCCGCCGCGGGTCGGCCACGATCAATTTGGCGCCGTGCGCGATGGCTTTTTTCAAGCCCGTCGCCGCTACGGGGTGGCACTCGGTCATGTTGGTGCCGATGCAAAAAATCACATCCGGCTTCTCCATGTCGACGAGCGGGTTGCTCATCGCTCCCCTTCCGATGACGGCGGCCAGACCGACCACCGAGGGAGAGTGTCAAGCTCGACTGCAGTTGTCGATATTGTGCGTTCCGTAGCCGGCGCGGATGAACTTCTGCATCGTATAGGCCGCCTCGTGCGGCGCGCGGCCTGAGGCGATGCCGTAAATCGCGCGCCGACCGTGCTTTTCATACGTGCGGCGAAATCCAGCCGCGGCGGCCTCGAGAGCGGTGTCCCAGTCAACTTCCTTGAAGCTGCCGTCCGGCTGGCGCAGCAAGGGTTTTTTGAGGCGGTCGTCGTGCTGCACAAAATCGAACGCAAATTGGCCTTTGATGCACAACGCGCCCTTGTTGGCGGGCCCGTCCATCGCCGGCTGGACGCCGACAATACGATCGTTTTTGGTCAGGATATCGACCGAGCATCCCACGCCGCAGTAAGGACAAATCGTCCGCGTCTTTTTGATTTCTCCCGGCAATGGCGCCGCGCGGAGGGCTTTTTTATCCGCGAGGGCACCGGTGGGGCAAGTCTGGATGCATTGTCCGCAGAACGTGCACGCGGAATCCTTCAGATGGTGATCAAACTCCGTCGTGATCTGCGTGGCAAAGCCGCGTCCGCGCATGCTGATGGCATAATCACCTTCCTGCTCCGCGCAGACCCGCACGCAGCGGTAACAGGAAATGCACAGATCGTAATCGCGCAGAATAAATGGGTTGTCGTCGGTCGGGTGCTTGCAGCCGGATTTCTTCCCGGCAAAGCGACCATTGCCGGCCCCATAGCGCTCAACCAGCGACTTCAATTCCTGGCTCGCGTAACCGCGCAGCGGATCGACTTCGAGCTCGCGATTCTCGCTCACCACCATTTCGAGCAGCGTCTTGCGATATTTTTCGATCTGGTCCGGCGCCGTCTTCACCTTCATCCCCGGCAGCGCTTTGGCTGTGCAGGAGGCAACGGGATTTTTCACCCCTTCGACCTCGACCACACATAGCCGGCACGCTCCGAACGCCTCGAGCCGCGGATCATAGCACAGCGTCGGGATGAACTTCGCGTGGCGCTGCGACACTTCATAGATCGTCTCGCCTTCACGAAAGGAAACCTCCTGCCCGTCGATCAGCATCGTCTGCCACACCGGCGGCGCAGCGCGGTCAGTCAATGCGATTTCGGTTCTGGAGGACATACGGGACAGGACGAAAAAACGCTAAAGCGAGGCAGCATAATCCAAATCTGCGGACGCGTAAAGTGCCGGACTCGTAAAGTGCCGGACTCGTGCCGCAACTTTCGTAACGCAGGCCTGAGGGCTGCCGTGTCGCAGGCTTGCAGGCTGCAGCATTTAGTTGCGACGCAGGCCAGAGGTCCGAGCCCGCATAGCTCTGTGTGCCCACGGTCCCTGCACCCAAAGTGCAGAGGCTTTCGCAATGGAGTCGATTCGGACAATCGAGCCCGCGGCGATCACGACGTTCAGGCAAATGGACGAATCACCACAACGATCGCGCCAGCCTTCCCTTTCCGAGCAGGACGATCTTGCCCCCCGCGAGTTCCGGGAGCGACTCACACCGTGGAGGCAGCGGCGACTCTCTTGGAAGCCTTCGTCCCGATCGGGCAAGTGACCGCCGACGGCGAGGGCGTTGTCCTCTACGAAGACACACAGGCGCCCAGTTTTTCGTCCCGCTTTTACCGCATCCGGTCCGTAGTTTTTAAAAGACCCCGCGATTGGATCGCTGGACGAGGCCTTAGGTGCAACTGATTTATCTAAGATTGACGCACTGACATAACGATGAGGCAGCCGGCAGTCCATTTGAGGGGATTTCCGCGGAGGTGCCTCACCCGCCGCCGCTCTGGTGAACGACGGCTTCCCCGCGGATGGCGGCCGCGGGATCGAGCGGTTGACCGCTCTGGTGGGACGGCTGGCTTCCAGGCAACGCAACCACAGCCGAAAGACCTTGCAGATCGTTCGGATGGATCGCCGCTTGCCACTGCCCCTGCGCATCCGTTTTTATGTAGGAAACGACAGTGCCACTTCCGCCTGCGTCTGCCGAGCGTTTGAGGACCAGCCGAGTGCCAGGTAGCGGTGCGCCATTGTCAGCGAGCAGTTGACCACCGATGGTCTGTGCTGGTTCGGCGACCAACGTGGGGGAGTCCGGCACCTGCCCGCTCTCAAAAGCAACCACGGGGGCCGCGAGGCCTGGCGCACTGAGTCGCAACTGCAGAGCCGTGCGATCCACATCGACACCTAACGGAATGCTCGCGTAGCCCTCGCCGTCGGTGGGAAAGGGCCTGTCGGGCAGCGCAAATGAATAGGTCCGTCCTCCGGCCCAGACATCCGCATTGGGCAGCGGCGTACCGTCCGAGTTCGTCACACGCACCTTCACGAACTCGCCTTCCTTCAGCCCTGGCCCCCAGCCATATTTATCGACCACATCGAGGGTGGCAGGATCATACTCCCAATCGAGCTGGGTTTCGAAGATTTCCCCGCCGTAGGCCATGTTGATTACTTTGTCGTAGTTGAAGCATCGTAGAATCGGCACCGTGTCGCCCCACTCGGCGCGTTGCACTTCCTTGATCTCTGCGAACGTGCGGTCGTCGCGGAAAACAAGGTTGCTGAATTCAAATCCGTAGGAGGCTTCTGACAGACTTGGGTCTTCATGGTCGCGCTTCAGCAAATACGCGTGCTGCCCCCTTTTCTCTTTCGGCCGTGGCGATACCAGCGCCTCGGCACTGATGAATTCCGGCACCAGCTGCGAAAGAAACTCCGGAAAATGCCCATGCTTTTTCCTATAAGCGAAAATCCCGGCATGAAGCTTCCGCAGATTCTGCCGATCCATCTCTTTGTGGGCTTCCTCCTCTGCTTTCTCCGGATCGAGCGGCCCGGCTTTGTCGAGCGCGGCCGCTTCCTTGGTGGTTGAATGTTTGTTGGTTCCGACCCTGAGGGGCTCCGGTGGCACCGGAGGTAGCGTTTTTGCCAAAGGCGCCGGATTTTGGCCTTTCTTGTCGAAGAGCGGCCCTCGAAGGCTGCTGACCAGCAGCAAGACAGCAACCGCACCAACAAAGAGGACTATGGCACACTTCATTCAGCATTTGTAACGGACAGCCTCCCGACACCGCAACCATTTTTCAGCAAAACTCGGCCCCCCCAGCTCCGATTCCAAGTTTCCTGACCTTGAAGCGCCATCGTGTGGGGCCAGTGTAGATGTTGCGCCCAAGGCCACCACGCTCCGCACGAGAAAACCGAAAACGCGCAGACCAGGCCGGGGGTTGAGGAGGTCAACGAGGCGCCGCCACAGAAGTCAGTTGCTGATCAGTCGATTGCGGAACTTGGCCACCAGTGCTGCATACGCGGGCGATGACGTTACCTCGGCCTCCGGTTTAAAAAAGGAGTTGGGGAGATATAACTCGTCGTGGAGCAGCCGCTTGGTGAGTAGAGTTGATGACACGCCTTCGATGACAACGTCCTGCACAAAAATCTCCTGCGGATACTTTCCAAAGTAGGCTAGTGCTTAATTGCATAAATTAATGATTGTATTTCGCAGTTGCGATCCGCGCACGTCCCGTTTCCTCCACTGGAAGGGCGTGGGGTTGAGGGAGTAAACCTCGATGAAGTCCTCGAGGGCTTTCCGCAACTTTTCGGTGTCGGTGAAGCTTCCGTGTCGCAAAACTTTTCGCGATAAGAGGCAGAACCAGACTTCCACCAGATTAAGCCAGCTGGCGGAGGTCGGCGTATAGTGGAAGCGCACGTTGGGATGAGCCGCCAGCCAAGGATCGACTTTCTTGTGCGTGCAGTAATTGTCCAGGATGACATGAAGTTCTCGCTCGGCGGGATATTCGGCCACCACTGTGTCCATGAAGGCCAGAAAATCTGCCCGCGTCTTGGTTGCCGTCGTGCTGGCTTTAATGTGACCAGTGGCGACTTCCAGAGCGCTAAAAAGGTTCAGAGTGCCATGTCGCTTGTAAGTGCTCTTAATTCCTTGAACGATCTTGCCACTGGAGGTTTGCACATAGCCGCGGGCGCGTTCCAAGGCCTGAATACTGGGCTTTTCGTCCACGCACAGAACCAGGTGCCAGCGGCGATGTGAAAATCGGCTAGATCAGCCGGTTTGAAAGTCGGAGTATGGGCTGCGGGATTTTCTTCCAACGCTTCACAAAGAACTCTTCTTCCTGCGTTTTGTTCTGCGTGTTCTTCGG
>JBPCQC010000115.1:0-8375 GCA_050998515.1 Verrucomicrobiales bacterium
CTCCGGCGAGACCGGCCAGCGGGAAAGGGCGGGACGGTTGGGTTGGGAAGGTGGTGGCAGCGACACCCCTGTCGTTGGGTTTTTTTGATCAGCGCCAGGAGTGTCGCTGCGACGGAGTGGCGGGAGAAACGAAAAGACGCCGGGTTCGACACGCTCGGCGGGTTGCAGGTATTCCCCGCGATGACGCAGAAACGTTGGCCGCGGGTTCTCGAGCGGCCGTTCGCACATTACCAGCGTCGTCGGCGGCTTCGGCGCAGATTTGCGAAGATTGTCGATCTCGCTGCGTGCGGCGGTAAGTTCCGGCGAGCTGAGCAGAAATTCGGTCCGCAGGCGCTCGCGCTGCGCTCCGGTGAGATCCGAGTCAGGCAGGCTGACCCATGTCGCCACGTCGTGAGCCACATCGCGTGCCTCCGCACCGCGCCGATCAGTCGTCACCGAAATTCGGAAACGGCCCAGGGAAGCGGCGTAATGGCGTCCAAAAATCATCACGAGCACCAGCTCGTTTGCCGTGGGCAGCGGCTCGAGCAACTGAAAGACGGCTTCGTGAGCTTCCCCTTCCCGCCCGCTTGTAGACCAGCCGGTCTGCAAGTCGTCATCGATCGCGAGCGCGGCGGTTGCAGGACTTCCGCCCATGGCGTTTTTCGCATAACTCTCGGATGCCTTGCCAAACTTCACCGCCACTCCGTCGGCACTGAGTTTGAAATCGACCATGAAGAAATCGCCCTTCGGTCCTTCGTAATAGGCCATGCCAGGACCGTGCTGAGGCAAGCGTTCATCGGGCAACGCCTCGAGGCGGAGGGCAGTGATGCTCGCGGGCACATTGACAAATCTCAGGGCGTAAGTGTCAGTCTTGGTAATATCGCCCGAGGCCAGCACCGAGCCATCCGGCTGCACGGTTAAGAGCGGCATGTTCGACTTCGCCTCGGCCGGCCGCAGCGGCAGCCAGGCAACAGTGCGCGCCTGTTCTCGTGCGAGCCAGGCAGTGAACTTTGCTTCGCGATCAGAGCCATCAGCAGGCCACTTGTCAGGTAATTTAGCGATCAGCCTCGCGATTTTTTCCTCGTGATCCCGTCTTTGCGCTGCGAAGCCAGCGCCTGGCAGATCGAGATCCGGCTCGTCCGCGTTGTCGAGGAAAGCCATGACCTGGTAATACTCGCGATGTTGGATTGGATCGTATTTGTGGGAATGGCACTGCGCGCAGCCGACAGTGAGCCCGAGCCACGTCGTGCCGGTGGTGGCGACGCGATCGGTCATCGCGTGAAAGCGGAACTCGAGGGGATCGATCCCTCCTTCCTCATTGAGCATGGTATTGCGATGAAAGCCGGTCGCGATGCGCTGCTCGGGCGTGGCGTTCGGCAGCATGTCGCCCGCGAGTTGCTCGATCGTGAACTGATCGAACGGCATGTCGGCATTGAGGGCGTTGATCACCCAATCGCGCCACGGCCAGATGCTGCGGGAGCGGTCCTTTTCGTAGCCATTGGTGTCGGCGTAGCGCGCGAGGTCAAGCCAGCGGCGCGCCCAGCGTTCGCCGTAGTGTGGCGACGACATCAGCCGGTCGACGAGGTTTTCGATTGCTGAGTGCGGGTTTGTGAGTGTGGAGTGAATGAAGTCGTCGGCTTCATCTGGAGTGGGCGGCAATCCAACCAGGTCGAGGTAGAGCCGGCGGCAGAGTGTGTACCGTTCAGCTTCCGGAGTCGGTTGCAGCCCCTCCTGCGCAAGACGCGCCAGGACGAACGCGTCGATGGGATTTCGGAGTTCTGCACTATGCACTCGCGGTACTGCCTTCATTTCCGGCTTTGTGACCGGCTCGAAGGCCCAATGCCTCTCATATGGCGCCCCTTGCTCGATCCATTGGTCGATGATTGCCTTCTGCCGCTCTGAAAGCTTTTTGCCGGACTTGGCCGGCGGCATGGCTTCGTCGCTATCGGTTGAATGAATGCGGTGGTGCACCTCACTCTCGGCCAGCTTGCCTGGAACGATGGCTTTGATGCCGTCTTGATCCTCGAGGGCGCCGTCGCGGGTGTCCAGACGGCGGCCGGCTTCGCGCGCCTTTCCGTCGAAGCCGTGGCATTTGAAACACAAATCCGAGAGGATCGGCCGGACGTCCCGGTTGAATTGGATCTTCACCGAAACCGGATTCTCGGCGCCCGAGGCGAAAGCACTCGCTAGAGCGGCTGCTAAAACGTAAGGCGGTGGCATGGGGCGGACATGTAAAGTCGCTTTCCAGGAAAGGCCCGTCCACCGCTATGTTCGATTTCTGGGCTTTAGGGATTCCGCCAGTGCTTCGAGAACTTTTCCCAACTGATCGCGTGATGACGCGTTAGGCAAAACGTGCACCCAAAGAAAGCGTCGCAGAGGTACGCACCACACATGCCCGAGCGGTAACACTTGCACCGGTTTGTGAAAACTGCGCCACGCTGGGAAATGTCGGGCATCAACGCAGTCAATGCTGCGGCTCCGGTGGCGATGGCGCCTATTCACACTGTCGTCGTTATGAGGAGACTCATTGGGATTTCACGGCGTTCCAAAACTTTCCTCCTTTCTTCCGGCGATCACAACCGGCACCAATTTCTTTGGTGGGTCGCGGAAGAAGATCAGAAAGAGAATCAACACGGCTGTCGCGCCAAAGGCAGGGACCTGCCAGATGTTTTGCCAATCATGAAGGATGGGTCCGACCGCACTGTCGAGGAGGTGTCTGTCAAGGACCTGACCGGCCAGCCAGGTTCCCACAAATGCACCGATGCCCCACAAAATGAAAGCCATGAATCCCTGGGTGGCGCCGCGAATGCGCTCATTGGCCTCGTCGTCCGCGTACAATTGCCCAGCGATGAAAAGGAAGTCGTAGCAGACCCCGTGCAAAATGATGGCGCCAAAAATCAGGGCCGTCTGCAGTCCCCCCGCGTTGACACTTCCAGCGAGCAAAAAGTAGCGGAGGGCCCACGCCAATATGCCGAGGAAGATCGTCTTTTTGTAACCCAGGCTTTTGAGCATGATCGGCAGCAGGAAAAGGAAAATGACGTCTGATACTTGCGCGAGTGTCATCTTTCCGGCGAGACCAGTCCATTGCAGTTCGGTGAGATACATCGACATCATCACGAAGTAAAAATAGAGCGGAATACAAATGAGGAAGACGCACACGACGAAGATGGCGAACGAACGTTTTTTCAATAATGCCAGTGCGTCCAGCCCGAGCACTTCGCCAACGCTCACGTCGGCTCCGACCTTTCTCGGCGGAGTGTGAGGCAACACGAGAGAAAAGACTCCCAGCAAAATCGAGACCGCCCCCGCAAGATAGAACTGTGCCGGTGACTGCTCGCCATGCAGCAGGCTGAGCGTGACGCCGCCGCCGATCCATCCGACAGCGGACCAGATTTTGACGCGTGGGAAATCCTTGCTGCCGTCATGCAAATGATGCAGCGAGAGCGAATTCCCCAGGGCGAGCGTGGGCGCGAACAATGCGCAGTAAAGAATCAGGGCTGAATAGAATGACGTGAAAGACGTGAGGTGAGGAAGGAGGCACAAGACGGCTCCTCCCAGCAGGCTCAGCACCGCCAGGAGCTTTTCCGAGGCAAAGAACCGGTCGGCGATTAGCCCTACAAAAAAAGGCGAGATCATCGACCCAATGGCAAACGCGCCATAGGCGGCGCCGACTTGCGGCCCGCCAAATTTCAGCACATTGGCGAGATAGGTCCCCAGGCTGACATACCACGATCCCCAAATGAAGTATTGCAGGAACATGAAGATCGAAAGCTTGATCTTGAGAGAGGTTTGCATGCGGAGGGATGGTAGGGGAATGTTTCTGGCGCGCCTAGCGTCGAATTCCGCAAAAGGAGCACGGGCGTCCCGCCCCTGGCAATGAATCCTGTCACTTACGACGTTGGCGCGCCCGCACCCAGGCGAGCAAATCCGCGACGTCCTGCGGCTTGAGCGCGGCTTCGAGACCCTCGGGCATGAGGGAGCGGCCCAGCGGAGCGCGTTCTTTGATCTCGCTTCGCAGAACTGCCTGTTCGATGCCGCCTGGAGTCCGCAAGGTTAAATTGTTCGCCGTCTCCGCCGCGACGACGCCGATGATCTCGGTGCCGCCCTGGGTAGTGACCCGTTGCACCTGGTAGCGGGCTTCAATGGCAGCGTTAGGATCGAAGATGGCCATGAGCAGCCAGTCCAATGGCTTATCCGCGGTCATGGCGAGATCGGGACCGAGCTCAAAACCTTCGCCCTTGAGCCGATGGCACATGCTGCATGCCTGACGAAAAAGTTCGTGGCCACGATGGGACTCACCGCGCAGCTTCGAGACCCCCGCGTAACTCTCGACGATCTTGGCGCGTTCGGGGCTGGGAGTGGCCGCGATCTGTGGCAGTGGAGCGGAAGCAGCGGACTTTGCCGGCTTGTCGCGCAGTCGGGCCATCAGCGGACTATCTTGCCGCACCGATGAAAGAATGGCGACTCGCATCTCTTCGTTGCCGCCTTCGCGCTCTGCCAGCCGGT
This sequence comes from Verrucomicrobiales bacterium, assembly GCA_050998515.1. Lineage (GTDB taxonomy): Bacteria > Verrucomicrobiota > Verrucomicrobiia > Verrucomicrobiales > V1-33 > JBPCQC01. The sequence goes on from JBPCQC010000115.1 coordinate 4,486, forward strand.
CGAGGAGCCTGGCAGCGACCGGTCCAGGCCATGCGCCGAGCGAGAACGCGAGCTGGCGGCGCACGGAAAAGTCCGGGTCATCCTCGACCGCCAGGACGGCGTCAAAAAGCTCCCCAGACTTTCCGGCAAAGAGTTCACTTGAACGAAGGGCCTGCGCGCGCACTGCGGGATGCCCATCACACAGCGCACCGATGATAACCCCGGGCGCCGAAGCGCCGATCAGGTCGAGCGTCGCCAGCGCCTGCAGCCGCACTTTTGGACTGGTGGCGTTGGCAGCGAGCTGGACCAGACCTGCCGCGGAGGACTTGTCTGCACGCTCGAAGAGCAAGCGCTGCGCGGTGTCACGCTGCCAGCCGTTTGGGCTGTCCAATGCGGCGACCAGGCCTGCAGTGTCGAGCGCGGAGAGATTCGAAATGCGCGGCAATGTCGCGTTTTCCGGGAACACACGGTACATCCGGCCTTTGTCGTCCCCGGCCCGGACATCAATGCGTGCTTGTGTTTCCGGCGCAATCCACTCGGGGTGTTCAAGGACCGCTCGATACATATCCGCAATGTAAAGGGCGCCGTCCGGGCCGGTCTTGAGCATGGTCGGTCGAAACCAATGGTCCGTGCTCGCGAGGAACTCACGATCCCGCTCATCGTCGGCGCGGCGGCTGGTGAAGGTCGCGCCCTCGGCTTCGAGCACCTCGCGGTGAACGACATTATAAACCGGCTCACTGACAAAAACGCTGGTGGCATATGATGGCCCGAAAAGGTCGTCGCGATACGGCGTGGCGCTGTTGGCACTGGTCACGTGTCCAAGCGTTTCTGGCTGATTGAAACGCGGCAACGTTGCACTGATCGCGAAAACGCGCGTCCCTTCGGGGCCATTCGCCAATACTCGCCGCACGCTTTTCACCGCGAGTCTCGGGTTTCTCCGCAGATAATGCTCCGGCACGGTAATGTGCCAAAGCCAGGTTGGATTATTGTTGCCGAACCAATCCCCCCAGTCGTTGCGATGCCGCCCAAACTGCGTGGCGCCGGAGACGGTTTCGAACTCGCCACTGTCCGGGAGAAAGCGAAAATCCCGGCCGCTGATATCGACAGCGGCGCCGGTGGCCGATGATTTCACCTTTCCTCCGCTGTCGCCATTGGCTCCGTAAAGCCAGCCATCGAGGCCCCATTCAAAGCCGTTGAGGCGGTGTTGCTGATTGCCAGGCGCGAATCCGCTGAACAAGGCGCGCCGCAAGTCGGCTCGGCCGTCGCCATCGGTGTCCTCCGCGTAAAAAATGTCAGGCGAAGCGGCGACGATAACCCCCTTCCGCCATGGAATGAGTCCGGTGGGAAACGGCAGGCCATCCAGAAAAACCGTGGCTCTGTCGTAGCAGCCGTCGCGGTCGCTGTCGTCGAGCACTTTGATCATGCCGCCGGGCTGCCCGTTGCCATCCATGCCCAGCGGGTAATCGCGCATTTCCACCACCCACAGCCGTCCCGCCGCGTCCCAGTCGAAGGCAATCGGATCGACCACCAGCGGCTCGGCCGCGACGAGTTCAACTCTGAATCCGGGTCGGGCTCGCAGGCATTTCAGCGACTCCTCCGGAGACTTCGACGGAGGCATGTCAAACGCGATCAATTCCCGAAACGACTTTCGCCATACCACATCCGGCAGGCTTGCCGTCTCCTCATTTTGCACGACGAGATGACCGTTGTGCAGCCACGCGCCGTTGTTGCGCCCTTCCCGCGTGATGGGCGGGATTTTGTCGGCTTGCGGGTTTTCGCCGCGGCGGGCATGCACGACCTCGTGCGGCCAACCGGGTTTCCATCCGAGGACCTCACGCACATGCTTCGCCCATAAATGAATCGCAACCTGCCCTTCGTTGGAAAAGAGCACGTCGTCGAACCCGTCGGAGTTCAGATCGACAAAGCGCAGGCCATTGTCCTCGCCGCGTTCGTTGACGAGCCTGACGCCCTCGGGCAGCGAGTAATCCAGCAATTGCCATTGCTTTCCCTCCTCTGACCAGCCGTAGACAGCGTTTTGCTGCGGATGACTGACCAGCACTTCGCACCGCCCGTCGCGGTTAAAGTCGCGCAGCCTGATGGCGCCAGTTGCCACGCCCGAAACCGCATCGAGGCCACCCAGGAGTTCTGTGACGGAGTGCCACACCTTGCCTTCAAATTCCCATGCACCCTTCCCCTCTCCGCTGGCGACGAGAGTCACAGCGCCATTTCTCACCACCCCAAATCTCGAGTCAGCGCCGAATTTTGTGCTCCCGACAAGTGGCACCGGCAGGTCGGTTTCGCGCCAGGTCCGATCCCTCGGCTGCCATATTCTGGTGACCTTGCGGCGGTCATTACCAATCAACACGTCCATGTAGCCGTCGCGGTTCACGTCGATCAGCCGAACGCCATTGTCCCCACCGTCCTTCGCTCGCAGTGAGTCACCGCCGAGCGCGTTTCGCTCCAGTCGCGCCAATGCTTCGCGAAAGGTCAAAAATTTAACCCGCGGCCCGTATTTAGTAACAGCGTGATCGATCAGCTCGACGACCTGCTGCGGCGTGCTCCAGCCGTGCGGATGGAGTACGAGCGTCAACACCCCTTCCTTGATCACGCAGGCCTCCAGTCCTGCTTTCCAATCCTCGGTTGTGGCTGGATTGTTTGCCGCGTGCAAATTGAAGGCTTCCCAATCGCTCGGCACCGCGCAGGGAAACTCCCAGCACACCCGATTGATCACATAAGGATACGGATAATCCTCGATGTACCCTTCAAACGCTTCGAGACTCTTGCGCGGCGGCACCAGCTTCGGCTGAAAATATTTGCGGAAGCGTTCGCGGTCGCCCTCGACAACCAATTCTCGCGGAAGCGCCGGGTCCTGCGGCGTGAACAAAAGCATGACCGAGGAATCAATCGCCAGCCAGGCGCCCTCGTCACTTGTGCGCTGAAAAACTTCCGAAAAAAAGCGGGGACTCGCCGAGTTCATCGAGTCACAGCACGGCATGCGAAAGGCCACGGGATGATTTCCCGGAATGCGTGCCATGAGATCAACGCAGCCATGATAAGTGTGCGCCGCGGCCGCGAAGCCTTCCTTTCCCAAAAACGGGCAGGGGTGGGTCAGGGTGTGGACCTCGGGTGTGACGCCTTCAGCAAGCCACTTCACAAACTGAGGATCGTCGACCGGGCATTGGTTGCACATAATGCTCACCGGCGCGCGTCCATCGATCTTTTTCAGCCGCTCGATAATCGGGCGGAGGTGCTCCTCGTATTTTGGCGTGGTGCGCAAGTCGTCGATCGACAAAATGACGACCGCGTCAACACCCGGCTCTCCGATCCATTGCGGAGTCACAAATCGAGGCAGCGCAAGGTTCGGATAAAACGGGTCCGCGCTGTCGAGATAAGTCAACCGATTGCCGTCATTCGCGCCCACGGTCAGCGAAGGCAGAGTGCAGAAGGCAGAGTGCAGAAGTAACGACGCGAAAGCGGGGAACTTCCGCGCTCTCGCGGTCCCAGGCAAAGATCGCGACAGAGAAGTCACCGCGTCGGAGGCAAGCGAATGGGCCTCTCCTCGTTTACGGTCAATCGCAAAGTCGCACAACCATTTCATGCGGCCGCCATTCTAGCGGGCGCGCCGCCATTTGCAGAAAGATTTTCATGGGCTCTTCGTAGCAGCGACACTCTTGTCGCTGATGTGAATGCCGACAGCGACATGAGTCAGCCTGTCGGACTTTGCGTACTGGAATCCCCTACTAAAACGCAATTGAAACTTAAGTTTCCTTAAGCAACTTCGCGTTCATGGCACGAAGACTGGTTGTGATTGATCGCGATACTCCGATGCTGCTGCCGCCGAGCATTCAGCAATGGATTCCAGAAAACGATGTGGCGCGGCTGATTGTTGAAGTCGTCGAGGGGTTGGAGGA
>JBPCQC010000034.1:0-22117 GCA_050998515.1 Verrucomicrobiales bacterium
GCGAGAAAGGAAGGTCTTCCCCCAGGTGGTCGTCCAACCGGGCTTTCCCCCGCATGAAAAAGGTTTTCTCCCCCCGGTGCTGCGGGAGAGCATCGCGAGCTACGTTGAATAGAGGACAGATCATTGCTTCTTGCGCCGGGTTGCTGAGACGGCTCATTGCAGGCGGATGGGGGCGCTTCAACCAACGCTTTTGTTAGGCTCCACCGAGGCAGTGCCGCCACTTTTCGCGCTGCTGGCGATCATCGCCGTGGCCGTTGTCCTAGTGTCGTTGCTGTTGCTGCGGTTCCGGCAGTCGCTCCTGCTGGGGTATTTTCTCTGCGGGGTGGTGATCGCCAACAGCGGCATTCTGGGCCAGTTCGGCGGTGGAGAATCAGAGGGCCACGTCCAGAACATGGCCGAGTTCGGCGTCATCCTCTTGATGTTCACGGTGGGGCTCGAGTTTTCGTTGGGCGAATTGCGTTACCTGCGGCGCTTCGCCTTCTGGGGTGGGCTCGCTCAAATGGCGCTGACCGTCCTTCCCATTGCCGTTCTGGGAAAAATATTTGGACTGACGTGGGCGGCAGCGGTTTCGCTCGGAGTTGCCCTGGCGGCAAGTTCGACCGCTGTCGGAATGAAGGCGTTTCAGGAAAGGAGCACCGCGACCACGCCCGGCGCGCGGCTGGCATTGGGAGTGGCCATTTTCCAGGACCTTCTGGTCATTGCCTTCGTGGTGATGATGCCAGTGATCTTTTCGGGCAGCCGCAACAACAGCCTGATGCCAGCGGTTATCGCGGTGGCGGTCCAAGGTGTGGCCTTCGTCGCCATCGCCGCCGCGCTCGCCCGCTGGTTCATTCCGCGTTTGCTCGATGCGGTCGCCCGCTCGCGCAATCGGGAACTCTTCACCCTGACCGTCTTTGGCGTGTGTGTTGGCATCGCTTTCCTGAGCGGTTTGATGCAGCTCAGCCTGGCCATGGGCGCCTTTGTCGCGGGGGTCACCCTCAGTGAATCGATTTACCGGCACCGCATCCTGACCGACGTGCTGCCGCTCAAGGATCTCTTCTTAACGCTGTTCTTTGTTTCTGTCGGCCTGATGATCGACGTGCCCACAGCACTCGCGAACGCGCATCTCGTCATCGCCCTGACACTGGCGTTGATGATTTTCAAAGGCGGGCTGGTGGCGCTGATCGGAAAGTTTCTAGGCGTGCCGTTTCGGGCGGCACTGTTGGGAGCGGCCAGCATCTCGAGCGCCGGCGAGTTTTCCCTGCTCGTCCTGCAACGCGGCGGGCAGTTCCAGAAGTGGCCGGCTGTAGCGGAACAGGTTTGGTTGAGCAGCATTGCGATTTCGATGGCCCTGGTGCCCCTGGCAATGGGCCTGGCAACTCCAGTCGGCGCAACCCTGGCTCGCTGGTTTGCTTCGAAAAAACCCGGGGCGCTTCCTGCTGCCTTGAAGGCGAGCGAACGTGTGAAGACTTTGCGGGACCACGCGGTGGTGTGCGGCTACGGTCCAGTCGGGCGCGCACTCGTCAAGGCACTGGCCACGCAGGGCGTGCCTTCCCTGGTCGTCGAATTGAATGCGGACACGGTCCGATTGCTTCATCGCGCCGGGCAGCCCGTCCTGTTTGCCGATGCCGCGCATCGGGAGACGTGGGAACTGGCACAGATGAAGGATTGCCGGCTGGTTGCGTTTACTTTTCCGGATACAGAAGTGGTGGCCGCCGCTCTTCCTCTGGTGCGTGACAAACATCCTGAGGTGCTTGTCCTGGCGCGAACCAAGTTTGCTTCGGATACCGCAAGACTCAGGTCGTTCGGTGTCGATATCATCATCCACGATGAAGTCGAGACCGCCCGCGCCGCCGTGCGGGAAGCACTGGCGGTCTTCGAGCGGCCGGCAGCTGATTGATTGCAGTAATCGTCGCCCGGACCGGCCGGGTTTGACGGCTGTATAGAGGCGAAGAAAAACCACTCAGCCACCTGGCACAGAACGGAAGTGGCCTACCGCTGCTAGAAGACCTGGCGCACACGCCAATATCGTCCCCGGTAAACGGCCAGGTTCACCGTCACGATTTCCGAGGCCACCACCGTCTCCGTTTGCGCGACACGCTCGATCACCCATGTAACGAGATCCTCAGACGATTGAATGTGAAATACCCCGCCGGCTACACCGCTCCACTTGACGGTGAAGTTTGTCTGTCCGGCCGATCCCGGGCTCATGCTGACGTTAAGAATCTCGCGTCGCCTCGTCGAGCAAGGGGAGCACCTCCGAGTCTGGCAAAAGCACGCCCCCAAGCCTTCGCAACAGCACGAGCGGCTGCCCCTCGAACCTGCCGAATACTTCAATGCCCGCATTGCCACCGCGCTCGAAGTACAAAAGTTCCATATCGTAATTGCCGGCGTTCAGGTGAATGCGTCCCACAGTGCGATTGTTCGCGCTGAGACAGTCGCAGTGCATGGTGTCGCCGCTGACCGCGCCGCTTCCCGTGGCATTATCGACCACGCTGAGCCAGTTTTGCCCGACGATCCGCAACGAGGCCCCGTCATCCCCCTGGAAGCCGAAATGATAAAAACCTTCGAGAGGAATGACGAGCATGGTGCGCACATCGTATTCGATGATTCCGGGCAGAATCACTGCCGGCGCAGGGGTGTGATCATTCTGATCGCCATTATTCGCGTCATACCATGTTCCATCGGTCGCGTTCAGACCTACTGCATCCTGATCATTCGGGCCCTGAGGATTGGGAGCTCCATCCGGCTCACCGGCCGCCCAATTTTGATACGCGTAACTCTCGACGGATGGTGCAAACGGACCGAACCATCCCCAACCGCCGTTCCTGTTTTTTCCGGCTTCAGTGATGCTCGGATAGAAAAGTGCATCTGCGTCCGTGAGTCCGAGCCACACGTCGACTCCCGCCGCGAGCTGCCGGACGATTTCATTCTCGGCAGCGCTTCCGATGAAAGCCAGGTGTCCGCGTGTTTCTACGCCGGTGATGGCCGTCAGGTGTGATGACGCCTGGGTCCGCATCAACCACCATGTGCTCGCCGGCGTCACCACCTCGTAGAGATTCCACCGGCCATTCGGCGCGCTCGGTGCCGCATAAAGAATCGGATCGGCGCGGGTGGGGCGCACAAAGCCTGCAACCATCAATCCTGCGAGCCACAAAGCGTTGAAAACGGCAGCGTTCCGAAAACAAAAGGGCTGCATCGGGCAAGTAGGGGCTTTTTCAATCCCAAAGCAAGTCGATTCGCCCGCTGTGGCAGATGGTGGCGACGAACTTCGCCACTTCGTTGAAGCACCCGTGCTTTCCAGCCCGGGTGGTCACAAAAGTTTCAACCTTCATTTGGATGAGATCAGGCTGGAAAGGCTGTGTTACGTTGTGGACGCCTCCTCATCTTCCCCATGTCCCATTTCGATCTTCACAGGCCCTTTCCGCCCAGCGGCGACCAGGGCCAGGCTATGGCCAAATTAGCGAAGTCGTTGCGCGCCGGCAATCCGCATCAAACGCTCTTGGGGGTCACTGGCTCCGGAAAAACTTTCACCATGGCAAATGTCATCGCCGAAGCGGGCAAACCGACCCTCGTGATGTCCCATAACAAGACATTGGCCGCGCAACTTTACTCGGAGTTCAGACAATTCTTCCCTCGCAATGCGGTCGAGTACTTCGTCAGCTACTTCGATTACTATCAGCCCGAGGCCTACATTCCGCGCACCGACACCTACATCGAAAAGGATTCGTCGATCAACGAAGAGATCGAGCGTTTGCGGCTTTCGACCATGGGTTCGCTGCTAACGCGGAAGGATGTCCTCGTGGTGGCCAGCGTATCCTGCATTTACGGTTTGGGTTCGCCGGAGGATTACCGGGATATGATGGTGCCGGTGTACACGGGAATGCGCGCGACGCGGGAAGAATTGCTGACCAAGCTGGTGGGGATTCTTTTCGAGCGCAACGACATTGCCTTTGGGCGCGGCAAATTTCGCGTGCGCGGCGATGTCATCGAGGTCCATCCCGCCTATCTCGATGACGAGGCGATCCGGGTCGAGTTCTTCGGCGACGAAATCGAGCGCATCTCGTTGATCGATCCGCTGACGGGGGCCGCGAAGGCTCGGATTGAGCGCCACACATTCTATCCGGCAAAACAATTCGTGACGCCGCACGACAAGATGAAGCGCGCAGTCGGCGCGATCCGAATCGAACTCGATGAGCGGGTCGAGTGGTTCGAGCGCGGGAGCAAATTCATCGAGGCGCAGCGGATTCGCCAGCGCACCGAATACGATCTCGAGATGATGCAGGAGATGGGATTTTGCTCTGGCATCGAAAATTACAGCCGCCATCTGACGTTCAGGGAACCCGGCGCTACGCCGTACACGCTGCTCGACTTTTTTCCCGACGACTTCCTGCTGATGGTTGACGAGAGCCATGCCACCATTCCGCAGATCGGGGGCATGTATGAAGGGGACCGCAGCCGTAAGACAACGCTGGTCGAGTTTGGATTTCGACTGCCCAGCGCGCTCGATAACCGGCCTTTGCGCTTTGATGAATTCATGCGCCGAACGCGGCAGAGGATTTATGTAAGCGCGACCCCCGCGCGCTTTGAGATCGAGAATAGTGTGGTGGGCAATCGAGGTTACATTCCCCATCGGCGTGAGCGCATCGGTGAAGACGAAACTGTGCCGCACTTGCTTCCGGGCGGCAATCACACACCAGTCGAGCGGCGCACCGGCGAGAAAAGTGGCGCGGCCAGAGGCCCTGCGATCGCCCCGCTCGTCCCGAAGATCAGCGGCGCCGATGAACCACTGGCTCAATTTGATGTCACCACCCCAGGCGGCTTTCTCGTCGTCGAACAGATCATCCGCCCGACCGGGCTCCTGGACCCAAAGATCTCTTTGCGCCCGCTTAAGAACCAGATCGACGAAACAATCGAGCTTTGCCGGCTTCGCGTCGATCAAGGCGAGCGCGTTCTGGTTACCACCCTGACCAAGCGCACCGCCGAAGACCTCACCGATTATCTGCGCGGTCTCGATTTAAAAGTCCGCTATCTTCATAGTGACATCGATGCCATCCAACGCGTGGAAATTCTGCGGGCCTTGCGGCTCGGCGAATTTGATATTTTGGTCGGCATCAACTTGCTGCGCGAAGGCCTTGATCTCCCGGAAGTGAGTCTGGTTTGTATTCTTGATGCGGACAAGGAGGGCTACTTGCGCAGCGAAACCAGCTTGATCCAAACCGCGGGCCGGGCCGCCCGCCACATCAACGGCGAGGTTTTCCTCTTTGCGGATGTGATCACTGGTTCGATGCAGCGCTTAATCGAGATCACCGATTATCGCCGGCGCAAGCAACAGGAATACAACGAAGCGCACGGCATCACACCGCAAAGCGTGAAACGAGGCGAGCAGGAGAGCCTGCATATGGTATTCGGCGGCAGAAAGGTCGAGGAACAGGTGGCCCGAGTCGGAGAAGGAGGCGATCTCGATGTGCTCACCGTCCTGCGCGAGCTTGAAGATGAAATGCGCGAAGCAGCCGCCGCGCTTGAATACGAACGCGCCGCAATGTTGCGAGACCAGATTCGGGAATTGAAAACGCAGTCCGGCATGGTGGTGGCAGTGCAGCCGGGAGCGGGGAAACAAGCAGGCAAAAGGAATGGAAAACGCGGCCGAAAAAGAACGCGCACAGGTTGATCCCGACAGAATATCGTCGAGGCCAACTGGCGTCACCGGCGCTCTGCGTGCGATTCAGCCCTCAATGTGTTTAAGTAAACCGTCCAAAACCATAGATCGTGCGAATGGCCGCATGAACAAAAAACATGGATTTGCGGCCATTCTCCTTGCAGGGTGCTGGCCGGCTTTCTGTGGATGGAGACGGAGACGGCAGATCGCCTCGAACAATCGATGACCTGCAGCAGCAAGGCAATCTCCGGGCGGAAGATCTCGAGTTCAATGACCCGGCGGATGGGACCCCGAAATCCTGGCTCTATTTTCCGCACACGGTCAAAACCTCTTCGGGAAGAACAGTAGTTTTTGCCACACCTCGACTCCCAAACGGAACCAGATTGGTGGTCTGCATTGACGGCAGAGTCTTCGATCTCGCGGACGAGGAATTTCTAAAGTACTGTCACCCATGAGCTATAACCGCAGATCGCGAACCCTTTGCCTTCTTGTGAGTTGCCTTGGCACAGTGGCAATCTTCTGCGAGTCGCAAGCTTTGGATGAACTGGTTTTTGAAGACCGCTTTGGCCGGCGATTGAACGAGAAAGCGATCTCTCTGGTGGATTGGGAAGGGCAGATTGCCAATCCGGCGGTTCAGGTCTCAATCAAACCACCACCGGATGCCACGTTTCCGGCGGGGGCTGTGCTTTCATCGCCCGAACCGCGGTTATATTTCAACGAGCCGAGCCAGGCAGGCGTGGGTGGACCGAGCAAGAATCTCTCTTTTCAGAATGCGGCCACGCAAGTGCCTTTTCTGGTCTCAGTTTTTCCCGATCGGAATGCGGACAACGAGGAGCCTGTTCTCACAATTCGCTTCACTGCGGCCAACGGCATGCAAAAAACCCAGTCCATTCCGGTTCGTGTCCTGGATCAGGACAAGGAGGTGCCGCATCCTTTCAAGGTCACGGTCAATTTTTCCCAGGATCAAACCGGATTCTTCAACGATGGCGCAAAACGCTCGATCATCGAGCAGGCGGCGTCGGATTGGGCTTATTTTTTCTCAGACATGAACCTTGATACGGTGGCCGCGCAGGCGGAGCAGACGTTTATATGGAACAGCGATGGGTTTAATTCCGGACGGCACATTCGTAACGCGAATGCCTATCGCGGCTTTTTGCTCTATGCCTATGGAATTCATTCCCCGGCCTTGCGCTCCGGGGGCGAACCTTCATTCAGCGGTGGCTTTCAGCACAGCGGCGGCACCGCGTTGCCATTGAAACGTTCGGGCGGGGTTGAGATTGAAACTGCCGGGAATTTCAACGAACTCGGATGGTTTCTCACCACCAGCGATGATGACTGGTGGAAGGCGCGCAATTTTGGAAACGAACAGAACGATCTTTACTCGATTGCACATCACGAGATCGGCCACTCGCTCATCTTCAATCCATCTCACACCCGCTTCGGCCAATTCAAAAACTCCGGCAAAGTCGAGGACGCGCAGGTGCTCGCCTATCAAAAAGTTCACCCGCCCATTGACTCCTTTGATCATCTCGACGGGTCGATCGATCGCCTCAGCAGGAAGGGAGCTTTCGGCTACGAGTACTTTGGTGAGGTGCCGCGTCGCCGGTGGCTGGTCACGAAACTCGACTTGCTGGTAGCCCAGGCAGTGGGTTATACCTTGAGAGCGACGTCGGCATTCGCGCCGCTTGATATGATTACTACCGCCCTCCCACGCGGTACGGTTTCGGGTTATTATTCGCAGGTCCTTGCCGCCTCGGGCGGGATTCCATCTTACGAGTGGGCGGTTGCGTCGGGCACTCTGCCGCCGGGACTGTTCCTGGATTCCTTCACCGGGGAAATTTCCGGCCAGCCCACCGCCGCCGGCACTTTCGGATTCACCGTGCGCCTGCGTGATCATGACCGGGACACGCCAGGAGTCAGCCGCGCCTTGAATATTCGCGTCGAAACGACGCCCTTGGAAATCAAAACGTTTGAAAACGAGGGTGCGGATGCCCGGATAACTTTCACTACCGTCGCCGGCCGCAGTTATCGCGTGGAATTCCGGAGCGATCTTGCCAGCTCGTGGACGACGCTGGCTAACAATGTTCCGGGCACGGGGGACAATGTAATAGTCATCGACACCAGCATGGGTTCCCAAGCCCGGCGATTTTATCGGGTGATTGAATTATAAACCTGGCACGTGGAGAGCGCGAGCCGCGTTTCTGTTCGTTGTTCATTGTGCGTGCGATTCGGGCCCTATTTTAACCACGTAATTTTTATCTCCTTATCGAGCGGTTTGAACTCCGGATCCCCCGTGTGGAGTTCGGCTTTGCGCTCTTTCGCCAGTGCGGCGGCGAAAGCGTCAGCCAGGCTGAGTTTATAACGCGCTTTGAAGTCGCCGGCTATGTCCGCCAGCGAACGCGTGGCAGGGTGAAACTCAATGGGAAGCGCGGGGAGTTCACGAATGATTTCTTGCCACCGCTCCGCACCGTCCTTGCGAATGACGATGTATTTGACCTCGGCGTAGCTGACCTCGGTCATGTGCACCGGCTCGTCCCGGATACTCGCGCGTTCGAGAAGGGTGGCGACTTCCTCTTCGCCCGCTTCGCCGCGAAAGAACGCGAGCAGCGCGAAGCTATCGAGAACCGCGCGTGCTGCGCCCATACTTTCTCTCCTCGAGTGCTTGCTCCTCGGCTTTGTGCTCCGCCCATTCCTCGACGAAAGGCTTGCCGCCAGCTTTGCGCTTAAGAATCCCACGCAAACGAGAGATGGCGTGTTTTGTCACTGGCTTGAGCAGGATTCCCTCGGGCGTGGATTGCACAACGGCACGAGTGCCATTCTCGATGTAAAATTCGCGTCGCAGCCAGGCGGGAATAACGATTTGTCCCTTGGAGGTAAACCAGACGGAATCGGGTTTCGATTTCACATTCATTTTTTGAAGTCTTACTTTTTATAAAAGTATGTCAATCTTTTATTTAGGGACCTATGGTCGGTTCCTGCCCAATTTCCTCCGGCCACGGAGTTCGAAAGCTTTTCCAGAAGGGGCCGCGGGCTTCACGCCGCTGCAACCATTGCCCGTCGCCATCAAGCAAATCTGGTCGTGGCTGTTTTGGCTCAAACCACGTCTCTGAAGTGAATGATGCCGCGCCAACGGAGGGTCTCCGTCAAAAATTGGCACGAATGCGCTATGCGCGGCCGGGATCATTCTGAGCAGGTTTGGAAACCTGCGGCACGGCAGACTTGGAAGTCTGCGGTACGTCGCGATTTTTAGCGATCACAATCGGGCTTCTACAGTGGAGGTAAGGAGATTCGAACTCCTGACCTTCTCATTGCGAACGAGACGCTCTACCAACTGAGCTATACCCCCACGTCAAGGCCAAGTGCATAAAGGGTAGCGCGATGCTTTCGCGATGCAAGGGGACGGTCTTGAAAAGTTGGCGCCCGGGGCATGCAAAGCATTCGACAGGGGCTCGCATGTGAATTATGGCTGAGCCATCGAAACCCTCCAGGCGCCGGCGTTTCTCCCCTTGCCGCCATGCCAATGCCATCGTTGCCGCCCCCCATTCGGTCTTACATCGTGATGCTGCTGTTTGCGGTCGCCTGCGCTTTGCGTGGAGACCCGGACGACTTGCTCCATGGAACCGTCGAACGGGTTGATACGTCGGGTTTCGGCACCGGCCGGCTGTTTCCCGCCAGTACGACGCCTGTCCATTTCGCTGTCATCGGTGACTATGGGATAGGCAGCGTTAAGGAAAGAGAAGTCGCTCAGATGATCGAAAACTGGGGGCCGGATTTCGTCATCACTGTGGGGGATAACAACTACGGTTCCCTTGCCTCCAATCCGGAGTATTTCGACGATTTGCGCACCGACTGGTCGCGCTTGATTGGTGACTATTACGGCAACTTCATGCTCGGCCGACGGGACCAGCGATACTTTGAACAACGATCGCCCGTTCAGCGATTTTTTCCGTCTCCCGGAAATCATGACACAACTGAAGCGGACGGCTATGATCCGACCGGCAGCACGAGCGGGATCGAAGGCTACCTCGAGTATTTTTTATATGACTCTGATGGCGAACGCCGGCTGCCAGTCGACCGCGGGGCGTTGCACAATGATGTAATGAGTTATTACGCCTTTAGGCGCGGGCCGATTGACTTTTTTATGCTGGACAGCGAACCCTCTCACTCGGTCGAAGAACTCGAAGCCGAGCGCGAATGGTTTGACCGGGAGCTGAGCGCTTCCACCGCGCGGTGGAAATTCGCGGCCTTCCACCATTCGCCATTTTCGTCTTCGGCGCACGGCGACCATCCGCACATGCACTGGCCTGAACTGAGCAGAACGAGCGCCATATTTTGCGGACACGATCATGTTTACGAGCGCCTCGTCTACGACGCGGAAGTACAGGAGGGCGAAATTGGCAGCGGACCGCCTATTTTCATCAGCGCGCTGGCCGGCGCCAGAGCTTACGGATTTTACGGAGTTAAGCCACAGAGCCGATTTCGTTTTGACACCTACGGCGGGGCTTTGCGCGTGATCGCCAACGAAACTGGGGCGGTCTTTCAATTTCGAGCTTTCAATTCCGATCAACAGATCGAGGAAGTGATCGAGGAATTTCGCCTGGGCGGGGAAGTCAGCGACGACTCGGATGACTTTTCATTTTATGCGGAAAAAGGTGTCATGGCGCAGCTCGTGACCCTGACACCGGCGCCATTGACTGACCCGCCCTTGAATCCCGCTCTTGATCTCTTCGATCCAGACGGAGTGATGGCAACCAGCGCATCAGCCGGAGCGTTGGATGGACGCAACGTGCGGCTGACTCACGAGATTCTCACCACCGGGACCTGGCGGGTGCGGCTTCGGGCGGAAGCTCGGGGAGCGGGAACGTATCGCCTGGCCGTGGAATTGGCCCATCCCGATGGCGGACTGGCGGCATGGATGCGGCGTCACTTCTTCGCCGCTCAGACAACGGACTCGGCCATGGACGCTGATCCCGACGGAGACGGGATGATCAATGCGGTCGAGTACGCTTTTGTTCGTGACCCCTGGCTCAGCGATGCTGAGGACATGCTCATGGTTTCGACAAAGTCGGACGGTCTGGAATTGACTGTGGAACTCCCTGCGCCGTTGCCCACCGACGTTTATTACGCAGTGGAAATGTCCGGTGATCTCAGTCCGACTTCGTGGACACCGATTGCAGAGAGAAGCCCGTTTCACCCCTGGGCCACCGCCACGATATTGCGAATGATCCCAATCGTCCCGAGAAAGCAGCGCCTCGTGCTTAGCCTGCCATTTTCCAATGTCGCCACGCGCCGTTTCTTTCGTCTGCGGGTGGTTCCCAACTCCCACGAGTGACCACCAGGCCACCGGCGTATCGCCGTTGAGGCTCGCTGGTGGCGTCGGCGCCTCCAGGCTGTCGGACTTTGGCATTTGTGACGCAGGCATCGTGCCTGTGCGTACCCCGGCCATCCTGGCCGGCCACCCGGTTTCAGGCAGGATGCCTGAAATACGTGCAGGCGTGACGCCTGCATCACCTCACAGTTCGATGCGATCCGCACAAGTCCGAGACGCTCGTCCGCCGATGTGTACCAGCGGCGGGGTCGCCGATGAGCTGCGCGGACATCGTGTCCGTGGCTGGACTGTGCATGGTCGGGCCGGCCATGATACTCACGCGCGAGCCGCGCGTGCCACAATAACACCACGCGCGATCCGCGCGAGCCGTGCGACTAACGCCGCTGCTTCATGGCGGATCCACCCGCCGAGCGCCTGACCGGCGTCCGCCTTTCTTCGAACAGCAGCTTGATTTCAGCTTCATTAAGCACTCGCCACCGGCCGGATTTCAACCCGGGCATGGTGAGGCCGCCAATGCGAATGCGCTGGAGACGCCTCACGCTGTAGCCAAGATGCTCGAACATGAGGCGAATTTGGCGCTTGATGCCTTGCGTGAGCACCAGAGCGATAACCCGTGGTCCTTCAATATCCACGGCAATCGTTTTGGCGAACCCCCCTTCAATGGCAAAGCCGTCCAACATGGCGCTGCGGTCCTCGGGTTTGAATGGACGATCCAGCGCAACCAGATATTCTTTTTCAACGCCAAAGCGCGGATGAGTGAGTTTTTCGGTCAACGCCCCTGAATTAGTCAGCAAAATCAAACCTTCGCTCTCGCGGTCCAGGCGCCCCACGTAATGGAGGGTTTGAAAGTGGGGCGGCAGCAGCTTGTAAATCGTCTCGCGGGCCTGACCGGTTTCATCTTCACGGCTGCACAGGTAACCGGCGGGCTTGTTCAGCAAAACCGTCGTCGCCGTTGCAGACTTTTGTTTCCGTCCATCGACTTGCACCACGTCGCCGTCATTGACGCGCGTGGCCAGTTCGGTCACCACTTGACCGTTAATGAACACACGCCCCTGTCGCACCAATTCCTCACACGAGCGGCGCGATCCGAGCCCGCACGAGGCGAGATAACGATTAAGGCGCATATTCGTTATTCGTTAGTTGTTATGGGTCCTTCGCAGGACAACAGCTAACGCGCGAGGGACATACCCCGCTCGATCTCACTCCGCCGGCTTTGTCTTCGGAAGACCGATGGGGCTGCGCCCTTCTTTCCACACCCCGCGAGCCTGCATCAGCTTCACCCGCTCGAAGCGCTTAAGCACGCTCCGCTTGGAACCGACCGACTTCGAGGCTTTGAGGCTGGGATGCTGAGACATGATGGTCTGGGTAATAAAGGGCTGTGAATCTATGGCGGCGGGTCAGCTTTGCAAAGGGTTTCGTGGCCTCAGGTCTCCGGCGTCACACGATCCCCAGTTTCATCTTGCCTTCGAGGCTGATCATTTCCTGATTCCAGGGCGGGTCCCAGACCAGCTCGACGCGGGCGTCATCGACGCCGGGGATGGTCATGATGCGACTTTGTGCGTCCGCCGCAATCGTTGGTCCCATTCCACAACCAGGTGCCGTGAGCGTCATCTTCACGGTCACCGCCGTCTTTTCGTCCTCGCTCTCGGTGCCCATGTCATAGACCAGACCAAGGTCGACGATGTTGACGGGGATTTCCGGATCGTAGACATTCTTGAGTTGGTCCCACACTGCTTTCTCGAGTTCAGCCCCCTCGAGCGGGGTGTCGCCGTACGACCCACCGGATTTTTGAGAGGCTTCATCGAGGCCCAGTGCATCCGCGTCCTTGGTGGAAATGCGGGCCAGGCCCTGGTCGGTGGCCACGGTGTAGGTCCCGCCCAGGGATTGCGTGACAATGACCTTCAATCCGATCGGCAAGAGAATCGTGTCTCCACTGGGAATCTGGATGGCCTCGACTTGACGCTTTAACTCGATTTCGGAGTGCATGACGATAGGTTCGCGGTTCCCCTTTCATGGTTCAAGAGGTTTTCGTATTTAGATGCCCCAGACGCCGTGAGACGTCTGTGCCGCTGTAGCCGGCGTCTGCGACGCCGGATGTGCGGCCTCAAAGAGGCCACCTACAGGGCGGTCTGCGATGCTGTAGCCGGCGTCTATGACGCCGGACGGGCGGCAAAGGGACGGGCGGCCTCAAAGAGGCCACCTACAGGGGCGGCGGCACGCCCGCGGACAGAGTCGCCGAACCCTCGACACGGTAGTATCGGTCGTAGAGCCGACTCGAAATCCGGAAGTAAAAAAGCGTGAACCGTAAACCGCACTCCTACTTTACTGCCTGCTTCGCTGCGTCTGCGCCGCGGACATGAAATGCGATGGGCGCGCCGGCTTGCAGTCCCTTTCCGCCTTTCAAAACCGCAAACGCCTGGCGGTCCGAATCCGGCACCCAGCGCTCGCACGCGAACTCGATCTCCCGCTCCGTCGCCCCTTCGGCGATTTGTACTCCGTTAAGCCCGATGTTATTTACGATCACGCCATGGGGCAGGTTCAATACCTCCGCATTCAGGAGACCGTTGTTGCCCAGTCTTTCCACCTTGAGGCGGGCAGCCACAATGGCACCGGGCTTGATGGTGATATCAGGCGGATCAAGCGAGAGTTTGAATTGCGGTTTCGCGTCCTTCTTAAGTTGCGGCACCCCGAACGGCCCGACGACGCAGATCTCGCGGCCATCGATTTTCGCGCAGGCTTTCAGCGTGATGGGCTTGTCTCCAGGGGGCACAGCAGCGTCTGCTGACGCAGCCAAGGCGCCGTTGGCGACGAGATGGTCGTCTTCGATCACCAGGGGTGAGGTGATGGAAAATCCAGGCGGCACATTCTCGAAATCAATGCGGATTTCTCCTGGAAACCCGTCCAGGCGGTCGGCTACGACATCGAATGCGGTGGCGGTGCCAGGAATGACGGCAGCGCCGGCGCCGGCGACTGAAACGACAAAGCGTGGTTGGGCCTCGCGGACGCGGAGATGGACGGCGAAGTCCGGACCGGTGAATCCGCGGTTGTCGCTCAACCGCACCCGGTAATCGCCATCCTTCGGGACATGGAAGAGCAGCCGGCTATCGCGGCCGAGTTCGCGTTCCGGGTCGTCATCGTTTTCATAATTGATGATGAAGACTGGTAAACCGTTAGGCAGCGGTGCGCTGCCGGGCGGGAGTGGGTGAACGATGTAGTAGGTTTCTTCCAGGGCATGCGCGCTGGCACTGGTATTGAAGTAAGTGCGGCGGGAGGTTCCATGGGCGAAGACGGTGAAGCCGCTGTCGGGACCCTGAGGCGCGCGAAAAAGGCGCACAACCTCGCCGTTGCAATAAAGAAATTGGCGCAATTCCATCTCCTCCCACTGGTCGACTCGAAAATCGGAATCCTGGACGCTGTTGATGCCGCGAAAGGCCTGCTGCGTCTGCTTTGTCGCTTGCAGACGCACGTTTTCGACCGGCTTCCCGTCCGGCCAAAGAACTTCGATCCGTGTGTCGATTGGCGAACCGCGACTCGCCGCAACTGTCTCGATGGCGAGGCGCTGTCCCGCCTTGGCGGGGAAGGGCAATTCCGGTTTCACACCCGGTTGATCGAGAACGTAATCGCCTTCAGCGATGACCGGTTCGGCGGTTACCAGGACGCTCAACGGCTTGCTCGAGCGGAACTTCGCCGCATCGATGGGCACTGGCACTTCACCCGCTTTGCTGGCGCCCACAGTGACTCTCGCCGCGTCTGTGTTGATGCCGAGCAGCGAAACCACGGCGTCTTTTCCCTGGCGCACGACGAGCGGCGAGACGCCGGTAACAAAGGCGTACCTGCCCAAAGTCAGAGCGAAGAAGTGATCAGGGGACGCGCCTAACGTTTTCTCAGCGAGTTGCGCACGGTAACGGCCGGCCGCGGCAAAGGCGTGGCTCTGGGGATTCGACGCCAGAAGCCTGCCGGTTTCATCAAAGAGCGCGAAAGTGGCTTCCGCTTTTGAACCGATCTCCTTGGTGCGGAGGTCGAAGACGAATCTCTCGCCGGCATTGGCCGTAAATATGATGGCCCGCTCGATGGCGGTCTGCGCGAAGACTCCCCAGACGGTGGCAGGCGTGGCCGGCAACTCGACCTCGCGATCCTTCGCCCAAATAACCACCACGTCGTCGACGTGCACGGCAAGCTTTGCGGTCTCGCCTCCCGCATTGGCAAGCCAAAGCTGATAAGTCCCGCGCGGAAGATCGCTGGCCGCCGATATTTCCAAAGACACTTCGCTGGGATTTGCTTGAGACGCGAGCTTCGCTGTCAGCCGCGAATCGCTCGTCTTTAACTCTGTTAAATCGATCAAGTGCTCGCCAGTAATACGCGCACTGAGAAGCGATCCGCTTTGCAGTGCCCACGGTTCGATGCGCCGGGCGACCGGTGCCGGTGGTTTGAGCACGGCACCCGTTTCCGCATTGAACACCCCTAGATTTCCATCCGAACGGCCCACCACAATGCCATTACCGATGATAAACGCGAGGGACTGCGGCCAGTCCGGCTGCTTCTCGAGTTCGCGCAGCAGCTTTCCGTCAGCCACGCCCCACAGTTTCACCGAGCCGTCACTCCCGGCGGTAGCCAGTTGCCTGCCATCCGGTGATAGCGCGATGGCAAGGATCGCGCCTTCGTGGGCAAATACGGCCTCGCGCAGTGGATTGGTCGTCTCGCGCCCCTCGGCGCTTATGTCCCAAGTGCGCCATCGACTGTCCGCGCCCGCTGCGAAGAGGCGGCTGCCGTCCGCAGTCCAGGCGACCGCGTTCTGTTCCTTCAGCGGCTGGTTCAGGGTCTCCCGGCGTTCCCCGCTCGCCACGTCCCAGAGTTTGATGGTGCGGTCGGCGCTCGCACTTGCCAGCAGACGACCATCCGGGCGAAAAGCGAGGCCAAATACCGCTCCGTTGTGGCCTTTAAGTGTCCGTTCCTCGACATCGGTCTCCACATTCCACAATTTGATCCGCTGATCGTAGCTGCCGGTGGCCAGGATTTTTCCGTCGGGCGAGAGCGCGAGTGCGTGAATCGCATCTGTGTGCGCATTGAAGGTGCGCAAGACTTTTCCCGATGCCACTTCCCACTGACGCACCTCGCCCTGCAACCCGGCCTGACCGCTGGCCGTGAAAAGATGTCCGCCGTCTCGTGAAAACAAGGCAGCGGTGACAGGTCCGGCGTGGCCTGCAAGGGTTTGCGTAACACCTCGAGTCGCCGCCGACCGCACTTCCACCGTCGTTCCGCGCGCGACCGCGAAGAATTTTCCATCGCCAGTCGCGGCAAGTGCCGCCACTGCCAGCCGTGGCGTGCTGACCGGCACAATCTTGGGAGCCTTTATTTCCTTCGGCTTGAGCGCAATCACAGGTGCCTCCGCTCCGGCGTCGATCCACGCGCGAACCGTTGCGATTTCCTGCGGACTCAGCTTCGCACGCTTCCCCGGCGGCATGATCTTTTTCTTGCCCGGTTTGTTGACTCGGCCCTCCAGATACTCGACCAGCAGTGAGCCTTGTGAATTGCCGGCTATTACCGCCGCACCGCTCTCACCACCCTTCATTAACTCCTCATGAGTCCGCATGAGCAGGCCGCCCTCCGCATCGGTTGCATCCGCATGGCAATCGGCACAGTGTTCTTCCAACAACACAGCGACAGCCGAATAGTCCGGAGCCTCGGCGTGCAGCCAATTAGCAGGCAGCAGCACCCCAAGCGCCAATGGTGCGATTTTCAACGTCATCCACGGAAACGTCCTGGGCATCGCGGTCTTGCGCAAACAGTTTTGCGCGGCGCATTCTGGCGGTTCGTCACAAGGCACGACAGATCCCTGAACGTTTTAGACCGTTACAGGAGTGCACCGATGGAAGCACTTCGAGACCATCAACCCTGGGGTTGCAACAGGTCGAGACTGCGAGTCACATCGAAACCATGGGGTCAAGGCCACTCGCGCTTGCACTCGAAAAGCAACAAGGCATCTTCACTCCATGAAAAGACCCACCAAGGTTGAAGCGCTTTCGGGCTTTCGTATCCGCGTTACTTACCCCGACGGCGCCGAGGGTGTCATCGACCTCTCAGCAGATGTGGACCGAGGCGTATTTGCCCCACTGTCGGACGAAGCGTTCTTCCAGACCGTTCACATTGGGCGTTACGGACAGATCGCTTGGTCAGAGGACATCGAGATTTGTCCCGATGCGGCTTACCAGGAGATTACCGGCCGGACGCCAACCGAGGTGATCCATGCCTGAGGTCAGCCGATTCTACGGCATCATCATTCGATTCTATTACCGCGATCATCCTCCGACTCACTTTCACGCCATTTACGGAGAACATGAGGCTCTGATCGAGATTGAGACGGGCGCGGTCCACCAGGGGCACCTACCCAAGACTGCTTATGACCTCGTCGATAGGTGGCGCACCATTCATCTCGAAGAACTCCGTGAGGATTGGAACCGTGCTCGGCAGCAACGTCCGCTTTTGCCGATTGCTCCACTTGAATGAACCGTGGCCTAAACCTTTAGAGGTGCCGGCTATTACGGCCGCACCGCTCTCGCCGCCCTTCATTAACTCCGCTGGCCGATACGAGTATTGCCGCACCCGGATCGCCGCAGCCAATTCATCCTCCAAACTCATACTGCCATTAAGAGCTTTACCCACTGTTGCTGTCGCGTTACGCGCCGCATCGCGAAATAGGCGTCAATCCGAGCCAAAGTCCGCCATTTCTTAAATCGTGTCGTAGACTCGTGGGCGGATGAGCGAGCGTTATGGTGCCATAGTCATCGGTGCGGGCCCGAACGGGCTGGCGGCGGCAATCGCGCTGGCACGGGCCAATGTTTCTGTGCTCGTCATCGAGGCGGCCGATACCGTGGGGGGTGGCACGCGTTCGGCCGAACTAACCTTGCCAGGGTTTAAGCACGACGTCTGCTCGACCATTCACGCGTTGGCAGCAGCGTCCCCGTTCTTTCGCACGCTGCCGCTCGAATCATTCGGACTCGAGTTTATTCATCCGGAAATTGCTCTGGCCCATCCGCTCGACGGCGGCCGGGCCGCGGTCATGCATCGGTCGATTGAAGAAACCCACTGCGGACTCGGCGCAGATGCGGCGGTCTATGAAACGACGATTGGCCGTCTCGCTGCCTCCGCTGGATCGTTGTTCGATGACCTGCTGGGTCCATTTCCGATTCGCCCGCAGCATCCGGCGGCCTTGGCGAGATTCGGATGGCATGCGATTCAGTCAGCGTCAGGATGGGCGCGCCGCCACTTCAACACCGAGGAAGCGCGCGCCCTTTACATGGGGAATGCGGCTCATGCCTGGCTGCCTCTCGACCGTCTCGGCACTGCGGCAGTCGGGTTGATGCTGCATGTCAGTTGTCATCACGCTGGCTGGCCGGTCGCAAAAGGTGGTTCGCAAAAAGTTGCGGACGCCCTGGCGGCATATTTGCGGAGTCTGGGCGGGCACATCCGCACCGGGTCGAGTGTGGAATCGCTCGCGGAACTGCCTCCGGCGCGGGCCATAATTTTTGACACCTCTCCTCAAGCCATGGCCCGCATTGCTGCCGACCGCTTGCCGGCGGGATATCGGCGCCGTCTCGAACGTTATCGCTTTGGGCCCGCAGCGTTTAAGCTCGATCTCGCCCTCAGTGAACCGATTCCGTGGCTGAACGAAGCCTGCCGAAAAGCGGGAACCGTGCATGTTGGCGGGGCGGCGGAAGATATCGTGGCTGCTGAGGCCGCGATCTGGCAGGGACGGCTCCCCGAACGCCCCTTCGTGCTTGTCGCGCAGCAAACTCTGTGCGACCCGACGCGCGCGCCTGCCGGCCGGCATTCAGCGTGGATGTACGCCCACGTTCCTCACGCCTGCCGCGAAGACGCCACCCCGCGAATGCTCGCGCAGGTCGAGCGCTTTGCCCCAGGCTTTCGCGACACCATTCTAGCCACTCACGTCATTGCACCGGCCGATTTCGAGCGCTACAACGCCAACTACATCGGCGGCGATATCATCGGCGGAGTCCAGGACCTCTCACAAATGTTCACGCGCCCCGTCGCGCGCCTGAATCCCTACACCACCCCTTCGCCCCAGCTTTTCATCTGCTCGGCTTCAACTCCACCCGGCGCCGGAGTTCACGGCATGTGCGGATATTGGGCCGCGCGCACGGTATTGTCGAGGGTCTTCGGATGGAGGAAGAAATAAGCGCACAAGTCCCCCACTGGACTATGCTGTCCGGCGGTTGCCAAATACGAGGACAGTGTAGGCGGTCTCACATCAGGGAAACTCTATCGCCCTCGTGCTGCCGCCCAATTCCGTCGAGCAGACGCCGGTTGTCGGCGTTGCTCAACACCCGGTCTTGCAACTGCCGGTCGAGCTTTTCCGGCAGGCGCGCAGCGTTCATCCTCCCGCCCGGTAATCCTGCCAGAGTCCGGAGCATTCCGGGAATGCTTAACACATCTTAAATAACTTTCAACCGGCGTACGCCGCTAATCAATTACCCAATAAGTGCTTGTCGTAGCGCCATGCTGGACTGACCCTAATCCAAATGTGAATCGGTTGTCGATTCCCCAGCGCCTAGCTCATGAAGAAGTCTGCCGTTTCTTTTGCGATGATCCTCCTGGGAACGACAGTTTCCGACCGTCTCGCGGCGCGGCCATTTCGGGTCAACATGTTTCCAAATGGCAACGTGTTTGGTTGCGCTAATTGTCACGTTAGCCCTGGCGGCGGCGGGCAGCGCACGCCATTTGGCGAGGCGGTTTTTGCGATTGTCGGTGGATCTTCGATGACACCATTCTGGTCCCCTAGCCTCGCCGCGGCCGACTCCGATGGCGATGGAGGAAGCAATGGGCAGGAAATGGGCGACGTTGATGGCGATGGTATACCAGCCGCCGGCGTCACGGCAACCAATCCCGGAAACCGGCCACCGGTGTTCATCTCGGCAGCGGTGACGGACGCAACCATTGGATTTCCTTATCGATATGATGCCACAGCCAGCGACGCCGAAAATAATACGATCGTGTTCTCGAAAATCAGCGGACCGTCATGGATCACCGTCTCGTCAGCCGGAGCGGTGGCGGGATCACCGCCTGAAACCGGCGCAGGCCAGTTCGCCGTAACTTTGAAGGTTCAAGATCAAGGGAGCAGCACAAGGGGATATTCCGGGGACTTTGCCACCCAGGAATTCATCCTGCACGTTATCGCGAGCTACGCGGGCTGGCAAAATCTCTCGTTCAATCTTCCTGCGGAAGCTGCGCTGGCAGAAGCCAAGGCGGATCCCGACCATGATGGCCTCGACAATTTAACTGAATACGTTTTGAGAACTGTGCCGAAAGTCGCCAGTTCAGTCCAGGGGATCGCGAGGGGCTTCGACAGCGAGGGCCACCTGCAATGGCTTATCGAGGTAAGAGACGACGATCCAAAGCTTACACTGCGCGGCGAAGCAGCGAACGACGTGGGTTACGCTGACTTCATTTCGCTCGACGCCGTCGTCACTGATCCGGTAGTCGGTGATGGCTTTAAGACATATGGCTTTACCGACGATGAATCATCAGTCACTGCACTGCGCCGCTTCGCTCGCGTCCGTTTTGCGATCGAGCCTTAGGCCGTAGACTAACATGCGTGGCGGCAGGTGGGTGACCTCAAGGCACCGGCGCCGCGAATTTGCGATTGTTTGCAGATAGTTCGCCAGTGCCCTGAGGCCAGCGGATGTGTGGAGCGCAAAATGGAGTGCGCCGCTTCAACTAACAAGCTGCGCAGATCCTCGTCCGTGACCGCCGATTGGGAAGAGGGGGCGGGAGTCAGGTCTTTTCAGGCTAATCTTATGTCTTTCTCCGCAATTAAGAACAGCGCGCCGTGTCCAATCAGAAGGCGGGGCGGAATCTGCCAGCGAATAACGGCCGGGAGCCGAACGACGGGGCAATTGCGATTTCCGCGAGTGCAGCCCTTTGATTTCGCCAATCAAGCCAGTTTCCTGCGGCGGCGCATCGTCAATCCAAACCCGCCCAACACCCCGAGAGCAATTCCCGATGGTTCCGGGATGGTCGAGATCATCAGGTTATCAATGAGGGTGCTCTCCAGCGTTTCCAGCTCCATGTAGAGTTGGCCAGCGTTCCCGCTCCACGAGAAATTGCCGCTATAGACATTGGTGCCGTTCTCCCACGCGTTCACGGCTACCGGAGTCCCGTCGGCGAAGGAATTGAACGCGTAGTCAATCATAATGTGACGAAGCCCAATGTTCGGGGTAACACTTCCGCCCGGGCCCAGATTGATTCCGTTGTCAAAAATCTCTGTCGCACCGTTGAAGCGGAACAGGATTCCAATGTCGTTCGAGGGGTCGTTCACCCTGAAAGCAGGCTCACCGACGTCACCGCTGTGACCGATATTGAATGCCACCCAGTTGGCGGAGGTCGTGTTTCCCGCAATCCAGTCGAATTCCACCCGCAGCCCGCCGTCCGCCAGGATCTGCGCCCCGGTGCTCGACCCCGCCCAGTCATACCAGGTTTCGGCAGTCGCGGTATTGTCATCCAGATCGTTGTGGAACCGCACCCGGCCGGTGTTGCCATTCAGGAAGTTCAGCTGATTCCCCGTGATACCGTGCTGAATCCTCGAAGACCGCACCTGGATCGCCGTGTTGAGTCCGGAGCGGCGTCCCGTCTGATCGGACAAATCCAAATTGCCCGTATCCGGAGCATTGAAATTGTCGCCAAAAAGCAGAACAGCCTCCGTGGAAATTGTCGAGAGGCACAGGGCGGGAATGAGGAGCAGTGCAGATTTCATGGGTGGTTGGGAAAAGCGTTGGAACTCGTGAATGGCTAAGCAGACCCGCCTTCCAGTTACAGGTGTTTATCCCGAAACAGAACTTTGGATCAAGCTAAAATTCCTGACTGGTCCCTTTTTCGACTTCGTATTGGCGACAAATCTGCGGATGGCGCTTACCACAATTTGCCGCGATTCGGCCAAGGGCCATAGGCAGCTCAGTCGGTTACGGTCAATTCCGCAGCCGTCCCAGGAGCAAATCCTTTTCCCAGGGTCAGAAATGGGGGTCAGTGTGCAAAAAGCGTCATTTCCAGTTTCTGGCCGGGAGGCGGCGCCGTTCATCGAGCTGCATCGATAAAGGAATTGAGCTTTTTGGGCAACCGTCTGCGATGCGTCGCAGATC
>JBPCQC010000035.1:0-64658 GCA_050998515.1 Verrucomicrobiales bacterium
GATCTGCGACGCATCGCAGACGGTTGCCCAAAAAGCTCAATTCCTTTATCGATGCAGCTCGATGAACGGCGCCGCCTCCCGGCCAGAAACTGGAAATGACGATTTTTGCACACTGACCCCCATTTCCCACTCCCCCCATTTCCCACACCCATTTCCCACACCTGAGGAAAGAAGTTATGGGCATGTGCTAAAGGTTGTTTCATGGGGGCCTACTTTTTGAATTGGTATCGGGCACTTTTTCGGGCGTTGGGGGAAAAAGTGATGGGAGCGAGGCGTAGCCACATCCTTGTGCAGGCGGGACTGCTGGTGCTCGTCGTGCTGGTGTGGAAATTTCAACACGCCTATGGAGCGCCATGGGAAGGCCGGCTCGGGCGGCATCTAGCCGCCGGGAAGGAGCTTCGTTTCGAGGAATTGATTCACGTACAAATCTGGTGGGCGGCATGCATCGACATGATGCTTGTTGGTGTGCTTCTTTTGCTCAGCCCGTGGTGGCTGCACTGGGCGGAAGATGAGCGATCTGGCCGTGCGACTGTTGGCGCCTCACCACGGCGGCTCGACCGCCGGACCTGGTGCTGGATCGGGTTGGGCCTGCTCCTCGCCCTTGCAGTTCGCGTGCCGCGGCTCGATCAAACCATCACCCGGGATGAACAGGACACGCTGCGCCGGAACATCATCGGCTTTGTTTATGAGAGTGGCGGAGACAACCCCGTCGCTGAAATAGTCGATTGGAAAGCGACGCTGTGGGAAGACAAACAGGCCAACAATCCGTTTCTTTTCAGCATTCTGGCGCGCGTGACTTTGCGAGCCTGGCAGTGGTGGGAAGGGGCTGAGCCGTGGCGAATCAACCGGGTGGTGTTGCGACTTTGGGCAATTATTCCGGGAGTGCTGTCGCTGGCCGCGCTTTGGTGGTCGATCCAACGGATGGGATTCGCACGCGCAGCGATCATCGCGCTGTATTTCGGGGCTCTGCATCCCTTCCATGTCAATTTCTCGACCCAGGCCCGGGGGTATGCCCTGGTTCTACTTTTTGCCTCGCTGATTCCGGGATTTTCCTGGATTGCCCTTGAGCGGGGAAAGTGGAGGCATTGGTGCGGGCTCGTCGCCTGTTTCTTTGGTTGTCTCTACAGTTTCCCAGGCAGTTTTTATTTTACAGGATCGTGGGCAGTGATCCTCGCCTCTTATCTGGGATGGCGCTGGCTGCGTTGGCACGATAGTAGCGCGCGGGCCAGTTTGGTGCGGTTCGCGGTGACGTCGTGCGGCGCGGCATTCATTTTCCTCCCGCTCGTTTTGCCGGCGGTGCCGCAAGTGGCGAAATGGGGGCGGGAGTTCCGAGGCGCGCTCGAGCATACCTGGCCGGTCACTGCCTGGAGCAATTATGCTGCCGGGGTTGCCAAGCCGAATGGCCCGGAGGTCAATGAGTGGGAGGGCGGATGGAATAGGGGACGTCCGGTCACGTTTCGACGAGGTGCACTGGAATATCTTGTTCAACGATACGTGCCGAACGAGCCGCTCTTGTTTGGCTTCGTGTTTTGTCTCGTGCCTGCGCTGATGGTTGTGGGCCTTCGCCAGTTGTGTCGCAGAGCCCCCTGGGCCTGGATCATTTTCCCGGCCAGTCTATTTCCGGCCGTCTTGACTTACTTCATATATCGGAGTGGGCAGACGCCGTATATTTTCCATTGGTATTTGATCTATTTTCTGCCGGTGGTCTTGCTGCTCGTCGCTCTGGGTCTTGATATCACTGGTGGGTGGTTGGAGCGACGCTTGCGCCGGACCCTTTGGCTCCCCGCCGTTTTATTTCTATTGCTACTGATCTCGGTCAATCTCGGCGGCCCCGGCCGCCTCCTTTGGTTCCCGGGTCCACAAACGGTGGACGCAGAATATTTCCGTGGCCGCTATCATTTTGTGACGCGTCCCGACGGGGTCACGCAACGGGTCGCCCGGCCGCTGGAATAGCGCTCCGGCACGGTCCGAAGGTGCAACTCGTCCATCGCACCGACGCGGGCGGACGCGTCTACCGGCAGGGAGTCGGCCCCAGCCACTGCGAAGACGCGATCGGTAGCCAAGGAGAGAGATGACGGTTTTCCGCCGCAACGTGACGAGTTGACGACCGCGAATCAGGAGTGGAGTCTCCGTTCCGGTCTAAAATCGTCCGGCGATCATGTTCACGATTCCATTTTGCAAATCTCTCCGCCTCGGCGTTCTCATCGCGAACATCTGCGGGCTGCGTGTTTCAACCAACCACCCTGGCCAATGCACGCTTGTTTTACGTTGCCCGGCCGGCAGACGCCGACGGCGACGTTGATAAACATATCGAGGCGGCGATTGCCATGCACGGCAAGCGCGTTAGCGGCGGCCCGGCTGTCGCCGCGCCATCGTCAGCTCACATTCGCGTTGATTACTCGGATCGCTGGCATTGGGACATTGTGATGTATTTGCGCTCGCTCGATGTTTGGTTTCGAGATTCGGCGACGGGTCAACTGATTGCGACCGGTCGATTCAAGCAACAATTTCCGCATTCGTTTCCCGATCCGCCAAAGAAGTGCCGGGAAGTAATCGACTCGATTTTTAGCGCGGCTTACAACTAGCGCGAAAAATTCCCCGAGGCGACGCCGGAAGCTGTTACTGAGGCGCTAGTGACTGCCATCGGATTATGAAACGGGCTTCAGAACTGCTGTCTTGATCACCACGTGGCGGCCTGGGATGGGTCGCTGTCTCACTCTATTGTGGTCCGGGTGGGTGGCGCCGGATCCGGCCGTAGAACTCCGTGCAATCCCCAGTCACTGCCGCCCGCGGCTTTCTCGAGCTCGGCGCCCCGCCCGCTAATCTTCCGCTTATTCCGCTTCATTTTGATGCCTTTTCGTTCCTTTGGCTTCCGCGTCGTTCCTTTTCGCTTTCGAGCGTAACTGGCTCATTTTCAACGTCTGTATCTGGCGCGCCCGGCTGGATTCGAACCAGCGACCCACGGTTTAGAAGACCGTTGCTCTATCCCCTGAGCTACGAGCGCTTAACGAGGCCCCATGACGGCTGACAAATAACTGATAACCAGCTCGCCTTCCATGCATTTCACGCGGCCTTTGGCCAAACGGCTTCTGCTTGCGACGGCAAGCCTCGCAGGGCTGCCAGCGTTCTTCTGGTGTGGGGAAAACTGGCGAGCGGCCGGCCCAGGTGATACTTTTCAGACCGGTGGGGCCTCTGTGCACCACGTGATGACGCCAGCCTGTGATGTGTTAGATTAAACCCCCTTGATGACTTTTCGATTTCTGTTGCTTTTGTTGGCTGCGTCAACCGCCGTTGCGGTTCCTCTGCAGTTTAACCGGGACGTTCGCCCGATTTTGTCCAACAACTGCTTTTTTTGCCACGGGCCGGACAAAAATCACCGAAAGAAGAATCTGCGGCTCGACCAGCGCGAGAGTGCTTTGGAAAAGAAGGCCATTGTGCCGGGTCAGGCGGACGCGAGCGAATTGGTAAAGCGAATTTTCACCGAAGACGCCGATGAATTGATGCCTCCGCCCGATTCCCACCGGTCCCTCAAACCTGCGGAGAAGGAAATATTGCGGCGATGGATTTCGGAAGGCGCCGAGTATCAGCCCCATTGGGCTTACATCGTGCCGGTGCGTCCGGCGGTGCCTGAGGCCAAAATGCCAGGCGCAGAACGCGGAAATCCAATTGATGCGTTCGTGCACACGCGTTTGCAGAGCGAAGGCCTCGACCCATCGCCCGAAACGGATCCGCGTACGCTGATCCGGCGCCTTTCGCTCGATATCATCGGCCTTCCGCCCACACCGGCGGAGGTCGAGGCGTTCGTGCAGGCATGTGGCCAGACTGGCGGCGGCGTTTCCGCGGGCGCCACCTTATCACCACCCGCAATCGAGGCGCTGGTAAAGCGCCTCATAGACAGTCCGCACTACGGCGAGCGCATGGCCGTGCCCTGGCTCGACATCGTGCGATTTTCGGACACCGTCGGCTATCACGGCGACCAGAATCAGCGGATTTTTCCGTATCGGGATTATGTCATTGACGCATTCAATCAGAACAAGCGGTTCGACCAGTTCACGCTCGAGCAAGTTGCGGGGGATCTTTTGCCTAACCCTACTACAGAGCAGCTCGTGGCGACCGGTTTCAACCGGCTGAACATGATGACCCGCGAAGGAGGAGCTCAACCGAAGGAGTATCTCGCGAAATATGCCGCCGACCGCGTCCGGACCCTCGGGACGGCGTGGCTGGGCACCACGCTCGGCTGCGCGGAATGTCACGACCACAAATTTGATCCCGTTGCCGCAAAAGATTTTTACAGCTTTCAGGCGTTCTTTGCTGACGTTCGGGAATGGGGCGTTTATCAAGACTACGGCTATACGCCAAATCCAGATCTCAAAGGCTGGAGTAACGAACATCCTTTCCCGCCGGAAATTCTTGTCGACAGTCCGAATCTGAAGCGTCGCGCGGACAAACTGGTTGCAAGTATCAAGGCACTCGACGGTGCCAGAATCAGCGGGGATCGTTCGGGCGGAACCGACTCGCCGCGTTGGTCTGAGGCAACAGCCGAGAAAACCGCGGACGGCTTCCGCACGGTGGTACGGGGGCCGGTCGATGTCGCGTCAGTGCGCGTGCGCGTTCCGCAAGGACCCTTTGCGCTGACCTTGCGCGCGATCAAAGGCGAAAGTGTGTCCGAGCCTTCTCAAAAAACAACCCCGGTTGCCAAACCCGGCACGGCGGCAAAGAAAAAGTCCGCTCGCCCCGCCTACAAGCCGGGGCCGGGCGATGTTCCGTTTGCCGAAGCGTTCGCGGATCGAAAACTGCCGCGCTACGCCAATACCGCGGATGTGCTTTCGGTTCTGTCCGAGTGGCGGTCAGACCCGGCAGCGCAGGGCAAGGTTCACACGGCGATTTATTATTTCAAACAACCGGTTTCCCTCGATGAGGGCGAAGCCATCACATTGCTGGCGAGTACCAAGGATGCGAAATCCGTCGAATTTGCAGTGAGCGACGCCGCTTCGCTGGCCCCTGATAACGACGATCTGATTGCGGTTGCTGGCCCCAATTGGGCTCGCTTCCTGCAATTGCGCAGTGAGCTGGCGGAATGTCGCGGCGGTAAAGCCTGGACCCAGGTGACGGTTTCGCAGCCGCCGCGGCCCATTCGGCTTTTGCCCCGCGGGAACTGGATGGATGACTCGGGCGAACTCCTTTCGCCAACCGTGCCGGTGATCTTTCAGGCTAAAATTGGAACGGGAGCGTCCCAGACCGCGTCAAAAACTCCGAACTCTGATATCGGAAGCCCGAAATCGCCACCTCGTCTCAAGTTGGCGAAATGGCTGTGTTCGGATGAGAATCCGCTCACCGCGCGGGTGATCATGAACCGGCTGTGGGCGCAATTTTTCGGCAATGGCCTTTCACCGAAACTTGATGACCTTGGCGCGCAAGGCGAGGCCCCGTCACATCCCGAGCTGCTCGACTGGCTGGCCGTCGAATTTCGTGAAAGCGGTTGGGATCTTAAACACATGGTGCGGCTGATCGCGACGAGCCGAACTTATTGCCAGTCGTCAAAGATTCGCCCGGAACTCGCGGAGAAGGATCCCGCCAACAAGCTGTTGGCGCGGCAAAATCCTCGTCGCCTCGAAGCGGAGATTGTGCGCGACAACGCGCTCGCCATCGCAGGATTGCTCAACCCGGAACTCGGCGGGCCGAGCGTCTTTCCCTGGCAACCGCCGGGTTACTACGAGAACCTCAATTTCCCGCAGCGCGATTATCTGACGCAGACCGATGACCGGCGCTTGCGCCGCGGGGTCTATATGCATTGGCAGCGCACTTTTCTCCATCCGATGCTCGCCAATTTCGACGCTCCCGGCCGCGAGGAATGTCTGGCTGAACGCGTCATCTCGAATACCCCGCAGCAGGCGCTCACTCTCCTCAACGATCCAAACTTCACCGAAGCGGCGCTCGGATTTGCCGCCAAAATGCTGCGGCGCCTTCCGCAGGCCGGCATCTCCGAACGCTTGGAATTTCTTTTCACGCACGCGCTCGCCCGCCTGCCACATGCTGAGGAACGCCGTTCGCTGACGCGGTTCTTTGCCGAGCAATTCGCGCAATACGCCAAGGATGACGCGCCGGCCCGGGCGTTGCAGACAAATGGTTATCTGCCGCCCGCGGATGATTTGCCCGCTGCCCAACTCGCCGCCTGGACCCAGGTGGCGCGGGTCGTCCTCAATTTGCACGAAACCATCATGAGATATTGAAGTTACGAATCAGAGAGTTATGAATCAGAGAGTTGAGCGCCGCAGCAAGACCACTCTCTGACTCTCTAACTCTCTGATTCACTGACTGACCCGCCCATGACGCTCGTTTACGAAGGCAAAGCGAAAAAGCTTTTCGCCATGGAATCGCCGGACGAACTCCTGATGGAGTTCAAGGACAGCGCGACGGCGTTCAATGCCGCTAAAAAGGCCGAGTTTGCGGAGAAGGGCCGGCTCAACAAAGCGCTGACACTGCATCTTTATCGCCTCCTTGAATCCAACGCCGTGGCGACGCACTTTGTGCGCGATGCGGGAGATATTTCCATCGTGGTCAAGCGGGTCGAGATTATTCCCATCGAACTGGTGGTGCGCAACGTGATCGCGGGCAGTCTGCAAAAACGCACCGGTCTTCCCGAGGGTCAGCAGCTCAAACAGCCCATCATCGAACTTTATTACAAGGACGATGCGCTGGGCGATCCCATGATCAACGACGACCACGTGCGCGAACTCGGGCTGGCCACGCCAGGTGAATTGACCACGCTCCGCAGTTTTGGTCTGCGCATCAATGACGTGCTGCGCGAATTCTTTGGCAAGGCCGGTCTCAATCTCGTTGACTTCAAAATCGAAATGGGCCGCCTGGGCAGTGATCGCTCGCGCATCGTCCTGGCGGACGAGATATCCCCCGACACCTGCCGGCTGTGGGACGCCACCACCGGCGAAAAACTCGACAAGGACCGCTTCCGTTTTGATCTTGGCGATCTCGTTACCGGCTACACCGAAGTCCTCAAACGTGTCGAATCCCAACTCTCAAAGTAGCGGAGGTTCCGAACCTCCCCCTGAATCAACCGCCCACCACCGGCGCGGCATCCTCGACGCCGAAGTCGTTGGAAAATTCGATCACCCTGGAGACGCGAACAAGCTGGTTTACTCGCCGCTGACCACGAAACACACTTTTCGTTCGACGCGTCGTTACGCACTTGAGTTCGAAGGCCACGAGGATGCCGTCCGCGACTTTGTCCGGCGGACACTGGTCGAGGAGGTCAGCCAGGACGTCCATTTCGGCGAGTCGCCCGCCCTCGAGGGCTTCTCCTTCATTCTCGACTACGGATTCAGACCTGGCGCCCTCGACCTCGAGAAGGAAACCATTCTTTCCTATTATCGCGGGCTGAAATCACCCACCTTTACCTTCCATAAACTGTTCATCACCCAGCGGATTTACATTTTCGCGGAGCAAGAGACAGAAGCTCCGGAAAAATTCGTGCGCGACATCGTCAATCCTGCCATCCACCGGCATGAAATCATTCGAGCAGACCACCGCCTCGCCCAAGGCAGGGCGCGATGACTCATCGCGCCGTGTCGCTCGATAAACTCTCGCTTTACCAACCTTGCCATTATGAGATCGCTTCTGTGGCTTCTCCTGGCCAGCGCTGCTTTCTCAGCCGAGCAGTCATCTGACGGAAATTGGCCGTCATTTCGCGGGCCGCACGCGAGCGGCGTGGCGGAAGGTGGCTCACCGCCGCTCCACTGGGACGTCAAAGGGGGCAGGAACATCCTCTGGAAAACAAAGATTCCAGGACTGGGGCACTCGTCGCCGGTGATTTGGGGCGAGCGCATCTACCTGACGACCGCGGTGAATGCCTCCGACGCCGCGGAACTCAAGGTCGGGTTGTATGGGGACATCGAGCCGGCGGATGACAACGGCCCGCAACAATGGAAAGTAATCTGTCTCGACAGGGCCTCTGGCGCCATCCTTTGGAACGTCACTGCGCACACTGGCCCTCCCCGGGTCAAGCGCCACACCAAAGCGAGCCACGCGAATTCCACACCGGCGACCGACGGCAAGCGCGTCATCGCATTTTTTGGGACCGAAGGTCTCTACGCTTACGATGTCAAAGGTGCGCTTCTGTGGAAAAAGGATTTCGGGGTCCTGGACTCAGGATACTACATGGTCCCCTCCGCCCAGTGGGGATTCGGCAGTTCTCCGATCCTGCATGACGGAAAGGTGATCGTGCAGTGCGACGTGCAGAAGGGCGGATTCCTCGCCGCGTTCAACGCCGATGACGGACGCGAACTCTGGCGCGTACCGCGAAATGAGGTGCCGACCTGGAGCACGCCGACCGTCCACGTCGATGTGGCTGGCCGCGCACAGGTGATCGTCAATGGCTACCGCCACAGCGGCGGCTACGATCTCGCCACGGGCAAGGAACTTTGGAAACTGCAAGGCGGCGGAGACATTCCCGTACCTACGCCAATCGTCGACGGCGGCCTGATTTTCCTGACCAGCGCGCACGGTCCGGCGTCGCCGGTCTACGCGATCCGAACCAATGTCGTCGGAGACATCAGTCTGGATCCCGGTGAAACGAGCAACGAGTTCATCGTCTGGAGCGTTCCGCGCCGCGGAAACTACATGCAGACACCGCTCGCATTCGGAGGGCGCCTTTATTGCTGTAACGATGGAGGAGTCCTGACCTGCTACAACGCACTCACCGGCGACATCCATTACCGTGAGCGATTGAGCGCCAGTGGCGACGGATTCACCGCATCGGGCGTTGCAGGCGAAGACCGGCTCTACTTCGCCAGTGAACGCGGCAAGGTCTTTGTCCTCAAACAAGGCGATGCCTTCAACGTGATCGCAACAAACGATCTATATGAAACCTGCATGGCCTCCCCGGCGATTTCCAAAAACGCGATCTACTTCCGAACCCGCCACCATCTGGTCGCGGTCGGCGCTAGGTCAGAGAGGTGAGCTGGGCGGGAGGCCCCGCCTTTTATTTTGGCAATCCTCTCGTTGCGCGTGAGCAGGAAAAAGCAGGGAGTCTCTGCAGAGCGCTCGTACATTTTTTAGTTGGGCTGCCCGTGCCTCCCTTGCGATCCCGGTTGATCGATGGTGCCATCATCGCTACCGGTGTTCTCCTATCCCATTCCACACGATTCCACACATGAATTTCGCTCGTCTCCTGACCTGCCTCATCGCAGCCATTGTTTTACAAATGCTGGCCGCATGTTCGAGCCTTTCCGAAGAAGAACGCACGGCACGCCTCGAGCGAAAATTGCAAAAAAAAGAGGAAGTGCACCGGGAGCGCATGAAACGCAAAGCCATGCGCGCCCGGAGTGAGGACGATCGCTACGATGAGTGGTGGGACGCCGTTATGGGTCGGGGCACTTCCTAGCGCCCCCCAGCAAAAAAAAATTCGCGTTTTGAGCGAATAACGGGGAAGTTTTCGGCGTCAAATACGAGATCCCGCTGCCTTAGCGGGGGCGTTAATCATGTTCCAAACCCCTATTAATTCCATGAAGTCAAGACTCTCTGTTATGGCGGCATTGGCGCTGAGCGCTGTTGGTGTTGCGACTGAAGCGCGAGCGGACCACTGGTATGGCGGGTATCACTGCCGACCAGTATATCGGGCGCATTGCGCGCCGGTTTATCGTGTGCATTACGCCCCGGCCTACTGCGACGATGGCTACTATGCCCCAACCTACCGTTACTACCGGTCTCCCTATCGAACCGCGTATTATGGGGGTGGCTACTCCGCATACGGCTACGGCCGCCCATATCGTTCGGCGTATTATGGTGGCTACGCGGGCTATCCCAGCCTGCACTTTGGTGTCAGCCTGGGCGGAAACCGTCACTACTCCTCGCATCACCGGCATTACAGCCATCGCCGGCATTGCCGGTAAGCTTACCGTTTTTTCCCAGGCAGGCAACCGTGCCTGCCTCCTAGTACCCCAGTGCAATCCGGCGGTATTGACCAAGGCTTAGGGCACGGCTAGCCTCGACTTATGCCGTCACCGCTCCTCGCTGGATTTATGGGGCTCGGTTCGTTCGAGCTTGCCATCATTCTGGCGATGTTGGGTTTGCCGATCATTGTCGTGCTCGCTATCCTCCGCGCAGCCAAACGCGCAACCCCTGCGGCGCCGCGGCGCTGCCCGCACTGCGGCAAGGACTTGTTGGAGTGAGCCGGGGTGATCCGTTACACACTCAATGAGGCTTGCTGTTTTGTCGGCACGGAGAAACAGTCGCTCCTCCTCTCATGAAAAAATCGCTTCTGCTCTTCCCCCTCGCATCGGCTATGCACGTTTCCGCGGAAGACCATGTTCTTCATTCATTCGCAAAAACAAAGTTGTCGGATCAGTTTTGGGCCGAGGGCGCTACGTTCATTGACGTGAACAAGGATGGCAAAAAGGATGTGGCGGCCGGACCGTTTTGGTATGCCGCCCCAGACTTCACGCAAAAACGCGAAATTTATCCGGCCACGACCACTTTTGATCGAAAGAAGCAAGATGGCAGTCTCCAGAAGATTCCAGGTTTCGAGGGTGCCCTCGGCAAGGAGAATAAGTATTCGGATAACTTTTTTGCCTTCGGGCGCGACTTCAACGGCGACGGCTGGGAGGATCTTCTAGTCATTGGATTCCCCGGACAATGGACGGCGTGGTATGAAAACCCCAAAGCCGAAGAGCGACATTGGACCAAGCATGTGGTGTGGCGGATTACGGACAACGAATCGCCCACCTTCACGGACATCACTGGCGATGGAAAACCGGAACTCGTGTGCGCCTCGGGCGGACGATATGGCTATGCGACGGCGGATGCCGGCGATGCGAGCGCGCCGTGGACCTGGCATCCGATTTCACCGGTGCGCGGTTACCAGCGGTTCACGCACGGCCTTGGCATCGGTGACGTCAATGGCGATAAGCGCGCCGATTTGATCGAAAAGGATGGCTGGTGGGAGCAGCCGCCGAGCCTCGAACAAGACCCCGCATGGACGTTTCACGCCATCCCGTTCAATAGCGGCGGCGCACAAATGTATGCCTACGATGTTAATGGCGACGGTCTCAATGACGTCATCACCAGCCAGGCCGCTCATGGTTACGGACTCGCCTGGCACGAACAGATGAGAGAAGGCCTCGAGATCAAATTCCTTCCGCACGTTTTCATGAATAAAGATCCGAAGGACAATCGCTATGGGGTGCGCTTCGGCGAGCTGCACGCGATCGAACTGGCAGACATGGATGGCGATGGCTTGAAGGACATAGTAACCGGCAAGCGGTTCTGGTCGCACGGCTCGCAAGGAGATACCGCATCGGCGGTCAAATCACCTCTCTATTGGTTTCAACTAAAGCGCAACGAAGACAAAACCGTCGACTGGCTGCCGCATCTCATCGACGGTGAATCCGGAGTCGGCACGCAGATCGTCGTCGACGATTGGAATGGCGACAAGCTCCCGGACGTCGTCGCCGCCAACAAACTCGGAGCTTTTGTGCTCACTCACCAGATTAAGAAAGTCACTCGAGACGAGTGGGAAAAAGCGCAGCCGAAGGCACTCGTCGGCGCGCCATGAAAAGGCCGGGTCTTGTGGCTGTGGGTTGCGCCGGGACGTCTTCAGCGTGCGCTACTTTCCTGCGGCTCGTCGGTTGAATCTGGCTTTTAGCAGAAACCCGGCTCAATATCTCCGTCATGATTCAACGTCTGTCGAATTATAACCCGGTCGAGCACCCCGTTCGCGCCGAGGACTTGCTGATGAACCGCCGGAGCTTTCTTCAGCGGACGGGGATGGGGTTTGGTGCCCTGGGACTTTCGGCGCTGCTTGGCGAATTGGCGGCTTCAACGGCACTGGGTGCTTCGTCAAATCCCCTGACTCCCAAGACCCCCCCGCTCCCCGCCAAGGCGAAGGCGGTCATTCACATTTTCGCGGAGGGCGGTCCCTCGCAAATCGATACCTGGGACCCGAAGCCCGCTCTCGCCAAATTCGCTGGGAAAACACTGCCAGGCCTCGATGGCATTGCGTTCGCCTCTCCATTCAAATTCGAACCAAAAGGGAAATCTGGCATTCCGGTGAGCGACGTTTTTCCGCAGTTGGGCGAACACGTCGACGACATGTGCGTCATCCGGTCGATGTTTACGGACATCCCGGCGCATGATGTGGCGCAGCGATTCATGAATACCGGCTCGGCGCAACTGCCGAAGCCATCTGTCGGCTCATGGGTTCTTTACGGTCTCGGTTCCCTGAACCAAAACATGCCCGGATTCATCACCATCGGCGGCAAGCCGGAATGGAGGCAGGCATCGTTTTTGCCGGGAGTTTATCAGGGCGTAAACGTTAATTATCGGCGCGGAATGCCTCTCGACCAGGTATTGTTAAACATCCGAAACCAGTTTACGGGGCCAAAACAACAGCGCGCCCAGCTCGATCTCGCGCAACGGTTAAACCAGATTCACGCTGAGAAACTGCAGCGCGACGATCAACTCGAGGCCCGCATCGAAGCCTTTGAGATGGCGTTCAAAATGCAAATCGAGGCGACACACGCCTTTGATATCTCGAAAGAATCAGCGGCCATTCGCAGCCAATATGGAGTTGGTGAGCTGGGCGCCAAGCTGCTGGTGGCCCGGCGCCTGGTCGAGCGTGGGGTGCGTTTTGTGCAAGTGAGCGCGGGCGGTTGGGACCATCATCAACGCATCGAAGACAATCTCCCCGCGCGGGCCACGGACATCGATCAGCCGGCCGCTGCGTTGCTCGCCGACTTGAAACAGCGCGGACTGCTTGGCAGTACCCTCGTCATATGGGGCGGAGAATTTGGACGCACCGTCACGCGCGATCGCAACGGAAACGAAGATCCGGGGCGCGATCACAATGCCCGCGGCTTCTCGATGTGGCTGGCGGGCGGTGGAGTGCGCGGCGGGCACATCCACGGGGCCACAGATGAGTTCGGTGCGCGCGCCGTGCAGGACAAGGTTCACGTGCACGACCTGCATGCCACCATCCTTGCGCTGCTCGGCTTCGATCACACAAACCTAATCCACCGTTATAACGGGCGCGATTTTCGTCTCACCGACAATTACGGCAGCGTTGTGCGGCAGGTCATTGCCTGAATCACTCCTTCCGCCGAATGCCATTTTGCTCCCGAATGCAATTCCCTCGGGCCGCGGACAGACGAGCTATTCTCAGTTTTCCGTCACAAGCTTCACCCGATAAAAATATCTGAAACCGAAAACGGAATCGGCGTCAGTCAGGGCGATCTCGTTTCCGGTGCCTTGCACATTGTCGGCCAATACCGACCAGGCAGCCAGATTGGCGCTGCGTTCGACCCGATATTTTTTAAGTGGCACCGTTGTATAACGAACGGTCATCAGGCTGCCAGAAGCAGTCAGCGTGGCACGAAAGCGACTGGCGGCGTCCGAAGGATCGGTGCCCGCGATAAACTCGTCGAAATTGCTTGCGCCATCAACGTCCTTATCCAGGCCCGCGTCGGAGGAGTTGGTGTCCAGCCCGTGCGACGTCTCCCAGCAATCTGGCATAAAATCGCCATCCGCGTCGAGATTGAGCATGGTCAGAATCGCGACATTAGTTGTGGCACTGCCCCCGGAATTTCTGAAGACGGCGCGGTAGCGGCGACCGCTGTGCGATGGCGCCGGAGTGAAACTCAGCGAATTGTCGGTCGACGACTGAATCGGAGCAAAGGGTGCACCATTGTTGGGACTCACTTCCCACTGCACCGTGGCCGCCGGGCTGTCACTGGCCGCGGTGAATGTTACTGGACTATTCGGGCACACCTCCGCCGAACTCGGATGAATGGTCACCTGCGGCGGGTCATCCGCATTGAAAGTGTCGGGTCCAATCAAATAGTTGCCGTAGATTTGATTGTGGGTGAGAGCGTAATTGTAGATACGCACCTCGTTGTAGGCGCCATCGAGGTTAGCGTCTGCCGATGAGTTGGAACGCCCCAGCCAGTTATTCACGTCGGTGATGCCAGCCGGTCCATCGAGGTCCGGCAGAACCTCCATTAGAACCGCATCCCGATACCATCGCCATTCTTTCAGAGCGTTATCGTAAGTGAGGACAAAGTGGAATTCGACATTGTTGACAGCACTGCCTTGCGTGTCTCGAGCAGCTCCACCATTGGGAATGGTTCCTCCGCCTCTTTCCAATCGCTGATTGGCACTCGTCGCCACGTTAGCTGACAATGAAACGAAGTCGGTTCCGGAAAACGTTTCGCCGGGACCGGTAATCTCACCTGCCGAGCTGGTGCCGAAATCGAAGATGCGGCCCCCGTATTGGGTGCTGTTCACCCGGAGCCACGCTTCCAGAGTCACTTCTCGCCCCGAAGAAATAATTCCGTTGGGGAGATCCACATAAGCCTGGGTGGCGGACGATCCTCCCGGCAGGTTCAAGACTGACGCATCCGCAGACCCTCCAGCGCCGCGAATAGTGGCATGCTGACTTCCGAGCACATCCGGAACCATCGTTCCGTCGCCGGCACTGCCCAGGCTGTCGAATAAATATCGATGGACTGGGAGTCTGGTCAGGGTTCCGGGAACGGGTCCGTTAAATTGCGCAGCTTCATTCGAGAAAGCGGTTTGAATCTGAGATAAACTCAAAACCACATCGTGGATGCGCACTTTGGCCACTGCGCCTGACAGTTGAAGTTGAGAATCGATCGACGCAAACGCAGGAGGGCTGTTGCTTCGCTGAGCACCGATGTTAATCGAGAAACCGGGATGGGTATTCAGCGGTCCGGAGTTTTCGGACGTCTGCAAAAACCCGTCCGCATAAACACTGGTAATTCTGCTGCTGGGATTGTACGTATACACCAAATGATGCCATTGTCCGGTAACTGGCGCTCCGCCGGCCCAGCCAAGATCGGGACCCGTTCCCCATTGCCCAACGGCACCGAAACCAGCAGGTCCGGGACTGGTTCCGTAGTTAAACGACATGTGTGTCCCGTTAGGTCCGCCACGGTGACTCCATGATACCATGGTCTCTTCGGGCTTGGCGTTCCCCTGATAAGCCCAAACCTCGATGGACCGCGTAGGTCCGGCGCCATCCAGCGGAACGACAGAGGCCGGCCCTACAAAATAATCGCCCGCTCCATCAAGGACGACCGCGAGCGCTCCAGCCACCGTCTGCCGGGTCGGGGTGCCTGCCGCTGCAAAAGTCTCGCCCAAACTGCCGGTATTCGCCCAAGGGCCAGTCCCCGAGTAATTCGCCGCGTCCAAATCCACCAACACCGTCGCCAATACCGGCGCTACCGCCACCGCCAAAAGGCTTCCCGCAAAGAGAGCGCACCGAGCAGGCAAATGATCACAGCGACGGCGCATTAACATGAATACTCGTAACTTATATTTAGATCATAAATACCAAAATGTCAACGCGGGAAGCCCCGTAAACTCGAACCAATTCTGCCCCCTTCCGATTTAGGCCGCTTCGAAAGGGCGTCCCCACCCGCAAGTGAGCCTGTTTTCCCGATCTCCTAGTTTTTCTTTGATGGTGGCACGCTGATGTTGCCCAGATCCCTTGGCTCCGGCGACCCGACGGCGTTCTCGGATTCGATCGAGAACTGGGACCCGGAGTTTCCATCGACGAATAGCTGATAATCGCCCGGCAGGACGCTCGGGATCTCAAAGGTGCCATCCGCCTTCGACTGGAGCCCGGTGCGGAAAAAGATCGGACCGATCGAGCTCTTTTGAAACTGAGTCCATGCCGTCCACGAGTCCTCGTCGCCGGGCATGCCGATATGCGGAGCCCGCGGATGGAAATGCATCGTCACGCCATCCCATGAGTCACGCCCCACGAGCCGCCCTTTTACGGTGCGTCCGCGGCCGCCAATGAGTGCCGGTGTGGGGACGCCGGGTTTCACGGTGACGTGCGCGAACATGCCGGGCAACACGACACTTGTCGTCCCGCTCTTGGTCGGCTTCCCGAGAATGAACGGACGCGCTAACTGCACCTGGCCGGGCAGGACCTTGTCAAAAGTGAATTGGCCATTTCCATCCGTCTTTGTCTTTTCGTATTGTGCGATGACTCCAGGGTAGCCGTAGGCATCACGATGCACGGTCAGGCTGACATCCTCATTCGCCCCTGGCTTGTCCTGCCAAAGCACGCGCCCTTCGATCCGGCCCCATGGCTGCAACGTCACCTCGGGCGATTTTTCGAAATCGGCGAAATGCATCTCGCGAACCCCGCTCCCGTGAACGATGAGCGCAGCCGCAGTGGAATCCGCCAGCCGCGGCACCTTGAAACGTCCATTCGAGTCCGTCCGGGAGAACACGGGTCGCCGCCAGTGGTCAGACGCCTTCTCGGGCAGTGGCTGCCCAAGCCCGCGGACCTCGCCGTTTTCGATCACAGCATCGCGTTGCACCATCGCCAGCGCGAGGGTCGCCCCAGCGGCCGATTTGCCATCGGGCGTCAATACTCGGCCTGCGACTCCGGCGTCCTTCAAAAGCTTAATTGAAACCTCCTTTGCGCCCTCGCTTTTCTTAATCCACGCGGAGGTCTGCGGGACGTATCCATCGGCCTCGATGCGCAACGCCATTTCGTCGTAAGCCTCGTCCAACGGCCAGACCA
Source organism: Verrucomicrobiales bacterium (assembly GCA_050998515.1). Classification (GTDB taxonomy): domain Bacteria; phylum Verrucomicrobiota; class Verrucomicrobiia; order Verrucomicrobiales; family V1-33; genus JBPCQC01. The sequence goes on from JBPCQC010000035.1 coordinate 16,568, forward strand.
ACACCCCCTTCTTGCCAATTCGCAACGTGTGCGGTTGCCAATTCACGACTCCCTCGACATTGGAAGAGACGCCTGACCTTACGCCCGCGATCACCTGGAACTCAGCGACCCGAGTTTGTTCGGAGTCCAGTACGTTTATGACGATGCCGGCAGCGGAAGCGGCTGGCGCACTGGCGCCGGCCGTGGAAACTCTCACCGCCTCGCTGAGTCGCCGAGTGGAGAAAATGGGTTGCTCGATTCGGTTATCTCTGCGGATAACTCTAGTCGGGTTGCCGAAGGCATCTGTGGCGCCGGGTTGAATCGGGCTGCCGTAGTTGAGCAAACCGTCGAACTCGATCACTTCCGACGGGAGCGTCAAATCGATGGTGTGGTCCTCTGGATTGAGTATTGGTTCGATCCACAGCGCCGCTGGACTGAGTTGTGGGTCGAGAGCGGCTTCCTTCGGTGGAACAATGGCGGCTTTTAGGAAGCGCTTTTCGATTTCTGCCCGCACTTCAACAGGCATCTCTTTAGAGAATTCGCCGGCTTCGGTCCACTTCCAATGGCGTTCCCGAACGTTCATCGCGTCCCTGAACTCCACGCGACGCAGTTCGATTTCTTCCGCCACCCAGACTACTGTAGATCCACGCTCCCATACCATGCGATAGGGGGCATCGCCTTCGCGCAACGCGATCTCATAAACCCGTGGCTTCCTCCCCGATTCCGCCGGCCACACAATGTTCGCCTCGTTTTTGGTCGGCGCCGCCGAAGTCGTGGGCACAAGCGCCGGACTGGCTGCCGGCACGTCTGGACCTGACTCGATTTTATCCGCCGCCCGTACGATCGCGAAAGGCACGACGATCATCGCGCCGAGAAGCAGCGCGGTCCCGACGAGGGCGGCGGTGACACTGCGGCGGTCGATCTTTTCGCTGAGCACGGCGCGCAGACGGCTTTCGAGATGCGACCGCCGAGCCATCGCGAGGCCGCAGGCATGGGTCCAGCGTCCTGTGTCAAGTTTTGTGGCGACTTCGAGCAGATGTTCGGCGTACTCAGAGGGCCGCACTCCGCTCGCAAGAACGAGGTCATCGCAGGCGCGCTCCCGTTCCGTCTGCAGCCGCCACGCAGCGAACCAAACCAGCGGGTTGAACCAATGCAGCGCACAGACGAGCTGAACAAGCCACTGCACGGCCGTGTCGCGACGCTTGATGTGCGCCAGCTCGTGTAAAAACACCGAACGGCTTTGACTTTCGTGCCACGCTTCCGCCTCCGCTGGCAGGAGCAATTGGGGGCGAAAGACGCCCCACACCAAGGGAATGGTTCGCCTCGGGTCGAGCAGCAATCCCACTCGCTGGCGCACGCAAAGTTGCGCCTGCGCGGCATTGAGCGCCACCGCCAGCGGCCCGTCAGTAACGATTCGACAGCGGCGGGTCCACTGACACATCAACCCGTGTGCACAGAACAGCCGGCCAAGCAGCAACACAAAGCCGGCGCTCCAGATCAATGGCAGCCAGTTCTGCCCATTGCGCGCGGCACTGACGTGCAACGCCGGGGGAAGGGAAGATGCCGCAACCACGGAAAGGTCCGCTCGCTGCGCCCCATTCGCCCTTACCGGAGATCTCGGTTCCAGCCTTCCACCGACTTCTGCCGGGGGAGTGGCGCTCCGTTGGGTCCCCGGGATCACTCGCATCCCTTCCAGCTTCGATCGGCTCACCTTCTCCGGGCCAACAACCGCCCAGTCCGGCAGAATGCGCCAGCTCGGGAGCAGTGCGGAGAGTCCCGGCAGCACTATCAGCGCAGCCAGGGCCAACAACCAGACCAAATGACGCTTCGCGGCCGACGCTCTTCGCAACGCCAGCGCCACCAGCCCAGCCAGCAGGAGCAGCCCCGCGCCCTTGAACGCGGAATCCACCAGGAAGGGCAAGGCGGTTCCCAAGAGAGCCGAAGTGGAAATCAGCGCGCGACTCATCTCTAACGGCCCTCCTTCCTGGCTTGGTCGATCAGGCAAACCAACCGGTCGCGTTCCTCCCCAGTCACCCTGTTCTTGCGGGATAGCAAATGCGCCGCCAGCGCCTCCTCCAGCGATCCGCCGAAGAAAGTTTCGAGCACCCGCTGAAAGGCCGACTTGCCTGCGCGCTCCCGTGGGCGGGTAGGGTAAAAAACAAACTCCCGCCCGCGCTTGGTGTGCCTGAGGTGCCCTTTTTCTTCAAGTATCCGCAACAACGTGCGCACCGATGTGCGAGTGGGCGGATCATGCAAGCTCTCGAGCACGTCAGTGGCAGTCGCCCCGTCACGGCCGTACACGATTTCCATAATCTGCCGCTCCCGGCGGCTCAATTCGCTCAACTCACTCATAAAATGATCTACGCTCGAACGTCCCAATGCTTAGCAGCGGCTAAATTTTTAACCTTTTCCGCCTCTCAAAGCAAACGTTTCGGGCGCCAGTCCGTCCGCCTCGGCATTCCCGGCTTGGTTCGGCTGACGACGAAACACTTTGCAAAGGCGGTTCGACAATTACGGTGAGGGCGGATGAGTGAGCGCTACGAAATCAAGGCCAAGCTTGGCGAGGGGGGTGCCGGCATGGTTTATCGTGCGTGGGACACCCAGCTCAATCGGACCGTGGCCATCAAGCGGCTTTTTAATGCTGATGGCTCCGAGGCGGGAGAAAAGTTGCGCAAGGAACTGTTACGGGAAGCCTCTCTGCTTTCGGCCATTCAACATCCTAACATATGTCAAGTCTTTGACTTCGGAGTCGATGAAGATGGCGGTTTCGTCGTCATGGAGTTTGTTAACGGCGAGAATCTCGAAGAGGCAGCCCGCCGGCGCATCGGAGTCGATGAATTTTGCGCCTTGGCGGAGCAGGTGCTCGAGGGCCTGAGTGAAGCGCACCAAAAAAAGATCCTTCATCGGGATCTCAAACCCTCGAACGTGGTCATCAGTTGGCTGCCTAACGCTCTTTTCCAGGTCAAGATCCTGGACTTTGGACTGGCGAAATTCTCGCTCATTCCGGCGCAGCAGACGATCGATCAGGCAACCCATACAGCCAAAGGTTCCGTCCACTTCATGGCTCCCGAGCAATTTCGGCATCAGCCGCTTGACTCCCGCACCGATCTTTACTCGCTCGGCTGTCTATTTTACCTCCTGCTGACCGGCCAGCATCCATTCGCGGGTGGGACGATGGCGGAGGTGATGACCAACCACCTTGAACACCGGGTGAACGCACCGCTCGACCAGTTCCGGCCCGACATTCCGCCCGAGCTGGCTCAATGGATTGGCTGGCTTATGAGCCGCGAACCTTCCGATAGACCGCAAAGCGCGCTCGAAGCCCTTGAGATTCTTCGGCAGATTGCATCCCACGCAAAGGCCGCTCTGGCGGCGAAACCAGCGCAACGCTCCTCACGATCCGATAAAACCGAGCCAGTCCTGATTGCGCCGCCACCGGCTAGCAATGAGCTGGCGCCGCAGCCGAAGAGCGCGCCAAGTTTCATCCAGCCGGCCAATGAACCCGCGGCGGTGGCGGCCCCGCCGCCCGTGCCACGCGAGACTCTCGCGGCTCCTAACGACGGAGCGGCCGTGGTACCGCCTCGCAGCCCTCCCTTTTTTTCGGCCGCTGTCCAAGGGCGATCGAAGTGGCTGCTGCTAGCGGGTTGTCTTGGGGTTATTGTAGTCGCTTCATTGTTCTGGGCGATTTGGCGTGCGTCACGGCCCACAGCCCAGGCCCACCGGTTCAACGGTTGTCCTCGCATCCATAGCACCCCCAACCGCCACTCTGCCGCCGCAGGCCAATCTCCTGGTGTGGCTCGACGCTGGCCACGGCACGCTCAACGCGCTCGGCACGAAGCCAGCCCATGAAGGCGGTGAAGTAGATCATTGGAATGATCGCTCGAATCAGGTCGGAGGAAGCAACCCCGCTCTTTATCACACCATCACGAACCGGCAAGACCTGGAGGGCCACTTGCCAACACTTCGATTGAGAAATGACGGAGGTCTGGCGGCGAGACATCCCGTTCTTTCTTTCGACGGGAAAAGGAACCGCCTCGTGGTCGGCCGGGGCAGGGGAGGCCTGACGGGCGATCCCTTTCGCGACCTGTTTCGGGGCGAGGAGTTTTCGTGCATGGCAGTTGGGAGGGCCGCACGGAAGCACACACCTCTCGGACGGTTGATTGCTGCCCGTCTAGGTGACGCCCAGAACGCCTGGGGGTTTTCCTACGGCCCGGACCAGGCCTGGCACAGCGGCATCCGACCGGCCACCGGGGCGGCATCGGAGGCTACGGTTCCTGACGCTCCCGGAGCCTTTCGCATCCTCACCTGCGTGTGGAAGAAGAGCGCTGACGAATTTCGATTCCGTGTTTTGAAACCCGACGGGACGCTCATCGGCACTGAATCGATCCTGCGCGGCTGCCGCTCTCCCGGTCCCATTCGAGAGATTCGGCTCGGTGCACACTCCCAGGGCAATGCCGAGTTTTTCGCCGGTGATCTGGCGGAGATTCTTCTTTATCATCGCGCCCTGACTACTCAGGAAATCAAAGCCGCCGAGGAGTATCTTTTGCACAAATACTTTCGGTGAGCGGCCCGTCTGATGCAGGCTCCGAGTTTTGTGGCGAGGGAGCTACTCGAGCCAGTGCGGCCTGTCGGCGAGGGTGCCGCACCATCCCCATTCGCGAAGAGTTTCGAGAAAGAGCCAGCGATGGAAGGCGGCGTGGCGAGAGCCAAGCTTCGCCACGACGAAGTGCTCATCGAGCGGTTCAAGGCCGCTTAACTCGCCGAGTTGGAGGACACGCAATAACGTTCCTCGAGGCCGGCCGAAACCATGCACCAACCCCAGGTAATTGGCACGACGCTCGTCGGGAAGAACGTAATGATAGGGGGCCGTGAATTGGAGGCCAAACTCCCTTGCCGCCTGCTGCCATGCCATCACGATATTTTCCGCGATTTCAGCCATTGCTGCGGTGATACATCCGGACGCCGTCGATCACCACTTCATTTGGAGAATCTTCATCTTCCATTGCGGTTGGGAAATCCGTGCCGGCGGTCACCGTGATCGCGGTCCCGGCTCGAATGGTCGATGTTGACGCCGTGCCGTTTCGGATGGTCAGGGCCAAACCGGTAGCCGGTGTCGCGCGGTGCGCATCGATGAGCCAGCGCCTGCCATTGGTAAACGGGCCGATGGAATTCGTCATACCCCACCAGCAGTGGCGCAACATAGATGGGGGCGCGGCAAGCTCCGCACCGATGGGAAAAGCGGGCTCCCCGCTCGGCCAGCAACGGCGAGGAAAAAGATGCGAGTCCCACCGACCAAACGACTAAACGCAAGAAAGTTTTCATGGCAGAGTGAGATTTCCAATCGTCGAAAGGCATCGTGATTACATTAACCATACGCTGGTGATGCCCCGAGTCGATGCCGCCTTTCCTTTGTAGCCGGGTTCTGCGAACCCGGCCCGGCGTCACAGACGCCGGCTACAACATGCGACTCACCTTTCCGGCCGACAGGCGCGCTCCATCCGCGTCAGCGCCTCTTCCAATATGGCGCGAGGACAGCCGAAATTGAGGCGCAAGTAGCCGGGAGCCCCAAAATCAACGCCGTTGCTCATTCCAACACCCGCAGTTTCAAAAAAGGAATGCGGGTTGTTGCTGTCGAGGGCGCGGCAATCAAACCACGCCAGGTAGGTGGCTTCGATGGGCGAGGCCATTTTGAGTGGCGAAAGTTTTTCCCGGACAAAGTTTTCGAGGAAATCACGATTTGCGCGCAGATAGGCCAGCAACTCCAGCCGCCATGGCTCCCCATGCTGCAGGGCGGCCTGCGTCGCCGCGTAGCTTAGGGGGCTTAGTTCGGGAATCAGTTTGCCGCCAGCAGAGCGAAAATCGCGTCTTAGTCTGTCGTTGGGGACAAGAGCCCAGGCCAGGGCCAAGCCTGGGATATTATACGTTTTACTGGCGGCCATAAGCACGATGAGCCGGTCCCGGATGGGGCCTTGAAGCCGCGCTGCCGAAAAATGCGGCGTCGTTTCCGGCTCGAATATCAAGTCGCAGTGCACCTCATCCGAGACCAGAATCAAATCGTGGCGCAGGCAAAAAGCGGCCAGGGTTTCGAGATCTTCTTGTGTATAAACGCGCCCGACTGGGTTATGTGGATTGCACAAAAGAAACACGCGGGTGTCCTGGGTCACGGCGCTTTCAAGGAGGCTAAAGTCAATGTGCCAATCACCGTTTGTCGATTCATCATGAGCCAGCGGCACGGTTATGAGCCGCTTGGCCGCGTCTTTGTGCACGACCAGAAACGGCGGATAGACCGGAGTCAGAGTCATCACCGCACCGCCGGGCGCACCGACGCAGCGGCAGGCCATCGCCTTTGCCGGAACCAAACCTGGCAGCCAGACTATCTCCGATGCGGAGGTGCCGACTTGATGCTGGCGCCCGAGGTAATCGACCACGATTTCGTTCAATCCTGGTGGAGGCACAGAATAACCGAAGACACCATGGTCGAGCCGCCGCCGGATGGCCTCGATCACACACTGCGGTGCTGCGAAGTCCATGTCGGCCACCCAAAGTGGCAGGATATCCCTGCCCTCGTAGCGGGACCATTTCAGGCTGCCCGTCCTCCGACGGTCGATGACGGTGTCGAAAGGCATTGTCGGTTAGTTGTGATTTGTTATTGGTTATTCGTGGACTGGCACGATCTCAACGCCGCGGAAACGCATAACCAATAACGAATAACCAGAGACCGGCTACGCCCGGTTTCTTTCCCCCAGCAGCAGCCAGCCGAAGGCGGCCACCAAAGTAATCGATGTCAACTCAAGGTATACGCGGCTGTGGTCGAGGAGCGGCTCCACATCGGACGGACTAATGGCGATGTGAAGTTTTTCCGTGGCGTGCTGGGCCATCGCGAACGAGTCGAAGCGTCCTTCGTTGAAAATCCAAGCGTAACGCCAGGAAAGATAACGGTCATCGCCTTTTTGCCTCACTCTGATCTTCCATGGCACCCACAGACTGCCTGCCGTCGTCAAAGCGATTGCGGCCACAAGCAAAAATGCGCGCGGGGTCATGCGAGGGCGGCGCTCGACCAGCCTAGTCCCACGCCGGCTCGAGCGAGGTGGATGAAACGCGGAAAAAGGGAAGCCACGCCAGGCCCACCCCGGTGATGATTATGTTCTTCTTCAGGGGGCTGATCTTCGAGGTCTGAAAAGGCGCTTTGGCCAGGTCGTAGTTGAGGTGCAACTTGTCGATCTCGATTTTCAGTTCGGCTTCAAGGGCATCGAGTTGCTGCTGCACGGCGCCCACGCTCTCCTTGGCGCGGCCGATGTCCCCTTGCTGCTGCCAGGCTCGGCCAGCCGCTCGAGCGGCGGTGGCGCCACGGCCCAAGGTCCCAGAACCCATCACTTTCCTTCCAAACAAGGCGCCGAGCACGCCAGCGCCAACAGAAACCGCCGTCTGCATCCAGGCGCCGTGCGATTGTTGTTTTTCGCGATCCACTGCGGCCTCGGTGCGTCTGAGCCGTTCTTCGATCGGGGCTGCCTTTTTTGCGTAAGTGCGCCGGAGATCTTCGACCGCTCGATCCCGTTCTTCGCGGGCCTGCTGCGTCAGTCGCGTGCGAAAATCTCCTTCGCTCTCGCCAGGCTTTGACCACGCATCCAGCGCTGCGCAGTACAGAATTTCGAGGCCTTCATTGGCATAGCAATATTCGAGAAAAACGTTTCGCGCAGCGGTGTAGCTGCGCCCTTGCAGCGCGAAAGCCGGCAGGGGTTGATATTCGCCGGTGATGGGATCACGCTCAAATATTTCAAGTCCTTTGTCCAGGCGCACCGGATTAGACGTATCGAAGCTGGTTTGATTTGTGCCCACCTCGGCAAGGAGGAGAACCTTCTTTTTGCCGCTGATTCCTTTTTTGGGATCAGAAAAGAGAATCTCCGCAGCCTCAAGCAAATGAGGGACAAACACCACTGGAAAAGCGTTCGGATTGGCGGAACTCGCCGCCAGAAAAAATTCGGTGACGTTTTTGGATACCGCCGGTTTGGCGCTGAAGGCGGAATCGCTCCCCGCCTGGCGCGACGATGACTGGCTTGCGATATTTTCCTCCCGGGATCGCGCCGCCGCGGGCCGAGCCACCTCGGGAGTCCGTGCGCCCGCTGGCGGGCCGGTGGAAATGTAGTTCGCCCGTTCGGGATCCATGAGCATTTTGATCTGCGATCGTGTCAGCGGCCCGCGGAGATAGCTCATGCACCAGCGCACTTGGAATACCACCGGCGCGTCCTCGTGAACGTTGTTCATCAAAAAAATACGATTGTCGAGGCCCGCCAGCAATTGCTCGACCTGGGCGCGTTCGAATTTCTGGTGCTGACCGGCGGCGGCTCCTTCGAGTCCTTCGAGCACGCGGGCCTTATCGCGCTCGGTTTGCAGCCGCCCCAGCCACCACGTCCCCGCGTTGGCGAGCGCCTTGTAGTCGAGATCGACCGGGTTTTGTGTCGCCAGAAGCACACCCACTCCGAAAGCCCGCGCCTGTTTGAACAGGATAAGCATCGGCTTTTTCGACGGCGGGTTTGCGGTGGGCGGAAGAAACCCATAAATCTCATCCATATAGAGCAGCGCTCGCAGGCTCGTGGTACCGGATTGAGCCCGCATCCAGCCGACAACCTGGTTGAGCAGGAGACTGACAAAAAACATGCGCTCGGCATCGCCAAGGTGAGCGATGCTAAAAATGGCGATCCGGGGTTTCCCGCTAGGTGTGTGCAGGATCGATTGGATATCGAGGGGCACGCCCTGCATCCACGTCTGAAATCCGGGCGCGGCGAGCAGGCTGTTGATCGCCATGGCAAACTCGGTGCGCTTCTTTTCCGGAAAGAATGTCTCGACATCAACCACGCCCACTTCCCCAAACGGCGGCGTCTGAATGTCTTCAATGAGCCTGGCGAGGGAGAGCGCCTCACCTTTTCGCCAGCGGGCGCTGAGAATATTCGAAAGCAAGATATGCTCGCGGCTTTTGATCGGGTCGGCGTCGATGCCAACCAGCGCCAGCAGGCTCGAAACCGTGCTTTCGATACGTTCGCCGAAAACTTCCCCATCATCGATCATCTCAGCAGGTGGCGCCTGGAAACTGGATAGAATCGACACCGGAATTCCAGCGTTGCTGCCCGGTGTGTAAACGGCCATTTCCACCTTCTCGCGCAAAGCTCGAATGCGCTCGCCGCTCTGTCCCCATTCGGCGAGTCCTTTTTTCCAGCGGTCCGCCTGCGTTTCTGCAAATTGGTCGGGCGTCTGTCCCATTCTCTGCGCGTCCCCTTCGTTGATCCATGGCCGGAAATCACCCGGATCGAGGTCGGGAAACGTAAGCAAAAGGTTAGGCAAGTCGCCCTTGGGATCGATCAGGATCGCGGGAACCCCATCCATGGCCGCTTCTTCTATCAGCGCCAGGCAAAGGCCGGTTTTACCCGAGCCGGTCATCCCCAGTACCACGCCGTGCGTGACCAGGTCCTTTGAATCGTAAAGCACCAGCCCCTCATCGAGCCGGCGCCGGCCGACATCGTATTCACGCCCGAGGTAGAACACCCCCAGTTTTTCGTACTCTGCGATTTTAATTTCCATGCTCGAGGTTGAGTGAAATGGTGTGTTCCTGACCTGCACGCATTACCCGATGTCAGTTCCTCATTCAACCGCGCAAGCGGCCTTTCGCACATGGATCGAGATCGACCTTGCGGGGCTGCGTCATAACGCCGCCGTGGCGCGGCAGTGCGCCGGCGAAGGCAACCGTGTCATGGCAGTGGTGAAAGCCAACGGTTACGGTCTGGGGGCTGTCGCCTGCGCCCGAGCGCTGGCGGATCACGTCGATGCCTTCGGAGTGGCCACCCTGGATGAAGCTATCGAGCTGCGAAGTGCGGGCCTCGAAAGGCCGATCTATATTCTCAGTCCATTGTTGCCTTCAGAAATCGCACCGGCAGTGCGGTACGGATTCATGGCCGCGATTTCCACATGGCATGAGGGCGAGGCGTTTTCGGCTGCGGCTCATCAGACCGGCAAGCCCGCGCTGATTCATTTCGTGCTCGATACAGGGATGGGCCGGATCGGTGTGCTCGAAGACGAAGCGCAGGTCTTGGCAACCAAGGTGGGGCAGCAGCCTGGATTAATCATAGACAGCGTGGCGAGCCATTTTCCGAGCGCCGATGAGGACGAGCCCTTCACGCTGGAACAGCAAAAAAGGTTTTGGCTCCTTGCTGACGGGATGAGACAAGCCGGCCTTAACTTTCGATTCACACAGATTGCCAACAGTTGCGGAGCACTGGGCTATCCGCGAACGGCACCCGAAATGTTGCGGTGCGGACTCATGTTGTTCGGTCTCTCTCCGATGAAAGCCTATCAGCCGCGTCTGCAACAGGTCCTGACCTGGAAGACGCGGGTGATTTTGGTGCGAGGAATGCCTCGAGGTCGGGGCATCAGCTACGGGCGCACTTTTGTTACGAGCCGGAAAACGACTGTGGCGACTCTGGCTGTCGGCTACGCTGATGGCTACCAAAGACACCTATCGGGTCGCGGCGCGGAAGTTTTGATTCGCGGTCAGCGCTGTCCAGTGCTGGGTCGGGTGACCATGGACCAAATCATGGTCGACGTGACGGATCTTCCGCCGGCGGTGGCGGGTGATGAAGCAATTTTGATTGGCAAAGATGGCCCCGAGGAAATCACCGCCGGTGAGCTCGCGGAAAAGGCCGGCACCATTCCTTATGAGATTCTAACCGGATTGGGACGCCGCGTCGCTCGGCTGGTAAAGACTTGAACCTGTCTCGCACTGTGGTCTGCCTGACGCACGGTGCAGGCGTGATGCTTGCATCATGTCACAATTCGATGCCATCCTCAGAAATTCGACAGGCTGCGGACGTCGATGCCACCAGGAACATTGGCAACTCACTCTGACTTCGCCCATTTTTTCCAGCGCTCATCGATTTTTGCCGCGTCGGATTCTCCTTCCTGAAAGAGAAACCGGTAGCGCCAGGTCTGCGTCTCGCCGGCCTTGATCGTGAAGTTGCCGGCCTCCTTTGGCAGCCGCTCCCTCGAAAAATCGTGCAGCCCGAAGGGGTTGGCGGCGATCAATCCGTAATCGCGGGCGTGCCACGTCGTCGGATGACGGAGATTCGACGGATGATCAAAGACCGCCACACCTAACGTTTTTCCAGAAACTGGCGCCCAATAGTGTATCCACCGGGCCTTCTCCGCCCAGATCGCTTTGCCGGCGTTGCCTTCGCTGTTGACCGCCTGTCCGGCGGCGCGGCGGTTTTTCTCCGGGTTAAGCTGAAGTTCCGGCCGGGTGCGAATTCCCATCGTTCCCTCTTTGGTATCGCCAAATGTCACGTCGCCATGAGTCGCCGTGATGCGGATGATGTAATCGATGAAACGCGCGCCGCGATCCTCTCCGCAGCGAATGGTTGTGGTGTCCGAGCAGACGGTCTTGCCATCAGGCGCCTTCCACTGATTTTTTGCGTCGATGACAGCCACCGCCTGGTCCGTGGTTACCTGCGTGATTTCATCAGTGACGATTTTTCCACTTTTGGGGCCTTCCGCCCAGAAGTCGACCCCGTTGACTGCGCCATGGGTAAACCAGATCGATTTCTGGTGCGGATGGTCCTTGTCCTCACCGGGCGAGGCGTCCTTCATCGGCCAATCACGGGTCATGGGCACGGCGCCCGGCCCGATCACCGGATAAAGCACGGGCTTGGCGTAGGTGTTGTAGACATACTCGGTGAAAACTTCCCCGCCAATTTGCACCGTCACCTTTTTGGCCGCGGTGTCGTGCCTGGCCAAAACATCGGCGGCGCTCAAAGGAAAATGCGCAGAGGCCATCAGGCAAAAAATGAAAAGACAGGCACGCATCCGGCAAACTAGTTGATTCCTCAGGCTGGCCGCAAGCTTTGGTTTGCCAGGGCCAGAAACGAACCCAGCCAAACTTTGTCGCAGATGCGACAAAGTTTGGGAAAGGCCGGGACCGGGGTGAAAGGCGTGCTGTGTCATTGGCGCAGGAGTCATTTGACAAGCCTGCCCCCTGAGATACTCTGCGCCTCCCTTTTTCCAGAAGAATCGCTCCCCGGCATGTCGCGGCAAGAGGGTCTGCGGCCCTTGGGGAACACGAACTTCGAACAACCACAGTCAGCTATGAGCCAACGCTCCACTCTCAATGTCGCGCCGCGCAAACGCAGTGGCACCGGCGCCTTGAAGCGCCTGCGCAAAGAAGGCCTCGTTCCGGCCATCGTCTATGGGCGCAAGTTCGAGAACCAGAACCTGAAAGTGAACTCGAAGGCGCTGCGCGATCTGCTGGCGCGTTCGACGAGCGAAAATGTGCTGGTGAATCTTGAAATCGAAGGCGGGGGAAGCCAGTTGGCCCTCATTCAGGATGTCCAGCATGACGCCCTCAGTGGAAGCATTGTGCACGTCGATTTTCACGCCGTGAAAGAGGATGAAAAAATCCATGCCCAGGTGCCCATCGACCTCACGGGAGAGTCGATCGGAGTGAAACTCGGCGGCCTGCTCGAGCATCAAATCCACTCGCTCGACATCTTCTGTTTTCCCAAAGACCTTCCCGACAAACTTTCGGTCGATATCAGCCATCTTGCGATGGGTGATGCTCTCCACTTGAGCGATGTTAAACTTCCCGAAGGGGTGACCGCCCGCCTCGGCGGCGATGTGGTGATCGCGCTGGTGACCGAACCCAAGGTTACCGTCGAGGAAACGGTCGTCGCCGCCGCTCCGGCTGTCGAGGGCAAACCCGGCGAGGCAAAAGCCGGCGAAGCAAAGGCGGGCGAAGCGAAATCCGAGGAGAAGAAGTGAGTCGCGCGTGCGCGTGCGGATTTTGCCTTTTCGCGGCGGGCGTAAACTGAATTGCCGGGTGTGCGCGCCCGATTACAGGACGACGTTGATCCCGCGGAGGCCGAAAAGCGGAGTACGCGGCGAGAAATGCTCGGTGTCCATGACCTCCGGCTGTCCGAGCACGCCATATATTGTGCTCGCGGACTTGGAAGCCGCGATGTGCTTTTGAAACGTCAGCCCCGGCGGGCTCTTGCGGCATTCTAATATGTGCGGGCCTGCACTGCCAGCGTCGAGGTATCGCAAAAGACCATGATTATCCGTCGCCCCGCACCGCATCGAGGTCTGCGAGCACATCCTGTCTCGACCGTTTTTTCAGCAGAGCGGCGTATTCAGGCAGCAGAGCGCGCCGCACCCGTTTTTTCGGAAGCAAATGCGGGCTGGCCAACACTGCCACCAGTTTGCCGTGGTCTGTCACGGGCACAGGTGTCCGCGCCTTCCCCGCTCGGCGAACGTGCTCGCCAGTCTTCGCGTGCAGTTGTTTGATGGTAACGCCACGTTCCGAAATGCGGACATTTGGCTGGGATGGTCACGAAACCCACTTCCAGCACCACGAGCGTTCCGAGCACGGGCTTTTCGCTGAATGCCTCACAGTCACTAAAGAGCAGCCCTTCGAACTCATGATTCGTGACGTGAGGGAGAAATCGTCGCACATCGAGCTTATGGCCCACGCGTTCCGCGCCGTTTTAACTCGGTCAAATTGAAGGTCTTGTTCACTCATGTCATGGGCGATGATGATCTCAAGAAATTGATGCTGATTGGAATCACTCGCGTAAGAACCAACCCTTTTGCAGAAGGTCGATACAGTTGACGCGGGGAGGGACCGCGTTGGGATCGGCAAAACGGATTTCCGCCAGATATTGTCGGGGGACCTCCCAGGAGACATCGGCGGTTAGAGTTTGACCGAGTTCGGAAGCCGCCGGGACCAGTGCGACTACCGAGTCTCCCGGTTCAGTCCCCCAAAGCCGGACTGCCAGAGTCTCGGCCGGTGGACAGCCGGCGGCCCGATAATACGCGTCGGGCAGTGAAGCTCTCAACACGGTCACTCGGAGGCGACGGGGATGTGCCGGGCGGAGAGTGTAAAATTCACGCCACTCGAAACGTGGCGCATTGAACAGCGCTTCCCAATCGAGCTTCCAGCCGTCGCGGGTCTCTTCGAGCCTGAGATGCACTCTGCGTCCATTGACGGTTTCCGCCTCTATTTCCGCAGCACTCACCCCCTCGTGGGAAACCAGGCGGGAGTGGTGCCGTCGCGTCAGGACGAGATGAGTCCAGCGATGTTGGCGATGATAACGTTCGATGAGGGGCTCGATGCGTTCTCCCCGCAGCAGGTACGGCAAGGCCGAGGTCCAATCTTCTGACGCCAGCGCCCGCGAGGCAACGACAAACGCCGCGTCCAAACGCTGCTTGAGTGTTCGCTCTTCAGCCGGTGAGAAGCGCGGTGCAGCGGGAGCCTGAGAATATTTTTCGCGCGGCGCTGCGAGGCCCACCACGACCAGCCAGGCGATGGCCGCAATCGCCAGGATGACGCCGCCGACGGTCAGCGCTGCGAGATGTTTTTGTTGCTGCCGGGCACGTATCTGGGATTTGGCGGCCTCTTCGGTCTTGATTACGACCTCGCGCTGTTGGGCGTCAGGCTGCACTGGCGGACAATCTTGCAGGGGACACTGCGATGCACAGTGGGGACATTGCACCGCATTCGAAAGTGAGACCGGCGGCGGTAAAAACAGGCCCCCGCAAAAGGGGCACTGCACTGGCGGCCACGCCGGGTTGGTTGCGTCTGGTTCCTGGACAGGTGTCATGCCGCAGGCAGGCTCACGCTGAGAAACGTCGTTTCCTCTTGGGCCTCAAATAATTCAATTCCCCGCGCACCTTCCGGAACCAGAAAAAATTCCCCGGGCCCGAAAACTGTGCCGCCAAAACCAAGCTGCCCGGCGACCACGGCGACGACGCATGCGCCGCCCGCAGGTTTGGTTTCGCCGCTTGCGAAATGCCATCGGATGACCCGGAAGTGCGCGCAATCCGCCAGCACCGGTTCCTCACCCCGCAAGACCGCCGGCTCATAGTCGGAGAAGTCGATGCACTCGAGCGATTCGCGGAGGTGCAGCGCGCGCGGTTTGCCATCGAGTCCAATTCGATTCCAATCGAAGACCCGATAGGTGGTGTCGCTGTTTTGTTGAATTTCGAAAATGACGAGGCCCGCGCCGATGGCGTGGAGTCTGCCGCTCGGGATGAAAATTGAGTCGCCGGCTTTGACCGGCACGCGATGGACGAGGTCAGCGACGGTGCCATCAGCGAGCGCGCGCTCGAACGCTGCGCGGGCGACGCCCCCTCGAAGACCAACGTACAGACACGCGCCGGGTTCCGCATGCGTCACATACCACATTTCGGTTTTTGGCTCACCTCCCAGTTTTGCGGCCACCTGTGGCGGGGGATGCACCTGAATCGACAGGGGTTCCCGGGCATCGAGGATTTTGAGCAGCAGAGGAAAACACGGCGATGGATGGCGATGGCCGCGCGATCCGAAGACTTGCGAGCGAAACTCGCACCACAGTCGATTGAGTGTCAGCCCCGGCATCATGCCGCCCGTTACGACGCTCTGCTCCCGAGGACGATCCACGACCTCCCAGGACTCGCCGAACGGAATGCCTGGTTGTGGAAGCGCCCGGCCGTAGAGCGTCTCGAGAGTGCGTCCGCCCCAGACGCGCTCCATGTAAATCGGTTGAAAGGTAATCGGAGCAGTCATCTCACCTCAACGCTGCGCAGGCTGAAGCTCGGGGACTCCGGAGACAAGCCAACAAACAGCAGGATGTCCCGTTGTGACAGTCGGGAACCGAACGGCGGGTAATCAAACGTCACCCCGTCAAGCCGAAAATAGGCGATGGGCAGCACGAGGGCGCTCGGGGGCGAGGTGGCGAAAGACCCATGGTAAATCGTTGCGGACTCGGCCAGCGGCGCTAAAGCCGCCACGCAAACGGCTGACAATAGCGGGACTAACATACGATTCGAGGAAGGCATGGCGCCCTGCTAACTAGCCGGCAATCTTTGGAAGGACAATGAATTAAATAATGTCCGTTAGAGGCGATTAGCGCTGGCAATTTCGCCCGCGGGACCGACTCACAAGAGGTGCCCGAGACGTTTTTTCTTGGTGTCGAGGTAGCGAGCATTTTCGGGGCGGCTGTCGGCTTTCACGGGCACGCGTTCGACGATGGTGAGTTTGTGGCCCTCGAGGCCGACGACTTTGCGGGGGTTGTTGGTCATGAGGCGGAGTTGTCGCGCGCCGAGGTCGTAGAGAATTTGGGCGCCCATGCCGTAGTCGCGCAGATCGCTGGCGTAGCCGAGCTTCAGATTGGCGTCGACGGTGTCGTAGCCTTGTTCCTGCAGTTTGTAAGCACGGATTTTTGCATGCAGACCAATGCCGCGCCCTTCATGACCGCGCATGTAAAGAAGGACTCCGGACTCCGATTCCGCGATTTTCCGCAGCGCAGCATGCAGTTGATTCCCGCAGTCGCAGCGGCGTGAGGAAAAGATGTCGCCGGTCAGACATTCACTATGCACGCGGACGAGGATCGGTTTTGCAGGATCGATCCGGCCTTTCACCAGAGCCACATGGTGAAGGTCATCAAGTGCCGTTTTGTAGAGGTGAAGTTTGAAAACGCCGAACTCGGTGGGCATGTCCACAACCTCAACCAGTTCGACAAGTTTCTCTCGATGCCGGCGATAGGCGATCATGTCTTCGATGCTGCAAAGCTTAAGCCGGTGCTTGTGCGCAAATTTCTTGAGGTGAGGCAGGCGCGCCATGGTGCCGTCCCGATTCATGATTTCGATGAGCACGCCGGCTTCGCTGAGGCCGGCCATCCGCGCCAGGTCCACAGCCGCCTCGGTGTGTCCGGCGCGGCGCAGGACCCCGCCCGGTTTCGCAATCAGCGGGCTGACGTGTCCCGGGCGGACGAGATCGCTGGGCCGGCTCGCGGGTCCGGCAAGCAACTGAATGGTGCGGGCACGGTCCGCCGCGCTGATGCCCGTGCTGATACCATGGGCCGCATCCACCGTCACGGTGAAGTGGGTCTTAAAGGCCTCGCGATTGTGCGGCACCATGGTCTCGAGTTCCAGGCGGCGGGCGATCTCCATCGACACGGGCACACAGAGCATGCCTGCGCCCTCACGGGCCATGAATGCCACCAATCGAGGCGTAATCTTCTCAGCGGCCCCGATCAGATCGCCTTCATTTTCCCTCTCCTCATCGTCGGCCACGATAACCAATTTCCCAGCCGCAATGTCGGCGATAACCTCCTCGACCGGACTGAACGCGGGTTGCCTTTTGCGAGCTGGCCTGGGTGAGGGCACTGAAATCCGGGGTTCTTGAACTCGGAACAATGGTTCTTAGATTCGAATCCGCTTCCGTTTGTATTTCATCGAATGGACAATCAACGTCTCATCGTCAGATGCGCGTGTGGTTTCCCCCTTCCCAGTGATCTCGTTGTCCGTCACTTTCATGGTAAAAGTCGAAACCCGGTCCTGCTCATCATCTTCTGAAGTCCAGAGAAGGGTTTTTTCCCCGTCATCCCATTCCATCTCAAATTCGTCGGTGTTGCCATTGGAATCGAAGTACCAGGCGCGGTAGTTTTCCGTTTCGGGATCATAAGTGCAGATCCATTTGTAGGTGGTTTTTCCGCCCTCCTGGTCGGTGCCTTCGCCGTGCATCTCGAAGTGCGTACCGTCGAGGCTAAAGAGACCTTTCCACTCATCTTTGGTGACCGACTTCTGACGGTCACCGACGGTAAGTTGATAGGTTTCTTCACCCGCCCACTCGCCGACGTGCGACTCAAAGTATTTCATTCGTTGCTTGATGGCTTTAAGGCGGGCCGCGCGTTCCGCCTCCGCTTTTTGCACATCAGGGTCTTCGTCGGCAGCCGCGCGGAGCGTCGGCGCCGTGACAAGCATCAGCAGCAGCATGGATAGGGACAGAGATTTCATGACGGATGAAACCTAGCTGCGAAGGCGGGAAAATCCACTGCCGGCCTGAAGCGCACGTGCGGGCAACGGTCCGGGATCAATACTGCTGAGCGAATGGCAGACTCGAAGCGCCGCCGGACCGGGCGGACATCAAATCGAAAACCGGCGAACTCGTTGCCGATGTCCGGGTCTGATCACGCCGAGCCCGCGGCCTGTTGAGGTCCAGGAATGATGGCAGTGATTCTAGCTTCGAAAAGCCGGAGCGCTTCCGCGATCAGCGGGTCATTGTAAAACTGCTCTTCTGAAAGCGCGGCCGCCGGGGGTGTGGAACTGGGTCTTGAAGACGGCGAGTTTGCACTGGTGGGTTCACCGCCATCATCCAAAACGGATGCGAGGGCTTCTTGCGCCGTGGGCAGGGAAGGTTTTTGTGGCGGGGGAGGAGGAGCAATGTCATCCCGGGTTTCGAGACGCAAACTCATCCGGCGCCCTGCCAAAGCGGCGAGTAATTCTTCAACCACGCCCTTGGCGGGCTCGCGGCTTAGCGATTCTTTAGCCATCCGACTCGCAGGCGCGAATCCGATGATTAGTTCATCGGCTCGTTCGGCAATAAAGGTGCCGTGTGCGGCAAAACCGGCCTGGAGCGGGCGACGGGTTTGCAATTCGGCCACCAGGCGCGACCACAGCTCTGCCGCGGACACTGGATTTGGTGCTGGCGGGTGGACCCCGGAAGAGGCGAAACCGGACGACAAGGGGGGGGCTTCCGGGACCTCTCCCCGCGTTTGCGAACCTCCTGCCTGCAAAATTGGAGCCCCGCTGCCACCGCCGCTCCCGCTCAGCGCTCCGGCCTCTTGCAGCGTCACGATTACGTCGCTCAGAGACACCTCATCGAGGGAGCGAATGGCTTTGATCAGTCCGATTTCAAAATACAACTTTTTGTTCGGCGCCCATTTCATGCGGGCGTCGACATCGGCAAACTGGTCGATGAGGTTGATCAGGCGTTCTGCGGACGCGAGCCGGCTTTGTCCAGCGATTGCCTGTGCGTCCTCCGTGCTGGGTTCGCCACTGGGGGCCTGACCGATTTTATAAACCAGGAGATCACGCAGATGGGCAATCAGGTCGGCCAGGAGCTTCGAGAGGTCTTTTCCGCGGTCCGACTCGTGGTGGATTTGGTCCAGCGCGGCCGGGGTCTCCTTCTTCAAAACTGCCTCGGCCAGCGAGGCCACCGTCTGATGCGAGGTGAAGCCAAAGATATTCAGGACATCGTACTCTCTTATTTCATGTCCGCAGAAAGCGACCAGTTGATCGAGCATCGACTGTGCGTCGCGCATTCCACCTTCCGCGCCGCGGGCGATGGTCTGTGCGGCGAGCGGTTCCAGCTTTAGACCCTCGCGTTTTGCCATGTCCAGCAAGTGATTCGCGATTATGTGGTCCGGGATACGGCGAAGATCGAAGCGCTGGCAGCGGCTGATAATTGTGGCCAGTATCTTGTTGGGCTCGGTGGTGGCAAAAATAAATTTCACATGTGCCGGCGGTTCCTCGAGAGTTTTCAACAGCGCGTTGAAAGACTCCGTGGTGAGCATGTGAACCTCGTCGATGTAATATATCCGGAATCGCCCATGCATCGGTGCAAAATGCACCGAGTCGCGCAGATCGCGGATGTGATCGATCCCTCGATTGCTGGCCCCGTCGATCTCGGTGACATCGAGACACCGGCCCTCGGCAATTTCCTGGCAAATTGATTCGTCGGGGTCAAAATCGGCGCGCGGGCCTCCGGTGCAATTGAGTGCCTTCGAGAGGATGCGCGCCATTGATGTTTTTCCGGTGCCACGAGGACCGACCAACAGATAGGCGTGCGCGATGCGGTTTTGCTCGATGGCATTCTTGAGCGTGCGCACGACGTGGTCCTGACCGAGGACATCGTCGAAAGTGCGTGGGCGATATTTGCGCGCGAAAACCTGGTAGCTCATTAGCGGACTGCCAGTTTAGAAACCGCCGAGCGAAAGAAAATGATTATTTCGGGCCATCGTTGAATGAGGCGTGGAAATGGTGCCGCCGCTTGACGTCCCGGCAAATTTTCCATTCGTTGGCGCGCATGACACCGTTCCTCCCAGTGTCGTTTTTCGAGCGCCCGTTTCTTGACGTAGCGCGTGATCTCGTTGGGTGCACGCTGGTCTGGGATGGGTGCGCAGGCCTGATCGTCGAACTTGAGGCTTACGCCGTCGAAAACGATGCCGCCTGCCATACGATGTTTCGCCCGAGCGCCCGCGCCTTCGTCACGCGCCATTCCGCCGGCGCTGCTTACGTTTATCTAAATTACGGCATGTACTGGCTGCTCAATGTCCTCATCAAAGGGGGGGGATCAGATGGGATCGTGCTTATTCGTGCGCTGGAACCCACCATCGGCATCGAAACGATGCGGCGGCGCCGCGGTCGCGAAATGCTGAGAGATCTTTGCTCGGGCCCCGGGAAACTGGGGGTGGCAATCGGCTTGGGGCCACGTGATCATGGTTGTCAGCTCGCGTTCGTAAAGCCGCCGCGCAAACGGCAAGAACGCGGATTTCTGCGTCGCGCACAGGAATCACCATTGGACATCGCGACTGACGTGCGGATCGGAATTAGCCAGGCGGCCGAATTACCGTGGCGTTTCTTAATTAGGGGGAATCCACACGTGAGTGTGCGGCCACGAACGTAGTGCGGCTTGCCGTCGGCGGCCGGCTTTCCTCTGAGGTGCGCGATACGTCAGTGGCGGTGCCACCGCCGCCTGGAAGCGCTTTCCGTGTCTCTATCGCCTCCGCTTTAAATCTTTGGAGCAAACGCATGTTGTCTGGCCGCACTTAACGCAGGCCTTGGTGGCGCTGTGGCAGCAAGCGGAACCTGATGCAGCGCAGCAACTCGATCCAGTGGTCGCGCACGAATTCAATACGAGGAAGGCCGCGGTTATCACCGCGGTCTGAAGAACGTTAACAAGCTTCATGGCGCCCAATTACATGATGATTGGAGGCGGCGCAGTAAAAAACTGAACCGCCCCCCACAACCATTCCAGAAGCCTATGATCAGACCGCGTGCTGGCGGCTACTTTCCGGACTGATAGCTGGAAGTTGTTGTACCGGCCGAGTAGGACGCTGGAGCCGGTTCAGTTTTGCTGCGGCAGGCACCGAGCACCAGGCTCGCTGTCAGGAGGGTGAGAAGTGTCAGGGCGGTCTTTTTCATGGTTGGTTTCACTTTGGATTGTGTGTTAGAGGCAGCTGCCGCGAAAAGCGATCAGCGCCTGGCCATGGTAGGCAGCGTTGAGAGCGGTTCCAGCAGAAATCCCGTAGGGCCAATCCCTTATCCGAACTTAACCGCTGCCCCAAAAAATTGGCATCTTAAGGGAGCCCCACCCGGACCCGGAAAACGCGGCGGGGCGGAGCTGCGGCAAATGGCTGACTTTGGCCCAGGGTGACCAGTTCAGTTCCGCTGCCATCGTAGAGCGGCACTGGCGGTGAAAGTTCTGCAAATTGGCCGCTTGCCGAGGTCCAGGTCTCAAGGTCGTCGCTGACTATAAGGTTGTAAATGATCCCGCCCCGCAATCCCTGCCTCCGGCGGAAAGTGCAGACCAGGAAAGGTTCGTTTGGACCCGCAGGTTCGATGCGGCAGGTCGCCTCGGCCTTCTCATCCAAAGCCGCCTTCTGCTGGGAAAATGCGAAAGTGAAGAGTACAGACGAGCCATTAGGGGCCAACGAGTTTGGTCCCTGAGACAGGTCACTAAACTGCGCTATTTCCCAATCGTCCGGCAAGCCATCCGCGTCTGCGTCCACATGCGTGGCCGCGGCAATAAGCATGTTTTTCAATGTCTGGCGGTTGGCAGCCACAGTCAGCGAATTGTTTGTGAGGTTGTAGCGTCCATAGAAGGCGTTGAACCGATCCAGAATGTATACGTCCCGATGTTCAACCGTTGGCTGCCAGGTGGCGCTGGGATTCATCTGCGTGGTGTGACGCAGCCAGGGAAGCGTTCGTTGGAATGTCATCCCTGGGTCTGGCACGCTGCCGGGAAAAGTTACTCCCAGAATGTGTACAGACAGGTCGGTCTGCCCGATGAGTTCGTCGTAGATTTGCTGAAGGACGCCAAACTGGGTCTTGCAGAAACTTCAGAACTCATGTCCAAAATAATACGCTGAGATGCGCTCGCGGTATTGCCGTGGTGAAATAATTTCCTGAAACCGCGGTGAATTTGTGTTAGTGTCTGCCAACTGAAAGTCGGGCTCGGGATCAGCCGCGGAAAGCGCCGTTGTGGATGCCGCGAAACCAAAGAAAGCCAAAACCGCAGGAAACTTGGGGAGTTTTATAACGCGCACAGGGTGTGGGAACTATTGGCGAAAGTCAAATCGGTCCGCCTGGAGTGCAAACGAATCGCCCCCATGGTTAGTTATTCCTTATTGGTTTCCACTGCGCGCTCCCTGCACCAACCTCTGTTTAGCGAGTAACGAATACCCAATACCGGATAACCGGCGTCGGCGTCATGCCGACGCCGCGGCCTTCTCCTTCTTGCTCTCCTTGTCCTTTTTGCCCTTGCTGCCCTTAAGTGGCTTGGGACGGGGATCTTCTTTTTTCTGGAGAGCGCGGCGCAGCTTCTTCAGCGCGATGTTCTGCAACTGCCGGATGCGTTCGCGAGTGACGCCAAATTCCTGACCGACTTCCTCAAGGGTGCGCGGCTTTTGCCCATTGAGACCGAATCGTGCATCGATGATCTTTCGCTCCCTGTTGTCCAGCACTTCGAGCAGCCCATCGAGCTGGTCATGCATGTTGCGGTGGCTGAGAATCTCGTGCGGCGTTTGCGCGCGGTCGTCCCCAATGATTTCGCCGAATTCGGTCGTGTCATCATCGGAAATGGGTGCGTCCAGCGAGGCCGGTCGCAAGCTGGCCGCCTTCAGCTGCGCCAATTTCGCGCGGTCGATACCGATCTCTTCCGACAATTCATCATCGGTCGGTTCGCGGCCCAGGTCCTCCGACATCGCCATGGCCACCCGGCGCATCTTGGAAATCTTATCCACCATGTGCACCGGGAGGCGAATCGTCTTGGATTGATTGGCCAGCGCCCGTTTGATCGACTGTTTGATCCACCACGCGGCATAGGTCGAGAGTTTGCCTCCCTTGTTCGGATCAAACCGCTCCACCGCTTTCATCAGCCCGATGTTCCCTTCCGAAATGAGATCAAGCAAAGGAAGGCCATAATTGGCGTAATCCTGGGCAATTTTCACCACCAGGCGCAAGTTGGCGCGGATCATATGGTCCCGGGCCTCCTTGCTCCCTTTCTTGATCCTCGCAGCCAGCTTCACTTCCTCCTCCGGGGTCAGAAGGGGAGTTTTGCCAATTTCGCGCAGGTAAATCTTGATGCCGCCGTCGAGTTCCATGGTAAAAAATAGAAATTGAGTTCCGAGTAGGTTAACAATGACAAAACCCCTTACGAGTCGTAAGCGTCCTTCGACTCAGCATTTGTTTGGGTTTGCCAGAAGTCCAGGCCCGTGCTGGCGTAATAGAATCGGAAAAAATTTCCGGAATTTTGCCGGGCCCAGGCCAAAAGCGCGCCGAGTATTAGAGAAGGCAGCTCCTCTTGTCAAGCCAAAACCTCGGCGGAATGTGCAGAATCCGCCAACAAAACTAATTATTAAGCCTATTGCTGGTGCATCTACCCGCCGGAACCGAAGAATAAATTGACTGGAACGAAGATTTTCCCAAGGTTTAGTTCCCGCTGTGTGCTGAAATTCTTTTGGGTTTGGCTTTTTAGTTCTCTCAGTGTTCCTGGCGCAGGAGACATTGTTCGGGTCAGCGCTGCCGCGAGCCTGCACGATGCTCTGAAAGCAATCTGCCCGGAGTTTGAGAAGCAATCCGGGATCAGGGTGCGAGTCAATACTGGGGCTTCGAATCTGCTAGCGCGTCAGATCGAGGAAGGCGCGCCGGCGGATCTTTTTCTCTCCGCGGACCTTGCCCAAACGCAAAGGCTGGCTCGGGCGGGTCTCGTAGACTCAGCGACTCAGAAAGCATGGCTTTCCAACCGTTTGGTGATTGCCGTGCCTGCCGGCAGCACCGTGAGAATAATTTCGGGTCACGACCTGGCAGGGACGGGGATTCGTCGAATCGCCTTGGCCGACCCGACCGTAGTGCCCGCCGGCGTTTATGCCAAAGAGTGGCTCACTTCGATCGGTCTTTGGGAGTTAGTGGCCGCAAAGGTAGTGCCCACTGAGAATGTCCGCGCGGCGCTCGCTGGTATCGAGTCGGGCAACGTGGACGCTGGGATTGTGTACCAGAGCGATGTGACTGCCTCGAAGACGATGAAAGTGGCCTTTGAAGTGCCTCCTGCCCAAAGTCCGAAAATAACGTACGCCAAGGCGGTACTTAAAACGGCAATAAACCAGGACGGCGCCCGAAAGTTCCTTGACTACCTCTCCTCTCCCGAATCTGCCGACATTTTTAAAAAGCTTGGTTTCCTCGTGCTGACGGAAAAGGGAAAGTAATAAGGCGGGGCGCAGAATGCAGAAGTTCCTTTTGCATTCTGCATTCTGCATTCTCCCTTGTCTGATGGTGGCGAAGGTTTTTTCGGCCGCGCTTCAGGGCGTCGAGGCTTTGGAAGTTGAGATCGAAGTCAACGAAGGCGGGGGCAACATCAATCTCCAGATCGTGGGATTGCCTGATGCGGCGGTAAAAGAGAGCCGCGATCGCGTCTGGACTGCGATTCGCAACAGCGGGTTCCAACTCCCGAAAGGCTATACGACGGTCAACCTGGCTCCAGCGGACGTGAAAAAAGAAGGGGCCGGTTTTGATCTGCCCATCGCGCTTGGAATGATCGGAGCGCGCGAAAACCTGCCGCCCGAGCAATTCGAGCCGTTCGCGGTTTCCGGGGAACTCGCGCTGGACGGGAGAGTCCGTTCGGTCCGCGGCGTCCTCCCGTTGGCGCTCGAAGCGCGGCGGCGTGGCCGCAAAGCGCTCATCGTTCCGAAAATCAACGCTCCCGAGGCCAGTGTCGTCGATGGCATTCTCGTCTATGGCGTGACCAACCTGCGCGAAGCTTTCGAGTTGGTGGCTGGCCTGGCCATGCTCAAACCTGAGCCGCACCGCGGCATCGAGGAATTTCGCGATCAACAGGTCTACGACATCGACTTTTCCGATGTCAAAGGCCAGGCGGGCGTCAAACGGGCCATCGAAGTTGCCGTAGCTGGTGGCCATAATCTGCTCATGGTGGGCCCGCCCGGAACCGGCAAATCGATGCTGGCCAAACGGATCGCCACCATCATGCCGGTGATGAGTGAGACGGAAGCCATCGAAACGACCAAGATTCATTCGATCGCCGGTCTGCTCGACAGCCGACACCAGTTTCTGGTCACGCGGCCCTTTCGCAGCCCCCACCACACCATCTCTGACGCCGGTTTGCTCGGCGGAACCAGTCATCCTTCGCCCGGAGAAGTCTCGCTCGCGCACAACGGCGTCCTTTTTCTCGACGAGCTGCCTGAGTTTCGTCGCTCGACCTTGGAAGTCATGCGACAGCCGCTCGAGGACGGAAAAGTCACCATCTCGCGTGCCGCGGCGACGGTCACTTTCCCCGCCACCTTCATGCTCGTCGCCGCCATGAACCCCTGTTTGTGCGGCTATTTCGGCGACCTCAAACGCGAGTGCCGTTGCAACCCAAATCAGGTGCGCACCTATCGCCAGCGCATCAGCGGTCCTTTGCTCGATCGCATCGACATCCACGTCGAAGTGCCGCTGGTTGAGTTTCGCGAATTGTCGCGCGCCGACACGGGCGAAACCTCCGAGGTCATCCGCCGTCGGGTGGAAAATGCCCGCGGAGTGCAGCAGCGGCGTTTCAAGGCGCAACCCGCGGTGGCTTCGAACAGCGGCATGACTTCGCGCCTGCTCAAGCAACATTGCGCCATCGACGAATCATCCCGCGCCCTCCTCGAAGAGGTCATGACCGCCCAAAACTTCAGCGCCCGCGCCCACGACCGCATCCTCAAAGTCGCCCGCACCATCGCCGACCTCGCCGACAGCGAAACCATCCAAACCGACCACCTGCTCGAAGCCGTCAACTTCCGCACCATGGACCGGAATTTCTGGACTTGATGACGTGAAGTCTTTTTCAAGATTTTTCTGACCCGTCTCCTGACCTGACCGCTTGTGTCCCGTAGACTCCCTCGATATGCTGTGAAATGAGATGATGGCGGATGCTGTTCTCGAGGCCATCGCGCAAGCGGTCCATCAACTGGGACCGCGATGCAACTCCGGGTCCAGGGGGAATCGTTCACGTCCTACCAATTGCAGGGCGGCGACAGCACCCCTTCAGCATCGTTCACCGCCATCGGCCCTCCGCGGCCCTCCGACGGCCTCGGTCTTGTTGACTTCACTGATCCCGGGCCGGTCCCATTGAGGCGCTTTTACCAGGCGGTCAAGGTTCCTTAACCAGCCTGCCCTCTGGGAGACACCACGGTGTCCGCCCCCAGCGATTTCCTTTTCCGTCACCATTCCCTGCAGCCCGTCACCGATCCCGGGAAGGGTCGGTTCGTCGGCAAAAGCGGACGGCGCGAGCCAATGAGCGACGGGGAAGGCGAGGTAAAAGGGGAGTCGGCAGGGATGCATGGCGAAGAGATTTACGATGTGATCCTCCTCTTCATCTGCGGCCCAAGTTTTTGCTTTTCGCGCTCGCTCGCTCGGTTATCCTTCCACCTTATGCCATCCGAACTTTCGTCCACCAGGCCACTCAACATCCTCGTCGTCGAAGATGACACCGTTGCTCTGGGTTTACTGGAGACGTTCCTCACCATTCATCATCACAATGTGAGGCGCGCCACGGGAGTCGAGGCTGCGTTCGCCGCGCTCGCCGAATCACCCTGCGAGGTGTTGATCGCCGACATCGGGATGCCTGACGGCAGCGGCTGGTACCTGCTGGAGCGTGCCGGCCCCACCTTGTGCCCGTACGCGATTGCCATCAGCGGCTTCGGCAGCCCGCAAGATATCGCCGACAGCGCCGCTGCCGGATTTCGTCACCACCTCCTCAAACCATTTGTGCCCGAGGATTTGATCGCTGCTTTGGAAGAAGCGGCGGCCATCCTCCCCCCGCCCGTCGAAAAGGCAGGCTAGAGGAACGAGACGACGGCGCCGATGTCGTCGGGACCATGGCGTAGGCTGTCGCACGCGCGATGACGCGCTCAAATCTGATTGCTCGAAGGCGCGCCGCCGATCGAACGCACCACCTCGTCGAGGAACGGGGCTTCCATTTCCACCAGATGGGAGCGCTCGGGGAAGCGGCCTTCCTTCACGTCGGCGATGTATTCACCGAAGGCGGCGATTCTTTCCTGCTGAAGACGGCGGTGTTCTTCGGCGAAATTGCGGTAGGCCCTGGCGTGGCGTGGCGGGCGTTCGTCGTAATCGCCGAGGATGTCGTCCGAGAATAGGAACTGGGTGTCGCAGCCAGGGCCGGAGCCGAGCGACATGAGGATGAGCCTGGTCTGCGAGGAAAGGAAGCGCGCGAGATTGTGCGGCACGACCTCGAGTTCCGCGGCATAGGCGCCGGCATTCTCGAGTTCTTTCATCCGGCGGTAGAGATCGAGGGCTTCCTCGACCGTGCGGCCGATCGCCCGGTAGCCGGTCCAGGTGACATGGCGCGGGACCATCCCGAGATGCCCGACGACAGGAATCCGTTCGCGCGCCATTGATTCGATGATGAATGGGCTCGCCGAGCAGTAAACGGAGCTGGCCCCGATTTCAAGGGCGCGGAAGGCGACGCGGATCGCCTCTTCCGGCGAGGCCAGCCCATGGGGCGTAGCCGCGGAGAGGAAACTGTTCGGAGCCGCGGCGACGAGTTGCGGCAGACGCGACTGCGCCTCGGGACTGTCGAAGCTGCAACTCATCAGATCGACGCCGGCCTCTTCTGCGGCGGCGGCTTCCGGCGGCGACTTAACGTGAATGTGCGTCAGGCAGCGTTTGCCCTTGATCTGTTGGAGATCGAAGACGGTGTATTTTTTGCGCGGTCGGAGCATCAGAGGCCAGGTTTATATTAGCGGGGGAAATTGGAATGGCGCTAAGATAAGACCGATTTGAGATATCCTCGGGCTATTTGAGCAAGCCGGAGGCTTGAATGGAGCAATTCCATGACTGATTACAGGTGCGCGGCCCAAGGCACGGAGACAAAGTACGATTGTGGCAGGGAACCGGCTCGCGCGGATCCTCGTCGTCCCCACGAACGCCGCCTTATGCGACGTAGAGCGAGGTGCTCCAGCTTTGGGGAGGGGAAGTGCGGCATTCGCCGGTTCCGACCCCCGCGGCACCCACTGTGGTGAGCGACGACGGTTCGGGCGAGCATGATTATGCCATCATTGCCGTTGGCGTGCAGGGTCGTCGCTCAGGCGTCTCGCACGCCACGACGGCTCGAGGGCTCGCGAGGCTCCGGTGGGACAGTGTTCCCGGCGCCGATGCCTATGTCATTTCACGCGGCGGAAAAGAGATCGCCGGACCCTTGCGGACCGAGGGATCCCAAAAGGAATGGACCGACCGAGGCGCACGATGACAATGTTGCTGGGGCGCTCACCCGGCCGGCCTTCAAGGAGCCCGCTGGGCCGGCTTCAGGGAAACCGGCTACAGCGCGTCAGTCGGCTACGGCCGACTAGCGAACCCCAAGCAGCCTGAGCAGTTCCGAATCGATCCGGCCGGTGGCGCGCAGTCCACGGTCGGTTTGGAACCTGATGATTGCGCGACTGGTGCCGGGTCCTATGGCTCCATCGATAGGCCCTCGGTAATAGCCTTCTCTCTGCAGGCACCGCTGGACAGTTGTGGGATGGTATTCCAGATAGCCGGAACGGCTGTCTCTGGGCGCGGCCTCTGATCCCCCGTGCTGAGCGCGGAGATCTGCAGAAAGCCGCCGCAAGTCGCCATCGAGTTCCGCCAGCTCCTGCCTCACGTGAGCGCGATCGTAACGTCCACTGCGAAACTGAGTGTTCAGGTGATCGACCTGGCTTTCAATTTGGGCAAATTGATATCGTGCCCGGCGGCCGCCCCCGTAAGTACGAAGTTCAGTGCGAACGCGGGCCAGCCGGCTATTGAGCTCCCGCACCTGGTCGGGGATACGGTCGTAACGCTCGTCGTGACGGGTGCCCCGCTCGTAACGGCTGTGCGTATCGGGCTCCACGTCATGTTCGTAACGGTCCCGGTCAGGATACCACCGGCGCTCTTGTGCGCTGGCCTCAAGGCCAAGAAAACTCAGGGTTATGATCGGGAATATCAGGTGCAGGACTTTTGGTTTCATAATGTAATCTGTGCTACAATGGCGTTACGATTGAGAGACTGGAGCACGTCCGGCTTAAGGCCACCTACTCACTGCAAAGGTTTCACCTGACGGAATTAAGAATTTGGGAGGAAGCTCAAACTCCGGCTTGCGATATCGTTAAGATTTCCGAAGTTTCGACCGAGGCGTTGCTTTGCGCGCTTTCCTTCCGCCATCTTGCCACTGAACATCATGCGACCAGACGTCAGCTATACCGAAGAGGACATCAAGACCCTGAGCTGGATCGAGCACATTCGAATCCGGCCGGGAATGTACATTGGAAAATTGGGCGACGGATCCCAGGGGGACGATGGGATTTACCTCCTGGCCAAGGAGGTCATGGACAACGCGGTGGACGAATTCACCATGGGGTACGGAAAAAAAATTGAGATCACGCTCGATGACGACCAGGTCGAGGTGCGCGATTTCGGGCGGGGAATTCCGTTAGGCAAGTTGATGGATTGCGCGTCGATCATTAACACCGGCGCGAAATACGATTCCAAGGCGTTCAAGAAGTCCGTGGGTCTGAATGGAGTGGGCATCAAGGCGGTCAACGCGCTTTCCGAGTTTTTCGAAGTTCAGGCGTGGCGGGAAGGGGAGACGAAAGCGATTGAATTTTCGCGGGGCAAGGTGAAGCTCGAGATGAAGAGGCCACAGAAAGATGCGGCACCGAACGGCACGCGGGTCACGTTCCGCCCCGACCGGACGATATTTCCCGAGAAGTTAAAGTTCCGTGAAGAGCACCTCGAACGGATGTTTCGCGTTTACAGCTATTTGAACACCGGGCTGGCAGTCAATTTCAACGGCAAGACGTTCCGGAGCAAACACGGGCTGCAGGATCTGCTCAATGAAGACCTGCCGGAAGAGGAAAAGCTTTACCCGATCATCCATTTGACGGGTGAGGACATCGAGGTGGCGTTCACTCACCGCGATGGCTACGGGGAAGACATTTTGAGTTTTGTGAACGGTCAAAACACGACACAGGGGGGCACGCATCTGCAGGCATTTCGCGAAGCCCTGGTCAAGACGCTGCGCGAGCACTTCAAAAAAGACTGGGACACGAAGGATATCCTGCAAGGAATCGTCGCTGCGGTTGCGGTGAAGATCGAGGAGCCGGTTTTTGAATCGCAGACGAAAACGAAGCTTGGCTCGGTGAATATGGCACCCGGCGGCGAATCGATCCGCCTCTTTGTCGCGAATTTTATGCAGCGCGAGCTGGATATTTTTCTGCACAAAAACAAGGAGATCGCCGCGGCCATGCAGCTCAAGATCTCACAAAGCGAGCGCGAGCGGAAGGAACTCGCCGGCATTCAGAAGCTGGCCCGCGAATCCGCTCGCAAGGCGAAAATTCACAACAAAAAGCTGCGCGACTGCAGGGTCCATTGGGGGAGCAAACACAAGGAAGCGGAATCGAGCACGCTCTTCATTACCGAGGGCGACAGCGCTAGCGGATCGATTACGAAATCACGCAATGTTGAGACGCAGGCGGTGTTTTCCTTGCGGGGCAAACCACTGAATTGTTTCGGTCTGAACAAGAAGGTCGTTTACGAGAACGAGGAATTCAACCTGCTGCAACACGCCTTAAACATCGAAGACCACCTTGATGACCTGCAATACAACCGGATCGTCCTCGCCACCGACGCCGATGTCGATGGCATGCACATCCGCCTTCTTTTGATCACGTTTTTCCTGCAGTTTTTCCCTGAACTCATCCGTCACGGCCACCTGCACATTTTGCAGACGCCGCTCTTCCGGGTGCGCAACAAGAAGGTCACACGCTATTGTTACAGCGAAGAGGAAAAGCGGGCTGCTTTGAATGAGCTGGGCCGGACGGCTGAGATCACACGCTTCAAGGGCTTGGGTGAGATCAGTCCGGATGAGTTCAAAGCCTTCATCGGCCCGGAGATGCGGCTCGATCCAGTGCACCTGGACCCGCATTCGCCAATCCGCGACCTGCTTACCTTTTACATGGGCAAGAATACGCCCGACCGCCAAACCTTCATCATTAACAACCTTCGCTTCGAGCCGGAGGTGCTGGCGGATGACAGTGCCGGCGCTGAGACTAAAGAAGCTGACGCGGCTTAACTGGACAGGCGTCGCGTTCAGGATGATCTCGTCTTCAATTCTCCCCCCGTGAGTCTGCATGCCCGAACAGATGTGCGCTATCGTGACCCTCGAGCGGTTCGAGATGTGTATGGACGTCGGCAGATGGCTTGATGTTCTGCTCGAGCACGCGCTCGATCTCGGTGGCGAAGCGATGAGCCTCGCCGATGGTCATGTTTTCGGGAAAAAGCAAATGCACGTCGATGGAGTAGCCATCGCCGCTGCGGCGGTGACGCAAAGCATGATAGCTAATACCTCGCCTGCGTGTTTCCTCGTCGAGGAGCGCTTCAATCTCCGCGCGGATGGACGGATCTGCCTCGTCGAGGAGGCCCGCGATGCTCTCCCGCAGGAGGGGGAGACCGGCGCGGATAATATTGGCACCCATGATGATGCCAAAAATGGGATCCCATTGCAGCCAGCCTGTGATCATGGCCATCAAGACGCCGATGACCACACCGATGCTCGTCCAGCAGTCGGTCAGCACGTGCCTGCCGTTGGCAATCAAAATGAGTGACTGGCGCCGCCGGCCGATGCGAATGAGATACGCGCCTAAAACTCCATTGATGAGCACCGCCGCAACCGTGAGACCAATCCCAAGGTCAAGATTCTGCAGTTGGGGGCCGCTGAGCAGACTCACGATTGATGATCCGATGATGTAGAGCGCGGCTAGAACAATCAGGCCGCCTTCGAAGCCTGCGGAAAAGAAGCTGATCTTGGCGTGGCCATACGGATGGTTGGCATCTGGAGGCTTCAAGGAGAGCCGGAGGCTAAACGCCGCAAAGGCCACAGCTCCCACGTGCACGACCGACTCCGCGGCATCGCCGAGAATGGCCGAGGAACCGGTGGCCAGGTAAGCGCCGACCTTTAACACGAGCATCAATCCTCCCACAAAGAGCGAAAGACTGATCGCCGACAAAGGTGTCGGTGACTGAGCGGGCGAAGCGCGAGTAGCCACAGGCATGGTGAGATTCCCAGTGTAAATGGGTTCGGGGCGTGGAGCGAGCGACCAAGTTGCCGTCTGCGCAATTGCAAGCTGGCGCTCGCGCTTTGCCTTTCGTGCATGCGCGCTGGAAGCCTGCAGCACTTGGCCTATTCTTGGACACCATGTTCAAGACCCGCCATCCAGTCCCGGGATCATCGCCTGCCACTTTGCTTCCGCGGCCGCGCGCTGATGATACACGTCCGCCGAGAATCAGCCTGTTTCGCTACGACGAAAGCTCTCTTGAAGAACGCGTGCTAACCAGCGTCGATGAGGTCCCCCAGCCGGACAGCGAAAACAAAGTCACCTGGATCAATATTGATGGATTGGGTGATGTGAACGTTCTGCGAACCCTTGGTGAACGATTCAAGCTTCACCCGCTGACCCTCGAGGATCTGCTGGATACCGGGCAGCGTCCCAAGGTTGAACCCTATGATGACTATCTCTTCATCGTCCTGAAAATGGTCTATCAAAATGACAGGGGCCAGGTTTGCGGAGAACAGGTTGGATTTTTTCTTGGCAGCAACTTCCTGATCACCGTTCAAGAAGAGGCGAAGTTCGACGTATTCAACCCGGTGCGGGAACGTCTTCGCGGCGGACGCGGAGCGATCCGGAAATCCAAGGGTGATTACCTCGCCTATGCCCTCATCGATTCCATAGTCGATCACTATTATCCGGTCCTCGAATCCATGGGAACGGCGCTCGAAGAGGTCGAAGACAAGCTGATCGACCGACCGTCCCGCCACGGCAGTCTGTCTCTGCATCGATACAAGCGGATACTGACTCAAGTCCGGCGCTTTGTCTGGCCGTTGCGTGATGTGGTGGCGGCCCTGCTGCATGATGAGACCGGCAAGGTCACCGACTCGACCAAGCTCTTTCTGCGCGATTGTTATGACCACACTGTTCAGCTCATGGATCTTGTCGAGACCTACCGCGACGTCGCGTCAGGGTTGATGGAACTTTACCTCTCGAGCGTGGGTCTGCGCACCAATGAGATCATGCGGGTACTCACGGTCATCACTTCGATCTTCATCCCGCTGACGTTCATTGTCGGCATCTATGGCATGAACTTCGCTCCCGATCCTCCGGCGAATCAGTCGTTGCCCTATAATATGCCGGAACTCTATCATCCTTACGGTTACGTCTCAGTTCTCGTCGTCATGGTGCTGATTGCCGTCGTTCAGTTGGTCATTTTCCAAAGGAAGAAGTGGCTCTAAGAGCGGCTGGGGTTGCAAATCCCCGCTCCGGTGGCTAGTCTCCGCCCGCTATGAAAATTGGCTTTAATTTGCTGCTCTGGACGGGTCACGTGACCGAAGCCAACTACGCGGTCTTTCCCAGGCTCAAAGCTGTCGGTTACGACGGTGTGGAAATCCCGATTTTCGACACCAGCGATGCAGCGCATTTCAAGAAGGTCGGGCAGGTGATCAGGGACGAGGGTCTCGAATGCACGGCGGTCACGGTTTTGCCTGACGAGGCGCACAATGCCATTTCGGCCGGTGCGAAGAACCGACAGGGCGCCATCGATCACTTGAAAAGAGTGATTGAATGCGGCCGAAATGCGGGTGCGCAAACGTTGTGCGGTCCCTACTATCAGGTGCTGGCGCAATTTAGCGGCAGGTACCCCACTGAGAACGAGCTCGACCACGCGGCTGAAGTGCACCGCGCCATCGCCCCGGTGGCTGAACAGGCAGGCATCAAGTGTGCCATTGAAGCGCTCAATCGGTTTGAATCACATCTGCTGAACACGATGGAACAAGCCGCCAGCTACGTGCAGCGGGTTAATCACCCCAACTTCGGCACCATGTACGATACCTTTCACGCCAACATCGAAGAAAAGGATCCGGTCGGTGCCATTGACGCTGTGTTTGCGACGGGCAAGCTCAACCACGTGCACGTTTCTGAAAATGATCGCGGCACACCGGGACGCGGGCACGCGAAATGCCGCGAGGCGATTCGCAAACTCAAGAGTCTTGGCTATGACCGCTGGCTGACCATTGAAGCTTTCGGTGGCGCCCTGCCGGACCTGGCGGCCGCCACTCGCGTCTGGCGCGATTTCTTCTCGAGCCCCGAGGAAGTTTTTACGGAAGGCTTTAAACTCATTCGGGAAACCTGGGACAAGTCGTAAGGGCGAGAAAGGGGCACGGGCATTTTGCCCGTGACAATGAATTTTAAAAATGCGATTCAACGCCACGGGCAAGATGCCCGTGCCCCTTTCTTTGCTGCGACGGTCACTCGACGTAACGAAAGTCGATGGAGGCAAACAGCGCAAGAAACAACTGCGCCCATTCGGTTTCAGAGGGACGCTCGCCCAAGTGGGCCAGCGCTTCATCGAGTTCCGCACCGCTGGGACCGCGTCCGAGGCATTGCCGCCAGGCCCAATTCACACGCGCGCTAGTGCCCTCGCTTTCAGACTGCAAAAGCCGGCGAGCAGCCGCCTGCGCTTGCTCGGTGACGAAAGGATGATTGAGCAGGAACAGGGCCTGGGTGACCACGGAACTTTGATCGCGCTGGCCAGTCACCATACTGGGCGAGGGCGCATCAAAAGCTTCGAATAGGTCCGGGCGCGAGTTTCGAAAAACCGGGACGTAGACACTGCGTCGGGGCGAGTTGTCCTGATAGTTGAAGTCTGCGGTCAAGTCCGGAGGATGATTGGGACCACCCATCTCCAATGACAACTTTCCGCTCACGGCAAGCATCGCATCCCGCAGTTCTTCAGCGCTCAGCCGGCGGCGTCCTGCCATTGTAGATTTGGTGTCCGAGCGATCCGTTACGTCTGCGACGACGCCCATCTGCCAGGTTTGTGAGGTTACGATTTCACGCACCAACCACTTGATGGACCATGCGTGCCCGATGAATTGGGCGGTCAGTAAATCGAGCATTTCGGGGTGAGTTGGCAGAGAGCCGGTCGTGCCAAAGTTGTCGGGAGTAGCGACCAATCCCCGACCGAACAGCCAAAGCCAGACGCGATTGACAATGACCCGTGCGGTCAGGGGATGTTGCGGACTGGAGATCCAGTCTGCCAATTCGCGTCGCCCACTCTGATGGTTCGGAAGTGCTTTCGGCATCGCGATTTTCACACATGAGAGGAAGCCTCTTGGGACCAGCTCGCCCAAAGAATGTACGCTCCCGCGTTTATGAACCGGTGAGTCTTCGATCTTCTCGCGTTCAACCACGGTCATTACTTTGGGTCGCGCAGGCGCCGACGCTTTGACGCGCTTTAATTTAGCCTCGAGCGACTTCGTGATATTCCCATCTCCTGAAGCCGCGGCGCCGGCGCGCTCGGCCCGATCCAAGGGTAGAAACTGAACTGCGTCTGCGGTCACATGGCCGGTGGTGCCTTCGTTGGAAACCAGCACATGACAAAAGCCACTTGGCTCGAAACGAAACTGGCCGAGCGCAACCCAGCGCCCTTCGACCGGGGGCAGGATTCGCTGATCAACTGAAATGGTGGTTTCGCCCTCGGCATGGAAAACTGTGATTGGCACATTCGGCGCGCGCGTATCTCCGGGAACATAAGCCAAACGCACCTCATAGCGTCCGCCCTGCAGCCCTTCCGGCTGGAAGGTCAGCGTTTTCGTGCCTTTCCCTTCGCGGTCGTCGTGCAGATAGCCGTCGCCGATATAGCTTTTGTGAAACTGCGAGTGCTTCCACACCCCCACCACCTTTGTCCTGGCACTGTCCACCACAACGCCCGGCAGTTCACCCACCGCCACCGGGCCCGCACGAATTCCCTTCGAGCCTGCTGCTTTCTGCGCGGTTTTCAATTCCTGCTCGAGCGCCGCGATTTCAGCTTCACTGGCGCGATAGACGGCCTCTTCCTCAGACACCACCGGCATTGGCACCTCCAACCATTTCGAAACATTATCGTGTTCGAGCAACCCGGCGTTCTTTAGAATTCCGGCCAGCGCGTAGTAATCGCGTGTGGGGATGGGATCGAATTTGTGGTCGTGACAGCGTGCGCACCCGATGGTCTGCGCGAGAAATGCCTTGCCGATGGTGTCCAGCTGTTCGTCCACGACATCCATATCGAGTTGCTTTTTGTCCTGCTCTTCCAGGTTCGTGTTTCCCAGCGCGAGGAAGGTGGTCGCGACGAGATGGCGCTGATGCTCGGCGAGGCTGGCATGGGGCAGCAGGTCGCCCGCCAGTTGCTCGCGGACAAACTGGTCAAATGGCAGATCGCGGTTAAACGCATCGATGACGTAATCGCGGTAGCGCCAGGCTTCCTTGAAAATGAACCCGCGCAATGTCAGCGACTGCCCAAAGCGCGCGACATCGAGCCAATGACGCGCCCAGTGTTCGCCGAACCGGGGCGAGGAGAGCAACCGTTCGACTTCTTCGGCTACCGCGTCTGGAGTGGCGACCGCGCCAAATCGATCGAGCGCCTCGACAGTCGGAGGCAGTCCCACGATTGCGAAATGCAAACGCCGGAGGAGCACGCCGCCCGGTGCTGCGGGAGCCGGCACACGGTGATCTTGTTCGAGGTCATCGAGAACAAAGACATCGATCGCGTTGCGCGGCCACGAGGCGACTTTTGGACCGGGGAGAGCCGCACCGCGAACGGGCCTATAAGCCCAATGGGTTGGCTGTGCGCAAATCCCTGTAGAAAGCGAAAGCAAAGCGATAGCGCCGATTCGAAGCATCCACCCGATTTTATCATCAACCACCAGCTCCGCCAGGCGGAGAATCGCAGACCTTCAGTAATTCCGTTCGCTGGGCCGCATGGTTCGACTCTCTTTCACCTCATCGCGGGATAGATACGATGGACATCTGGATGGTCGTCCAATTGCTGTAGAAATCCAGCCACCTGGTTGTGTTGCGCGTCAGTCAGGGGCGGAAAATCCTTCGGATGATAAACGAGCTCGGAGGTAGTGCTCGTCCAGCCTTTTGCTATCAGGGCCTTGCCCACGGCATCGAGCGCCGAGGCGCCGCAAAAGAACCTTGCCGCGATCCGACCCTCAGACAATTCCGCGCGCTCTTCCGCCGCCAGAAGCTCGACGTTATCCGCTTCGGCCTCGAGGGCGGCCATCTCGATATCGATGCTGCTGTCCGCGTGATGCGCTTCGATCAGTCCAACGTGCTCGAACATCCAGGCTACCGACCCTTTGTTGCCGAGATTTCCGCCGCGAAAAAGTACTTTGATTTCAGGCGTGGTGCGATTGCTGTTGTCGGTGAGACATTCTACCATCACTGGAACATGATGCGGCGCGAAGCCTTCGAAAAGCAGAGTTTCGAACGCACCCCCGGTGCCGTCGGTTCCCGCACCCTTGGCTATGGCGCGTTCAATCGTGTCTTTGAAGACACTCGCCTTTTTTGCCGTTTCGATGGCGGCGGACAGCCGTGCGTTAAACTCGGGATTTGGGCCGCCTAACTTTGCCGCCACCTGGATTTCTTTTACCAGTTTGTTGACCATTCGCCCCTTGCGATCCGCATTCAGCTCCCGCCATTTTTGTTTCCATTGCGCGCCCATCGAGTGTGCGGGTTATTTTCCGAGGGTGCTCCCGGCAGCGAGGTTGACCTCCGCCATGACCCCTCCCCCGCAGGTTCCGCCAAACCGCGGCGCCACCGCCACAGTGGGGAAAAACGCGGGCGGCAAGCGCCGGGCAAGGGCGGCCTGGCGAATGCGCCGGGCCACTACCAGCGCAAGGATCAACAAGATGAGCGCCGTCAACAGCCCCGCAAATATGAACCATTGTTCGGGGCTGATGATCTGACGTTGCAGGCGTTGCTGTAAGGCGACCTTTTCATCGAGCATCGGGACGAGCAGTTCCACCAGCGCCACCAGCCGTTCGCCAGGCGTTCTGGCGGCCGCGGCGGAGACGTTCGCGCGTTCGAAAACGGCCTCGAGCTCCCCCACCGTGAGCGGCATGGCTTCTTGCGTCAGAGCTGAAAACGTCAGGTTGCTCGAGCCCCGCTCGAAGACCAGAACCAGCCCAAAATCCAACCGACACCAGGCGCGTTTCAGGCGCTCCGCGCGGCTTTCGATGGCTTCGCCATCCAAAAACGTGAATGTGGCGACGTAGATGTCCATGTGTTGCTTTTGTGCCTTATGCAAAAGCGTGCGCAGTTTGGCTGCCTGTTCGGATGAAAAGACGTGTGCTTCGTCCCAGACATGCGATTCGGGTGTCGCGGGAATCACCTCCATGCGACCACTTCGCGCTTCCGTGGGTGAGGCCGCGCCGCAAAGGGACGCAAAAAACCCGGCGGCTGCCGCGCAAAGCCACACTCGTTTTAATTGGAACAGCATCTCAGCTCGAACCCCCTCTTTAAATCCCACAGTTGCGCTTAGGGCAAGTCTAATGTCGCCACATCGCCACTCCGCATTCCCCGTTGACGATAGGGCGCGATCTCGGGAGCATGGCGGCATGAAAACCCCACTGTTTACCTTGCTGTTGGCCAGTTCGCTCATTCCCGTCGTGCCTCTGCGCGCCGAATCTGCCCTGAACGAACCGCCACCCGGCTTCCAGGCGCTCTTTAACGGTAAAGATTTGACCGGCTGGTTCGGTCATGCCGGCGAAGATCCTCGTCCCCTATTCAATAAATCGGCCGAAGAACTGGAGAAAATCTGGACAGCTTCCATGAGCGACGTCAATGCCCATTGGCGGGTCGAGAATGGAGAACTCGTCAATGACGGCCACGGGCTTTTTCTCACCACCAGGAAAAACTTCCGTGATTTCGAATTGCTGATCGAATACAAGACGGTGCCCAAGGCGGACAGCGGAATCTATTTGCGGGGCATGCCCCAGGTGCAGATCTGGGACGCGACCAATCCGGCAAAGGTTTCCAATGGTGAGGATAAGGGCTCGGGTGGACTCTGGAACAACAAAGAGCGGGGCCTGGCGGGCAAAAACCCATCAAAAAAAATGGACCGGCCGTTCGGCCAGTGGAATCAATTCAAGATCACGATGATCGGTGAGTGCGTGACGATTGTCTTCAACGGCGAGAAAGTGGTGGACAGTGCAGTCCTGGAAAACTACGTCGACCGAGCGTCGCCGGTTTTTGCGGAGGGCCCCATAAAACTGCAAACCCACGGGGGTGAGATTCGCTGGCGGAATATTTTCATCCGCGAAATCGGACCCGATGAGGCGAACCAGAGTCTCGCGGGTCGGGGCGGCGATGGCTTTACCCGTCTTGACAATGGCAAGGATCTCGCGAACTGGGCTGGCGCCACTGCGAATTACGAAATAAAAGATGGCGCACTGCAGTGCAAGGCTGGCAAGGGCGGCGTGCTGCACACCAAGGACGAATTTGGCGACTTTCAGGTCCGGCTTGAATTCAAGCTGCCTCCCGCCGGCAACAACGGACTCGCGATTCGCTACCCTGGCCAGGGCGACTGCGCTTACACCGGCATGTGCGAAATTCAAATCCTCGACAATGAGCACCCAAATTATGCGAAGCTCGATCCACGCCAGTACTGCGGCTCCATCTACGGCATGATTGCGGCCAAGCGGGGGTTTTTGCGCCTCACCGGTCAATGGAATCTGATTGACGTCACCGTGAAAGGTCCCGCCATCAAGGTCGAACTCAATGGGACGCAAATTGTCGATGGCGACGTGTCAAAGATCACTGACTTCATGAATGGCACCCCGCACCCGGGAAAGGACCGCCCGCGCGGTTTCTTTGGACTCGCCGGACATAATGATCCTGTCGCTTTCCGAAATGTAACGATCAAGACGCTCTGAACTGGGAAGCCTTGCCAGGTGGAAGGTTGAGGCTGGAGAGGTCGTCGCCGACTGGGCCAATGGCTGGAAAATCAGGTGGTCGCTGCCAGCACCCGGAAAACCGGCCGTCGCCACACTGCTGAAAAACGAAAAAGTTCAGCGCGAAGCCTCAGTGCGCCGGGCAAATTGAATTTGGCGCTTTTCCGCTTTAGTTTTGCCGTCTAACCAGTCCCACCATCACGCCCTGCACCATCAGTTCCGTGACGGGCGTGAGATCGGGATAGGCGGGGTTCTCCGCTTTCAAAAATGGCCTGCCATCTTTCATGACCAAACGCTTGAGCGTGGTTTCGCCATCGATCAACGCGGCGACGATGTCACCGTGCCTGGCCTCCCTCGCCTCGAAAATTGCATGATCCCCTGGAAGGATGTGCGCGTCGATCATCGAGTCTCCGCGCACACCGAGCGCGAAAGTTTTTGCGCGGCGGGAAAGCCCGAGCGCCGTCATATCCACGCAAATGGATCCGTCGGCTGAGTTGTCGCCCGTCCATGGCATGCCAGCCGGAATGCTTCCATAGACCGGCACATTGACGGTTTCGCCACGGCCCAACTCACCAGGAAAAATGAGGGCTCTCGCTTTGCCAGCGAGTTTTTTGATCATGCCCTTGCGTTCGAGGGCGCGCAAATGACTCACGGCCGCGGTCTGGCTCGCGAAGCCGAAATGTCTTTGAATTTCCCTCGTGGAAGGCATCAAACCATTGAGCCTTTGGTGATCGCGAAGGAAATCCAGAAGTTGCTGCTGGCGTACCGTAAGCATGAGAACAGTGTTCTTAAGAACAGAGGTCGCAATTCCCCTGTTGTGCAAGTTCCATTTTGGGAAACTTTCTGCGGATGTTGGGAGGATATTCGAGGGTGATTTTGCTCGCGGGCGCCACACTCGGGGCCAGTTTGCCGCATGCCTGGTCGGCGCCGCGAAAGAGCGCCAAAGTCGTCGGTATCGGCGCGGAAGACGCCAAAGAAACAGGCAAGTTGCCGCCTCTGACCAACGAACTCGCGCAGCGCGGCGCGGCCGCGGTTTCACGGCGCGATTGGAAATCCGCCCGGGAAATCTACCGCGAAATGGTCCAGGCTGAACCCGCCAACGCCCTCGCCCTGGCCAATCTGGGATCGGTTGAATACCATCTCCAGGATTTCGATCCAGCCGTCGAGCATCTCGAGGCCGCCTTGCGCCAGCGTCCGAATCTCGCCCAGACCTGGCTCACGCTGGGAATGGTCCATTACCAACGGGACGAACATCATTTGGCCCTCAGCGCGATCAGCCGCGCGGTGGCGGAGAAGCCCAATGATCCTCGCGCTCATAACTATCTTGCTGCCGTTATCAAAGCACTTGGCTGGACCACAGCCGCAGAGTCCGAACTTCAGAAAGCGCTCGACCTCGATCCCAACTACTCCGAAGCGCACTTTAACCTGGCCATTATGTACCTCGATCAAAAGCCGCCAGCCACAGAAATGGCCCGGCGGCACTATTTGCGGGCGCTCGAACTGGGGACACCAAAAGACGAAGTTGTGGAAAAACAGTTGAACGATCCTGGAGGCGAGGAACTGTTTAACCAAAGCGAAGCATCCGCCCCGGCGCAAGATGCCCCGTCCGCACCAGCACCACCGAAAGAGGCGAAGAAACCGTCTTCTTCCGCTCCTTCCAAACCCAAGGCAAAACCAAAATCGAAGCCAAAGAGGTGAACACCCACTCCTGTCGGTACTGCGCCTCCCGCACCGTGGGTGCCCCGCCCATCGGTCAGCCTATTGGCGCCCCCAGCATCGACCGCCCACCGCGCCACGCTATGGGCGGTTCCAGCCGCCGCCAGTTTCTGGGGACGCTGATAGGCGCTGTGGCCGCCCCCTGTTTCGGGCAAGTCCCGATCTTATCGCGACCCAGTGCGCCCGCGATCAGCGCACCGTCTGCAATCGTCATCGATGCCCGGACGGGCGCCACGCTGTTTGAAAAAGAAGCGGACGACGTCCGGCCGATTGCGAGCACGCAAAAGCTCCTGACCGCGCTTATCCTTTGTGAGGGAGGCGGTTTGCAAAACCGGCTGACCGTCCAGTCCACCGACTGCGTGGTCGAGCCCACAAAACTCGGCATCAGATCCGGCCAGCGCTACGGTCGTGGTTATCTGATGCAGGCCATGCTGGTCAAGAGTTGCAACGATGTGGCGCGGTGTCTCGCCCGCGATTATGCCGGGAGCGAGGAGGCCTTTGGGCGAGTCATGAGTGCGCGCGCAGAACGTTTGGGCTGCCGTAACTCGCGCTTCGCGAATGCCAGCGGTCTCCCCGCTCGCGGGCAATATTCCACCGCGCGGGACATCGCCACGATCGCTC
Source organism: Verrucomicrobiales bacterium (assembly GCA_050998515.1). Classification (GTDB taxonomy): domain Bacteria; phylum Verrucomicrobiota; class Verrucomicrobiia; order Verrucomicrobiales; family V1-33; genus JBPCQC01. The sequence continues at coordinate 58,737 of JBPCQC010000035.1, forward strand.
GCATCGCGCATTACAATCCGCTCATTCGCCGCATTGTTCGCATTCGCCGTCTGCCGTTTACCTTTGCTGATGGCAAGCTGGTCATTTTGGAGAACACAAACAAGCTGCTCAAACAGGTGACCTATGTCACGGGAATGAAAACTGGCTACACCAACGGCGCCGGCAAATGCCTCGTCTCGAGCGCGGAATTTGGCGGCCGCGAGGTCATCTGCACCATTCTCGGCAGCAGCAGCCGCTACATTTGGAACGAATCGCGCAGCCTCCTCGACTGGGCGCTCAACGCGTAATAGCCGACTGGCTGCACCTGATTTGAGATCCTTTGGCCAGGAACTCGCGACGTTGGCCGAAAGTTCGCTTCGCCGCGGGTTGTCCACGCTCGACTCGCCGCAGGGCATCGAGGTTGAAATGGGAGGGCAGACCCTGCTCAATTTTTCTTCGAACGACTACCTCGGTCTCGCTGCCCATCCATGGGTCAAAGAAATTTTTATGCGGGCGGTCGAGAAATACGGCGCCGGCAGCGGAGCTTCGCGTCTCATTTGCGGTTCGCTTGCTCCTCACTCCGCCCTCGAGGCCACGCTCGCCGATTTCAAAGGCACTCAGGCCGCTCTCACGTTTTCCAGCGGATATGCCGCGGCCGTGGGGACTGTTACTGCCCTCGTTAAAAAAGGCGACATCGTCATCCTGGACAAACTGGCACATGCCAGCCTGGTCGACGGCGCGCGTCTGAGCACCGCCAGTCTCCGCATTTTTCCCCACAACGACCTGGGGCAACTCGAGCAACGCCTCGCCTGGGCGAGGAAAACTGCGGACCCCGGCGCCCGCATCCTCGTCGTCACCGAATCCATTTTCAGCATGGATGGTGATCGCGCGCCGCTCCGGCAGATTGTCGAGATCAAAGAGCGATATGGAGCTCTCCTTTTGATCGATGAGGCACATGCGTTCGGCATCTGCGGGCGTCAGGGGCGCGGCCTGGCCGATGAATGTGAAGTTAGCGACGGCGTTGATATTAACCTCGGCACCTTGAGCAAGGCGATGGGGCTTGCCGGCGGTTACATTGCGGCGCGCGCCGAAATCATCGATCTCGTTCTCAACAAAGCCCGCTCGTTTATTTACTCGACCGCGCCGCCGCCCGCGATTGCCGCTGCGGCTGACGAGGTCATCCGCAACCTCTTCAGCGCATCCGAAGGTGACCTGCTGCGCAGCGTGTTCTGGAACAATGTCAGGAGGTTCGCCGCCGCACGCGAACTGACTGATCCCTCGAGCGGCATCATCCCCATCATCTGCGGCGCGGAAGAACATGCTCTCGCTTTTGCCAAAACTCTGCGCGAGCGCGGTTTCCTCGTGCCGGCCGTTCGCTTCCCGAGTGTGCCTCGCGGGCAGGCGCGCCTGCGTGTCACTTTTTCCGCCTCACATCGCCCCCATCAGGTCGACGCTCTGATCGCCGCTTTACGCGAGCTCAATTCAAGGGAGGGGACATGATCGTTCCCGTGCAAAAAGATGAAATTCTGCTCGCTGACGTTGCGGCTGCGCGATGCGAGCGGGATGACTTTCACCTTTGGTGGCTTGGCCAGAGCGGCTTTCTGCTCAAATGGCGGGACCGCCGCCTGCTTTTCGATCCATATCTCTCCGACTCGCTGACTGCAAAATATGCCGGCACTGACAAGGAACACGTCCGCATGACCGAACGTTGCGTCGACCCGGCTTGCCTCGACATGATTTCCATCGTCACTTCGAGTCACGCTCACACCGACCATCTGGATGCGGACACACTGCGCCCGCTTCGTCGCGCCAACCCTGGCCTGAAACTCATCCTTCCGGCGGCAAACATCGAGACTGCGGCCTCACGACTTGGGGCGGACGCCCCGGACTTCGTCGGCCTCGACGCGGACGCCACTACCGCCATTGAGGGATTGGAATTCACCGCCGTTCCCTCTGCCCACAACGAAATCGAGCGCGACCAGCACGGTCGCTGTCTTTTCCTGGGGTTTATCGTGCGCTTCGGGCCGTGGACCCTGTATCACAGCGGCGACACTATGTGGCATTCGGAGCTCCCGCAGATTCTCACTCGCCATTCCCCCAATGTAGTTCTCCTGCCCATCAACGGCCACCGGCCCGAGCGGCGGGTGGCAGGCAACCTCAACGGCACCGAAGCCGCGGCTCTGGCCAGGGTGTGTGGCTCCCGCCTTGCCATCCCCCATCATTTTGAAATGTTCTCCTTTAACACCGAGCCGCCGGATGAGTTCGTCCACGCTTGCGGCAGGCTTCAGCAGCCATTTCGCGTCTTAAAGTGCGGCGAGCGCCTGACGCTGACAGTTGATGGTCGATAGTTGTTAGTTGAGTGAAGGCGACAGTCCATCAACCATCAACTTGCCACCATCAACCCATTCAAAATTGATGATGTGGGATCACGTGTGGCTTGATGAACCTCGCCAGGACCAGCCCGGCCGCTATCCCGCCAATGAAAAGATCCAGCAACCCAACCAGGACATAGCTGAAAGGAAAGTCCCACCAATTCCAGGGCGGAAGCCACGCGACCACGCCGGCGAAAAATCCCGCTGCGGCGCAGACACCGACACGACCCTGATAGGTTTGTTTTGGGCAATGTTGCAAAATCCAGGCCAGCACCAACGTGCCCACGAACTGAATGAGGAAGGAACAGAGCAAGCGAAGGATCATTCCGCGAGGCGACGGTCCTGGTCTGACCACTCCCATGAAGACTGGTCCTCTCTCGACTGCTTCCTCCCAGATTTTTTTGTCCACGTGGGCGCCGTCGGGCCGCCGCATTCCCGGCAGAAAATAAATCCGCGTACCGGCGGTGGCGTTCGCCTTGATGGCTTGCGCGACCGGAGCGTCATTGGCGAAGGGAGCGAGGGTGGCCTGGTGCCAGGGCAGGACACTCCACGAGATAAAACTCCAAATGAACACGGCAACAGCAGCCAGCAGCGCAGGTTTCACATTCTTCATGCCGCCGATGCTCTAAAAACCCACCGGGATGAGCAAGTGAAAAACGAAACGGGGGGCCTCGGCGCCTCCAGCCGGTCGACCTTCTGAATGTGACACCTCTTGTTCCCCGAGGAGTCCTCAGGAACGTTTACGCCGGCCTTGGCGCTCTCGTGTTTTGCGGCCTCAGTTGGTCGGGTGTTGCATAGCGCAGCCCAGCAACGTATGCTTGGCGACTTTTTAACCAATGATACGGCCACGGTTGTGGAAATGTTTACTGGTCGCGGCGGCGGCAACGTCTTCTTTAGTTGCCGCAGAAACGAACATGCTCTCGGCCCTCAAAGCGCGCGAAGCCCAGATTAAACAGGTGGCCGGTCGAGCCGTGCCCAGTGTAGTGGCAATAACCAGCCCAAATCCAACCGGCACTGGAAGCGGGGTGGTGGTTTCCAAGGATGGCCTGATTCTTACCGCTGCCCATGTCACTGAGGCTATCACCGGCGAGGCCGGCGCAAGAGATCAGCTGTTGATCATTTTTCCCGATGGACGCCAGGCCAAAGGCGTCTCTCTGGGGTGCAACCGCACGTGCGACGCCTCGATGGTCAAAATCATTGAGCCCGCGAATCAGGAATGGCCGTGTCTTGAACTGGGATCATCCGATGAAGTCAAAAAAGGTGAATGGGTAGTCGCACTGGGACAGCCCGGTGGGTTCGACGCAGATCGCACACCACCGGTGCGCGCCGGCAGGGTATGGGCACGGGACAATTACGGTTCCTTTTACACCGACTGCACCCTCGTCGGCGGAGATTCCGGCGGTCCCTTGCTCGACCTCAAGGGAAAAGTGATCGGCATTCATTCGTCCATTGGTGGTCCGCTGACAGTCAACCGCCACGTTGCCGTTGAAAACTTTCAAACAGATTGGGACCGGCTGCTCAAAGGAGATATCTGGGGGCATCTCGAGCTGACGCATAGCGATCCGGACCGACCGGTGCTGGGGGTCGAGCTCGATCAACAAAGTGACACGGGTGTGCGCGTCCTTACAGTGGTGGCTGGTGGCCCGGCGGACAAAGCCGGCATTAAAAAGGACGATCTGATCACTCATCTGGCGGGCGCCGAAGTAAAAAATTATCTGACGTTTGTGCGCCTCATCAGCCGCAAAAACGCTGGGGACGCCATCACGGTGGCGGTTCGCCGCGGCGAAAGCGAGGTGCTCGAGATCGAGCTGGCGCTTGCCTCGCGTGACGCGGTGCGCCATCACGGCTTGATGGCTCCCGCCGTTCCGCCCCGATCTCCCCGGCCCTATGCCGGCGCCTCAATCGAAACTGCGGTGCCCTCGGGAGCCCTCGTGGTAGGAGTCGAGACCGGGAGCCCCGCGGTGCTCGCCGGCTTGAAGGAAGGCGATATCGTGGTGGAAATGAATGGCGCCGAAATGCCCGATGCCCTGGCTCTCGCCGACACTCTTCTCAAATGCAAAGCCCAGGACAATGTGAGCTTGAAAATCCGTCGCGCAGGTGTGATCCAGGAGGTCCAACTCCTGCTCGGAGAGAGATGATGCCATGAAACGAACGATGACGCTTTTACTGCTGATGGGCTGCGCTCTTATGGCCGCAGATACGCTCAGGGCGCGTGACGCCCGTCGACAGGGGCGGCAGGGCATTTTCAAGTTTGATAAGCAGTTCAGCCGCGAAGAGCCTGCCATCCGCGATGCTTTCCGCGAACTTGTGGCTCCCGCCGCGAAATCCACGGTTCGCCTCCGCGTGGGCGGCATTCCGGTGGCCTTCGGCGTCGCCGTACATAGCGACGGTTACATCGTTACCAAGGCCAGCGAATTGAACGAGAGCAATGGATTGAAGGTGGAATTTCCAGGCGGCCTCAGATTGCCGGCTCTGGTCCTTGACCGCCTCGAGGCCTACGACCTGGCCCTCCTGAAAGTGGAAGCCACTGCTCTCACCCCCATTGTGTGGAGTGACGCCCCGACCCCGACGCCCGGGGCTTTCCTGGCTGCTCCTTCGCCTGACGGTAATCCAGTGGCCATTGGGGTCGCCAGCGTCGGAGCGCGAAATCTTTATGAAGCGCCGCAAGGCTTCCTCGGCGTCGGCTTGAAACGCGGCGCGTCTGTGATCGAACACGTTTATGAAGGCGGTGCGGCCGAGCGTGCGGGATTGCTGCCGGAAGATGAATTGCTGGCGGTCGAAGGGACTGAGGTTCGATCCTCGGATGACCTCATAGGAGAAGTCAGCCGTCACCGTCCCGGCGAAGAGATCTCTGTCAAATATCGCCGCGGAAGTGACGAACGAGAGGCACGCGCCCAATTGATGGACCGCCGTGAATTCCTTTCGCAGATGATCCGGAGCCACGACCCAATGGAACTGATGCACGGCCGTTTGAGCAGCCATCGTTATAGCTTCTTCAACGTGTTCCAACATGATCTCGTGCTCGAACCCGAAGAGTGCGGCGGACCTTTGGTTGACCTCGATGGTCATGTCGTCGGACTGGACATTGCGCGGGCCGGCCGCGTGGAATCCCTCGCCATTCCGGCATCGGATATGAAGACGCTGCTTGCCAATGTCGTCAGTGGCAAGTTTGCCTTGCCGAATATCGAAGAGTTGCGTGAAGAATTGAAGAAGGCCGATCTTGCTCTCGCTGACGCCCAGGATACCCGCGCCAGCATCGAACGCCGCCTCGAACGCGCGAAACGATTGCTCGATACGCTGCCTCCCCCAAAAAAGCCGCCGCAGCCGCTCAAGCAGATGCCGGCCATGATGCCGTAGCAAGCCGGACGCTCGCCACCGGGCGCAGCGAGATATCCCTGCGCGAAGCGCAGCCCGAAGGGTGGGAGAGTCCAGCCAACCGCCCTGCACTCTTTGGGGACGCTGCGGAGGGCCTTTTCCCCCCCTTTTTTTCCCTGCGCAGAAACGTGTGGAAAAAAACCCCCACCCCCTCCCAGTCCCCCCCTTTTCCCCCCCGCAGAAGAACGTCACGTGC
>JBPCQC010000010.1:0-18759 GCA_050998515.1 Verrucomicrobiales bacterium
ATGATCACGCTGGAGCAGGGCGGGCCTCATAGTGGTCACTGCCCCGGCCCAATCGGCCCTCTTCGATAACAAAGCGGCCAGCAACTTTTCGCGAAACATTTCCGTCCCAAAATACCATCCTCGCCGCGAGAAGCCGTGAGTTGAAGCTTTGGATTACGGCGCTTTCTGGGCTGTCTCGGCGAGGACAACTCCGCTCTGGAAGGCGACAGTGCAGGTCGAGGCAGTGAGGTCGGCACTGCCGAAGGCGAGGGTCCAATTGCCGGGCGGAATTGTGAACAGGCAATTTTGATCCGGCGAGCCATTGACCAGCACGAGGGCTCGCCTCCACGATTCGCCAGCGAGGCCGGTGCCATCGATTTCCAAGGCGATGACATCCCACCATGGATGATCGTGGAAGCGACAGCGTGCCCTCACTTCCTCACGCGAACGCAAGCGGAAGAGGGGATGAGAACGGCGCAAAGCAATCAACTGCCGGACGTGGTCAGAGAGTTCAAAGTGGGTGGCCTTGCGGCTCCAGTCGATGTTGTTGATCGGGTCGGATGACTGATAGCTGTTCTGATCGCCATTCTTGGTGCGGAAAAATTCGTCGCCGCCGTGAAGGAAGGAAACTCCCTGCGAGAGCAGGATCAGAAAATAACCAAGCGCGGCGGCGCGGCGGCGGGAAACGTCGTCCGTCGCGGGAAATGAGAGCGCAAGCCTGTCGTAAAGGCAGAGATTGTCATGGCAGGTGAGGTATTGAATGGCTTGCGAAGGTTCGGGCGCCCATGAGGGCTGGCCGAGCAGGCCATCGCGCACGGCATCGCGGTTCCAGCCGCGCTGGATGAATCCCGGCTCGGTGCCGTCGAGCGGCCCTTTGAGTGCGTGACGGAAGTCATCGTTGAACGCGCCAAAGCTGGTTCCGGCCAGCGCCAGTTTGTTCATCGGCACACCGTCCATCGGTGATGGTCCTGCTGCCCACGGTTCGCCGTAGAGCAGGAGATGGGGATTCAGGGCCCGCAACTCGCGCTCGGCCGCCAACAGCGTCTCGCGGTCGAACAAGGCCATGAGGTCGAAGCGGAAGCCATCCACACCGTATTCGCGAACCCAAAACTTCAGGTTCTCGGTGATGTAACGCCGTCCCTGCTCGGATTCGGTGCGAAAATCATTGCCGCAGCCGGATCCATTGCTGAGGGAGCCGTCCGGCCAATGACGGAAATAATATCCTGGTGCATGGGCATCGAAGGGCGCGCCAAGTCCGGCGTGATTTAGAACGACATCGAGGATGACGCCGATGCCGCGGAGATGAAGCGCCTGAATGAGTTGTTTGAGTTCGCGGCACCGGGCATCGCTCATTGGGTCGGTTGCGAACACGCCTTCGGGCGAGAACGGCGCCGCTGTCATGTAGCCCCAGAAATATGAGGGAGTTTGCTCGTCGCCGTCGAAATCCTGAATGGGCATGAGTTGCACATGGGTAACGCCGAGTTCACTCAGATGATCGAGCGCGGTGCGGATGTCGGGTCGCCCGGGCAGTGTGGTTCGCTCTTCGCACCAGCCGAGGTATCCGCCGCGGCGGCTCACGCCAGAAGTCGGTGAAATCGTAAAATCGCGAACATGGAGTTCATAAATGACCGCGTCGGTGGGAGAAGCGAGAACCGGTCCCGCTTTCCCGTGTGCCCAGCTGCGTGGATCGGTCTGGCGCAGATCGGTTAATCGAGCGCGGCGGCTCGAATCAACTGTGTTCACCGCCCATGGATCGATCACTTCCGCGGTGTCGTCGTGTCCTGGACCCGCAAAGCGAAAGAGATAGAATTTGGCCTCCCAATCGCCGAACAGGACCGTCTCCCAGAGGCCGGGGGAATGATGGAGCAGTGAAAACTCACGGCGTCCGGCCGGTCCGGTCGGGTTATCGTAAATCACGACCCAAACAGAAATAGCCGAAGGCGCGAAGACACGGAAACCGACGGATGATGCCGTGAGTTCCGCTCCAAAAGAGCCAGGTGCGGGCAAAGTGGACATGGGCGGGCGTGATCGCTCGGATAGGACGCGGCCCATTGCAATCCCGGAGGCAGCACGCGACGTGCAAATAATCCGGATGACACTCCCCCCGTTTGTGACCGAAAAGTCTGGCACGCCGGGTGCTCAAGGTTTTAAGAGGTACCATGTCTATTCGACGAGGCCGACTTTCCGGCGTGCTGGCTCCGCTTTTTGCGCTTCGGCGAGAGGCCGACCTTGGAATTGGCGATGTGGCTGCGCTCCGGGAGTTGATTGATTGGGCGGTTGAAGCGGGGGTGGGGTTCATCCAATTGCTGCCGATCAACGAGACTGGCCCGGATCACAGTCCCTATAACGCGATCAGTTCGGTGGCCATGGATCCGATTTACCTCGACCTGTCGCCGGGCACGGTACCTGAACTGACCGCGGAAGACATCGAGGCGGCTCTCGAAAATCAGGACGTTAGTGCGTTGCGCGGCCCGTGGGTCGATTACACCGCGGTGCGCCAAGTAAAAAACCACCTGTTGGAAACGGCGTTCGCGCGCTTCTGGTCGCGCCTTCGCGGTGGCGCTGGGCGCGCCGATTTCGAACGGTTTCGCCGTGATGAGGCGCTATGGCTTGAAGATTATGCTGTTTTTCGATGGCTGATGGAGCGTGCCAATGACTCGCCCGCGTGGGACGGCTGGCCCGCGGAATTCAACACCGCGGATGCGGCAAGGCGTTTTCGCCAGGCACAAACCGGCGTTGATCGGGTCGCCGCCGAACGAGCGATTACTTATCGGGCCTGGCTGCAGTGGCTGACGTTTACGCAATGGCGACGCTTGCGTGCCTATGCCCGGCAACGCGGAGTCGCTTTGATGGGCGACATGCCCATCGGCGTGAGCTACTACAGCGCGGATGTTTTCATGCGGCCCGAACTTTTTCAGCTCGATTGGTCGGGCGGCTCGCCGGCCGAAACAGCATATCGAGACGACCCCTTTGTCTGTAAGTGGGGGCAGAATTGGGGAATTCCACTCTTCGACTGGGCGGCCATGGAGCGGGACGGCCATGCATGGTGGCGACAACGAGTCAAAAAGCTGGTTGAAGTTTTCGAGATCTTCCGAGTTGATCACGTGCTCGGGTTTTACCGGCTTTACGGATTTCCTTGGCGACCAGAGCGGAATGCCGAATTTCTGCCGCTGTCGCCGGTCGAGGCCGTGATTCGGACCGGTGGCCGATTGCCACGGTTTCACCCGCATGACGATGACACTCCGGAGCATCGAGCGCTCAATCGAGAACACGGCGATCGTCTGCTGACCATGCTGCAACAAGCAGTCGAGGGTGCCGCGATTGTGGGCGAAGATCTCGGCGTGGTTCCGGATTACGTGCGCCCGAATCTCCTCGATCACGCGATTCCGGGATTCAAAATCCCGCAGTGGGAAGAGGGCGAAAATGGAGCCGGACCCCGGGGCGCTGACTTCCCTGAGTGCAGCCTGGCAACCTATGCGACCCACGACCTTCCGCCTTTGCGGACAATATGGAAGACGTTGCGGGCGGAGAGCGCGGGCGGGGGAGACAGTCCAAGTGAGCGCGGCCGAATCGAATTCGAGCGATTGGTGTGCTTTGCCGAACTTGAGTTCGGCGCGGCGGCGCCACCCTATTCTGATTCGCTGAAATGGAAGCTGTTGAGTGCTCTCTTTCGAAGCCGGTCGCGTCTGGCGGCAGTGCAGATCACAGACCTCTTCGGACTGGATGACCGCTTCAATACTCCAGGAACCAGCGGCGGCGAAAACTGGCGAGTCCGGCTGCCCTGGTCGGTACGGCAACTTCAGGAGGATCCAATCCTTCGGCGCGAGGCAAGACGCTTCCATTTTCTTGCTCGGCAGACGAACCGCGCTTGAAAACAGTTCATGCCCGGACAAGTTGGCACGCTTCCGGCTTTCGTTCCGTCACCCCAAACTGCCGGCTGGTTGGTCATCGCTTTGTCATGCCTGTTGCTGCCCATTCCATGGAGCCCGTTGTTCAGCGGTCGAAACGTTCAAGCCGGAGGGTCAACCCGGAGGGAAAAGCTATGCTTTCACCGCCGCCGAAGGGCGCGCCCATTGCTCCGGCAGCGGGAGCGCCCACTCTGCCGAAGTGGCGCGGTTTATGGGTGACGGTAGAACGCGAGCCCGCCAAAGCAGGCGGACTCGGCGAGGTATCGAAGACGATTCCCCAACACCTCAATCAAGAACTCGGGCTGGATGTTCGCGTCATCATGCCTGCACTCAGCCCAGTTCTCGAAGAAGGTGGCTGGACCGATAGCGGCGTCACGTTTGACCTTCCCGTGAATTGGTCGGGCGAGCCGCCGCAAGCCACCTTCAACGTCTTGCAGCGCTTCGAGCCGCTCACCAAAACGTGGGTTTATGCCATCGCCAACGAGCGGTACTTCGGTCGTTTCCGCACCCTTTACTTTCGCGGCAACCACGAGCCCACCCTAGGCGCCGACCCCACGTTCCAAACAATCCTGCTCTTTAATCGGGCCGCAGCTTCGCTCGCACCGCTTCTGAATCGCAGCTCCGCTGACGACGACGCATTAGCCCGCTTCGACGGCAACGCCGATTTTGTGATGGTGCATGACTGGCTGACTGGCGCCTTGCTGGCGCTGCTTCCCAAGAGCTATCAGGTGGGGAGAATTTTCATGCTGCATAACACCTACGACGAGCAGCGGCCGATCGCTTACGCCCGGGATGCCCTCGGACTCGGTGACCTGCCGACGGGAAACACGTACGCCAAATTCTCGCCCCTCGAGTCCGCAGTGCATGAAGCGCACGTTATCATTGCCAACCAGAACTATGTCGGTTCGCTTTTCCTGCGCGACACGTTCGACCTTCTCACCAAGAATCTCGCAGACAAATTCGCCCGCCGGCACGTCTTTGACATGCATCACGGGCTGAGCCGGGATTTTGACCCGGTCACCACCCAGGCCCTGGAAAGCGATGGTTTCACACGACTGCAGGCGCCTGGCGGCGTTTGCTCCCGCGAGGCATTGATCGCTTACAAACAGACAAACAAGCTCGCCCTTCAGCGCCTGATGGGCCTCGATGAAAAAAAGGATGCCGTCATTTTCAGTTGGATTGGACGTTTTGACCCTCTGCAAAAAGGCTTCTACCTCGTGATGGAGGACGCGAAGCCATTTCTACGCAAACATCCTCGCGCTCAATGGATTATCGGCGGTTCGAACAGCAACAACGATTCGAATGTCCGCGAGTTTCTCGATGAGGTCGCGAATGATCCTGAAATGAGCGGCCGCATTTATGCGCGAGATCATTTTGTCGGGCGGGATCAGGTCATTCGCATCTCCGCTGGCAGTGATTTCTTCATGATGCCAAGCCTCTACGAACCCTTCGGGCTGGCTCAGCTTGAAGCGATGTCGCTCGGTTGCATCCCCATCGTGCACGGCGTCGACGGACTCCGCTCGACCGTATCGGACCCATTTATCGACGGTCTTGATTTCGATGGCTCCCCTGAACGCGTCGCTACATACGGGCAGGTTGGGATGAAGATTGACGGGATGAACGTCCCTGTTTACCGCCAGGCGATCAACCGCCAGGTCGACGGCGAGCCGCTTAATCAGCAGCAGAGTTGGGCACGGACGGACAGCCAGCGCAAGCTCCGCCTGGCACTCGCGCGTTCCTTGCGTCTCGTACCTGACTCCGAGCGGTTTTTCAAGATCATCGAAAATGGCCGGCGCTTCGTCGAAACGGAGCACAACTGGGCGCACATCATTCGCCGCTACGAGGCTCCCCTCAAGTCAGCCGTGGCCATGGCGCATGGAATTACGGCTTAGCCGGGAATTGCACCACCCGCGAAGGGGCGTCCGCCGTCCTCCTGTTCAATCATCGATCTTCGTCGGTTAACGGAACGTCGGCGCCACTACGACGTTGCTGCCGGGCGAGGCGACAAAATCATCGCCCCTTGACCAGGCATGGTCGTTGAGGAGGCACTTGAATGCGAACGGCCTTTCAGCGGCGCGAACTTCAAGTGTCCACAAATCGGGAGCGGCGTTCACTGCGGGTACACCGCGATCCCAATTCAAGCCGGGCCCGTCGCCGCGAATATAAAGCTGGTTGCCGAGGCCAACGTCAATCCGGGTGGTGATCGTCGTTACGGCATCTGTTTTTGCGGCGATGCCCTGAGGACTGCCTTTCGGCTGGCGCTTGGTCCTGCGAGCGGCAGGCGGGGTAAAAACGGCCTTGGCTGTTGCAGAGCAGGCGGACGTTTTCGGCCGCTTAGGCGCACTCGCGGTAGCAGACTTTCGGGCTGGCATGTTGGTGGATGTTGGGAACCGGAGTGAACCAAAGCAACTTGCGCGCCAGACTACGCGCCCATTTGCGAATTGCCGCTGCGAGCGTTCAGAAATCGGGTGGGGTCGATGCGCGGGCTGCGTAGCAGCTCTGAACTCCCACTCTAAACTCTCAACCATCGGCCGCCTGTTCGTGCACCAACACGATGGCCGCGAGCGGGGGCAACGTGACCTGGATCGATGCCGAATGGCTGTGCCAGGGCCGTAGTTGCGCCGGCAGAACACCTGCGTTGACGACACCCGATCCCCCATAAATCTCCTCGTCGCTGTTGAGGATTTCGCGCCAATGGCTGCTTTCCTGCACGCCGATTTGCCAGCCGCGACGAACCACCGACGTCGCATTGATGGCGATGATCAGTTCCCGGGCGTCCGGCGCATGGCGGCGAAAAACAAACACGCTTTCCTCAGCCCGGTCGGCGTCAATCCAGGCGAATCCACTGCCCTCGTGATCGAGGAGGTGCAGTGCCGGTTCCTCCCGATAGAGACGGTTGAGCTGGCGGACAAATCTCTGCAGGCCGGAATGCTCGGCCCCTAACAAAACATCCCAATCGAGCGCGCGGTTTTCCGACCACTCGCGCCATTGGCCGAATTCACCCCCCATGAACAGCAATTTTTTGCCGGGGTGGGTCCACATCCAGGCGAGAAGAAGCCGGAGGTTGGCGAATTGCTGCCAGCGGTCACCGGGCATTTTGCCGAGCAGGGACCGTTTTCCATGCACGACTTCGTCATGGCTGAGCGGAAGGATAAAGTTTTCGTTGAACGCGTAAAGCAGGGAAAACGTCGCTTCGCCATGGTGGAACTTCCGGTGAATTGGTTCGCGCGCAAAATAGTCGAGGGTGTCGTGCATCCAGCCCATGTTCCATTTGAATCCGAATCCGAGGCCTCCGTGATCAATGGGCCTCGAAACTCCCGGCCAGGCGGTGCTTTCCTCGGCGATCATGAGAACACCGGGTTCCTCGTTGTGGCAGGCCCGGTTTAGCTCGCGCAGGAACGATATCGCTTCAAGGTTCTCGCGCCCCCCGAGATAGTTTGGCAGCCATTGGCCTGGAGCACGCGAATAGTCGAGATAGATCATCGAGGCCACGGCATCGACGCGCAGCCCGTCGATGTGATATTCGCGAAGCCAGAACTGTGCAGAGGCCAGCAAAAAATTGCGAACCTCGTCGCGGCCATAGTTGAAAATGAGCGTGCCCCAATCGCTGTGTTCACCCTGGCGAGGGTCTTTATGTTCGTAGAGCGCTGTGCCGTCGAAGCGGGCGAGACCATGATCATCCTTCGGAAAGTGGGCTGGCACCCAGTCGAGAATGACGCCGAGGCCGCGTTGGTGAGCCCGATCGATAAACTCCTTGAATTCATCCGGGGTGCCATGGCGGCTGGTCGAGGCAAAGTAACCGGTCACCTGGTAACCCCACGATCCATCGAAGGGATGTTCCGTGATCGGCAGCAACTCGATGTGGGTGAAGCCAAGGTCTGCCACATAGTCGATGAGGGCGTCGGCGAGTTCGAGGTAGCTCAGCGGCCGGCCGTCTTCCGCTTGTCGCGCCCATGAGCTGAGGTGCACCTCATAGATTGACATCGGCTCTCGCCAGGGATTGGCGGCGCGCTTCTGTGCCTGCCAGGCCTCGTCATTCCAGCGGTAACGTCCAATGTCCCATGTGATTGATGCCGTTTGACTGCTGTGTTGCGAGAAAAATGCGAACGGATCGCTCTTCAGTCGCAAGGCACTGTGCGCGTCTTCGATTTCGAACTTGTAATGCGATTGTGCTGCGACGCCTGGAACGAATAGATGCCATACGCCAGTGGCCCAATCCTTTTGCATCGCATGGACCCGCCCATCCCAGCCGTTCCAGTCGCCGACAACGCTGACCCGCCGCGCATTTGGCGCCCAAACGGCAAACGAGAATCCCTCTTTGTCACCAACCCTCTTGCCATGAGCGCCAAGAACTTCATAAAGCCGTCGATGCTGACCCGCGCCCGTAACAGCGGCGTCAATTTCTCCAGGCCGAAATGTGGGCAGTTTTGACATATTGGGAAAGGAGCACGGGCGTCTTGACCGTGGCGAGGAGTCCGCGCTTAAGTGCGATGCCACGGGCGAGACGCCCGTGCCCCCTTTCGCGCAGCCCCGCCCAGCGCCTGCCTGGCGAGTCGAACAGCAAAGTGCCGTAGTCGCGCCTTGGCTAACAGTTTCTTTGCCCGACCCGGGTGGCATGAATAATCTTAGTGCCACCGGATGAGACGCAATTCGTGCGCCTGAATAAGCAGCGGGTGGGTCGGAACCACCCGCACCGCAAGTGAGAATTCGCCGCTGTCCGCCGGCTCGAGGGAGCCTTCGAAGAGATGCAACCCATTGTTCGAGCCGGAGTTTTTCCACTCGAGCGGCACGATGCCAACCGGTTCGGTCTGCCCGCCTTCGCCACGGTGGATGCAGGCTTGCACCGTCACGTGCTCGGGCCGGATTTCACCAAGCCGAACCCGGGCCACCACCCGAACCGGCTGGCCCACAGGCACGTTGGCAGAGTCAGGCACGCCCAGTTCCGCCTCCTCGATCCTTACTTCATCCCAACGGCGGCACATATCCTCCTTCCAATCGCGCAGCATTCGGGCAGGCAAACAGGCATTGCTCGTCAAAATCTCACCCGCGGCCGCGGCAGGCTCGTAGAGGCGCTCGCAATATCCCTGCACCATGCGATGAGTGTTGAATCGCGGCACGACGCTCCGCATCGACTCCCTCATCAGGTGAATCCAGGCCACCGGCAAACGTCCATCGGGCCGGGCATAAAAAAGTGGAACGACCTGATTTTCCAGGACCGAATAAAGACTGGCGACGTCCACCTCGTTCTGAAAATCCACTGATCCCTCTTTGATCTCTTCGCCGATAGCCCAGCCATTGTTACGATTCCAGGCCTCCGCCCACCAGCCATCGAGCACACTGAAATTGAGCGCCCCGTTGGGCGGGCCTTTCATGCCGCTGGTGCCACTGGCCTCCATCGGTCGCAGCGGGGTGTTCAGCCAGAGATCGACGCCCTGACATAAGCGCCGTCCGATGCAGGCGTCGTAATCCTCGATAAAGATGAGCCGTTCGCGGAATTCTTCAGATTGGGAAAATTCGATCACTCGCCGAATGAATTCCTGGCCATCCCGGTCATGAGGATGCGCCTTTCCCGCGAAGATCAATTGCACTGGCCGCTCCGGATGGTCGAGCAGGGCACGCAAACGATCCGGCTGAGAAAAAAGCAGCAGGGCGCGCTTGTAAGTCGCGAACCGCCTCGCGAAGCCGATGGTCAGGATTTCAGGATCGAGCAGGTGATTGACCTCGCGCAAGCGCTCGGGCGATTCGTTATTGCGCTCGCGCTGCCGGCGCAGCCGCACCCGCGCAAAGTCGATGAGACGCGCCTTGAGCTTTTCATGCGTCTCCCACAACTCATTGGCGGGAATGTCGATGATGCCGCGCCAATAGTCGACGTCGTTAAGATGCTGGTCCCAATCGGCCCCGAGATAGCGCTCATAGAGAGCGGCAATTTCCGGGGCGAGCCAGCTTCGGGTATGAATGCCGTTGGTGATGCTGGTGATCGGCACTTCGTCCTCCGGGACGCCGGGCCAGATGTTTCTCCACATCGAGCGGCTGACGGCGCCGTGAATCCGGCTGACGCCATTGGCATGGCGGCTCGTTTTCAAGGCAAGAATCGTCATGCTGAATTCGTCGGCGTGCCCGTCGCCGGGCGGCTGGCCAAGTGCCATCAATTGCTGCGCTGAAATATGCAACTCGACCGCAAAATTTGCGAAATAGCGCCGGATCAGGTCTCCCGAAAAAACCTCGTTGCCTGCCGGGACCGGCGTATGAGTGGTGAACACATTCGAGGCTGCGACGATCTGCGCCGCGGCCTCGAAATTGAGCCCCTGGTGCTGCACCCGGCGGCGAATGCGTTCAAGTGAAAGAAAGGCCGAATGGCCTTCATTTATGTGAAAAACCAGCGGGTCGATGTCGAGCGCGTGCAGGGCACGCTTGCCGCCGATACCAAGGACGATCTCCTGTTTGATCCGCATCTCCTTGTCCCCGCCATATAACTGGGCTGTAATGTGACGATCAAGGGGGCTGTTCTCCGGCACATCCGTGTCCAGCAGGTATAAGGTCACCCGTCCGATTGACATCTGCCAGACTTTGACCACTACCGGTCCGTCCGGCAGTGCCAGCGTCACGGAGAGCGGTCCGCCATTACGCACCGTTTCGCGGATCGGAAGCTCGCGAAAATTCTGGTTGAGGTCAATCGCCTCCTGCCGCCCTTCCCGCGTAATCTGTTGTTTGAAATATCCGTGCCGGTAAAGCATTGACACCCCAACGAACGGCAGGCCGAGATCACTGGCTGACTTCGTATGGTCCCCCGAAAGAATACCCAAGCCTCCCGAATAAATGGGAATTGATTCGTGGAAGCCAAACTCGGCCGAAAAATAGGCCACCGGTCGAGTGTCCGAAAATGGAAGCGATCGCTGCCGCGCCCAAGTGTCCGCGGTTGATAAATAGGACTTGAATTCGCGGTAAATGTTTCTGACTACCGTGAGATAGTCTTCATCACGCGCGACCGCTTCGAGGCGAGCCTGACTCACCCGCTGAAGCATTTTCAACGGGCTGTGTAACGTCCGCTCCCAGAGTGCCGGATCCAAATACCAGTAAAGCCACCGCGCTTGCGCACTCCAGGACCACCAAAGATTGAACGCAATCTCCCGCAACGGCTCAAGGACCGCCGGAAGATTTGGAATCGCGTTGAACCGCAGGGTCGGATGCATTCGTCAGAATCAATCGAGCAAAATCCGCGCCAACGCAGAGGCGCGGAACGCCACCGTCCAAAGCGCGCGTCCGCTGGCAAGCCCGTTTTCCGCGAAGCGATGGAGTAAGTGTGAGATAGCCATCACCAAATGGTACGAGGAGCTGGCGCATCGGTCGCCGCCGGGGTGCATGTCCTCCCTAGAAAAGCGCGGGAAATTTTGGCATCGACGGGCGAAGGCGCCCGGATAGCCTCCGACCCATGAAATCGCTCGTTTTCTTCTCGTGCCTCGCGGCAACTGCCGGGCTTTTGATGGCGGCTGATGTGCGACTCGAACCGCCAAAGGACCTCGATGGCTATTTTCCCTGGGAGCCGCCGGCGACAAAGGAAGCCTGGGACAAACGTGCCGGCGAACTCCGCGACCAGTTGAAAGTCGCGCTCAGTCTTGTGCCAGAACCGACCCGCACCCCGCTCAATCCGGTCATCCACGGCAAAATCGAAAAGGATGAGTACACGGTCGAGAAAGTTTTCTTTGAATCGCTGCCCGGATTTTTCGTGACGGGAAACCTCTATCGGCCGAAACCAGGAGCGGGAGCGGCAGGCGCCAATGGCAAACGCGCAGGTGTTCTCTGTCCCCACGGCCATTGGAATGACGGGCGATTCACTGACGCCGGCGACGCCGGGGCGAAAAAGGCCATCGAGCAGGGTGCGGAAAAGTTTGCCGCGGGCGCGCATAGTCCCCTGCAGGCGCGTTGCGTCCATCTCGCGCGCATGGGTTGTGTGGTTTTCCATTATGACATGATCGGCTACGCCGACAGCGTGCAGATCAGCATGGAGGTTGCGCATCGTTTTGCGAAACAACGGCCAATGAAGAGCCCGGAGGGCTGGGGCCTTTATTCGCCGCGCGCCGAAGCGTGGTTGCAAAGCATCATGGGACTGCAAACCTGGAACTCGATCCGGGCGCTCGATTTTGTGCAATCGCTGCCCGAGGTCGACGGCAGGCGGATTGGCTGTACCGGCGCGAGCGGCGGCGGAACACAGACGTTCCTGCTCGGCGCGGTCGATCCTCGCGTGACAGCGATTTTTCCCGCGGTCATGGTGTCCACGGCGATGCAGGGTGGTTGCACTTGCGAGAACGCCACGCTGTTGCGGGTCGGTACCGGCAACATCGAGATCACCGCGCTCTTCGCTCCCAAGCCGGCCATGATGACCGCCGCGAACGACTGGACGAAAGAGATGGAAACCAAGGGTTTTCCGCAGCTCAAGGCGCATTGGACCCGGCTCGGCTCTCCGGACAATGTCGCGCTGCTCGCGCGGCTCGAGTTCGACCACAACTACAACCTTCCCTCCCGCGACGCGATGTACGGCTGGTTCAACAAGCATCTGGCTCTCGATTTGCCTGCGGAAAAACTCGTCGAGCGGGACTTCGAGCGTCTGACCAGGGATCAAATGAGTGTCTGGGATCCGGCTCATGCGGCGCCCACAGGGGACCAGATTGGCGCAGCCTTCGAAATGAAACTGACGCGATGGCTGGCTGACGATGCGGCCAAACAAATCGCGGAGAGGCCGGAACTCGCCGCCACTGGCTGGAAGCACGTCATTGGGCGAACGCTCGCGACCGCAGGCGAAAAAATCTCCTTCGACCGGGACGCGGCGCAAACCACCGAGCATCCGGAATATACGGAGCTGCGCGGACCGGTGGTAAACGAGACTTATCGCGAGGAAGTCCAGACCACATTCTATTACCCGAAGAATTGGAATAGTGAGGTCGTCCTTTGGCTCAGCGATGAGAACGCTTTGCCGCCTTCAGCTCAGGAAGCGTTGAAGAAAGGAACGGCCATCGTCCAGTCGAAGCTCTTCCGACCCGGAGAAAAGAATCGGCCCGTCTCAAATCCCCGCGAAGCGCCCGCGTACACCTACGGATACAACCGCCCTTTGCTGGCCCAGCGGGTGCACGACGCCCTGACTCTCGTGCAGTTCGTTCGCACCCGGGAAAACTATCCAGTCAAGAAAGTCGCGTTGCATGGCGATGGTCCCATTTACTCGCGAGTCGCAGCCATCGCGACGGCTCGGGAGAAGTTAGACGGGTGGAAACCGGATGCCAGTTCTGATCCCGATGACCCTTCTAATGTCTCGCTGGTACCCGATGACTATCTCGATCCGAATTTTCTGCCGGGCGCCGCGCGTTATCCGCTGAAAGCGCCCGTCTCCTCCTCATCATCGGACGGGAAATGAGTGCGTCTTGGCCATGGTTGGGATAGCCAGTCGGACTTTGACGCCGGTGACGCAGGCATCTTGCCTGGCATCTTGCCTGTGCGTACGCCGGCCATCCTGGCCGGCCGCCGTCGGGCGGCATGATCTCAGGCAAGATGCCCGAGGTACGCGCAGGCGTCTCGCCAGGCGTCTCGCCCGTGGCAAAGAATCATGAGAAAATTCAGCGCCACGGGCGAGACGCCCGTGCCCCTTTCAAACTGCCTGGCGGGCAGGAGCCAACCAAATTCACTCGATGATCCGTACGTATTTCACCCCTTGTTGCCACCAATCTCGAAACGGACCGCGGGTCAGGCTGTTCATGGCGTATTGGCGGGTGGCCTGGCGCAGATCGAGAGTGGCGGTCAGCACCTCTTCTTTGAAGATCGACGCTTCATGGAGAATGCTGCCGTCGGGCGTGATGAGGCGGCTTTGGCCGTGCGAGCCGCTGATGTCGTCGTTCGCTGGCGCATTCGCCTGCACGACGAATACCGTGTTCTCGACCGCACGAGCCTGGATTTGCCCGCGATAGGGATCGATCTTGTGCTCCTCCCGCAGACCGGATTCATGAGAGATGTAGAAAATAATTTTGGCTCCGGCGAGAACGGGCAGCCGAACCAATTCGGGATAGCGTTCGTCATGACAGATGATGACCGAGCAGGGGATGTCATCGATCTTGAAAACACAGAGGTGACTGCCCGCCTGCGGCCAATCTTCCGCCAGTTGGATTTTGTGGTAGCGCTTGATGACTTTTCCCGTCGGACCAACGATCAACGCCGAGTTGAACGGTTCATTCAACCCTCGCCGACTTCCACGACGCCATGCGCAACCAACGCCTAACCAAAGCGTGGCGCCTCTTCCACGGCCGTTCCCCTTGACTCACATGCAAAAATCAACCGTGGCACCGGTGCCGGGATTGAAGGTGTCCGTGCTTTCCACGGTGCCGTCCGCATGGAGCCGGGCAATCCTGTTGCGCGGCTGATCATTCACGCTGGCGAAGTTGCCGCCGATCACTGAGCATCGAGGACTTTTCATTTTCGTCGATGCACTTCGGCCGCCACGTCGAAAGGACGAAAAACTCGCGCGGGACCAATGGAAAATAGAAACTGCTCAATCCGCAATTCAATGTCGCGGTTTCATTCACTGGTTGGAGGAGACCCGCAGGCGAACGAAGCGGCGGTTGCCGGTGCCGAGTGGAACGGCCGCCATGATTTGCTGCACGCTGCCATCGCCACTGAGGATGGTTTCGATGACGCCGGCTGCGCTCCAACTCAGTGCAGGTAGAGAATCGGTCCATTCCGCGGCGAACTCAATTTCCCCCAAGGCAGCCTTGTTGCGGGTGTAGGTGAATTCGATCACCGAGGGAGTGATCGCGCTGGCAATCGGAATGGCTCCAGGCTGGCGCGGGTTTTCGCCGGTGGCGAACTCGAGCAGGTTGGTCATGCCGTCCGCGTCGATGTCCGCCAGATCGGCCCCTTCGCCGCTGTCCGCTGGGCTTCCGAAATGTTGCAGGCGCCAGATTTCGAAAGCGGTTTGCTCGGCGACGATGAAGACATATGCTGCGCCGGAGCCTAAAGTAGTGTTGTCATTCTGGTTGCCGTTTATCGTGATGGCGACGCTATCTTCTCCCGCTGCCCCGGCGATGACGGTGTTGCCCGCAATTGCCACTGAGCGACCGAAGTCGTCATGAGCGCCGGTGTTGGAGGCTTTCAAATAACTGTGCTGAATCCACGTCGTCCCGCTGCGAACAAAGACGTAGGCCGCACCCGCTACTTCGGCGCTGTTGTCGCTCTGCTGGCCATTCACTCCCGTCGTCGCGCTGGCCTCCGAAATCGCCCCAACCACCACGGTGTTCTCTGACAATGCCACGTCGTACCCGAAGGAGTCGCCGGCCTCGGTGTTGGAGGCTTTCAGATAAGCCTGCTGTTCCCACGTGCTTCCATTGCGCACAAACACGTACGCCGCGCCTGAATTGGCGGCGCTGTTGTTGCTTTGGCTGCCGTTCACGCCCACGGCACTGCTGTCCTCAGTATAAGCCCCGACCACCACCGTGTCGCCGGAGACTGCGACCGAGGCGCCAAAGAAATCGTAAGCCTCCGTGTTGGAGGCTTTGAGATAGGCCTGCTGGCTCCATGTGGTCTCGTTGCGCACGAAGACGTAAGCCGCCCCTGAGTAGAGCGCGCTGTTGTCATTCTGGTTGCCGTTCACCCCGGTAGCATTGCTGGCTTCGGGGTACGCCCCGACCACCACCGTGTTGTCCGAGATGGCCACCGAGCCGCCGAAAAAGTCACCTCCGCCAGTGTTCGAGGCCTTGAGGTAAGCTTGCTGGCTCCAGGTGGTCTCCGTGCGCACGAAAATATAGGCCCCGCCAGCGCCCGCGGCGCTGTTGTCGCTCTGGTCGCCATTCACCCCAATTGCGCTGCTGTCTTCTGCAAACGCACCGATCACAACTGTTTCGCCGGACACCGCCACTGACCCGAAGGAATCACCCTCTCCCGTGTTGGACGCTTTGAGATAAGCCTGCTGACTCCATGTCGTCCCGCTCCGAACAAAGACGTACGCGGCGCCAGAGTCGGCGGCGTTGTTGTCATTCTGCGCGATATGATTGACCCCAAAGGCGCGGCTGTCCTCATACCTCGCCCCGATGACCACAATGTCGCCGGAAACCGCCACCGAGCTGCCGAACGCGTCACCCGCCCCAGTGTTCGAGGCCTTGAGATACGCCTGCTGTCTCCAACTCGTTCCGTTGCGCACGAAAACGTAAGCCGCGCCGGAATCCGGGGCGCTGTTATTGCTTTGGTTGCCATTCACTCCAATGGCGTTGCTGTCTTCGGCGGAAGCTCCGACCACCACAATGTCGCCCGAGACCGCCACCGTGACACCGAAGAAGTCATTAGCCCCGGTATTCGAGGCTTTCAAATAGGCCAGTTGCGCGGCAAGCTCGACGCCGGTGAAGACGTAAGCTGCCCCGGCGGATTGCGCGCTGGCATCGCCCTGATTGCCATTCACGCCGGTCGCGTTGCTCGACTCGTGGATTGCGCCGACGATCACGCTGCCGTCTGAAATCGCGACTGAAGTTCCGAAGTTGCCGCCGGCGTTCGAAGCCTTGAGATGGGCGTGCTGACTCCAGGCTGTTCCGCTGCGCAGAAAGAGGTAAGCTGCGCCCGCTTCATAGGTGTCGCTCGATTCAAAAACCGCCCCGACGATTACCGCCCCACCGGATACCGCCACCGACGAACCGAAGCGGGCACCACTGGCGGTATTAGAGGCTTTCAGATACGCCTGTTGGGCCCAGGTCGCACCGCTGCGCACGAACACATAGGCCGCGCCGGCAAAGAAGGCGCTGTTGTTGCTTTGATCGCCATTCACTCCAATGGCGCTGCTGCGCTCATGGATTGCCCCGATCAATACCGTGTCGCCCGAGACCGCCACCGAGTAGCCGAATTGGTCATCATCCCCGGTGTTCGAAGCTTTTAGATAAGCCTGCTGGCTCCAGGTTGTGCCGCTGCGGACGAATACGTAGGCGGCGCCCGACTCGGCGGCGCTGTTGTCGCTCTGTGCGGCGTGGTTTACCCCGAATGCCCGGCTATCCTCCCAGGGTGCACCGACCACTGCCGTATCGCCCGACAGCGCCACCGAGAAGCCGAATGCATCGGCCGCGCCGGTATTGGAAGCTTTGAGAAAGGCTTGCTGCGTCCACGTTGTGCCGCTGCGCAGGAAGACATAAGCCGCGCCGGAGTCTGGGGCGTTGTTGTTAAGCTGGCTGCCGTTTACGCCCAAGGCACTGCTATCCTCATTATAAGCCCCGACCACCAGAGTGTCGCCGGATACTGCGACCGACTGGCCAAAGATATCACCTGCTCCTGTGTTCGAGGCTTTGAGATAGGCCTGTTGGGTCCAGGTCGTTCCGCTGCGGGTGAAAACGTAGGCTGCGCCGGAACCGGGAGCGCTGTTGTCGTCCTGGTTGCCATTGGCCCCGGTAGCATTGCTCCCTTCACTTGCTGCCCCGATCACCACGGTGTCGCCTGCCACCGCGACGGAGTAACCGAACCAGTCACCCGCCCCGGTGTTGGAGGCTTTGAGATAAGCCTGCTGGGTCCACGTCGTTCCGTTGCGCACGAAAACATAGGCCGCGCCGGAATCGGCGGCCGTGTTGTCGCTCTGGTTGCCGTTTACACCGGTGGCGTTGCTGTCTTCCCGATACGCACCGACCACTACCGTATCGCCCGAAATCGCCGCGATGCCGAACCTGTCATCAGCCCCAGTATTGGATGCTTTCAGATACGCCTGCTGAGCGATGGGATTGCCGGCCACAGCGGTGCTCGCACTTTGCTGCGCCTGGGTAGGCCGCGCGGATGCTGCTCCAATCCGACGCGCTCAGACCGTCCGGCACCGTGTCGGGATTATCGAGGTGCTGAGTCTGGCCGGGTTCAATGGCCAGGAGCGACGCACTCAAAGTGAGAAGGGAGGCCCAGAAAACAGGGCCGAGACGGCAAGAGTATGTATTCATAGCGACCGAGTGAAAGTTGCGGCCAAGGCCACCACAGTCCGGAGCGCACGAACACCGAGTCATTCATCGTCTATTCCAGACCTGAACGCCACCGGTTTTGTGCCGCCGCCGCCCTTCCTCCTGTTAAGATCTATTTCGGCGGTGCTGACCGATGGAGCAGTCTGCAAACTATTCGGGGGTGATCCGCCAAAACACTCGCTGGCTGGCTGCCGGAGGAAGGGGAATCGTGGCGGTGAGAATCGCCTGGACCAGGAGGTCGCTGCTGAACGTGGTTGTATTAACGCCCTGAAGGGCAAGAATGTTCGTGCCCGGAGAGAGGCCCGGAAGTCTCACGGTGACATCGTAATTCTTGTAGACTGCAGTCAGGGAGTCGTTGCGATTGGACGTGGTGGCATTCCACGCGGGGTTCGCAGAGGCGTTTTCGTTTGTCAGGCTGCGGCCATTGATCCATGAAGCGAAGCCATCGTCGAACCTAACGCTTAGCCGCAGGGAAGTAAATTGGGACGGATCCTCAACCGTAAATGGGATGCGAACATAGACAGAGGAGCGCCGCGGAGTGGCGTTAAACGTTTGCGATTTTACGTCGAGGCCGATGAATGGAGTATAGGGAACGTTGATGCCGGACGGCTGCAGGTCGTTTTCGTAGCCGACGCCCTGCGGGCCGGTAAGCCAGCCGGTGTGTCCGCCGTCCGCAACGAAGCCGGGTTCGTTGCCTCCGCGCCAATTCGTGCCGATGTCCGAGGCTGGTCCCAGGGCAAAAGCGGGCGCGTCTGCGCTGACTAGGGTCACGGTGGTCGCGACGGGCGCGACTACGGCCCGCATGAGGGGGCCGGTCGTGGATACCTTGTCAGGAAGCGGGGTCCAGTTGGTGAGATTGGTTGACCACTCGATGCCATAGATGCGGCCAGGAACAGCCGGCCACTCGAGGGTGACGGAATCATCCG
>JBPCQC010000076.1:0-40916 GCA_050998515.1 Verrucomicrobiales bacterium
ACAGTGCAGGACCGGCCTCACAGAGGCCGGCTACAGTGCTGGAGGCGGCCTTTGTGAGGCCGCTGTTTCCGACCCCCGAACTTCCTCGAATCCAAAGCTCCCCGGACTTGACCTTTCGCGCTAACAAGGCATCTTTATGACCCTCTCGTCGCCGGGGCCCGCGCTTCTCGCTTATCGCTGTGCCCGCCGACGCCGCGGCATTCACGGCCTTAAGCCATCTTCGCATCGTCATGGAGCACATTCGCAACATCGCCATTATCGCCCACGTTGACCACGGCAAAACGACTCTCGTCGACTGCCTGCTCAAACAGTCGGGAACGTTTCGCACCAATCAGCATGAGTTCACTGACGAGCGGCTTATGGACTCGATGGACCTCGAGCGTGAAAAAGGGATCACCATTCGCGCCAAAAATGCGGCGTTTCACTACGGGCAGTACAACGTCAATGTCGTCGATACTCCAGGCCACGCGGATTTCGGCGGCGAAGTCGAGCGCATCATGAATATGATCGACGGCGTATTGCTCGTGGTCGATGCCGCTGAAGGCCCGCAGGCCCAGACGCGTTTTGTTCTCCGCAAGGCACTCGAGGCCGGCGCCAAGCCAATTGTGGTCATCAATAAAATCGACCGCGAAAACGCCGAGCCGCACAAAGTGCTCGATCAGGTTTTCGAACTGTTTCTTCAGCTCAAAGCGACCGACGAACAGCTTGATTTTCCCCACATTTATTGCAGCGCGAAAGCCGGCTATGCCAAGCGGGAGATGGAGGACGAGGCGGTCGACATGAAGCCGCTCTTCGATGCCATCGTGCAGCACATTCCAGCGCCGCGTGCCTCAGCCGGGGCCGATCTCCAGCTCCTGGTCGCCAATCTTGATTACAGCGATTACCTGGGCCGGGTCGCGCTCGGCAAAATCTATCGCGGGAAGGTTCGCGCCAGCGATCCAGTCATTCTCTTCCGCGGTGATGGCACACGGATCAAATCAAAGGTCACGGCCATTTATCACCACGAAGGCATGCAGCGCGTGCAGATCGAAGAAGCCAAAGCGGGCGATATCGTCGGCATCACGGGTTTTGACGAAGTCGCGATTGGCGAAACCATTGGGAGCGACGAAAATGCCGAACCTCTGCCTTTTCAGCCGATTGATCCGCCCACCATCAGGATGCAGTTCGCGGTCAACGACGGCCCGCTGGCAGGCACCGAAGGGAAGCTGGTGACGGCACGGCACATCTGGGACCGGCTGCAAAAGGAAACGCGCACCAACATTGCTCTGCGCGTCGAGCAAACCAAGGACGCGAAGGTTTTTTCCGTGCTCTGTCGTGGAGAGATGCAGATAGCGATTCTCGTCGAGCAGATGCGGCGCGAGGGTTTTGAAGTCTGCGTTTCCCGGCCCGAGGTGATTTTTCAGCAGGACGACGGCGGACGGACGATCGAACCGCGAGAGAGGGTTTTCATCGAAATACCGCAGGAGTTCATGGGCCAGGTGATGGAAAATCTGAACAACCGCAAAGGGCAGATCAGTCACATGGATCATCACGGGGCGCACGTGACGGTCGAGGCCATCGTGCCCACTCGCGGCCTCATTGGATTCGAAACCGACCTGGTAAACGGCACGCGCGGACTCGGAGTGATGAGTCATCTTTTTCACGATTATGCGCCTTACGCGGGCGAAATCGAAACTCGTCGCAATGGCGTTCTCTGGAGCATGGAAGACGGTGTCAGCACCGCGTATGCGCTCAACCTTGTCCAGGAACGAGGACGCCTCTTTGTCGCCCCGGGAGAGAGAATTTACAAAGGAATGATCGTCGGCGAGAACGCCCGCATCCAGGATATGCCGGTCAATCCAGTGCGTGAGAAACATCTCACCAACATGCGCAGCCAGGGCGACGGCAAAGGAACTCAGCTCGAACCGCCGGTAAAAATGTCCCTCGAACGCGCCCTCGAATACATCGGTTCCGACGAATACGTCGAAGCAACTCCGAAAAACCTTCGCCTCCGCAAAAAAGTCCTCGACGAAAATCAACGCAAACGCGCCGAATCAGCCCGCGCCGCGCTGGTCGAAGCATAAATCGGCGAGGCTCCCGTCGAGCCGGAAACTTCCCCAATCCGACAAGGGTGGGGCGAGACTCAGTCGAGCCGCAAACGCTAAACCTAAAACCGGAGATGAGTCCGAACAGGAGGCAACAGAGAGAACAGAAGCTTAGGGAGATGGACGCGAACTGAGTTGAACTGAGTTATTTGCGGGACTCTCTTTTCAGGTGAAGCCGCTGATGCTATCCCATTGATTCTCTGTTTCCTCTGTTCTCTCCTGTTATTTCATTTCTCATTTCAGGCTAAATCCCGCGCGGCTCGACTGAGTCTCTCCCCACTTTTCTCAATCCACGTAAACAAACTCGTTCGTGTTGAGCAGCGCACGCGCCAGGTGCGGGAGCCCGTGGTCTCGCAGCAACCGCAGCGAGATTTCCTCCTCCTTCGAGTCGGGGACACGCCCAAGGACAACTTGGTAGGCGCGCCGGATTTCGGCGTAATCGTCGTCACCCGTTTCCTGCTTGATGCGCCCCGCGAGAGCGCGGCACATCTCGCCTGAAAATGGGTTGTTGAGCAGCGAAAACGCCTGTGGTGCAACGGTGGATACACCGCGCCGGGAACACGTGACAAAGTTCTCTGGCAAGTCGAACGTCTCCATGAAAGGAATGCGCACCGATCGTTTCTGCACCAGATAGATAGTGCGCACATGAGTTTTTTCTGGCGGGCTCGGATACCATCCTTTTGTTTTCTCCGAATTGTCATCGAGGAAAGCGGGATTGGCCTGCAGCACTTCGGGCGGCAACTCCGGCCAGGCCGGCGGGCCGCCCGCGTGCCGTTGCAAGGCGCCGCTCACCGCGAGCATGGCGTCCCGCAATTGCTCGGCGCTCAGCCGTCGCGGATTCATTCGCCACAGCAACGTGTTCGACGCATCAATCGCTTCCGCTTTCGCACGGGTGGTCTCGTCGTTCACATAGGCTCGCTGCCGATAGGTCGCCGACGTGACGAGAAGCCGAACGCATTTCTTCAGGCTCCAGCCTTGCCTGACAAATTCGCGCGCCAGCCAGTCCAACAGCTCCGGATGCGAAGGACGAAGCCCGCTGTAACCGAAGTCACCCGAGGTGGCAACGATCCCCTGCCCGAAACACACCTGCCAAAAACGATTGGCCAGCACCCGCGCCGTGAGCGGATTAGCTGAAGACGTGAGCCAGCGCGCGAGTGCGGTGCGACGTCCGCTGCTTTTTGGCGCTGCGGGCTTTTCAATGGACGCCGGATTCGGATCAAAAAATGACGGAATACCCGGTTCGACAGGATCGAGGCGCTGATCGGGATCGCCCAACGAGAGGATATGCATCACCGGCAAAGCGGCGTCGGTTTCCCTGGCTAAGAGACCCGTGGCAAATGGACGCAGTTCCTTCTTTGCGGCGGAGATGGTCTTGTCCGCCGTCTCGACCGCCGGTTTTTCGGCATCGGTGAGTGCCTTGCGCGCATCCTCATCCGGGATTTTCTCATCCGGTTTGGCCTTGCGTTCCGCCCGGAGACGCTCTTTCGCCGGCTTCAAGGCCAACTCGAGCGCCGACTGAGCCTCTTTCAACGTCACCTGATGGGTCTCGTTGTGCCGGCGGATTTCCTCCTGCGCGGGCGCAAGATCGAGCGGCAGGTCGTCGGCGAATTGAACCCCCGCGAAGAATGCGCGCAGCCGGTAATGATCAGCCTGCGAGAAAGGCTCGGTCTTGTGGTCATGGCAGCGGCAGCAGGTGAACGTCGAGCCGAGCAACGCCGACGCCGTGGTCTCGGTGAGATCTGCCAGCAACTGCGCGCGGGTCTTGTGCTCTTCGCCAAAAAGTTTCGACGAGTTGTCCCATGGGCCAACGCGCAAGTAACCGGTGGCAATCAGGCAGTCCTGTTCGGCCGAATCGCCAGGTGCTCCCGCGAGCATTTCATCGCCGGCGAGTTGCTCGTGGATGAAGCGATCGAACGGCTTGTCCTGGTTGAATGAGCGAATCACATAGTCGCGAAACTTCCAGGCTTGGGGCCGAAACTCATCCCAATCGTAGCCATTGCTGTCCGAATAGCGCGTCACATCGAGCCACATCCTCGCCCAATGCTCGCCAAAACCCGGCGATTGCAGCAACCGCTCGACCAGTTTCTCATAGGCATCCGCTGAGGTGTCCTCGATGAAACAGCGAAGTTCCTCGGGACTGGGCGGCAATCCAGTCACATCAAAATAAAGCCGCCTCCCCAGCGTGCGCCGGTCCGCCTCGGGTGCCGGCGCCAGCCCAGCCGCGTCAAGTTTTTGCGCGATGAACCGGTCGATTGGCTGCCTGACCCAAGCGTCGCTTTTGACCGCCGGCAGCGCCGGGGACGAAATAGGCTGTAGCGACCAAAGGTCCAGCCGTTCGCCCTTAAAAATCTGGCGTATGGGATTTCGGGCATCGTCACGGGCGTGGCCAAGGCGCTCCTCCGCCCAGGCCGCGCAAACAGCCAATGCCAGGGAAACGACGATGAAAGAAACGCGCATGACCGGTGAAAAGTAGCTCGTTCTATCCGGTAGCGGTAGCGGATTCTTCCCATGGAAACGGCTGGCACGGCGAGGCTTCTCCCGAGCCGTCATTTCTCGCGTGCCACCGACCGCGCCCTCGCGGTTGGCTCAATTCATTCGGCGGGGGCGCCGACCGATACACGCGGGGGCGCGTGTGCTCCCCAAAAAGCGCTTGCGACAAAAAGCCCGTCGCCTAGTTTGCTGGCTCGCTTTGCTGCCAGCCAAGGAGTGGTAGTTCAGTTGGTTAGAACGCCGGCCTGTCACGCCGGAGGTCGCGGGTTCGAGCCCCGTCCACTCCGCCACAATTTTCGCCAGAATGATGGACCAAACTGAACTTGCCCGATTTTGGCAAATGGCTGCGCGGAGGACGGCGCGCAAAGTGAACTTTGGCTGGTGGTTCGAGCGCTTTGCTCCGCTTTTGGTGGCTGCGGCGGCGATTGGCTTCGTGGTGATATTTTGGCTTCGTTCGCGCCATGCCACCATCACGCTGGGCATTGCGTGGCCGTGGCTGGTTGGGTCGCTGGCATTGCTGGGCATCGTAGCTTTTTTCCTGGCGCAGCGGCGGTTTATCACCAGCCAGGAAGGACTGGTTCGACTCGAAGCCCGCCTTCACATGAATAATGGACTGACCGCTGCGACACACGGACTGAGTCCGTGGCCGCAAGCGCCGGCGGAGGTCGCCGATGGTTTCAAGTGGCGCTGGCCGTGGATTTTTACGCCCGTAGTGGCGGCGGTCGCATGCCTCTTGGCGGCATTCCTGCTTCCGATCCGCGCGGAAGCCGACGGCACGACGCAAGTCACACAACCGCTGTCATGGCCGCAGATCGAAAACTGGTTGAAGCAACTCGAAGCAGAACGCGTCCTCGAGCCAAACCAGCTCGACGAACTCAAGGAGCGTCTCGACGAACTCAAATCGCAGCCGGAGAAAGACTGGTTCAGTCACAACACTCTCGAAGCCACCGACAACCTTCGCGATGGCCTGCAGAAATCCATCAGCGAAGTGGGAACGCACCTCGAAAACGCAGCGCGGGCGTTGAATGCGCTGCAGAATTATTCAGAGGAACTATCGGCCCAAACGAAGGAGAAACTGCTCGCCAACTTTGAAGCGGCGATAGAAGGACTGAAAGCCAACGATCTCAAAATCGATCCCGCCTTGCTGGCGAAGTTGGAATCCATCGATCCGAGCAAACTGAAAGCGCTGAGCAAGGCGGAGTTGGATCAACTGCGCGAGGCGTTGAAGAAAAAGTCCGGTGCCTGAAAGGGTTGCGGCACGGGGTCAGGTCTGGCTCCAGGATTTGTCGGAGACGGCGCAGGCAAAGACGATGAGGTGGCGGAGCTGCTCGCTCTCATTCACGCCGAACGGGAAGGCGCTGGAGCAGGGTCCCCGCAGCGCGGACCGGGGGCTGCTCCGCTGTTCCTCGGAGACAAGCAATCGAAATTGGGCACCAACAAACAGGAAAATATTTCGAGCGATGATTTGTCACGCGCCGCCCCAGCTGACCTTATTGCCACGAGAGATGACAAGCACGAAGTGGACAAAACTCCCGTCAACGTGCGTGAGGCAGGCACTGTCGGAAACACCGGCGCGGGCGGCGAACAGGTCTGGAAGGAAAGCCTCTCGCCCGAAGAACGAGCCGTACTCAAGCGATATTTTAAATAGCGAGGTCTATTTTTCCAAACCGCTGATGAACGCAGGTGTGCGCGAAAATGAGAAGCTGGCACTGTTTCCTTCCCGTTTATTAGTGTTCATTCGTGGTTGAGTCGGCAATTGTCTGGCCGAGATGTCATGTCAGCCGATGCATAGAATTCCAGTGTGGGTGTGCTTGTTCCTGCCAGTAGCGGCGCCAGCCGCCAGTGGTGAACCGGCGGGGCAGCCTATTGAGCATTTTGACAGCGACCCAGGGTGGGAGAGCTATCGCAGCCATCTCGTGCCCAATCCAATCCCCGTCGTCAGACAAGATTTCGGCCACCGCGCCGGCCATCGTGCCCGAGGAGCGAAGGCGGGCGAAATCGGCGGCTGGATTCAGCGTTCGATTACGCCGGCGTATTACGCAAAATCGATTTCGGAGCGGACGCTCGATCACGAGATGAAGGCTTCGGGAAAATTTGCGGTTGCCAAAAACAAAGGCGGCAGCGGCTCGCTCTTCGGCTGGTTCAATTCACAATCGCGCGGATGGCGCGCGCCAAACTCGCTCGCGATGCGCATCGACGGCAACGGTGACAATTATTGGTTATTAGTCGAATACGGCACCCGCCACTGGCTGACCGCATGCCAGGGCACATTTGAAGGACAATACCAAACCACCAAAACCAAACCGTTCGCGGCTGACGGAACCTCGCACCAATGGACGCTGCATTACGACCCTCATGCCAACAGCGACCGGGGCCTGATCACATTCGTGCTCGATGACCAAAAGTTTTCCCTTCCTCTGGAAGCCGGCCACAAAGAGGACGGCGCGGTCTTTAACCGCTTCGGCTTGTTCAATCAGCAGATCACCGGCGACGGCATGGAAGTCTATTTCGACGATCTGGTCATCGATGGCCAGGCGCAGGATTTCGACCGTGACCCCGGGTGGGACGCCCGCTCGAACAACGTCACTCGCGAGGAGCGCGCCATCCGCCCGATGCACGACTTCGGTTATAGTGCCACGCAGCACTGCGGCGGACAAAAGGGAGAAATCGGTGGGATCGTCTGGCGGGACGAAAAACCTGCGTTCTACGGCGATCGCGTCGGCCCCTTTTCCCTCGAGGACGTTCTCTTCGCTTCCGGCAAAATCGCTTTCACCGGGGCAGGTTCAGACAGCGGTGTTTATCTCGGCTGGTTCGATTCGGCCTCGAAGAAAAACAAAAAAGTTCCCGAGCATCAGGAGCCGCAAAAAAACATGCTGGCGATCAAACTCGAAGGTCCCAGTCGAATCGGGCATTATTTCGTGCCTGGCTACGCGACGAATTCCGGTAAGGGGGAGATCAAATCCGAAGGGCCAATCATTCGTCCGGACGGCCAGGTGCATTGTTGGTCGCTCCGCTATTCTCCAGATGACGCGCATGGCAAAGGCCGCATCATTCTCGAGTTCGATGATGTCGTGCAGACTCTCGATCTGCCGGCAGGCGCCCGACAAGCCGGCGCCACTTTCGACCGCTTTGGGTTGTTCAACATGCAATCAGGCGGCCATTATGTTTCTGTGTATCTGGATGACGTGAGTTATTCGAAACGCAGGAAACAGTGACCACCGATTGTTCTTCAGTATTCCATTAGAACTTATAAATCACAGATAGCGGGTATCGATCCCTCAAATGCCTGAACCATTTGCCTCAGAGGCCGATCTGGCCGGCGCGGCGGCACACATCCGCAGCCTGCGCTCCGCGCTCAACCGTGTCCTCTTCGGGCAGGCGCATCTGGTTGACTCGGTTCTCTGCGGCATCATTGCCCGCGGCCATGTGCTGCTCGAAG
Organism: Verrucomicrobiales bacterium; assembly: GCA_050998515.1. Classification (GTDB taxonomy): domain Bacteria; phylum Verrucomicrobiota; class Verrucomicrobiia; order Verrucomicrobiales; family V1-33; genus JBPCQC01. The sequence continues at coordinate 8,014 of JBPCQC010000076.1, forward strand.
GCCTCCCGGGGCTGGGGAAAACCGAACTCGTCAAGGGCCTCGCCAAGACGCTGCAACTCGATACGCGGCGCATTCAGTTCACGCCCGACTTGCTGCCAGGTGACATCACCGGAAATCCGGTCCTTCAGGAAATCAACGGCCGCCGGGAATTTGTCTTTCAACCCGGGCCGATTTTCACGAACCTCCTGCTGGCCGATGAGATCAACCGAGCCTCGCCCAAGACACAGTCAGCTTTGCTCGAAGCGATGCAGGAACGCCGGGTGACAGTGTTAGGCACAACGCATCCCCTGCCAGACCCCTTCTTTGTCCTGGCTACGCAAAATCCCATCGAACTTGAAGGAACGTACCCTCTGCCGGAAGCCCAGGTAGACCGGTTTCTCTTCAAGCTCGAAGTGTTGCGCAACAGCGCCGAAACGCTTGAGCTTATCGTGAGCCACCGGGAACTGGGTGTCGAGCCGGACGTGTCGCCGGTCCTGACCCGCGAGCAATTCGCGGCGCTCCAATCGGCAGCGCGGCAAATTTTTCTTCCGGCTATTGTCGCCAATTACATTGCGCGGATGGTCGACGCGACTCACCTCGGTCAATCCCAGGCGGCCTGTGGGATCAAGTATGGTGCGAGTCCGCGGGCCGCCCTTGGCCTGGCCGCGGCGGCGAAAGCGCGAGCACTGATGGAAGGCCGGCCCAACGCGAGCTTCGAGGACGTGCAGGCGGTGGCCGTGCCCGTGCTCAACCACCGCCTCATTCTCGAATACTCGACGCGGCTCGACGGCCGTTCGACCGCGGATATCGTGCGCGCCATCATCCGCGAAGTCCCCGTGCAGGCGCTCACTCCACCGAAACCGCTCCGGGAGGCCGTGTGAACGCGGTTGAATTGAAACGCCTTGAGGGAGCACAGGCGGCAGATGGCTCGACTGAGTCTCGCCCCACCGCCTGTAGCGCAGATGGCTCGACTGAGTCTCGCCCCACCGCCTGTAGCGCGGCAGACGGCTCGACTGAGTCTCGCCCCACCGCCTGTAGCGCAGATGGCTCGACTGAGTCTCGCCCCACCGCCTGTAACGCAGATGGCTCGACTGAGTCTCGCCCCACCGCCTGTAGCGTTCCTGGCTTTGTTTACGCTGTGCTGTTCGCCATAGCCGGAATGACTTCGCTGACGCGCGTCGAGGCACAGGCGATTTTAGGGGACTTCGAGTTCGACACCGCGACCCCGACACGGATGAAAATATACGGCGTGTTCGATCCGCCGCCGCCGAGCGGATTTCTCGCTGTGCGGATCGTCACTTCAAATGGCCTCGCTGATCCAACGACGTGGCAGATCAAATCCTCGTCCTCCCTGGACGGCGGTCGCGCTCAGGGAAGGATCGACAGCCAGTTCGAGGTGGCCGTTGATCCAGGGGCCTCCCGAACCGATAGCCTGCTGGTGCCGCTGTGCCCGCAGCTTTTGCATTGGTGGGGATCGCGTGAGCTTGAAGTGAGCGTGGGCACCGGCAACGTTCCAGAACAATCGGCTCTTCACCACGGTCAAGGAGCAGCCGATTTCCCCGCCATCGCCATCAGCAAGAAATTGGCGGAAAAAAGTCTGACTTCGTTAAACGATGAGATGGGCAAAAAAAAAGGCCGCGGCTATGGCAACGGACTTTTCGGCAGCCGGTTTGACCCTGATCTGCTGCCGGAACAATGGCTTGGTTACGGCGGATTTGATGCGCTTATCATCACTGGGGACGAATGGCTGAAGGCAGCGCCTGGATCTCGGGCAGCAGTTCTGCAATGGACGCGATTTGGCGGTCGTCTTCATATTTATACCACGAATGACGGTGATACTTTGGGGAGTTTCGGCCTGCCCGGCAAAACCGGGCGCCAGGCCGCGCGAAGTTTCGGTGAGATCGAACTGCGATCATGGAATGGCGATGCGCTCGAAGCCGGGCCGACGGTCGGAGCCTATGTCGGATTGCCCCGCCGGCTGAAAACGATCAACGAGGAATTCAAAAGCACCCAAAATTGGCCACTGATCGAAGCTTTGGGCACGAGGAATCGTGCCGGCTGGCAGGTGATTGCCTTTCTGCTGCTTTTCGGCATTTTGGTGGGTCCGATCAATTTGTTTGTCCTGGCCCCGGCAGGACGCCGCCATCGACTTTTCTTCACTACTCCAGCCATTTCCCTCGGGGCCAGTTTGCTCGTGGTGGTCATCATTCTTTTGCAGGACGGCACGGGCGGCAAGGGGCGACGCTTCATTGCCATCGATTTGCAGCCAAGCGAGGCGAGCGCTTATGTCACGCAGGCGCAGGTCAGCCGCTCTGGCGTGTTGCTGGCGTCAGGTTTTGAACTTCCTCAGCCCGCGTTGTTCGCTCAAGTGGTCATGCCCGCGTCCCAATGGACGAAGCTCAATGACTCTCCGCGCTCACAGGCAGTGCGCGGCACCATTGAAGGCAATCGTTATGGCGGCACCTGGTTTCAAAGCCGCACCGAACAGGGCCAGTGGCTGCAGACCATCGTGCCAACGCGCGGGCGCGTTGAACTCGTGCCAGCAGTCGGTGCCAACGCCGCACCTGCGATTGTTTCAAGCCTGGACCTCGTGCTCGATCCGTTTGTCTATCGCGACGCCGCGGGGCTCTTGTGGAGGGCGGCGCAGCCGGTAAAAAAAGGCGTGCCTCTCACCCTTGTGGCCACCGATGACAACGGATTGCGCTCCTGGCGCTTCGACCTCTGCGCGCCGGCGCACGACAGCCTGCGCAAAAGGCTCGAGGCCAGCGCAGATTCGAAATCAACATTTGTTGCGGCAACTTCAGCGGCGCCCGATTTCGCAGCCGAGACCCTCGAGTCGATCAAGTGGGAAAATGATCGTATAGTTGTCTTCGGGCCTCTTGGACCGCCCGGTGGTTGAATGCGAAGTTTTCTTGTTTTTGAAGTTCTGTGCCATGGCCACTGTCCCGCCCATCAATTATTCTGAGCCGGCGATCGAGGTGCTCAATCTGCATCGCACTTTTGGCACGCTTCCCGCGGTGGCGGGAGTCAGCTTTCAGGTCGCGCACGGACAGGTCGTTGGCTTCGTCGGCGCCAACGGAGCGGGCAAGACGACCACCATGCGCATTCTGGCGACGCTGGATTATCCGACCGCAGGCGAGGCGCGCATTGGCGGCTACAACGTCGTCCATTATCCCTCCCAGGTGCGGCGATTGTTGGGCTGGATGCCCGACAGCTTCGGTACTTACGAACACATGACCGTCCTCGAATACATGGACTTTTACGCCCGCGCGCTCGGCTATCGGGGCGCCGAGCGGTGCCAGCGCATCGAGGAAGTGATGGACTTTACCGACTTGACGCCGTTAGCCGACCGTCTGGTCAACCAGCTTTCGAAGGGCCAGGCCCAGCGGCTGTGCCTGGCCCGCGCTCTCTCTCATGACCCGCAAATCCTCATCCTTGATGAACCGGCGGCCGGACTGGATCCCAAAGCCCGCATCGAATTAAAAAACCTTCTCCGCATCCTCTCCGAGGAAGGCAAGACCATCCTCATCAGCTCTCACATTTTGTCTGAGCTCGGCGAAATGTGCGACAGCCTGCTCTTTGTCGACAAAGGGCGCATCGTTCATCACGGCGACGCCACATCACTCCAGCGCAACGGGCGCGAAGAAACCGTGGTGAGGGTCGAAATCGGGGCCGGGGACCCGCGGCAAATCACGCAGTGGGCCCTGACCGCCGCACATGTAAAACTGGTCGAGGAAAGCAAACACGGAGCACGTTTAAAAATTGACAGCGACAATGCTGATGTCATTGCGGGCGTCCTTCGCCGCATGATCACCGACGGACTCCCGATCGTCGAATTCCATCGCGAAGAACGCCGCCTCGAAGAGGCCTTCATTGATATGCTCGGCGAAATCGACCGCGGGACGTTTGTCTCATCCACGGCACTGCCAACTCCGCCGCCGCTGCCAGGCGCGCTGCCCATACCCGCCATCGACACCAGTTCCCGGTTTATTCAGCCAGAGACGCCGACAAATCCGCCGATTTGACGGACAGCGTGCGAGACGCGCTCGCAAGTGCAAGAAAGGGGCATGGGCGTCCCGCCCGTGGCAGTGAACCAGCCCGAGTTCATCGTTGAAGCGACATCCGCTGGCTTGATTCATCTCAGCGACAAGAGTGTCGCTGCTACGAGGGGCACGGCGCCGTTCGCTTTCCACCATTGCCAATGAGTTGTTGCGGGACCAGTGGATTCTTCGACGGTGTCACCTCTTATGAATGACATCCGCATCCAGATGAACACGAGTCGCGGTGACATTGATGTCACCCTCTTTGCCTCGCGCACGCCGGTCACCTGCGCCAGTTTCCTGAATCTTGCTGCCCGCGGATTTTACGACGGCCTGACGTTTCATCGGGTGATCGACAACTTCATGGTTCAAGGCGGGGATCCCACCGCAACTGGGAGCGGTGGACCGGGCTACAAGTTCGAGGACGAATGTCAGGCTGACCTCAAATTCGACCGTGCTGGACTTCTTGCCATGGCCAACGCGGGGCCAGGAACCAATGGCAGCCAATTTTTTATAACCCATGTCCCCACTCCCTGGCTCAATATGAAGCACACCATATTTGGCGCCGTCACCAATGGTCAGGATGTGGTTAACGCTATTAAAAAGGGCGACCGGATCGCAAGCATCAAGATACTTGATCCGGCCGACGACCTGCTGAAGGCACAGAGCAAAAGGATTGAAGGCTGGAATAAGGCTTTGAAATAGAGCGGGCCAAAGCTATGCCATCAGACCCTGGCGCGCGCTTGCCGAGGCACGTTACCGCGAGCGCGGAGGAAAGCCAAAGGGCGGCGCGGGGACGCGACTTATCGCAGGTGCAAGCGCAAAAAACATGACGTGCGACCACTAAGGGGAGGAAGCCGCAGAGAACTTTGCAGACGCTGATCGGCGAAACGCCTGGCCACGAGCCAAGAGGCGGGATCGGTCAGCTCCCAATTCGAAAAATCAGTGGTGATCTCGTGGTCGATCCTGTAGCCTGGTGGAGCCGGCCAGTGAACGACGGTCGCCACGACGGAATCAGAGAGGACGACAACGTCTGAATTCCCCCCCCGCAAAGGCGCGTCAAGCCAGTGGGCCAGGTCAACCTGCGGTGGCGGGCCAAAAACGTCGACCGCGAAAAACCTGAGCGTGCCGGTATTTTCGTCATCGCGGAAGTCTTCGATTTGGAGCGACCAATCTCCGGCCATCTGCGCCCCATTCAGTGTGCCCAAGCCAGCATCCACGGGACTGGGCCGGAAAGTTCCGACGTACGGCGCCGCCGCATCGTTGATCCGCACTGGAGCCGCATCTGCAAAACAGGTGAAGTCCATATTGCGCCCACGGCGGATGTTGGTGGGTAAGTCGGGGTCGAAGAGCCGGACCCGTTGCCCATCGGGAGCGATGAGATCGATCACCAGATCGTTTGTGTCGTAGTGTTCAATAGCGACTGTCACCCACAGCTCGGCAACCGTGACGCCCGGCAGCGCGGCGGTCGCTGTGAACACGCCCTGATTGGGCAGTGTCCGCGGCAAGCCATTGGCGATACTGCGAGTCAAAGGCCGCGCGCCCTTTGACAACGGCCGCACCTCCACCACGAAGGGCGGGCTCACAACCGAGCCGAGGGAATTGGCAATTTCGACGCTGTAGATTCCAGCGAAGTCGGCCGTCGCCACTGAGATCGGCCATTCGCCAGTTTGAGTAACAGCGACCACGCTGCCTCCGCGCGACCAGGTGAAGGTAGTGTCGGGAGACGCCAGCGCCGCGACGACGAGCGATCCCCCTGCGCCTTCATCGAGATACTGGGTTCTGGGGGGTTCTATAACGACCGGCGGCGCATCAGCCACTGCCCCGAGCAGAGCAGTCATAAGCGAGTGCGGCTGCGTAAATTCGCCGCCGGCAAAAACGCGCCCGTCATTTCCCACCGCAACAATAAGGGACCGGTCATCAAAACTCGCGGGCGACCACGTTCCGTCGCGCCGGCCGCTGGAATCCAGGCGTGCCAGTGAGCGCACCGAGCCGCCGTCTATGCGCGAAAAATCACCAGCGACATAGACACGACCATCGGGGAGGGCCGCGAGACTGTTGACCGTATCGTTGGGTGAGGGGTTGAAATCGGTGTCGAGCTGACCGTTGGCGAGAAGCCGCGCGAGGTAAAACCGCGCCTGGCCGTGCATGGCGGTAAATCTGCCTCCAACGAAAACACGCCCATTGGCAGCGGGGGCCACTGCCAGCACTTCACCCTCGGCGCCGGTGCCAGCCCCGTGCACAAAGGCGGTGTCCAGGGTCCCATCGGCGTGCAGGCGACCGATGCGGTGAAACGGCCACGCGCCCTCGAAATAAAAGCCGCCGCCGAGAAGGATTCGACCGTCAGCTTGTAACTTGATGGCACTGACGCGCCCATTCAAACCAGCACTCGCAACGTTGGCGTTGAACGCGCTGTCGGCCTTCCCGTCCGAACGCAAGCGCACCAGAAAGGGAGGGCCGGAAAGACCCACGAGCACCCGATCTTCGGCGACAACGTTCTGCACGGCCAGCGCACGAACGTTGCTTTCAAGGGACGGCGGTGAAAACAACGGATCGGCTTGACCGGTGTCCGACAACCGCACCAGCCGGGCACGCGCCTGGCCATTGAACGCGGTGAAGTCACCGCCGACCAGCCAGCCGCTCCCGTGAGCTGCCAGTGCGCGCACCCGTTCATCCGCTCCGCTGCCCGCGTTGAACGTCAAATCGAGCGTCCCGTCCGGCCGCAATCTCGCGACGTGACCCAATTGAAATCCGGCCGCCGTGGTGAAGTCGCCGCCGATCATACAACCGCCGTCCGCTCGCGGGACCAGCGCACGCACTTCGCCTTCCTCGAGGCCGATATCGGACCAGGCCTGATCCACGATGCCGGGAGTTTGTGTCGGCATGAGCACGGTTAGGGCTACCTCTCGCGAGACTCCTTCTCCGACCATTGGTTCGCCGGTCGCGGCCTCACTGTTCCGTCCCACCATCCGATAGACGCCGCCGTCCCTCGGCTCGACATGGCGTAATATCAATTCCGACCCAAATCCGCTGTCTAAGATCGTCCCGTCCCTTTCCCAAAACAAGCTGGCGCGCACATCGGAACTGCCGCCAATTAAGCGCACGCTATGTCCGGCGGTTACGCGCTGCGGTATCGGATGGCGCGTGATCACAGGCGGCTGGCCGGCGAATGAGCGCGCGACCACGGCCGAAACCATCAGCAACAGCATCCTGGAAAGCACGCAGGGCAGCGCTGGGTGCCAGCGATCGCTTGCAAATGTCGTTGTTGCCTTCTTTAGAAAACTCCACATGCCCACATCTCGACTCTGGTTTTGCAGTTTGCTCTCTTAAGCAACTTAAACCATCGCATCCCTCTACGGGCCTTGCAGGACGATTTTTCCCTGCGGAGATGTAGCGGCACCTTTTGCCTCGAGAGTCAGGAGATAACCTGTGGGAACAAATCCTGGAGCGCCCAGGTCGAAACCGAAATGGTCGCTTGAAGATTCCATCGGCGGCAACACGCCAATGTTTATCGGATCCGGGAAACGCGGGTCTCTCAACCAGAGGTGGTAGGCCTGGCCCTCGGGCGCCGGTGGCAGATTCTGCACGATGAGCGTGCCCTGTCCGTTATGGTCGAGAATGGGCAGGGCATACGGTTGTGTGGTCTGCGCCGCGGGAGCTTCGCCACCATCGATGGATGGCTGGGGGACTTCACTGGCCGCTGCGGGGCGCAAAGTGGGCGCGGTGGCGGAAGAAGCCTCATCGGGGTCTGGGGGCTGCCAATTCGGCGGCGCTTTCTGCCCGATCCAGGTGCGACCATCAGCGGAACGATGCCACAAGCCTCCCTGCCCGTCCCACGCTGTGTCGCGGTCCAGCGGCGTCAGTCCATAACGGCCGAATTCCTCGGGGCGCGGGAAGTTTTGATGAATGACCTGGGCGTCCGGATGCAGGTTCAGCGCGGCGATGTTCAACAAGCCCGACTCGATGGTAATGTCAGTCGAGGGATGCGCACCCCGGCCAGAAAGCCGCACCGGCTCTGCCGATGGCGATTGGATTTTCGGCGAGGTCTCGCTCGAGGCGACAGCTGGGGCGCTCAGCCCGGTGGCAAGGGCTTCGGCCACCCGCGGACCAAGCAAATCGCGCTTTGCTTCAGCAAGGCGAGCGCCGGGCGGGCGCATTTCCACGACTCGCAGGTCGGAAACGCCGGAAGGGAGTTGCTGGCGAGCGTCCTCGACCGCCCGCAATTTATCCAATTCCCCTTTCAAGCGGACGGAGTCCTGCTGCAAACGGATTTCAGCATCACCGGGCCGATTGATGAAAAACCGCGGCGGTGTTCGTGACAGTGCGGCACGGGTGAGACCCTCACTTATCTGCCGGGACGTGGCGAGTGGGTAGTTCGGATTCAATTCGCCATCCGTTCTCCGCTCTTCGGACGGTTGCTGGCCTTCGCCCGCACTTTGAAGCACGCCGAGCTGCCGTCCACCCACCAACACGCCGTCCGCGCGCTTCGATTGCCAGGCAATCCCCGCCGCCAGCAGCGCAAATCCCGCCGCTGCCGACCAAGGGACCCAATTAGGAACCCGCCAAAAAACAGACGGCGTGGATCTTTCGGTCGTGACCGCCGCCGATTCCACCTCCTCATGTCCGATACGCTGCAATATTATATCGAGGTGCCGAGGTGACGGCACTTGCAGGGGCACGGTGGCACCGATGAGTGCGACCAAATCGCGCATTTCACGCGAGACCTGGATCAGTTCTGCATTGACGCGATACTCCCGCTGAAACTCGGCGCACTCTGCGTCCTCGAGCAGCCCGAGCGCTTCAAAGCCCGCTTGTTCAAGATGGTCACGATCTATCATGGTATTTGAGGAGTTGGCGCAACCGCTTGAGGCCTCGTCGGATGCGCGATTTAATGGTGCCGAGCGGCTCCCGCAGGTCGTCGGCAATTTCCTGTCCGGTGAATTCAAGAAAAACCGCCATTTCCACGGCGCGCCGTTCAGCCGCCGGCAAGGTTTGAAGGGCACGCATGACGTGGCGGAGTTCATCCTGGGAAATCACATTCGGCACTGTCCGTCGCGCGGAATCCGCAACGTCTCGTTCGTCTGCCATCGAGGCCATCCCGTGAATCCGAGCCCGGCGCCCCGCACGGCGCAAACGGTCCATGCATAATCCGCGCGCCAGCAAAAACGCCCAGGTGAACGGCCGGCTCAGCGCAGGGTTGTAATCGGGCGCTCTCTGCCAAAGACGCACGAACGTGTCCTGGAGCAGTTCCTCGGCGTCCTCCCGGCTGCCCAACGCCCGCAACGCAAAACTGTAAATTGGACCGCTGTACAACGCGTAGAGCTCGGACATCGCCGTCACATCGCGGCGCGCCAGGCGATCGAACAAACGCAGTTCAGCGCCTGGCGTGTCTTCATCCCGGTGCCGGCCATGGCCGTTCGAGCGCTGGACTTCAGGTGTTAGCCGCGACGGGGTCATTAGGAGTCAGTTGAAAACTCCTCTATGGCCGGACCCGGTAAAAACGGCGCGAACCGGCGACGAAATCGTCAATGAGACGTTCAAATCCGTCGCCGGTCACACCGGGACTCAGGGGGATCCATTGGTTTGACTGCAGATTATCGCTCGCCTCGACGCCGAGCGGCTGACCCGGCCGGGTCGGTATTCCGATCAGGAAATGCTCGCCATCTTCCCGGGTTTCACGCATTGGCACCAACATTCCCGGCTCGACGTTTGGCCCACCAGGAGTTGGCTTCAGGCAGAAAAACCGGCCCCCCACGCCGAGCCGTGCGCACGCGACATCGGCGGGCGATACCGGGAAGTGGCTGAAGTCGAGTACTTCCTGTGTGCCTTGGGCGGTGCGGCGAACGAGGAAAACCTCCCCGCCAGTCTCGGCGTTAAGTTCAAACGGGGCATGGAAAATCGTGGGTGACTCGAAGTCGTCTCCATCGCTGAAGACCAGGCGGTGCGCACCGGGCGCGAGTGTTATGTCATCGTTGGGATAATTGGCGATGAGTGTTTCGTTGAACTTCAACCTGCGACTGCCACCGAAAAGATTTTCGACGAGCTCGAGGTTATGCAACGAGACGATCTGTCCGGTCACGTTGCGCAACTCCACATAGTCGTCATACTCGCCCAAATCATCCGCGATCGTCGAATGGTTCGAGGCGAGCACCTCGGAAATTTCGAGGCCGGCCGGCGCGCTCGCTCCAGGCACCCGCAATGTATAAAGTTCGGTCGCGATACCCTCATCCGAAGTTTCGGACGGCTGACCGGGAATAAACTTTTTCGCGCCACTCAGGTCTTCGGATTCAAGGTAAAACTCGATCTCGGTGCCCGCGGGCAAAAGCGCATCGATGATCCCTGAGAAAACTCCATCCAGCCGTCCGCCATCGCCGCTCATGCCATCGTCAAAAAGCAGTGCGTTTTGGAACGGCTGCCCGGCCGGAGTGCGGACCCTCCAATGTACCGTCAACCCGACCAATCCAATATCGTCGGTTGCGGTGGCGTAAAAACGCAGCGGCTGGCCGGGAGTCAGTGAGGGCAGGCTGATGCCATTGAGCGTCGCAACCGGTTCGATGACGCCATTGTCGACGTTCGGCCGGCCGGGATCCGGCAGATGGTTGATGCGAAATGCTGGGTCAGCGTCTGAATAGCGCGCCAGGCTGTGATTCTCGTCCATCCCGACATAGACGACTTCATCGACAATCCCGCCATTGCCGTTGCTTAATCTGAGCGTGCCGCCATCGCCCGGCAACCGGAAACCGGTCGTCCACTGGGTATCGCCGGTTCTTCTGGCGCACCGAATGATTTGATGCTGGCCTGGCGCGAGCGTTTTGCCCATGGGCAGGATAAAGCGGTTCGTCTCATCCGGCTTGATCAGTTCGAGGGTCCAGCCGTCCAGAGTCACATTTTCTGAAGCACCATTGTAAAGCTCGACCCAATCCGGCGTGCCCAGGGAGGGAAGCGTCGCACTGTCAGGATTTGGGACGGATACGGAAGTATTCTGCGGTTGGATTTCGTTGATAACGACATGCGGCAGCTTCGGGCGCGAAGTCGCTGCCACCAGCGGGAGCGCCAGGGCGGTGTGCCGGCTGCTCAATGCCACCCACAGCACCTCTCCTGAACCAACAAGGTCCGTTTTGCCATCGCCATCGACATCGCCCTGAGCGAGAAAATCCGTCCGCGGTGCTTCGACGACCAGCACACGCGTGAATCCTCCATCACCATTGGCGGTCAGAATATTCAGACAGCCATCATCCGCACAGATGGCGGCGATATCGTCCTTGCTGCCGTCGTCATCAAGATCGGAGGTAATCATCGCCGTCACCGGAAAGTTGATATTTGGCACGACCGGCAAATCACCCAGTTCCGGATCAGACGGATCGGGGGGGTAAAGCTTGCGCTCGAAGGCAATGCCAGGTTTGCCCAACAAAATCTGTGTGCCCATACCCGTGCCCACCACCAGGTCGGGATCGCCGTCGGTGTTCACATCGGCGATTTGAATATCGCGTGCGCGCGACATCTGGTTGTTGTAACGCGGGAAAAAATGCCGGATGTAAGGGATGTCATTCGGATCTCGCTGAAGGAAAAAATTTCCGGTGTTTTCGAGCACGACGACATCTCCCGGCCAGGCTGCCAAAGCGAGGTCCTGGTCGCCATCCTGGTCAAAGTCTGCCGCGACGATGAATCGCGCCTCATAACCTGTCATGAAATAGAGGTCGTGGTCGGAAAACCCCGGGGTGGGCGTGAATTGGCCCTGACCGTCCCCCTTGAAGAAAATAATTCGGCAGTCGTAATATCCCGCGATGAGATCGACATGGCCATCGCCGTCGAGGTCCGCGGTCAACACGGCAAAGAGCGCGCCGAACTCGCGCGGCCCAACGACGCCCGGAGGAAGGTTGACCACCAGCCCGGGCACTGCACCCACCGCGGGAATGGCGGGTTCGGACGGCGGACGAAATGTTTGCGGTGCGCCGAAGCTGCCCGCGCCATCGCCAAGACGCACGACCATCAGACCGCCAAGGGCGTCGCCGAGATTCGCAGTCACGAGATCCAACTTGTTGTCATGATTGATGTCCGCAAGAGTGAGTGCGGAGGGCCGTTCGCCCATTTTGAACGCCGTGGCCGAGGAGAGTTTCCCCTGGGGCTCGGCAAGCCGCACGCTCACCTCAGCCGACGAGCGATGGAGCTGCAGCACGTCATCGCGTCCGTCGCCATTGAGGTCATGCAGACCGAGTTGAGCCACGTCTCCATCAACCGGATAAGTCTGGTCCAGGGCAGCAAAGCCCGTTCGCGGGACCTGCGGGTCAACCGCCGCCGCCAGCAGCACACTCACGTCCGCCGAAGCGCGGTTCAGGACAACAAAATCAAGCTGGCCGTCACCATCGAAGTCTGCGGAGTCCAATTCGCGCGGGCTGTGACCAGTGATACTTTCGCTTTCCTCGCGCAAAACCCCGTTGTCATTCTTCAGCACGATGACCTGGTCGCGATTGCGTCTGACCACGACGACTTCGTTCCAGCCGTCGGCATCGAGGTCGGCAATTTCCACGGCGCGAGGACCTCCGGGAATGTCAAGCTGCTGGCGCTTCTCCCATAATGAGCCCGTCTCGGAGAAATTGAGAGTGTACACGACGACGGTGCCTGTATCACGGCTCGCAATGACAACGTCGGTGCCGTTACCCGAATTGGGCGAAGTAACTTTGCCCACCCCTATCGTGCGCACACCGGCAACATCAGTGTAAATTGCGTCCCGCGGGGAAAATGACTCGGGGTTGGTGGGGGATGGACGCAATATCCAAACCTTGTTTTCGAGGGCATGGGTGGCGAGCAGCCAGTCCTGAGTTTGCCCTGGCGGCCGCCATTTTTTCAACACATAGACCGGCCGCGGAAAACTGTCTTCTTCGTCATCGGGCGGCTCACTTCTGGTGGCCAGTTGGGCAAAATTGTCCCGGAGTTCAAAATTGCCGCCGCCTACCCCTTTGTAGAGGACTACGCCGTGGGTGGCTTGTGGAGGAATGGGGGGAACCGGGGGCAGCCATGGCTCCTGGAAGTTCCGCGAAACATCCTTGTCCGTCCCTCCTATGACTAGATCAGTCACTCCATCGCCATCAAAATCCAGCGCTTCCAGGTTTCGGGCGCCCTGCCAGGTAACAATCGTTTGGGGAGGACTCCAGGTCCGGTTGCCGAGGTTTAACAAAAGAAAAACTTTGCCCTCGAAGGGGGCTGCCACCGCGAGGTCGGGCCGGGCGTCGCCATCAAGGTCAGCCGCGATCAATTGGCGCAACGACTCGCCGGGCGTAGCGACCTCGGCCAGCGTCTCAAATTTGCCATCGCCACGGCCCCAGCCAATGACGATTTTGCCGTCCATTCTGCTGACGGCCCAATCCGCTTTGCCATCGCCATCGAAGTCACCTGCGGCAAGGCCCTTGGGGTTCTCGTTCAGGAAGCGTTCCTCTCCATTTTCGACCACAAGGCGCGGATCGCCCACCTTGATGCGATCACTCAAGGCCCGCAAATTGTCGAAAAGTTGCGCCTTGGCCGGGAAGCTCAGCATCAAAGTGCCAAACAGCGCTACGAGGATGGGAAGATACCAGCGGAGGGTTGCCATAGGTCGGGTTCTTACGCGTTAATCCGCTCCTCCCGCCATGTCAGATGAAAGTTTCTGAGAAATAATGCTTTCTCGCGCCAAATTGACGCTCGCGTCTCCCTTTGTGAGGTACCTTCGGCCATCGGGAGGGCAACCCTGTTGGCAGCTGTACCCGGGGTCTGTGACCCGGCCTCCCAGAGGCCCGGCTACAAGAGGTGACCCCCGGCCTCCCAGAGGCCGGCTACAAGAGGCCTTGCTGTAGCCGGGGTCTGTGACCCCGGCCCGGCCTCCCAGAGGCCGGCTACAAGAGGACCCCGGCCCGGCCTCCTAGAGGCCGGCTACAAGAGGACCCCGGCCCGGCCTCCCAGAGGCCGGCTACAAGAGGCGCGGGAACGCTGAATCGCCTTCAAGCATCCGCCCCATCCTTTCTCGAAGTCGCGCCAACACGAGATGGCGGTCCACATGGCGGAGCTCTCAGCTAAAGCGGCGAGCCTGGACTCGGCACTGGTCCGCTCCCTCCGAGAGTGCCAGCATCCAGTCTTCGAGGCGATCAAGTCGAAATTGCTGCTTTGGGGGTCAGCAACCCGAGTGCCGCTGCCACAACATTCGTCCCATTCCTGGCATCATCGGCTATAGTCCCTCGCCCCCGGTTTCTACGACCCCCTGCCGTATGATTTCGTCATCTCTAAGGAGGAGCTGCAAAAACTTCGCTGTAGCGGCAGCGATTGTCTGGCCGTTGCCCTTGGGGGCACGGCCCCAGAACCTTGTGCCGGCGGGAGTCGTGACGGGGTCATCCAATTATCTCGGTTCGCCGCCCAGCACGTTTGCCAAGGCGAATGACGACAATCGCGACGGCAATTACTATTCCGGTCTCTCCGTCTGGCACTCTGCGGTGCCGGAAACCAATCCTCCGACCTTTTACGAGGTCGATCTAGGGGCCACGTTCCACCTCGACAGGCTGATGTTGTGGCCGCGCACAGACGTCGCACAAGGAACGGTGACCAATTTCCGGGTGCTCGTTTACAGCGCATCCGGTGCCGTGGTGTGGCAACAGGATTTTTTACCTGGGAGTGCGGCCAACAATGCCTGGGGCACCTCAGCGTTGCGCGGCGTGCAGGGTCGACGTGTGCGCTTGCAGCGGCTCAATCAAACCCCGAACTTCGTGACTTTCGCCGAATTCGAAGTTTGGGGTTCCACATCACCCGGCGCGGAAAATCTCGCGCGAAACAGGACCGTCACCTCGTCCGGCGGCGGGGCTTTCTCGACCGCAACGACCGCGGGCAACGACGGTGATCTTGGCGGGGATTACACGCTGGCGGGACGTCCGGTTTTCCACAGCACGGCGAATGCCGTTGGGCAATTCTGGCAAGTCGATCTCGGAGCGCCGCAGCCGGTTGACACGATTGTTATTTACACGAGAACCGACTTCGCCAGCACCAGCGGCGTCAAACTCAGCCTGCGGGATTCCGCGAATGCCGAGGTTTACGCAGGAACGCTCAATATCTCACGCGACGTGCTGGTTCGAGGAGGCCGGCAGTTCGACGTCACGCACGATGTTCCGACCAGTGTCGACGCGCGGTACGTCCGCATTGAAACGCTCAACAACGAATATCTCGTCTTCGGAGAGGTCGAAGTTTTCCCTCCACCGATCGATCTCGAACCTCCAACTGTCGCAGCGACCGATCCTCCCGCCGGCACTTTGCTGGCCGAGTTGTTCCAAACTGAAGTCGAATTCACCGAGGAGGTCACGGGCGTCGAAGCAGCTGATTTGCTGGTTAATGGAGTTCCCGCAACGACGCTGACTCCGCTCGGCACGAAGCGATTCGCATTCGGATTTGCGCGACCACCGGACGGGTTGGTCGTCTTTTCATGGGCGGGTGCGCATGGCATCGCCGACCGGGCCGGCCATGGGTTTGCCTTCTCAAACTGGACGGTCACACTCGATACGACGCTGCCCGCGGCCCGGCCGTTCATCTCGGAGTTTCTCGCCAGCAATGAAGGCGGACTCGAAGACGCAGATGGCGATTCCCCGGATTGGATTGAAATCACCAATCCCGGCCCCACCTCAGTCAATCTAGCGGGCTGGTTCCTGACCGACGACCTCGCCGACCGGATGAAGTGGCGTTTTCCCGGCCCAACCTTGCTCGCCGCTGGATCCCGACTGATTGTTTTCGCCTCCTCGAAGAATCTGTCTGAGCCAGGAGCCGAGCTGCATACGAATTTCAAGCTTGATCCCGACGGGGACTCGATCGCCTTGGTCAAACCGGACGGTGTCACCGTGGCTAGCGGATTCGCAAGTTTCCCGCCTCAACGTAAAAACGTCAGCTTTGGTGTCGGCCAATCATTTACGACCACTCCGCTCGTAGCGGACGGCGCAACAGTGCGCTTGCTGGTCCCGGCATCGGCCGTGCCTGATTGGGAAAAACAAAACTTCGACGACAGTTCCTGGCCCGCGGCGGTGACCGGGGTGGGCTTTGACATCTCGAATGGGTCGGGCGCCGGTGGCCCGCTCGGCTATTGGGACTTCAACAACCCGGCCAACACCTCGGCCGCGCTCGATTCGAGCGGGTACGCCCGAAATGGCACCATCACGAACGCCACCTATTCCGCGGCTGGCGGCGGACATTCCGGACACGCCGGTGACCGCGCCTTGAATTTTGCCGGAAATGGCTCAGTCCACATCCCGGCCGCGGGGACTGGCGCGTTCGACCTCATCGCGGATCGCGACGCCGTCACCCTCAGCGTGTGGGTCTTCGGCGCGCCCGTGCAACCAAGCGGCGATTTTCTCTTTCACGCCGGCAGCAATCCAGATGGCAGTGGCAGCCGGGTCCTCGCCGCGCACGTCCCCTGGAGCGATTCAGTAATTTACTGGGACACCGCGGATTGTTGCGATCCTGGTCTGCACCGGATTTTTATTGGCGAGCCGAACCCCGCTCGCTGGCGCGGCCAATGGAATCACTACGCGTTTGTGAAAGACGGCTCGCGCAAGGAGATCTGGCAGAACGGCCAGTTGCTTCACGCAGGAGAAAACACCGCGCCGATGGGAGCATTTCGCAGCCTGCGCCTCGGGGCTCTCAATGCCAGCGGTACCAATGGCTACCACGGCGCCATGGATGATTTCGCGATTTGGGATGGTGCCTTGAGCGCTTCGCAGATCGGATCGCTTGCGGCAGGCGGGTCGCCCTTAACCGTGCGTCTACTGCAACCACTCATCCGCACTGATATCGCCGCGGCCATGCACAACCAGAACGCCACTGCCTACTTGCGGGCGTCGTTCAACGTGGCCGATCCCACCTCGCTGGATATTTTGAAACTGCGCACGCGTTACGACGATGGATTCATTGCAATGCTAAATGGAGTGGAAGTCGCTCGCCGCCACGCCCCGGGACCAGCCACCTGGAATTCGACTGCATCATCGGAACGCCCCGGCGGAGCAGCCTTCGAAGCCGACGAGATCGATGTTTCGAGTTTCACTGCTCTCCTCCGAGCCGGCGTCAACGTGCTCGCGCTTCAGGGCTTGAACCACTCTGCGGGGGATTCTGATTTCCTAATGCTGCCCGAGCTGTTTGCCGGCTCCTCATTGCCCGACCGCTACTTCACGTCACCCACTCCGGGCACCGCCAATGACGCGGGGTCGAGCGGCTTCGTCGGCGATACGCATTTCTCTCCCAGGCGCGGATTTTATGACACCCCTGTCACCGTGACAATCTCCTGCGATACGCCTGGCGCGATGATCGCTTACACCAGGGACGGCAGCGAACCTTCTTCCACGATCGGGACGCAAGCCGCATCGCCTGCCACAGTGACGATCACTGCCACCACGCCGCTGCGGGCGCTCGCTCATGTGCCTGGCAGCGATCTGGCGTCTTCCAACGTCGACACTCACACCTACCTGTTCGTTGATCGTGTGGCCAGCCAGCAGCGGCCAACCAGCGTGCCGGCGACCTACCCCGGCGGCGCGCCCGCCGATTTCGCGATGGATGCTCGCGTCCCGGGCCTCAACCCGCCAACGGGATATAGCTTGCGCGACGCGCTGCTGTCGATCCCGACGCTCGCGCTCAGCCTGCCTGGAGGAGACTTGTGGGGACCAAGCGGCATCTACGTCAACACCAATGGCCGTGGCGACGGCTACGAACGTGAAGCCTCAGCCGAGTGGCTGGTGCCTTCAAGCAGCGAAGAATTTCACGCCGGCTGCGGCCTGCGCATTCATGGAAACATCAGCCGGGACAAGGCCTTCACACCCAAACATGGCTTCAAACTATTTTTTCGCAGCGAGTATGGCGACAGCAAGCTGCGGCATCCGCTCTTCAACGGTTCGCCCGTGGAAACTTTCGATGAATTGATTCTGCGCGGAGGATCGACCGACACCTGGCCCTGCGTCGAATGGGGAGCGGTCGGCCTCGGTCCCAACGGCGAAGCCTACCAGCGTTGGGCGCGGCCATGGTCCAGCTATGTGCGCGATCAATGGTCGCGCGATGCCATGATCGCCATGGGTCAGCCAGCTTGTAACGGACGCTTCTGTCATCTTTACCTCAATGGCCTCTACTGGGGTCTTTATAACCTGACCGAGCATCCCGACGCCGCGTTCATGGCAGACCATCTCGGCGGTCGCAAAAGCGAATGGGACGCCTTGGCGGACTTCTCCGAGTTGCAGGACGGGACGACGGAGGCCTGGAACCAACTCATAGCCGCGGCCTCGGCCGGATTGAGCACCAACGCCGCCGTGCAAAAAGTATTAGGCAACAACCCCGACGGCACCCGCAACACCGCCTTTCCAGTCCTGCTGAATCTTGATTCACTGATCGACTACATGATCCTGCATATCTACATCGGCGCGGACGACTGGCCCAACCACAACTGGTGGGCGGGCCGCCGCAGCCGCAGTCCGCTCACCGACGGCTTCCACTTTTTTCCGTGGGACCAGGAAATCTCGAACGAAAATGTACTTTACGCGCGTTCGTCGTGGGGACCGCTCTACCAGGAGGCGAACGCGCCGAATACGCCCACACAACTCTATGCCGCGTTGCGGGCCAACGCGGAATATCGGGTAAAATTCGGCGACCGTGTGCAGCGGCATCTTTTCAACGGCGGCGCACTCAGCCAGCAAAAAAACCTCGACCGCTGGCACACGCTCACCTCGCAAATCGACCGCGCCGTCATCGCGGAGAGCGCGCGTTGGGGCGATTACCAACCCAATAACACCAACCCCGGACAGCCCTACACCCGAGGCAACGCCTGGCTGCCGCATTTGCAATGGATGGAGCAGAATTACTGGCCGCAGATTCCGGCCACCGCGCTGCAGCGATTTCGAGCCGCCAGCCTTTTTCCAGCTCTCAATGCCCCGCAATTCAGCCAGTTCGGCGGCGATTTTCCGCCCGGCTTTCAACTGACGATCACCAATCCCACTGCCAGCAGCGCCGTCTTGTTCACGCTCGATGGTTCCGATCCCCGCGCCCCGGGCGGCGCCAACGCCGCGTCCGCGCAAACCTACGCCTCGGCGATTTCATTGAGCGGCACCACCACGGTCAAGGCTCGCGTCAAACAGGGGACAAGCTGGAGCGCCCTGGTCGAAGCCGCCTTTCGCCCCGATCCCGACCTCGATAGCGACGGCCTGCCCAATGATTGGGAGTCGGCGCACGGCCTTGACCCTAACGATGTAACAGACGCCGGTCTTGATTTTGACCATGACGGCCGCTCGAACGGCTCAGAATACGCTGCCGGCACCGATCCTCGCGATGGTTCGAGCCTATTCGCAGCAACCTCCCAGATTATTTCCAACGGCATGGTGCGATTCATCTTCACTCAGCAGCCCGGCCGCAGCTACCGAGTCGAACGCACCGCCAGCCTGCCGGCGACCTCCTGGTCGGTGCGAGCCTCGTATGAACCCGAAGCCAGCGCGCGCGAGGTCACATTCTCAGAATCGCCTTCAGCCCTGAAATGGTTTTATCGAGTCGTCGTCGAAGCACCAGTGCCATAATAGCGACAAGTCGCTGCTGGCCGAGCATTTGAAAGAATAAAGGGGCCGCTCTCCGGGCGCCTCTTGCTGACTGCGATTTGCGTTGGGGCACCGATGCCTCATATTCGTGCCTCTTTTCGCAAGATCATGGCGACCATCTTCATCGGGCTGGCAGGACTGGGCAATGTTGGAGCGGGAGTCTATAAGAACCTCCTGCGCAACGCTGAAGTGCTGGCTGAACGAACCGGTCATCGCCTCGAAGTGCGCAAGGTGGCGGTGCGCGATTTGACCAAGCGGCGCGATATCGACGTGCCCTCGGAAAAAATCACCAAAAGCTGGCGCGACCTGCTGGCTGATCCCGAGATTCAGATCATCGTGGAATTGATGGGCGGCGTTGACGAGGCGCACGAATTAGTGACGGCGTCGATTCTGGCTGGCAAGGCGGTGGTGACCGGCAACAAGGCGCTCCTCGCCGAACATGGCCATGAACTCATCGCGATGGCGGAGAAACATGATGTGCCGCTTTACTTCGAGGCCGCCGTGGCCGGGGGAATTCCAATCATCAAAGCAGTGCGGGAAGCACTCGTGGGCAACCACATTCAGGCCATCTACGGGATCGTTAACGGAACGAGTAACTTCATTTTAACCCAGATGCGCGAGCGAGGTCTGGCCTACCGAATTGCTCTCGCGGAAGCGCAGCGCCTGGGCTACGCCGAAGCTGATCCAACGCTCGATGTGAATGGCTGGGATGCGGCGCACAAAGCCATTGTGCTGGCGTGGTTGAGCTATGGTCTCTGGGTGCGGCCCGCGGAAATATTTGTCGATGGCATCGAGCACGTGAGCCTGGCCGACATGCGGCTGGCGGAACGCATGGGCTACGTCATCAAACTGCTTGCCGTGGTGCGGCTGCACGATGATCAACGAATCGAGGTGCGCGTACAACCGACGCTGATCCCGGCCAAACATATTCTTTCGAGCGTCAGTGGCGTTTTCAACGCCGTCGTCGTCCATGGCGACATCGTCGGCGAGACACTCTTTTACGGAAGCGGAGCAGGACAAAATGCGACTTCGAGCGCCGTCATCGCTGACTTGGTGGACGCGGCGAACAATCTGTCACGGCAGGCGGGATGCCAGGGATTTCTGCCGAGCGGATTTTACGGACAAGCGATTCCACTCGAAGAAACAATCTCCGCTTACTATGTGCGGTTGCGGGTCGAGGACAAACCGGGCGTCATCGCGCAGGTGGCCACCGCCTTGGCGGCGCACGGAATTGGGCTTTCGAGCATCGTGCAGCCGGAGGTTGAGGCGGGAGGGCTGGCCGATCTTATGTTGATGATGCACGCCGCGCCGTTCCTGCAGATGCGCGCGGCTCTGGCCGATCTCGAGCAGCTATCCTGTGTGGTCGAACGGCCCATCCTGATGCGAGTTGAAAACTTTTCGGCGCCGTGAACAAGCCCTTTGGAGACGGCCCGCCCCCGGGCCGCCTTGGCCACGGCAGCGCGAGGGCGCGCCGTCTCCAGGCCCAGTCGCGGCGCGAGGGCGCGCCGTTTCCAGGGCGAAGGTCGCCTCAATAATATGTCTTCAAATACTCTGCCAGCGCGTCCTGCCACGGGCGTGGCCTCTGGCCTGTCAGAGCGGTGAATTTTTCCGTGGACATAGCGGTGTGAACCGGGCGCCGGGCGCCAAACGAGACGGATGCGAGGGAAGTCGGCGTTACGCGGCGACAACGCAGCGGCACCCCAAGTTCGGCTGCCAAATCGAGGGCCGTCTGAGCGTATGTGTGCCATGTGGCCGGGTTATGGTTGCATAGATTGAGCAGTCCGCAGATCAGGCCAGGATCAGGACCGGTCACCAGGGGTTCGAGGTGCGCAGCGAAATCGAGGCTATAGGTCGGTACAGAACGTTTGTCGGCTATGGCCTCGACGTAGTCAGATTTTTTCGCGCGTTCGATAATGCTGTCGGGAAAGGCCGCGCGGTCAGGACCAAAAATCCAGCTTGTGCGCACGACGAGCGCGCTGCCTGCAGATTTTTCAAGAACGCGCTGTTCGCCATCCAGTTTGGACTGGGCGTAGACATTTACCGGCTGGGTGTCATCAGTTTCCGCGCGCAAGCCAGGTTGTGTCCCATCGTAAACATAATCCGTGCTTAGATGGACAAAGCGACGGCGGCGGGAGGCGCAAATTTCGGCGAGCCGAGCCGGTCCTTCGGCGTTGGCGGCGCAGGCTTCAGCCGGGTGGGCCTCACAGTAATCAACATTCGTGAGGGCCGCAGCGTTGATGCAGGCATCGAAGGCCAGAGGACCGAGCCGATCCTGGACAATTTCCGCCCGGGTGAGGTCAAGAGCTTTACGGTCGAAAGCGATTACCGCGTGGCCCTGCTGACGGAAATGCCGGGCGAGCGCGGCACCGACGCGCCCGGCGGAACCGATGACGACAATTCTCATGCCGGCTGCCCTAGCTCATGGCGGAAAGCAACTCGTCCACAGGAACGGACGCGAAGGTCGTGACCGTGTCCGCGATGGCGTAAGGCAAAATTAACTGGCCGCGGTGGATCAACGCGCCGCAGGTGTAAACGACGTTGGGGACATAACCCTCGCGCGTGCTGGCGTCAGGCCTCAGCAGCGGGGTCCTCAAGCGCCCGATGACTTTTGACGGATCCTCCTTGTCCAGCAGGAAAGCGCTGACACAGTATTTGCGCATCGGACCCACGCCGTGACTTAGCACCAGCCAGCCGGCGTCGGTTTCCAGCGGGCTGCCGCAGTTGCCCAGTTGCACCAACTCCCAGGCCTCCGCCGGCCGCATGATGACAGTCGACTCATGCCAAAAGTGGTGATGGTCGGAATACATGATGTGGATGTTCTCGTTGTCCTGGCGCGAGAGCATCACATACTGGCCGCCGATTTTGCGCGGAAAAAGCGCCATCCCTTTGTTTTGCACCGCCGCGCCAATGAGCGTGCGCACGTGAAAGTGCAAAAAATCGGGAGTCTCGAGCAGCTGTGGGAGAATAACCCGTCCGTCCCAAGCCGTGTAAGTCGCGTAATAATTCACCGCTCCCTTGTCGTCGACGAAGCGCACGAATCGCGCATCTTCGATCCCGTTGGCCTGACTGGGGGAAAAAGGAAAAATGATTCGCTCGCTCATCGACTGCGCAGGATCAAACTGCACATCGTAATTCGACTGCGCGAGCAGAAGCATGCGCTCGCTCAACGCCTGCGTGTCGGCAGTCGGTGTAAGGCGCCGCGCCGTGGCGGCCGCGGTGCGCAGTTCGGGAAAAGAAAAATTTTCAGGCAGCGAATCGAGCACTTGCCGCACAAAGGGGGCTGCCTGTCCCATTTCCGACAACTTGCGCCAAAACAATTCTCGCTCAAAGGAGGGCATGGTCACCGGTTTGGGCTCGGCGACATAGCGCGTCGGTGGTGTGATCGTGATTTCGCCCTCCTCAGTCAGGAGTCCCTCGCGGAAAGTAATCGAAGAAATGTGCCCTTCACCCAGGGCACGCAAGCTCATGACAAATTTCAGGGCGTTGGCCGGCACCCCGCTTTGATCGGGATGTGGCACGATGCTCGGATTGAAGAGCGCGGCCGACTCGAGCGAGTATTCGCTGGTGTAATACGAGCCAATTAGGAGACGGCGATTCTCGTCAATGGGCCGGTCGGTCAGAATGAATTGGCGCGCCTGTTCGAAGCGTTGTTCGAGGATGTCAGTCAGTTGCTGGTGCCGGCCACCAAAGTCTTTGATTACATCATCGAGAAACCCGCGCACTTCGTCGTCGGGAAGGGCCATGATGCGCGCCATGATCTTCACCCCGCGAGAAACATCGTTTGGATTATGGCTCCGGGGGTCCGGCAGCGGCAAAAACGGACGCACCAGGACCCTGGTTGGGTCTGGCTTGAGGAGAATTTCATGACGGCGAACGATGAGCGGTGCGGCGATGGTCATTTTGCGCTGGGAGAGGACTCAAAAGCGGTTAGATCGGCCTGTACCTGTTTCATTTCCAGCAACGACAAAAGGAAGGCGATGGTCGATTCAGCGCCCTGGTTTTGGTTGACACGATCGATGTGCAGGCCGTCGCGGCAGCCGCCGGTTTGCGGATCATACAGGGCGAGGTTGAGGTCATTGCTGCCGAGAAACCATTCGAAGGTGCGGCGGGCGTGGGTAATCCAACTACGGTCATCGGTGACTCGATACGCTTCGAGACAGGCGCTGATCATGGCTTGAGCCTCGATGGGCTGCTGATCGAAGAAGGCTGGAGCCTCGCCGCGCCTCCAGAATCCGTTCGAGCCGATGGGGCGAAAATGGCCCTCGGGAGCGATCTGAGCCTCGGCGAGCCACCGCAATGAATCCAGCGCCAGGGCTTTCAACTCCGAACGGCCGGTCCAGCGCGCGGCGACGAGGAGTGCGTGAGGCACCTTGGCGTTGTCGTAAGTGACAATGTCCTCGCACCACATCCAGTCTGGTTTCGCCACCTTTCTGAAGAGGCGGCGGATGCGCTTGGCCAGCTCGGCGCAAAGATCGAGGGCGAGGCGATCGCCGTGCAGAAAACCCAGATATTCATGGATGCCCATGATGGCGAATGCCCATGCCCGAACCGAAGTGAAGCCGCTGACTTTTTCAGCTGCGCGGGCGAACAGGCCCGTGGCCCAGGCGCGGAGACTTTCCTGGCGCGAACGGCCCGCCACCACACCCAGGGCCCACAACCCGCGGCCATGGCTGTCTTCGCTGCCGGCATCTTCGAGCCAGTGGCGGTCGAAACTCATAAAATTACGGAAGCGGCCATTGCCCGGGTTGAATGCATAATTCACGAACGCGGCATAGCGGGAGGTCAAAGGCACTGCGAAGGGAACTTCCTCCTCCTGTTCCTCAAGCAGTGTCATGAGCATCAAGGCGCGCGCATTGTCGTCAATGCAGTAGCCGTGCCGGTGATCGGGCACAGTGTAAATGCTGTGCTGAAGAACGCCGACGCTGTCGCTCGAGCGCACGAGGTGGTCGAAGCGCAGGGTGGGAAGGTTGGCGGGCTGCCGGTCCAGCGTGACCGGCCGCGCCGGCACGGACGGTGAGCGCATGTGATC
The DNA here is from genome assembly GCA_050998515.1 of Verrucomicrobiales bacterium. Taxonomy (GTDB): domain Bacteria; phylum Verrucomicrobiota; class Verrucomicrobiia; order Verrucomicrobiales; family V1-33; genus JBPCQC01. The sequence continues at coordinate 32,622 of JBPCQC010000076.1, forward strand.
CTGGCGGGCGCGTTCGAAGGCGTCGTGATAATGCTGGGCAACCTTTGACCAGATCATGTCCCGCCCTTGAATGTAGGCCTGCTTGCGCAGGGCGTGGCGCTTGGTTTCGTTTCTCAGCAGGTCAACCACCGCCGCCGCCAGAGCCTCCGAATCGTTAAATGGGACCAGGGCGCCCCGTCCATCTCCCAGCAGTTCTTCGGCGTGCCAATAGGGAGTGGAAACGACTGCTTTCCCAGCGCCATAGCAGTAGGCCAGGGTGCCGCTGGTAATCTGCGCGGGATTCAAATACGGCGTAATGTAGATGTCAGCGCCGCCAATAAACTCGGTTAACTCTTCGAGATCGACGAAACGGTTGAAGAAGATCACGTTCGCCTCGACTCCGTTTTTCTTCGCCAGGCGCTCGAGGCTGATGCGGTAGGTTTCTCCCTGCTCACGCACCAGGTGGGGGTGCGTAGCGCCGAGCACAATGTAAACGGTCTCCGGAAATTCTTTTGTGATCAGGGGAAGCGCATTGAGCATGCTTTCGATGCCTTTATTGGGGGAAAGCAGGCCAAAAGTCAGCAGCACGTTCTTTCCTTCCACACCAAAATGGTCCTTGTAATAATTTGGGTCGATGAACGGAACGTCCGGGATCCCATGTGGAATAAGGGCAATTTTTTCGGCCCTCACTTTGTATACCTCGCGCAGGAAAACCACTCCTTTCTGCGCCATGACCACGACGCGGCTCGACAGCTTCATCAGCTCATTGAAAACCCTCCGTTGATCAACCGAAGGTTCTTTCAGTATCGTATGGAGCGTAGTCACCACGGGCATGCGGACGGCCCGCAAAAGTGCCAGCACGTGGCTGCCGCATGTGCCGCCAAAGATGCCATACTCGTGCTGCACACAAAGCACATCGGTATTCGAGAAATTGAGAAAATCCGCGGCGCGGCGGTAAGCCTGCAGATCGCCTTCGGGAAAATCAAAGCGGACGGCGCTGGGATAGGGGTACCCCTCGGCGCGGTCGGTCACGGCAATGACGGGACACTGGACGTCCGGGTACTGCGCTGAGACGGCGTCCCGAAGGTCCGCGGTGAATGTCGCGATTCCGCATTGGCGCGGCACATAGTCGGCCAGGAAGGCCACCTTTCGGAGCGGAAGCGGCTTAAAGTTCGAGGCGGCCACGGATGTTCAGAGGTCACACACAAAAGACAGTTAGGGAGCGATTTCAAGACCGCGTGTCTCCCCTACTCGTTGCCCTTGCGTTGTAAACTCCAACCTTTCCTGAACCCCGCTCCGGGGGCGCGGGGATCGAGCCGACTTCAATTCAAATGTGGCTGCTGTGAGTCGTTCGCCGGATGCCGCAAATTAGTAGACCACCGGGCAAGCTTCGCTAGGCTCTCGCGGAACCGGTCTCTCGCATGTTCATGAATTTCCGTTCGTTCGTTTTCGTAGCTTCGCTTGGGGTGGTCGTTCTTCGAGCCGGGGCAGCGTCTCCCACGCCGCAAGCTCTCGGCAAAGCGGTGCTCGATCGTTACGCGACCTTCTCGCTGCCTGAGAAACAAGCCGCGGTGGCCGGTCTGGGAGCTCGACCAGAAACCGCGAGCCTGCTGCTCGATGCGGTGGCGGAAGGAAAAATTCCGCGCGCCGATCTTCCGAGTTTCGTGGCGCGGCAGATCGCTGAGCTAAAAGACGAAGCCTTGATCTCGAAACTCGAGAAGGCCTGGGGCAAGGTGAACACCGGGGCCACCGGCGACCTTGGAAAAATGGCTGCCGAGGAGCACGCCAGATGGAAGGCCACTTTGACGCCCGAGTTTTTGAAGATGGCGGACCGCTCACAGGGCCGCGTCATGTTCAAGACGCTGTGCGGCACCTGTCACGTGCTCTTCAATGAAGGCTCAAAGATTGGGCCTGACCTGACCGGCTCGAACCGTGCCGACCTCGATTACATTCTCGAAAACGTCACCAACCCGAATGCGCTCATCGGGAAGGACTACGAATTGCACATCTTTGCATTCAACGACGGTCGTGTCATCAGCGGACTGGTTCGCAAGGTAACCGACAGCGCGTTCACGGTGCAAACCCTGACCGCGGAGGAGGTCGTCGCCAAGGCCGAGGTCAAGGAACACACCCTGCCGGGAATTTCGATGATGCCCATGGGGCAGTTGACGGCGCTGAGCAAGGAACAGGTGCGGGATCTGGTGGCTTATCTTGCCAGTCCGGCACAAGTGCCGATGCCGGGCGAAGGCACGACCGACAAGACGATGCGGGTGCCGGGCGCCATCGAGGGCGAATCGATGAAAATCCTGGCCAAATCCGGCGAGCCGGTGGCGCAGGACATGCGCGAATTCCAGGACAGCCGCTGGTCGGGCGATGCGCAACTCTGGTGGACCGGCGCAAAGCCCGGCGACCAGCTCACGCTTGAACTGCCGGTGACCCAGCCGGGCCGCTTCCAAATTCAGGCCGTGCTTAGCCGAGCCCCGGACTATGGGGTGGTGCGGTTTCGGCTCGATGGCGAACTTTTATCCGACAAACAGATAGATCTCTTCGGCTGGAACGTCACCACCACCCCGCTGTTGACTCTGGGTGAGCGGCAGCTCTCCGCCGGAGCTCATCGCCTGACCGTCGAACTCACTGGCGCCAACCCCGAGGCCGTCAAGAGCTACATGTTCGGACTCGATTACGTCTGGCTGAAGAAAATTTGAGCCTTCGTGGCCGCGACACTCCTGTCGCCGATGTGAAAGTAGGGGCACGGGCGTCCCCACCCGAGGCCATGAATTTGGACAATGTTCACTGTTCACGGGCGGAACACCCCTGCCTATTTTATTTGGCGCGACAAACCTGTCGCTGCTGCGTTCGGCGCCGGTCCGACAGCCATTGACACGCCGCGAGAAGCACCAGCAAGCACACATTGGGCTCCGGCACGACGTTTAGTCTGAGGTCGTCGATCGCGAAGAGAATGCGGGCGTTGGCATCGTTGAAGGCCAGGAGTTGAATATCCGTGAAAGGCGTCGGACTGGTAAAAATCAGGGTGCCGCCCTCGAATTGGCCGCCTTGCGGGGCGCTCTCCTGCTCGAGATTTCCGACGGGGGTGATGATCTGAAGCCGACCGCTTTGAACGACAGCGAAGTCGAGCTGAACTCTGTCCACCAGTTCATTGAACGTCATCCTCAATACGTCCGGCGGATCCTGGATATCAAGCAGGGCCTGGCCCAAGAAAAGATTATTTGGCTCAAAATTTTGGAGTCCAAATCCACCGGCGGACGGACTCGTTGTGAAATCTGTGCGAAATGTCGAGGATCCCGAGGCGGGCGGTTTTGCCAATCGGGGCGTCACTTCACCCGCGACAAAACCCGGCGCGCTGAAATCATAGATCACCGTGGCGGCCTCGCTTGCGGATAGGAAGAGCAAGCCAGCGCAGACGAGATTGGCCGACCGCGCGGCCACCCGCCTCGTCCGCGTTGGTTGAAGGCATGTGCAAAACATTTTCATATAAGTGCTGAATGGCAGAATAGAAATGTCACCGGACTTGTCGATGACAATTCCGCGCAAAAGGCCGGACAGTTCTTCTTGCGGCCAGTCCAGAACTGACTTCGCTGCGGTGTGACTTCAGCGCCGCGGTTGCAATTTCTGATCACGGCCGGGCCCACGCGCGAGGCCATCGACCCGGTGCGTTTTCTCTCGAACCGGTCCTCCGGGCGGATGGGCTTCGCCATCGCGCATGCGGCCGCCGAAGCCGGGCATCGTGTGACCCTCGTTTCGGGTCCGGTTTCGTTGCAAACGCCGGTAGGTGTCGAGCGCCGCAACGTTGTTTCAGCCGATGATATGTTTCACGCGGTTGCGGAACGGAGCGCGGATGCGGATATCGCCGTTTTCTCAGCGGCGGTGGCGGATTACAAGCCGGTGCAGGTGGCTGCCCAAAAAATCAAAAAGGGCGAAGGCGCGTTGTCTCTGGCCTTCGAGCGCACCCGGGACATCCTTGGTTCGATGCGCCGGGAGATGAAATTTGCGGGCGTCCTGGTGGGATTTGCGGCCGAAACCGAGAACCTCGAAGCCAACGCTCGCGCGAAACTGAAAAGCAAGTCGTGCGATCTGATCGTCGCTAATGATGTGAGCCGTTCCAGTGTCGGGTTCGATGCTCACGACAACGAAGTGGTGCTGCTTTTCCGCCGGGGAAAAGCGCGCTGGTTGCCGCGCATGTCGAAGCTGGAAATTGCCAGGGAGCTGGTCAGAGTGTGCGAAGCGCTACATTGCGAGCGCCAACAAGGTCACTGAATGTCATCGCCCCCACCCCTTGAAGCTGCCATTGCGGCGGCCCAGCTCGCCGGTTCGTTGCTCCGAGAGAATTACGGGACTGAATTAATCGTCGATGAGTTGAAGCACCACGACATCAAACTGAATCTTGATGTCCGGTGTCAGCGGCTCATCGCCGCGCAGCTCCTGGGTGCGTTTCCAGACCACGAAATGCTCGGCGAAGAAGGCAACGACGGGGTCAGCGGCGCCGAATACCAATGGATCGTGGATCCGCTCGACGGGACGGTGAATTATTTTTACGGAATTCCGCATTTTTGCGTGAGCATTGGGCTGCGCCGGCGCGGCGAGATCATCCTTGGCGTCGTTTTTGATCCGATGATGAATGAACTCTTTACGGTGGAAAAAGCCGGGCGGCCCACCCGCAACGGGAAGACCATCGCCGTGAGCGCCCGGTCCGAACTGGCTGAGGCGATCATCACGGTGGGATTTTCGAAAACCGCGCAGTCGATTCAACAAGGCGGGGCGCGATTTGTCAGGCTCGCCCCCCTGGTGCGAAAAACGCGCATCCTCGGCAGCGCTGCTCTCGCCATGGCTTATGTGGCCTGTGGACGGCTCGACGCGTACATCGAGGAAAGCGTCAGCCTGTGGGACGTCGCGGCGGGGATTCTGCTTGTCGAAAGCGCCGGCGGGCGGGTCGAGTTGCGGTCGAGCAGAGACACTCCCGAACGGTTTTCCATCGTGGCATCCAACGGCCGGTTGCAAGGTCTTGAATAAGATGATCCGCTCAGGAATAGGTTACGACGCGCATCGCCTCGTCCCAGGACGCCCGCTGATTCTCGGCGGTGTCGAGCTTTCACACACTCATGGCCTCGAAGGCCATTCGGATGCGGACGTTTTGTGCCATGCCATCGCGGACGCGTTACTGGGCGCCGCCGGGCTTCCGGACATTGGTCACTATTTCCCCCCGGGAGACGAGCGATGGCGCGGGATGTCGAGCCTGGCAATTCTAGGCCGGGTTCGCGCGGAACTTGAAAAATTCAGCGCACGCATCAACAACATCGATACTTCATTGCTCGCCGAGCAGCCAAAGATTCTCCCTCATGCACCATTAATGAAAGAACGCATCGCCGCTTCGCTGGGAATTGACCCGCGACAGGTGGGGATCAAGGCCACCACCAACGAGGGCCTCGGTTTCGCAGGGCGCGGGGAAGGAATGTGCGCGCTGGCCATTGCGACCTTGGAGATACCGGACCAACCGTGAGAGGACGCAGCTACACCTTCAAACAACGCCTCTTCACGGCGGCGGTGCCCGTCTTGTGGATGATGGGCGGTTATTACGCAACGCAGCGCATGGCCTGGCGTCCAATCTGGTGGCTGGATATCGGCGCACTCGAAGAATGGGTCCCCTTCAAGCCAAATGCCGTCTGGATTTATGGCACCTTTCATGCCTGGTTTCTGCTTCCCTTCTTTGTCTTGAGAAATCGGCCCCAAATTCGCCGTTACGCCTGGGCGTTCTTCTGGGTGGCCACCATTTCAATCGGCATTTTTGTGCTCTTCCCCACCGGCGTGGTGCGGCCCGAAATCGCCGGCGATATTCCATGGCCCTATCATCTATGCCGGCAGCTTGATCTGCCACGCAACGGCTTTCCTTCCCTGCATGCGTCGATCACGGTTTTGTCGGCGGCATTTTTGCATCGAGCGAGCCAAAGTCTGGTCCGGGCTTCCTTTTGGCGCACGATGATTTGGATGTGGGTGGCGGCTATTTGCTGGTCGTGCATTGCTTTGCGGCAGCACGTGGCGCTCGATGTGCTCGGCGGCATCCTGATCGGCGTGGCCGCTGCCTGGATCGCCGTCCGCCCCCCGGCGGAACCGCAGTCCGAACAAACTGCAACCGCCAGCGCCTGACGCCAAACTCTCCGCCACGCCGACTCAGGTCTGCAGCTCGGTTGCACTATCTTTTCGCCGCCCGCGCACCGGCCACCCTGACCGGAATCGAATACAATGACGTGCGCGCGGTCAGGAAAAGTGTCTTCCCCTCCGCACCTCCAAAGCAAAGGTTGGCTGGCGATTCGGGACAAAGCACCTTACCCACCAATATTCCATCCGGCGAAAAAATGTGGACTCCGTCTCCCGCGCTTGACCACACACGACTTTCGACATCGACGCGAATCCCGTCCGGTCCCCCTTTGTCAATGACACAAAACACTCTGCCGTTGGCAAGGTCGCCGTCTGGCTTCACCTCATAAGACCAGATCTGATGAGGCTTCCCGCTGTCGGCGACAAAAAGTTTGGCTTCGTCGGGCGAAAAGGCGAGGCCGTTGGGCATTTCCTGGTCACGAGCCACAAGGCTCGTGCGGCCAGATTTTGGATCGTGCCGAAAAACGTAGTGCCCGTCGAGTTCTTTCGCCTCCCCTTTTGGCAATCCATAGGGAGGATCGGTGAACCACATCGTGCCGTCGGATTTCACTACCACATCGTTAGGTGAGTTAAATTTCTTGCCTTCATATCGCTCCACGACAGTCTCGACCCGGCCGTCGTCCCCGGTGCGCGAAATTCGGCGGGCGGTGTGCTCCGCACTGACAAGCCGCCCATCGAGATCAATCGTATTCCCATTGGTGTTTTGGGAAGGCTGGCGAAACCTGGTGACTCCCTCCTTTGCGGTCCATTTCTTCAACTCGTTGCTGGGAATGTCCGAGAAAACCAGGTGCCCATCTTTGCCTCCCAGCCACGTCGGACCTTCGGTAAATTTCATCTCCCCCGCCAGCTTCTGAATCCTGGCCTCCGAAGCGACACACTTCGAGAAGGCCGTTTCATCGCGCACCTCGAAGTCTGCCGCCCCGAGTGTAGGAATGCAGCAGAGGTACAAAAACTTGAGCTTCATGGTTTAGTCGGAGTTGGCGCAGTGTTCTCCACCCAGAACAAAAAGCAAGCAAAGGGCGGAGAGTGCCGTCGCCCGTGACAAGGAAACTCGCTTCCCCATCCCCCAATTCCGCGGGCGGAACTCCACGCCACGAGAAATAAGGCAGTTCGATTCCATCTTCGACTCAAGTCGTTTACAATCAGTTAATTACAACTCGATTGCAAGGGTCAAAAGGGCGTTTGATACACCTTCTGATACACCGGCCCATGAAATCACAGAAGGTTTCACCCCGTCTCAGACTGCCCCGAGGACGATTGACGCCGGGGCGTTCAGGCCGCATCTTCACTTCAACGCCGTGCATCTCACCGCCGAAATCTACCGCGAGGGCGAATGGTTCGCGGCCTTCTGTCCGGAGGTGCCGGAAGCCAATGGGCAGGGGCGCACCGAAGCGCGGCTCCGCTGTCGCTCCGCGCAATGCTACCCATTTTCGTTAGGCGGCACGGTCGTCACTTCTTTGGTGGCTCGATCACAACTGCCTGAACCTTGTCCTCGAACACAACCACTCTGCTGTCGCTGAACTCTATGGTCTTGCTGGTCGTGCCAGCCGCAGCGGTATCAGATGGGAAACGGCGCGTGAACCGGTAAACATCCCTGTCGCCGCGTCGCTCAACAAATGACCACTCGATCTCCGAAACCTGTCCGGGAAAGCCGCAGGTCATCTTGCCCTTCGCGTGGAGCGCGCCGTCCGGTTGAAAGTTGGTGCCGGAACACGAACTGCCCGAATCAAGCTTGCCATTGAAGCAGGCGATCCGCGCTTTGAATCGTGGCGCGGTCTTGGCCGGTGCGTCCGCTGCCATGCAGTGAACGCCCACGAATGAAGCCGTGAGAAGTGCGAGGAATGATGTTTTCATAAATGCGTGTGGTGCCGCCTAACGTTTAAGCGCTGGCACCGCTGGGGCGGCACTTCGCGTCGAGAGCAGGGTTGATGTTGGAATTAGAGGAAGTCATGGACGAAAGTAGAGAGCCCCAGCGGTTGCTCAGCCGCGCCTTGTTCTGCCAGTTTAGTCGTCATTTGGGAAAATCAAGTAAGTGCCCCCAGCGGCTCTGGCTACGGCTATCAACAGACTCGTAATCGCTGTCGATATGTTGACCATCCTCCGCAAAAGTGCGTTCCTCGATCCGCATCTTTCGGCCCACTTCCT
>JBPCQC010000080.1:0-28139 GCA_050998515.1 Verrucomicrobiales bacterium
TCTGAGCAGCGCCGCCAACGTCAGTCAGCAGGTTCGCCGATTGCCCCAGCGTCTCGAAACTCATGCTGAAATCCGTCGCCAATATCAAAAGTGGCGCAAAACTCTGTCATGAATTTTAGCTTGACCCAAAGAACACACACAAACGTCAGTCAGCAGGTTCGCCGATTGCCCCAGCGTCTCGAAACTCATGCTGAAATCCGTCGCCAATATCAAAAGTGGCGCAAAACTCTGTCATGAATTTTAGCTTGACCCGAACACACATCCTGCGTGACAATGCTACAAAGTTCGGCGGCTATTTGCAAGGGGGAGGCTCACAAGCCGTGGTCGTAGATACCCGATATAATGGTGACGGCTATTTGGGATATCAGTGGTTCTGCCTCAGTCAAGGTGTGGCCCTAATTATGAGCATTCGCGAACAACTCAAACAGGTGCTCAACGAGGCTCACGCCGATAGGGTGAAAATTGTTCCACGTTCAGCAGTCAACTGGTTTATCTCGACTGCACCTGAGGAATGTATACAGGCTTTGCAAGCCTGGGAACGCAGCGGATGCATCACCGTTTTAGGTGATTTGACAATTGGGACCCCCGTTGATCCGATAATACAACTGCACAACTTTATTGAGGATATACGCGCCACTAGCTGAGCTGGAAGGTCTTTGCTTTGGACATTTGGCGGCCGGTAAATGGTGGCCAAGGCTGGCGAAGCTATGCAGGTAGCGCTCACCGCGCTAGAGCTGGTGACCTGATCCTCCTCAGCATCACCGCCGCCCAGCGCTTCCGCGTTGGCGCTCTGCTCTTATCCAAAGCATGACGCGGGCCGACTTGGTGGCCATGCTCGGTGAGATGGTCGGCAAGTTCCTCGACCCAGTCCATCGCGAACCTATCCTTTGCAGGTTGGGGTCAGGTTGAGGATCTTGGTGTTTTAGTCTGCTTCAATGCGAGGAGTTTTTTCCGCGCCGAGGCAATATCGCCGCTTTTGGCGTGCAATACCCGGCCGACTGAGCGGGCAGGGGGTGCCGCCCGGCTCAGATCATGAATGGATACGGCGCAGGTGCGGATCAAATTGTAAATTCGGTCTAATCTTCCGCGGCCTGCCTCGGGGATTTCCACGACGCAACGGGGCGTATGGCCCAGGCAGACAAGCGTCGTAATGAGAGTGACAAAAAGAGGCTGATAAGCCGCGTCATAGGGGACGTTGAGGAAGACCGCATGCGAATCAATGGTTGGCACAGAACGATGGACTTTCTGTAAACATGGGGAAAATCCCGACGCTTACTTGGCCCCGAATGCCTTCGGGCCGCCGCTGACCTTTGTTTTCCTGAGGGATGCGGAGCGACGAACAACTCGAGACGCCATTTTGACCTCCGATTTAGTTATGCCCAACGACCGGCGGATCGTTTGACCCGATGCAACGGTCGCCTTAATCCTGCTTGTGCGTGCAGAACGCGAGTTGTTCTTCTTCATTGGATCAGATACAACCGGATGATCTCTCATGCGAAAGAATATTAGCGTGGGATGCCCCCTGAAAAGTGGTTCGGCATTGTCCGTCACTTCAAGCAATCCCTACCCGCCGCCGGATGATCCACTCGGAGGTGAGGAGACCAACCGCAGTCACGAGCAAAATCCAGTTGTCCCACAATGTCGTCTCTTTCCGTTCCTCGACGGTTTTGCTTTCGGCGCCGAATGCGTGTGCGAGGGCTGCGGCCTGGTTGATGGTGCTGACGCTGCCGCTCGATAGTGCAGCGGCTTTCTGCAAAAACTCACTGTCGAGCGCGAGGTCGCCGAGCTCAACTGGCGTCGTGGTGGCGAGCCGGGTGAAGTGGGTTTCGACGTGGTCGACGCTGCCCCCTCGCAAAAGCCTGTCGACATCGTCCCCTGCCAACTGCACACGGAAGCGACCGATCGTGCGCAACGCCTCGGCGGGGAGGTCAGCTTCATAGATCCCGTTCGATCCCTCGCGATAAGTGAGCAGGCGCCTGGCAGCCATCTGCCTATCGGCGTCAAAGACGAGAGCCGTCACCTGGGCATTGGTTTGGGGCTTGAAACCATCCGCGGTCAGCTTGGCCAGGACTTTGACTGGCTCCCCAGTTTCGTAAGTGAGCTTGTCCGTTCCCAACCGCACTTCTTCCGTGCCAGCGCGAAGATTTTCTCCAGTTCCCCATCGCAAAAGATTGCCCCAGAAGCGGTGATGATAGACGTCCCCAATGCCGTAGCGCAGCCGCCAGGTCTGATCGAAGTTGAGCATGGCCACCTTGCCGAGCCCGTAGCGGGAGGTTACCAGCAACGCCTGTTGCGCCTCGATCTGCCGCTGCTGCGCAAAAGCCTTCAGCGTGTCTTCAGCGGTCGTCGCCTCCCGCAGCCGGCGGCCTTCAACCTCTGCGTAAGCCAGAACCTCCGCCCCTGGTTTTATGCCGCGAATTGGATGGCGCCACATCAATTTAGGCAGACCGGCCCATATCTCTGCGTTCTCGATGCTGCTTGGCGACTGCTGGAGAATGCGTGAGTTCCTGCCCTCCGCCGTCAGGCGCAATGAATAGGACGGCTCGGCGCTCGACAAAACGGCATTCGCGTCAATGGCATACTCGACCGGCAACAGCCTCTTGACCACATCGTTCGAGTAGGCGTGGGGCATGGCTCGCGGACCGGCGATCACGACGATCATGGCTCCCCGTTCTCCCACGCACTTTTCGATGATCTGCCATGCCTCTGTCCCCAGCCCGCCAGGTTGAATGTCACCCAGAATCATAACATCGAATTTCAGCCATTCTTCGGGCGAGGCTGGCAAGGCAGTCGCTTCGGCATCTCCGAATTCCCGCCCGGCACTGGCGGCCACCCTTGGCAGGGCGTCCTGACCCTTGATCTGATCTGGCTTCAGCAGGACATATTGCAGGTGTACTGACTTGTCCCGGGCGTAGAAAAGGTTGCGAAGATATCGAAATTCCCATCGCGGGTAACTTTCCACTAACAATACGTTCGTGCGGTCATCGGTCACGGCAGTTTCAAATTCCCATTCGTTGTTATCCTGGAAAAGTTCGCCCTCGATCGGATCGATCTTCACGCTGAATTGGGATACTCCCTTCGCAGGCGGCGTGTAAGCCAGGCGCACAGTGGCTCGGTGGGTCTCCTCGGGAACGGAAACCTTCTGGGTATCGACTATCTCCTGACCTTGTTTCAAGGTGATTTTTAACTGCGCACCTTTCATGCCGTCAGCTTTGATGTCGGCCTTGATTTTCAGCCGATCGCCGAGGTAAATCGATTCTGGAACATCCACTTTTAGAAATGCGGCATCTTTCGGGCCCTGGGCGCTGCCGATGGCAACGGCGTGCAATGGCGAGCCCTGGATGCCCAGCGCGCGCGCGGCATCGTCGACCGACTTGTCACCGTTGTGGCGCCCGTCGCTCAACAGCAAGACACCGGCGAGGTTCTCTGCCGGAATTGTTTGCATCGCGTGCTCGAGCGCGCCAGCCACGTCGGTGCGCATGCGGAATTCCGTGCCGGGCGAACCTGTCGGAGGCAAAACATCCGCGACTTCGGTGGCGGTCTTGCCGAAACGGAAACACGTCACGTCGTATTTCCCGCGCAGCCGATTGAAAAGCGATTCGCTGGGGCCGTCGGCTCGTGCCATGACCTCATGTGCGAGTTTTGAGCGGGGGACCATTGCCGCCTCATCGATCTTCTGGCGTTCGGCGTCGCTGAGGGACTTGAGGAAAGCGTTGTCCACGGCGAGCACGATGCCTGGCAACGACTCGAGGCTTTGCCGAAGGAGGTCTGCAGCCCGCTTCAAATGATCCTGCACAGATCGGGCGCGATTCTGGCCGAGTTGATTGCGCGCCTCACGCAACTCGCTTCCAAACTGCTCGTGCAGTGTGGTCTGCATCTCGCCAAGCAAGCGCCGCGTGATGTCATCCAGGCGCTGTTCGTCCTTGCGCGTGTCAGCAACTATTTGTGCGGCGGAGCCAGCGAGTTGCAATCCCTGGTCAATGACCTTGTTGAGGTCACCCCGTTTCGGATCAACCCAACGTTGATCTGTTTCGGCAACGGCCCCATCGGATACTCGCCACTTTTCAACCTCTTGAGCCAGGGGCGATTGATAGTTGCGGCTTATCTCGAGCAACGTGTGCAGGCCCGGCCGTTTCGTGGCTGCAGCCAGCCGATAGAACGCTGCCACCTCGAGCTTTTCGCTCGCGGTCATTTGCCGGTCCGCCAATTGCATTGATTCCGAATCGTCAATGAGCACAGCGACGCGGCGTTCGATTTTGCGGCTCTGCATCCAGGCGAGGACCGGCTGTGCAAGAATGAGCAGCACGACCGCAACGGCGGCCACCCGCAGTGCCAGAAGAGTCCGGCCGACGCGAGGTTGAAGGACACGGCGTTCCCAGGCATAGAGCGCCATGACCATTTCGATCGCGAGTGCGCCGATCATACCCGATGCCAGCGGCGGCCAGGTTGTTTCAAGGACGATGAAATGTGAGAGAAGCTGCCAGAATGCCCAGAGGGCCAGCGTGCCTAACGTGGTCCGGACCATAAACGCGAGGGCACGCCGGCTTGCCGACAATCCCAGACGCCCCAGCAACTGACGCGACGCGGCGTGTGATGCCACCCAGAGTGCCGCGACCAACACGGTCAAAAGGACCCAGAGGCTTGCCGGCATGCCGGAGCCGCCATCGAAAACCTGTTGTGCCATTGTGAAGACCTCCATTCTCATGCAACCTTTTTTAGCTCCTCGATGGCATCCTGAAACTCCCGCCGTGGCTGAAAACGGGTTTCGAAGTCGATGGCGGTTTCGCCGCCGGTCTGGCGTTGCACCGCAATCCACCTCGCAAGCGCGGTTTCGCACAAAGCCAAAAACAAAGCTCCGACTGCGAGATATTTCCAAAGTTCCTCGCCAAATTGCTTACCGGTCAGGATGGCCAGCACATCATCGGCCGACATCGGGCGCAAAACGCCCATATACTTTCGCAGGAATTGAAACGCCTCTTCGCCAAGCGGTTTGATGCTTCCTTCGTCCGCGTCGGGTATGATGGAAAAAGCCAGCTTGCCGTCTTTTGTAAGCAGACCGGAAAACTCAGCTCGTCTGGCTTCGGGAAGCGCAATTTGATAAAGCCCGGGCACGACGGCCTCTCGAAGCCGCGCCGAGGTGCCGGCGCGGCTGTGGATCAGTTCGATGCGCCGTGGCTGGCCGTCGGGGCCAATTGCCTCGAAGCTTCCGCCGCTGGACTCGAAGGCATCGTCGATTGCCGGCGCGTGAGGCAGCAACGCATCGGTGGGAACGATCTCGCGGTTCTGGCTCGAGCTTTGCCAATAAAGTTTAGCGCTCGCCTTGCCGCTGCTCTCGATGAATTCGACGCGCAACGCAACCGGCTGACCCGCCACCAGACTGATCCGCTCTTTCCGGCGCCGATTGCCGATCAACTGTTCATCATTGACGAACGCCTCGATGGAATCGTCCGCCTGTGCCATGAAGGTGTATTCCTCAGTGTATTTCGGGATAAGTGAGCCGCTCCAGCGCACGCGGAACCCATCCGCGGGCAGTCCCGGCGCCGGCGGGCGGTCCTCCCAGTTGAAATTCACGTTGGGGTCGATGCGCGAAAGCAGCGGATCCGCTGGCCCGGCGTTGTCGAAATACTCGCCCCGGAGCCCGGTCGAGCTCCTTGCGCGTGAGAGCGGTATATTGACGGTGTAGGCGGGTTGCAAGTTGAGCCGCTGGCCGCCCGGACTCGCGAGGTGATAAACAATTTCGTGCAGCAAGGGCACAAAGGAATGGCGCGTGGCGAGATTGCTGCCTTCGGCATCGAGCGAAGCGGCGAGCAAAACAACCACCCCTCGTCCCAGTCGGCGCGAAGCCAGAAACGGATCACCGGAGCCGAGACGCCCGCCGATGTAAACGCCGGGTTCGCGCGCGGTATTTTCTCCGAGTTTCCAGTAATGCGTAAAAATGAGCGAGCTGAGGTCGCTTTGTCTGGCATCGGCAACCAGCCGTAACGCTTCATGCGAAAAGGTGGTCAAGGCAGGCTTCGCTTCCTCCTCGCCTTGCGAAACGATAGTTTGCTGGAGCAGGTGCACGGGCAGCAACGGCCGGCCATTAGCGGCGGCCCAGCCGTTGTAAAATGTGGCGTTGCAGCGTCGTCCGGGCGCGATGAGCAGTCCGCCGCCCGCCTCGACAAACGCGGCCAGCTGGCGCGCACTTGAAGGCGAAAGACCCGGCGCATCGCAGAGGATGACCGCGTCGTAGGCAGTGAAACCATCGAGGGTGGCGAGTTGAGTGATCGGCCGAACTTCGGGATCAACCAGATCCTTTGCTGCCGCCTGCGTGTTGGCGGTTTGGACCTGGGATTTGAGCAGGCTGCCGGGCGCCAGTGCGAGAGCGGCAAAGCTGCCCGCGCGTTCCAGGAAATTCCCGGCGGGATTTCCATCCACGATCAACACCCTGAGTTTATCCTGTACTTCAGCCACGGCATCCCAATTGTTGTCGCTCGCGATATCGTCTTCGACTTTCACGCTCGCGGTGACCACGGCTGCGCCCGCCTGTGCGAAGGAATGAGAAAAGCGCACGGTCTCAGTCATACCCGGCGGCATTTGACTGAGCGTCGAGTCGCTGAGTGTTTCGCCCCCGACCTTAAGTTCGACACCGCCGGGTGTGACAGCTTCAGTTCCAGTATTTGTTACCGACACTTCGATGGTAACCGGCCGGTCGGTCCCAACGATTTGTCGGGAAAAGCGAACATTCGAAACGCCGAGATTCCGCAAGGTTGGCGGCAGTGGCAATTGCCGAATGATAAGGTTGGGCTTGGATTTGAGATGCGCCAGGCCGTCCTCGAGCGCTTCCCAGCGGGCGGGCCGATCAAGCTCCCAGCCGACATCCTGCCCATCGGTCAGAACGATGATTTCCTTTTGTGGATTATTCCCCTGAGTCAGCGAAACGACCGCCAGCGCAAGGGTGTCAAAAGCGGCCATTCTGCCGTTGACCGGCTTCAGTGAGTTTAGAGCCGCTTTCAAATCGGCGCGGTTGACGACCGGCTGCGGAAACTTTGCCTGAGGGACGGGCGCGCCGAGAATGAGTGAGAACGCAGTTCCTCTGCCGGCATCAGAAATGATCTTTTCCGCTTCCCGCAACGCGAGATCGAAATTCGGAACTCCTCCGGTTTTCAAGGTCATCGAGGTGGAGCCGTCGATGACGAGCGCGATGTCTTTGTGTCCCGCCGTGCCGAAGCGTTTGAGATTGAACCAATGTTCCACGGCGATGGCCGCGCCGCAGAGCGCAAAGAGGAGCACGGTGATCCCGGCCAGTTTCCAGCGCAAATGTTTCTCCGGCCACATCACCGTCGTCACCGCCGCCATAGCCACACCGAGCAGAAATAACGGCAGCACCACAACCCAAGGCACCTGTGATCCGGGCGGCACATACGGCCGCGCCACGCAAAGAGCGATCAGCGCCACGAGCAGGCAGCGAGCCGCCATCAGCAGGGCTTCCTCAAGCTGAATGCGCCGCTTGCGCGTCAGCATCGAATCGAAAAGAAATCGCATCGCCCCCCAATCGACCACCCTTGCCGAGCGCCGATTCAGCAGATGAATGATGATCGGAACGCTCACCGCAGCCAGGCCGGCTAAAAGAACAAAGTTGATAAAAAGCATTGTCGCAGACCAAAGTAGTTGGCGAGCCGGACGGCGCCATTGTTATCCTGGTTCTCAGTCCCCGGCTGGATTACGGGCAACGGCTTACCGAACGAGGAAGAAATGGCAAAGGGGTTGCAAAATCCGGCGCCCGCCCGCATTCTGGCGCCGAACAGATGCCAGGGGGCGACGACCACGCGAACCATTTGAGTGAACAATCGAGCATGAACCTCGCCCGTTTGATTTTCCTGGAATTCATTCCCCGCAGTGCCGATGTCGGGCTGCTCCTGCTGCGCGTCTGGCTTGGCTTGACCATGCTATTCAATCACGGTCTGGGTAAGCTGAAACGATTCAACGAAATCGCTCCTCATTTTCCAGATCCGCTCAGCTTCGGAAGCCAGACCAGTCTGGCCATCGCGATCTTTGCCGAAGTGGTTTGCTCAGTGCTCCTCATTGTTGGTGTGGTGACCCGCGCGGCGCTTATTCCGCTCATGGTCACGATGCTGGTGGCTTTCATTGCGGTACATCGGATGCAATTGGCAGCCCAGCCCAGTCCCCCTGGGAGTGGTGAACTCGCATTCGTTTATCTGGCCGCCTTTGCCGCTCTATTCATCGCCGGTCCGGGCCGCTTTTCACTCGAGGAAAGACGTCCCCTACCCGCCAGCACCGTGTGAGTACGCAGCCAGCGACACCAAAGCCATGGCCACATTGCCTGGCTCCATGATTCACAGCCCGTCGCTCGCCAGGCTTTTCAGAAACCAGGTCTCCATCGTGCCGAGTCCTTTGACTTCGATGGGACCGCGAACCTCGAAGCGGAATTTTTCGCGTAGCCGGTGATAGGTCGTTGCCGAGACCTGTATTTCACTGGGCAGGGAACTTGATTCCATGCGGCTGGCAGTGTTGACCGTGTCGCCCCAAAGATCGTAGCTAAACTTCGTGCGTCCAATAATCCCGGCGATAACCGGCCCGCTATGAATGCCGATACGGACGCTGAGACCCAAGGCCTGGCGGCTATTGATGCGGAGAATCTCTTCGCGCATCCGCAAAGCCAGGTGGCCAACGGCCTCGGCATGGTCAACCCGCGGAATAGGCACCCCGGCCACGACCATGTAGGCATCGCCGATGGTTTTGATCTTCTCCAATCCGAGTTCGGCCGCCATGACATCGAACTCCGAAAAGACTTCGTTCAGCAAGTTGACCAGACGCAATGGCGGAGTGTCACGAGAGAGAGAGGTGAAGCCGACGATGTCGGCAAATAGCACGGTGACGTCGGAAAAGCTTTCGGCGATCATATCCTCTCCTTGCTTGAGACGTTCGGCAATCGAGCGGGGAAGGACGTTAAGCAGCAAGCGATCGGATTTTTCCCGCTCGGCTTCAATCTGGGCCAGATGGTGGCGCTCCCGGTCGCGAAGCCTTTTTTTCTCGAGGCATGCGGCGATGCGGGCGCGGAGAAAGACGGGATTAAATGGTTTGGCAATATAGTCGTCGGCGCCGGCCTCGATGCATCGGACGACGCTGGTTTCCTGATCGAGGGCGGAGAGAATAATCACGCGAATCTCGGCGAGGGCCGATTCCGATTTGATTTTTGTGAGGACTTGGTAGCCGTCGAGTCCGGGCATGACGAGGTCCAGCAGGACGAGATCAAATTCCTTTGTCCGCAACAGTTGGAGTGCCTCCAATCCGCTGCCCGCCGAGTCAACCTGGTGGCCCATTCTGGCCAACCGCCGCGCGAGCATGTCGCGATTCGCAGCATCGTCATCGACCACGAGCAGGCGGCCGTGTTGGGTCAGGCTGGCGAGGGCGCCGACGGGAATGGGGACGGCATAACCCACCTCCGGTCGCAGAAAGTCCCCGGACATTGGGGTCGGGGCGGCACCACCGGGCCCTGCCTGGAGTTGCGGGGAGATGAGATACTCCTCCATAAGGCCCAGCCAGGAGAAGGCGGCGTGCTTGATTTTGCCGAGGTCAGGCATCAGATGTGCCAACGCCCGTTCGTCAGCCAGTTCTTCCAGCAACTCGGTGTAACCGACGATGTGGTTCACGGGAGTCCGCAACTCGTGGTAGAGGCCATGGAGGCTGGGTCGCTTTTCCGCGAACGTTTCCTCGTCGAAATAATCCTTGATCAGCGAGAGTAACTGCCGTCCCCCCCCATGGATTTTCTTGAGGTCATCCAGAAAATCAGCGGGAACCGAGTCGTCTTCCTGCAACATCTCGCAGTAGCCGAGGATGTGGTTGATCGGTGTGCGCAGGTCGTGTCGAGGTCTTGAAAAATCGGGCCTGAGGCCGGTCCTCGGCAGAGATTTTGCAGCGTCCGGACGGTTAGGATGGTCGGCGCTGGAGGACATGAGGCCGTGGGATGATATCAAGCGATGCCTGCGATGGAGACTTCACCTGACGCTGTGAGCAGTGAACGCACTTCGGCCAGCAGTTGTTCGGTGCTGGTGGCGCCCTTTTGAAGGATACGCGCGACTTCGCCGTTGAGGCGGCAGCGGTCGTCGGCGGTCAGGTCTTTGGCGGTGATGACTATGACGGGGACATCGCGTCCGTCTGGCCGCGCCCGCAGTTCCTGCATGAAGCCGAAGCCATCCATCTCCGGCATCATCAGATCGAGCAGGATGAGAGCGGGGATACTCTCGCCGAGACGTTCGAGTCCGCGGCGGCCGGTCTCCGCTTCGATTACGGTCCACCCCTCCTTTTCCATGCTGCGGCGGAGCATGTCGCGGGTGGCGGCATCGTCCTCGACCACCAGCACCGTCTGCGCGGTGCTGGAGCGTCGGTGCTTTTTCAAAGCGACCGCGAGCCGCTGCCAGTCGATGGGCTTGGTGAAGTAATCGGCGGCGCCGAGCGCAAATCCCATGCTTTTGTCATCCACAATCGTCATCATGATGACCGGGATGTCAACGGTCGCCGGACCAGCCTTCAACGCCGTGAGCACCGCCCAGCCGTCCATGCCGGGCATCATCACATCCAGCGTGATCAGGGCGGGCCTCAGGTCCCTCGCCAGTTCCAGGCCCCGATGACCGTCGCCGGCAGTGACAACTTGGTAACCATCCCTGGCGAGCGAGCGCTCCATGAGGTCGCGCACGTTGGCGTCGTCATCAATGACCAGAACCAGGGATTGCGGATTGCGGATTGGGGATTGGGGCATGGCAGACGCAAGCGATGTGGCCGCGGGCTCGGGGTCCGGCTCCTCTACCTCGCCCGGCAGAGTGACCGTGAAACAGGTGCCTTTGCCCGGCTCGCTCTCCACAGTGATGTCGCCGCCCATCATTTGGCAGAACTTACGGCTAATGGCGAGACCGAGGCCGGTGCCGCCGAACTTCTTGGTGGTGGAGGCGTCGGCTTGGGAGAAGGCCTCGAAAAGGCGGTCCATCTGGTCCGGCGCGATCCCGATGCCCGTGTCGGTGACGCAGAAGTTTATGAATGAGAGTGGAGAGTGGAGAGAAGCAGCCGGGCCGTCGGCGTTTGATGTTCGATGCTCAATGTTCGGAGTTCTTCCCACCTCAATAGTGATGGTTCCTTCCTCAGTGAACTTGCTCGCGTTGCTGAGAAGATTGAAAAGGGTCTGCCGGACCTTGGTCATGTCCGCCCGCATTGGGCCGATATCCGCGGGGCAATCCACAATAAGCCGGTTCCCGTTCTTGGCGATAAGGGGCTGAATGGTGGCGGCAACTTCGTTGACCATTTTGGCGACATCGAACCCTTCGATGTAGAGCGTCATCTTGCCGGCTTCGACTTTCGATAGATCGAGGATGTCGTTGATGAGGCCGAGCAGGTGTTTGCCGGCGCCGTGAATTTTCTGGAGATCGGGGATGAGCCTTTCCTGCTTCAGATCGGCGGCTTCCTCCTGGAGCATTTCGCTGTAGCCGATGATGGCATTCATCGGCGTGCGCAGTTCGTGGCTCATGTTCGCGAGGAACGTGCTCTTGGCCTGATTGGCTTCGTCGGCTGCAGTCCTGGCTGCGGCCAGCTCGGAGTTCTTCGCCTCCAGTTCAAGGCGGGCGCGATGTTCCTGCTCGAACATCTGCTCACGCAGACGCGCGGCCTCGCGGCGTTTCCGGAAGTAGAGCGTTCGCGCGGCGAAGGCCCAGCCGACGAGGCCGAAATTGACACCAATCAGCGGGACCATGATGAGCCAGTTGCGAAACCACGGCGCCACGACGGTGAGGGTGGCGGTTACGGGCTTCGAGTAGTTCAACTCGCCGTCGATGTATTGGACCGATGCCGTGTAAGTGCCGGGTTGCTGCGGATTCCAGTCGAACTGCGGTTCGGACTGGATCGAATTAATCAGGGAAATGTCAGGACTGTCGCCTTTGATTTCCACACGATACTGCCGGCGCGAAGCTCGCGTAGCGGCATCAGCGGCGGCGAAGCGCAAGGTCGTCCGGCGGCCCTGCAATAGGGAAGTCATTTGCGTGAGATCGCTGCTGGCCCCATCTGCGCGCACAACAACCGCGGGCGCGGCGGGAGCGGTTTTGTTCCGCCAGTAGCGCACCAGTCCGCCGTCGGTGCCGAACCACATCGCGCCGTCGGCGGCCTGCTGGATGGCATACACAACCCTTCCAGGCAGCCCATCCCGCTGATCGATCAACGACCACGCGACGCCGTCGAAGCGCGCGACGCCGTTGTCCGTGCCAATCCACAGCAGCTCGTCCCGGTCATAGAGAAGGCTCCAGACGCTGCCGGACAAGAGGCCTCGTTTCACCACTGGCACCGGTGGCCTGCTGGCCTCGTCGGAACGGAAGAGTCCCTTCGAGGTGCCGAACCAGGTAACGCCGTTGGTGGCTGCGGCGATGGCCTGGACCCGGCTGTCCAGGCCGTTGGTTTCAGTCCAGGCGGTGAGGACGCGCTCATTCCAGCGAAACGCCCCCGCCCTCGTGCCCACCCAGAAGTCGCCGTTCGGGAGGGACCGGGCAGTGAGGGCATAGCCCGGGATTGACACCGTTTGCGACGAGCGGCCATCGAACAGTCTCGCGAAGTTCTCCGACGCGACCCAGAGTCGTCCGTCCGCCGCCCTCTCGATCGCTCCGACGCGCACGTCGCTTAATCGCGCCGACGCGTCGAGCTGGGCAAACCGGTTATCTTCCGAGCGCCAGACGCCCGTGACCGGCGTGGTGAACCAACTGCCCCGCCCGTTACTGCCGCCGGCCCCCACCCACACCGTGCCATCCGCATCCACGTGCAAGGCACCGATCATGAGGGCGCCCAACCCTTGCTCGCGGCCGTAACGGGTGACTGACCGTCCATCGTAGCGGCAAAGGATGTCTCCGGTGGGCCCGCTGCCGGTGGAATCGCTCTGAGGACAGGTAAACCAGACCGAGCCATCGGGAGCCATGGCCGCGCGGGTCACGATGTTTCTCGGCAATCCATCTTTGGTGGACAACACCTGAAGTCCCTCCTCCTCGAAACGCGAGAGCCCTCCGTCCGTGGCGACCCACAGCGCGCCTTGGGCGGCGGGAGCGATGGCATAGACTGTGTTGCCCGCCAACCCATCGGCTGTCTTGTAGGTCAGGGTGGATCCGGGCGCCCGACGCTGCAAGCCGTTGTTGCCCATCCACCAGATCCCCTGCGCATCGCGATGAATG
Source organism: Verrucomicrobiales bacterium (assembly GCA_050998515.1). Classification (GTDB taxonomy): domain Bacteria; phylum Verrucomicrobiota; class Verrucomicrobiia; order Verrucomicrobiales; family V1-33; genus JBPCQC01. The sequence continues at coordinate 13,197 of JBPCQC010000080.1, forward strand.
GCCCATCCTCCTTCGCCAATGCGCGCATCCACGAGGTTCGTTGAGGCGGCGTCCCATCGGAGGATTCTGTCGCCGGCGGTGAACCAAACCTGCCCTTCATCGTCGCGATACGGTTTCACGGCTAGATTCACCTCCAGCCCATTCGCGGCGGGCACGGGCCGCACTTCCTTCCCATCCCAGCGAAACACGCCGCGGTCAGAGGAAGTGATCCAGACCGTCCCGTCAGTCTCGGCGAGCAGGCCGTCTGTTTCACCCAGGGACCGTCCGTCTGCAGAAAGCACCTGAACGAACCGCTCGCCCTCCAAACGGAATAACCCGCTTGTCGAACCCACCCACATCCGCCCGCCGGTCTCCCAAGCGGCCGTGAGGGCCGAGGTTGTCGCCGGCAGACCGTCCTTGAGCGAATAACGCAACGCCCATTCGACGCCATCGAAACGGACCATCCCGCGCCCGGTGCAGGCCCAGAGGACGCCTTGCGGGTCGCGTTGCAAATCCCACACGGTGGCGTCCCGTAACGACGCCGGGACCTCCCATGGGATGAACTCCTGTCCATCGAACCGCGCGACTCCGTCATCCGTTCCCACCCACAGCGTGCCATCCTTTTCCGGCCAAAGGCAGCGTACCCGGTTGTTCGGCAACCCCTCGGCCACGCCGAACGAACGCCAGCGCCCCTTCTTCAGGGGAGCCAGACGAAACGTGAGATTGGTGAGCGGCTGCTGCGGGTTGAACTCAATGAGCTGACCGTCCGGCAACGATACCGGTCCACGCTGCGTCATGGCCAGCAACTCATAGCGGCCCGCAGGACGGTTGATGTAGAAGCGGAACTCGCCGTTGTCACGGGTGGACGTAAGCGACCCGACGAACTCCGGCTCCTCGCCCTGAGACAAACGCGGTTTGGCCAGACCGAGTTGCACCCCGGCCAGCGGCGTATTGTCCATCGCGACGACCGTGCCCGCCAGCGCCACCGCGCCCTGAAGTTCGAGGTCCGCCTCCTGCCGCTGCCCCGGTAGCAACGTGAGGTTCGTGCGCAGGCCGTAGAGGTCCCCAACGCGAGTATAGCCACCCAGAGTGACGGATTCCGGGAGGGCGAAAACCGCGAGACGATAGCGGCCGTCCCTGTCCGTAACACCAAAGCTCGCCCACGAGGGCGGCACGGCATTTGCCCTGTCTTCAAAAAATTCCGGCGAGGCAACAGCAATCTGGGCCGCTGTTACGGGATTGCCATCAGGATCGGTCGCGCGGCCTTCGACCAAACTCGGCTGCGGGACGGCGGCGGGCGGCGGCACGTCCGCCAGGACGCTGTGCGCGTCGCCGAACAACTGGCCGTGAAAGCCATTGGCCGAAGCATCGTGTCCCGGTTGGTCAGCGTCGTCGAAATTCCACAACCCAGCCAGCCCCGGCTCGCGGCCAGTCAATCGCAGGAACAGCTTCGCCCGAATCTCCTCCTCCGTACGCATGACGGACCAAACGCGCACCTCGTCCAGTTGGCCGTCGAGCGGAATTTGGGGATTGGCGATGTAGTTGTGGCGCCCCAGATAATAGTTCTCGGCCCCCAGCGAGGAAAGGCTGCCTGCAAAATCATTCGTAGCCACCAGCACTCCGTTGAGATAAATCCGCACCCCTCCCGGTCCGGTTACCACCGCAACATGGGTCCACTCATTCCAGCGGAACCCGCCGGAAACGTCCTCGCGGCGCCGGCTGCCAGCCGGGTCCGCGACAAGGAACTTCATCGAGGCCGAGTTGGGTGCAGTTCCGGCGGTGCCCACATACATCTCCCGTTGCAGGCCCCCAAAGTCGAACACCCGGGCGGAAAGTGACCCGATGCCGCGCCACTTAACCCAGGCTTCGATGGTGGCCTGCTGAAATCCGGCAAATCCTTCCGGCGGCAACCGCACGTAATCGCCCGTCCCGTCGAGTTCGAGAACGCGGTTGGGCAGGGGTGCCGGGCCTTGGGCGCCGAGCGGTACTAGTCCGCCGACGAACAGGAACAGCGAAATGAGGAGGATGGCGTGACACTTTCTATCTAACGCTGCTGGCGGGGGCAAAGAAGTTAGCGGGTGGCGTAAGCCACCGGCTAAGCAGAAAGAGAATCTCCAGCCCCGGCAGGGGCGATACTTCCCGCGGTCTTTCGCTTCCCCGATGCCGCCCCTGCCGGGGCGTTGATGCTTTGTGGTCGGCGACCGGGGGCTCACGCCACCGGCTAATGTCTGCCGGGCCTCCGGCGCTGAAATCGTGTTCCGCGCACTCATGCGTCTATACTTTCAGCAGGGCTTCAATTTTCCCCAGCAGCCGCGGCAGCTCGATGGGTTTGGTGTCGTAGTCGTCGCAGCCGGACTCACGGGCTTTTTGTTCGTCGCCCTCCATCGCGTGCGCTGTCAGGGCGATGATCGGCACCTTGCTGCCGGTAACCCGGATTTGGCGAGTGGCTTCCCAGCCGTCGAGTTTGGGAAGGCTCATGTCCATGAGGATGAGGTCGTGAGGAACACTGGCGGCCATCGCGACGGCTTCTTCGCCGTCGACGGCTATGGCCACGGTGTAGCCTTTGCGTTCCAGGCGCCGCGAGAGCATGTCGCGGTTCATTTCGTTGTCTTCGACGAGAAGGATGGTGGCCATAAGGTTGTTGTCAGGATTGAGTTGGAATGGCGGGATTCATGGGGAGGAGCCGGACGATTGGCCGGAACAGTGACCGGACTTCGGTCAGCAAATCATCGGCTGAGTTGGTAGCTTTTTGCTGTCGTGGCCTCCTCCACGCTCGCCGGCAGCGTCACCGTAAAGATGGTGCCCACTCCGTGTTCGCTCTCCACCGTGATGTCGCCGCCCATCAACTCGCAGAATTTCCGACTGATCGCCAGACCCAATCCGGTGCCGCCGAACTTCTTGGTGGTCGAGGCGTCAGCCTGTTCGAAGGCTTGGAACAGCCGGCCCAGTTGCTCTCGCGTCATGCCGATGCCAGTGTCGGTGACCGTGAAATGCAGAAGGCAGAATGAAGAATGAAGAATGGAAGAAGCGGCTGCGCCGCTCTGACTTGTTTCTGCATTCTGCATTTTTCTTTCTTCCTTCCACGCGCGCAGCGTGATCGTCCCCTTTTCGGTGAACTTGCAAGCATTGCTGAGCAGGTTGAAGAGCGTTTGCCGCACCTTGGTCAGGTCGGCGCGCATCGTGCCGATATCTTTGGGACACTCGATGATGAGCCGATTTTCATTTTTCCCCACCAACGGCTGGACCGTGGTGGCGACGTCTTTGATCATCTCCTCCACATCGAAGTCTTCAATATAGAGCGTCATCTTGCCGGCCTCGATTTTGGAGAGGTCGAGAATGTCATTGATGAGCGAGAGGAGATGCTTTCCCGCGCCGTGAATTTTTTGCAGGTCGGGAATGAGGCTCTTCTGGTCGAGATCTTCGGCCTCCTCCTGGAGCATCTCGCTGTAGCCGATGATGGCGTTCATGGGCGTGCGAAGCTCGTGGCTCATGTTGGCGAGGAACGTGCTCTTGGCCTGGCTGGCCTCGTCGGCGGCGGCGCGGGCTTCTTCCAACTGCTGGTTCTTGGCTTCAATTTCAGTCCTTGCGAGTTCCGCGGCCTGGCGGGCCTTGTGTTCCTCTTTGAGCAACCGCTCCCTGAGGCGCTCGGCTTCACGGCGTTTGCGAAGATAAAGAACACGGGCCACGAATGCCCATCCAAGTAGTCCGAGCGCCGCGACAAAAGCAGGCACCATCACTTTGGCATTTGAATGCCAGGGCCGCGTGACATTGAATGCGACAACCGTTGGCTTCGAGTAATTGAGGTCACGGTCGATGAATTGAACGGCGAGGGTCCACCCGCCGGGCTCGGAAAAATATCGATCGACCTGGCTCTCAGCGCCCGCCGGCTGCCAGCCGGATCGCCATTCGTCTTCGTTTCGAACTCCTCTGAAGAGCTGCCAACGGAACTTGCGCTTTTGTGGTGAGGTATAGAGATCGACCACATCCGCCCGGAATGTCACGCGCTGGCCGGTATTGACGCGAGGCAAGGCGGCGAGGTCGGCGTATTCACGATCGGTGTACATGACGACCTTGGGAGAACGCGGAATGATTTTTGTTTTGCGATAGCGCGCCACCCCCTTGCTCCATCCTCCGAGCCAGACCGTTCCGTCCGCCATGGGATGAATTCGATTCACCAGGTTTTCAGGCAAGCCGTCTCGTTCATCCAAATTTGTCCAGGTAGCGCCGTCGGTGAAAAAAACGCCCTCCGCGGTGCCGAGCCAGATGGTGCCGTCCTCGCCTCGAACCGCGGCATATGACCTCAGATGCTTTAAATGGGGAAAGTCTGCCGGCCAAGGGACGAATTTCGTTCCGTCGAAGATGGTCATTCCACCCATGGTCGCAGCCAGAACGGAGCCATCCGGCAGAACTAAAAGGTTGCGCACGGGCTGGAGGTCGCGCTGGTCGTCTGTTTGCGTGAATCGCATCAGTTGCCCGCCGGCGGAGCGCCACACACCCTGGTTGCCCGCGAACCACATCACGCCATCGGAGCCGGCCTGGGCATGTTGGACGTCCCGGATAGATTTTGCCAGCGTGGCGGGTCTGCCCACGACATTAACGCTGCCTGAAACGCCATACCATAGATCGCCGTTGGTGGATCGCGCCATCGCCACAGCAGGACCTGATCCTTCCAGGACTTCAAATCTCGGACGCTCGCCTGGCACCGAAGAGGGCGCGTATCGGGCAATCGGCGCACTCGAGTCCCCCGCCAGCAGCGCACCGTCTGTATCCACATATAAACTGGCAATCCCCGTTCCGGGAAGGCCGTCTACCCTGGTGACCTTGGCGATCCGCTGGCCGTCAAATCGCGACAATTTTCCTGCGGGGCTGCCGAGCTGAAACCAGACGTTGCCATCCGAGGTGGATGCAATCGCGTGCACGGGGCCTTCGTCCAAACCATCGCCCTGCCCCCATTGGGCCACCGATTCAAAATCGTAGTGGGACACGCCCCGCATGGTGCCGGCCCAAAGGCCGCCGCGAGCGTCGAACAGCAGTCCGAGCACGAACTGATCCGCCAGTCCGTCAGCGACGGCAAAGTTGACGAATGATTTGTCATCGTACCTCGAGAGGCCGGCTGGAGGCGGAGGGGTCGACATCACTGGGCGGGTCGCAAACCACATGGCACCTTGTCGATCCTGCGCAATGCCCGTGACGTGGTTGCCGGCCAGGCCGTCGTGGGTGGTGAAGTTAGTAAAGATTGGCGTGCCTGCATCACTGCCTGCGAGCATGCGCGAGACGCCGTTGCCGTCAGTGCCAAACCACATCGCTTTGTCCGCGGACTGAAAGATCGAGATCACCGGCCCTTCCGCCAGTCCGTCGCGGTTGGTAAAAAATTTTCTCGAGTCGCCTGCTTGCCTCGTCACACCAGTGGAAGTGCCAACCCAAAGCGCCCCGGCTGAGTCAGCGTGAAGAGATAGAACCGCATCGCCCGGCGAATCGCCGGACGGGTTCACAAACGGGATTCCTCCTTGTTCTTCGATTGCGGGCTCGTGGCGCGACAATCCGCGCGTTGTTCCTACCCAGAGCCGTCCATCCCCGTCGACGGTCAGGGCGGTGATGTCATTTCCAGGCAATCCATTCGCCGTGGTGAAAGTCGTTAGGCGCCGGCGCTCGTTCTCCGGATGATAACGGCTGAGCCCCTCCGGCGTGCCAAACCACATAACTCGATCGCGGCTTTCTCCGATGGCGGTGATTCGTCCGTTAGCCAGCCCATCACTGTGTGTCAGGTTGGAAAACCTTCGGCCATCGAATCGCGACACTCCCCCCTCGGTGCCGAACCAGATCGCGCCGTCAGCCGCCAGATAGACGCATTTCACGTAATCCGCGGCAAGACCATCGAGATGCGAAAAGTTTTTCCAGTGGCCTTTTTTGAACGGGGCGATATGAAAATCAAGATTGGCGATGGGCTTGTCCTCGCCGACTGCGAGCTCACGCGCTCCACCAGCCTCCGAAAATCCACCGGCTACGTGCGCCCGGAGAGTATAACGGCCGGGCACCACCTGAGCAAAGCGATAGCGGCCTCGCGCATCGCTGACCGTAGTGACAGTGCTCGGTGTCTGGGGCGGGTGGAAAAGAACGCTGCCGGGGATGATTTCCTTAGCCAGCCCGTCTCCTGACCAGGACAGCCTTGCGCCGTCCCGACCAAAGTTGTTATACAGTTCAATCCTCAATTCATGATCGCCGGCCGTCAGTTCCAGGTCGCCTGCCACCTCCGCGTCTTCCAGCGAGGTGTCGCCCCGGCCGGCTGGCTTCCGCGATTCCAGCAGCAGCCGACCGTCGATGAGCAGTCTTCCGCTGTCATTTGCCGCCAGGTGAAACGTCAACTTGCCCGGTTTTTCCACACGAAGAAACCCCAGCCAGCGCGCGTAAAACTGCTCCTCGCCAGCAATGCTTCGCTGCTCGAGCGGATAATCAACAGCGAAATCCACGCGGCGGGAAAGCGGCCGTTCATCGTCGGGAATTTCCGGAAATCCGGTGAGTCCGGCGCGCCTGAATACCTCGCGCAGCAAGCCAGGCTCGGGCGGCAATCGGCCTTCGACGATTGGAATCGCCTGAACGACCACCGTAGGAATCGGAGTGTCATCCAGAGCCATCACCCTCCCGGAAAGCGAGGCGGCGTCGCGCAACGTCAGATTTTCCACTTTCACACCCTCGCGGAACGTGATTTTTGCCGGCACGGACGATAGTTCCCGGAGGCGGGCAGTGAGGCGGCCCTCGTCCGCGGCCACGGCGATGACGAGGGAATAATTTCCCGCGGCATCGCTGCGGGCCTCTGCGACCTGCTGCCCGTGTTCAAGACGAAGGTTAACGTCCCGCAACGCCCTTCCGTCCGCATCAGTCGTCGCGCCGGAAATGTTGACCCATTGTGTGATTTCCGATGTCGAGGTGGGCAACGCCGCCTCGACCGCCGTCGCGCTCCCAAGCAGTGTCCCGTTATAACCATTCGCCGTCGCGTCGCGGCCAGGCCGCCTGGCGTCATCGAAATCCCAGAGCGCTACCAGGCCGTCCTCGCGGCCCGTGAGACGCCGGAACATGTTGGCCCGGATTTCCTCGGGGCTCCGCTCGACGGCCCAGACCCGCACTTCATCCATTTGGCCATTGAAGAGAGCATCGTGGTCCCAATGCGAACGGCCGAGATAACTGTTCTTCCCAAAGCCGCGCGGGAATCCTGGCTCGGCACGCGTTTGCCTTCCTGGGTTCTCTCTGCCCGAAAGAGTGCCCAGCGAGGTGCCGTTCAGATAGAGATGCATTCCGTTGGGACCGCTCACGGCAGCAATGTGGCACCATTGATCGAGGCGCAGAGTGCCGGCGAATTCGAGCGTTCCAGAGCTGCCGCGGGCGGATCGCCAGGTGTGAAAACTTAGATCGCCCGTTCGGCCCTTGTTGCTCACCGCCATTGCCCTGTCGATCCCTCCAAAGTCGAAAAACCGGGACGCCGAATTAAACCGCTTCCACATCACCCAGCCCTCGACGGTTATTTCATTGAGCGATCCAAACACCTGCGAGGGAAGGTGGACAAACCCGGATTGGCCATCGAGAAACAGGACGCGATTCGGCGCCGAAGACGGAGGCGCTGGCTCTTCCGGGGGGAGTCGGAACACCGCGTCCAGGAGAGGTCTCTCCGCGGTGATGGCGAAAACCCGCTCCTTCTCGAGCGACACGTGACCTCCCGACGTAGCGGCCCGAAGCTGATAATCCCCATCGAAAAGATTTCTGACTGTGAACTCCCCTCGCGCATCGCTTAGCGTTTGCGACGCCACCGATCCATCCACAGAGCGCACGACCTCGATCCGCACCCCCCTTCGCGGCTCGTCATCCGGTCCCTGCACCCTCCCGGAAATCCGCAGCGAATCCCGCAATCGCAGATCCATGACGGTTTCGCCCGCGGCGAGGTGAAGATCAGAGCGCATGTCGCCGAGGGTGTCGAGTGACGCCCGCAGTTCGTAGGTGCGATCATTGCGCACAAAACCGATGGCGTACCTTCCCTCGGGCCCGCTGCGCGCGCGAGTGACTTCGCGACCGTCTTGAATTAACCACACATCGACCCCACTCAATTGCCGTCCTGATTCTCCGACGATGACACCACTCAGAGTGCCCAGTCGCTCCGGCGTCCTTGCCTCCATTTCTACAATCGTGGCTCCGCCCATGAGTCGGACGTGATTCCCGCGTGGGGAGACATCGCGGCCAGGCATGCCTGGATCATCGAAATTCCACAGCGCGATCAATCCCTCTTCGCCGCCCTTCAGTGATGCAAAAAGATTCTCGCGAATTTGGTCGGCGGTTCGCGCCGTTTTCCAAACGCGAACGTCATCGATCTGGCCGCTCCACAAATCGGCGCCGCTGAATCCCCATTGGCGGCCGATGCGAAAGGGAGGCGACGCCGGATTCGGAGGTGCGGAATCACGCGTGGCCTTGAGTTTCCCATCGAGATAAAGGACAGCGCCATTGTTGTTCTTTACGACCGCAAAGTGGTGCCAGCCGCTGTCAGGAAAAGGCAGGCCGGAATTCTCCCAATAGTCCCCAACCTGAATGTTCCCGGTTTGTCTTCTAATCCCGATGTAAAACACTGATGACATGACGCCGGGAGATCGAATTCGCGGTCCCTGGGAAAGGATATCGCGCCGCGTTCCATCCGGTGGAACAAATGAAAGAGCCCAAACCTCGACGCTAAAGTCACCGGATGGCGGGATCACCGCCTGCGGTATTTCGCAATAGCCGTCACCATCAAGCATGAGCACTGCCGAGCGGCCGGGTGTCGCCTCACCCTCAGACAGGCGGCCAGCCGCCTCCCGATCCTTTCCCGCTTCTGCCTCATTAGGTGCCTGGCCAGCAAAGGTGGTTGCGGCAGTGAGAATCCATCCCGTCACATGGACGACCGCGATGATCAGGGCAACCAAGCAGAGTTTTCCACCACGCCTTTCTGCCTCGATAGATCGCACCCGAACTCGCTCTTCGCGGCGGATCAGGGACGACTCACGGGACGTGGTCAAGCGGCTTTCGTTCATGGCCTGATCCTTTGCTCGGCGATTGCCGCTTCAATACCGAAACTAAAACGACCCTTCTCTTAGGTCGTCGAGTGATTTCTTCATGGGGGCGCCGGACGACCAGCCGAGAGCCGCTACCCCAATTTGATTTATGGTCAAGTCCTGTAACCAATCGATGGGCCAGTTGCCCACGCTACGAACGCAGGAAACTTTCTGCGTCTGACGGCGCCTCGCGGCCCGTAACGATTCAGTGAACCAAAAAATCATTCTCATGGCGGAAACTACACGACAGCCTCGACGTTATAGCCACCGGCATGCGGTCCTCTTTTATGTGGGTCAGCTCAAGGGTGAATTTCCCAACTCCTCCGAAGATGTCATCTCTGCGGCAGTCGAGCGCGCCATCCAGGAAATTCACGAGGGCGGGGATAGCGAAACCGTCATGCGCCGGGCGCGGCACCTGCTCCATTGACCGGCAAAGGGCTCCAGGCTCCTCCGTTGACTCCGTCACCAACTGGGAGCCTCCCGGTCATTGGCCAATGCGTCCTCTCGGGCCTGCCAGTCGTAAGACCCAAAAACACAATCATATGGCGAAAATAGTCAAAATTATTGAAGTGCTGGCGCAGTCCGATGCAAGTTGGGAGGGCGCGGTGAAAAATGCACTGAGCGAGGCCAAGAAGTCAGTCCGCAACATCCGCTCGATCTATGTCCAGGACTTTCAGGCGAAGGTGGAAGGTGACAAAATAACCCAATACCGAGTCAACGCCAAAATTTCCTTCGACGTAGAAACAGGAAAAAAGTAAATCTAACCAAGCAGCGGCAGGCTGCGTTGGGCGCCGGCGCTCTGATAGGCGGTATCGACAATTTGCTGCCCGATCCGCGCCACGTCCGGCGCCAGTGGCCCTTCGACCGGCCGCTCTCGTGACAGGCAGTCGAGGAAATACTGAATTGGATCCAGGAACGGAGCAACCAAAGGGGGGGCGGAAATGTCTTCGCCCTGCGGGCACCGGCGGGTTTGCAGCCGCACATGGTCCTCCATATCGTAACTCGAGAGTGTTCCCTCGGTGCCCTTGAGCACAAAGCCGCACTTCGGCTGGGGTTGGTGGGTCCATGGGTCGGTGAAAGTCCCCCAGCGGGTTTCGAATTTCGAGAGCCCAAACTCATACCGCGCGATGGTGATGCTGTGCTCATCGACTTCGAGACCAGGCGCGCCCCATGTCATGGAAGTGACCTCGACCGGCTTGCGTCCACCAAGATACCATGTGCCTAACGTTGTTCCGTAACCGAGGTAATCGAGCAGTGAGCCGCCGCCTTGCGATTTCCTGTAAAACCAACTCTCCGCTTTTCTTTCCGGCGTCGGCTCGAGTTCGACCTTGTCCGCCCCATGATATAACGGCCCGCGATTGCCATCATAGTAATGCACTTCGGTGATGTCACCGAGGCGGCCTTCCACTGTAGCCAGTTGGTAGGCCAAAGCGTGAGTGGGATACCATCGGATCGGCCAGTTGATCGCCAACTGCACGCCGGCCGCCGTGGCCGCTGCGATCATGCGATCAGCCTCGGCGATACTGGCCGCGAATGGCTTTTCCACGAGCAAGTGCGCGCGATACGGGGCCACTCTTTCCACCCACTCGGCATGAGTCGCCGTGCTCGGACACAAAATGACAAGATCGGGCTTCGTCGTTTCCAGGCACTGTCGAAAGTCGGTAAACACCCGCGCTGACGGAAGCCCAAAATTCCGTTGCGCGTCGATCATTCGTTCCGGCCGCTCATCGGAAATTCCGACCACCTCCGCCTCCGGATGGTTGCCGGCCATCCGCAACAGATCCCCCATGTGGAAATGGTCGAAATTGACCCCGGCAATTTTCCATTTGCGTGGCATGTGGATCGGCGACGTCCCGCGGCGGCAATAAGAAACGCTGAGATGGCCGAGCGCAAAGAAAACTGGCGCGAGTGAGTGAATGCTCGTCAATGTCTCGGGCGACGCATGCCCAGCGACGGGCTGGAAAAACCAGCGGCCGCTCGCAGAGCGCCTTTACACGGGCTCTTGTTTGGCGATCCTTACTTATTCCGTGCCATGGGCGGGACGCCCATGCCCCTTTCTACTCGTGCCATGGGGGCACCGAAACTCCCGCTGCCCCATTAGGTCACCGCACAGCATATTCGATGCCTCGTTTAACTGCCTCCACCGCGATTCCCAATTCAGCGTCCATCACGCAGAGCGGAGGCATCAGAATAATGGTGTCGCGAATGGGTCGGGTCAGGAGGCCGAACTCACGGGCGGCGAGGCAGACGCTGGCTCCGGTTTGTTCGCGCGGATCGAACAGTTCGCCGGTCGAGACGTCTTTAACGAGATCGATTCCGGCGATGAGACCGCACCGGCGGATTTCGCCGATGTGATCGGGAACGGCGGATTTCAGCTCGGCGAGCAGTGTGCTGAACAGGGAGATTTTCGGCAGAAGCTGTTCCAGAACATTCTCACCTTCGAAAATGCGCAGGCTCGCCAGCGCAGCCGCGCAGCCTAACGGATTGCCAGAATAGCTGTGGCCGTAAAAAAATGTTTTCTGCTCATCAGTGGTGCCGAGAAAAGCGCCGAAGATTCTGTCGGTTGTGAGGGTCGCACCGAGCGGCAGATAGCCGCCAGTGAGGCCTTTAGCGAGGCAAAGAAAATCCGGCGTGACGTTTTCCTGCTGGCAGGCAAACATCGTGCCGGTCCGTCCAAAACCGGTCATCACTTCATCGACGATGAGCAGGATATCATGCTGGTCGCACCAGCCGCGCAGTTGACGCAGCATTCCTCGAGGCCAGAGCTGCATTCCAGCGGCGCCTTGCACCAGCGGTTCTATGGCAATCGCGGCAATCTTTTTCCGTTTGCCCGGCGGCAGGGAATCGAGCGTGGCCACGTCACGCACGTGATGGGCGGGCACACCAAGCCCGGCAAAACGGTCGTGGAACAGGGAAATGCCACCGAGAGAAGCGGCGCCGAGTGTATCTCCGTGATAGGCGCGATCGAAGGCGATAAACTCGCGACGTTGCGGCTGGCCCGCGAGCTGCCAGAACTGCAGCGCCATTTTCAGCGCGCACTCGACGGCGGTCGAGCCGTCGTCACTGTAAAAAACCCTGGTCAGAGTGTCAGGCGGGAAGTGGCTGGTGAGCGCCGCGGCCAATTTGATGGCCGGCTCATTGGTGAAGCCGAGGAACGATGCATGCCCGACCTTTTCCAACTGCTCGCGGATGGCGGCATTGATCGCCGGATGGTTATGTCCGTGAATGTTGGTCCAGATCGAGGAATTTCCGTCGATGTATTCGCGGCCTTCGCTGTCCCAGAGCCGTGCGCCCTTTCCCCGCGCCAGCACCAGCGGCTCGTGTTCCGACGCGCACCAGTCCCGCATCTGGGTGAACGGGTGCCAGAGGTGTCGCTTGTCCAGTTCCTGCAGCTCGCGGGTGTTCATTGGCCTACTGTCCGGCGTTGCTCGATCGGCAACAGCAGATCTATTTCGCGCACCACCTCGAACGGCAAACGGCGCCTTTGATATTTTGCCCAAAGTAGATCGCGCAGCGGTTCGAGCACGGTCGCAGCAAATGGTTCAGTGAGGCCGGTCCATATTTCCTCGCCCTTGAGCCTGGTCTGGATCGTCCAACGGCGGGCGAAACGGGAAGCTTTGTAAAATCGTGGCCCCCTTTCGGTGCGCACCTTCCAATGATGTTCGGTCATCGGTTGGCGCCTCCCGGGATGGCGGCGTGCGGGTTCGCTTTACGCCCGCTGAGATTGATCTCCTTGAGTTTCGGCTTGGCCACGCGCAACGGCTGCTGGTCGCCGGAGGCTGCCTGGAGGTCGCTGAGTCTTTTCATCAATGCGGCGACCCTTTCCGGATGCCTGCTGGCAAGATCGTTCATCTCATGCGGATCGGTGAGCAGATCGAAGAGCTGCGCGTGATTGATCGGCGGATAAACGATCAGCTTCCACCGCGAATCTCTCACCGCCCGCATCGTGTTCGTGAAGGCGAGGAGCAGAGCGTCACGCGCAACGTTTTTATCTCCTCTCCACAGGGGAACCAGGCTCTGACTCGCGACCGGAGAAGCCGTCGCTCCTTTATCGGTCCGTTCGCTCTGTCCTTGCGAAAGCTTGAGGACTGTCGCATGCAGGTCATAAAGATAGGTCAACGCGTGTGACTCCTTGCCGGCTGGCACGCCGGGGCCGCGCACGATGAACGGCGCGCGCATCGAATGCTCGTAAAAATAGCGCGGCTTGGCACGCACACCGCTCCGCTGTTCGATCCGTAGCAGTGCGCCTCACGGAAAGAAAATCCATCGGCCGCAACTTTATCCAGATTGGGGGTGCGAATGGTGGGATGGCCGTGGGCATGGATGGCGTCCGCCCGCATGTCATCGGCGATCAGCACGAGGAAGTTCGGCGCCGTGGCAAAGCCGGACGCGGCCAAAGTGAGGACCGTTAAAGCCTGGGCAGCCAAATGACGACAGTTCATGGCGGCAAGGAAATCACTTAGCAGTTGCCGCTCGACTCAGCCAGCGTGAAAGAAGCCAGCCTGCAAAGCGGCCGCTTCTGCGATGTCTCTCCCTTCCGATCAGCGCCTACGCCAGCCCATTCGTCACCAGGCTGGTCGTGATGTCCGGATCATTGTCGGATATTTTGTGCTGACGCTTTTACTGACTGCGATTCTGGCGCCGCCGCTTTATTGGGGGGCGCGCACCATGGTCGATCAAATCGGAAGGGCTGACGCGACGGCGCTGCCGGTGTTGGGTTACGTCCATCATCACTTCGAAAAGGCTGATTTCGCGCGCGTATTCAATCGCGCGCTGCTCGTGGCGGCGCTCATCTGTCTGTGGCCCGCGGTGAAAATGTTGCGCATTCGCCGCGGCGAATTCGGACTGGCCCGGAACCCAACCCCCTGGCGGCATCTCGCCGTCGGTTTCGTTGCCGGAGCGGGGTTCCTGCTCGCCATGGGAGGATTTTACCTGGGATACGATTTCTTTGCGTGGAGAAAATCGACAACGTGGTCCGCGGTGTTGCTCGACTCGCTTACGCGCGCCGTGGGCGCCGGAATCATCGAGGAGGTCTTGTTTCGCGGAGCGCTGCTCGGACTGATGTTGCGAGCGAGTTCACCGCGCTTGGCACTGCTTGTCGTCACGACGATTTTTGCCGCAGTCCATTTTTTGCAGCCACCCGCCGACGTCCCTTCGATCCAAAGTGGCGTCGAATGGAGTACCGGCTTTTGGCTGCTCGGACAGATTCTCCGGACTTTCACCCACCCGAACTTCATTCTCGCTGAATTCGCCACCCTCTGGCTCGCGGGCTATTTGTTAGGCTGGCTGCGTCTGCGGACGCGCTCGCTCTGGCTCCCCATCGGGTTGCACACCGGCTGGATCTTCGCCCTCGGATTATTCGCCGGCGTCGCGAAGGCGTCAAAAGCAGTCGCGCGACACGAGTTGCTGCCGTGGATCGGTGAGACCCTGAAAACGGGGCTCGTGCCCCTGGGGATGGTGGCGCTGACGGGTGGCATGCTGGCGTTGATCTTGCGAAGGAGGCAGCTCGACCCGCTCGATCCTCCGACGTTTGCGAATCGTGATCGCGGAGGCTGACAGTCATCCCACCGGCGCGACGACCAGAGCACGCATGGTCCGCAATGAGTCCGCCTAACTAATCGAGCCCCCCCAGTCGCCGCAGTTCGCTTGCCGCCGCGGTCCAAATCACTGCCGCCGCTGCGAAGATCCCCCCGATAAACGCGCGGACTGGCCGTGCTAATGCGGCCTCGGACAAATCGCCCAGCGTCGATCACCGCCGGATCTTCCCCGGCTCACTGGGCCAGGATCCGCACCACCGCCACATAGGCCTCCACTGAACGGGCACGAAGACCTTTCAACTGGACGTGCCCGGCGAACCGAGCTATCGAATCATAGGTTGTTTTTTCATAAGTGGTCCATC
>JBPCQC010000095.1:0-59970 GCA_050998515.1 Verrucomicrobiales bacterium
GCTTGGCCTCCGGTTCCGGAACCGCTGCGTCCGGCGGTTCCCGGACGCAGTCGGTGCAAACTCTCCGAATCTATTGCGTTTATTTTCCGGTCAGCAGTTCGAGACGGGCGACGGTTCCTTTATCGCCGCCTCCGTTGCTGATCGAGACGAACACCCAGCGGCCGTGTTGCGCAGAGTCGATGCCCTCGAGACGCGATCCCGAGACGCCGACGGCCACCCGATCGATGATCGGGAAAACGCCGTCCAACGCCTCGTCCACCTCCAGGAAGAGCACCGAGCCGCGAGTTTCGTTTGGGGACGCCGCCGTCGCAGCAGCGACTTGAGCGGCAGAGGGATCGTAGCGTTCGATCACGAGCGCCGCGACGAGGTCGTTACCACGTTTCACAATCTCGAAGTTTGCCGGATCGAGTCGCGGAAGCTTGTTGGCTTCGGGTGGATAAAACGTCGCGGAACCGACCGGGCACTCGGTCAGGCCGGTGTTGCGCAGCAATGTGGGGTCGATGTCGAAGATGCAGTAGCTCTGCGCGACGATGTTCTCGAGACCACCGCGGAGATCGAGCACCGAGAAGCCTTGGAGATGCCTGGCGCGGGTGTTCGCTTCGTGCGCGACCATCGCGAATGAGCCGTCCGGGCTGATCGCGACACCGTCGGGCTCGACACCGAAAAGCTTGCCGTCGCTGCCTTTAAAGCCATACGGCAGGTGGATGACATTCTTCAGAGCGAGGTCGCCAATCTGTCCAGGCGAAAGTCCCAGCTCTTGACCCTCGGTAACCGCCGTCAGATCTATGGCCGCGACCGACGCGCTCTCCTGGATCGTCACCAAGGCAACGGAAGAATCGGAAGAGATCCCGACCGCTTCCGGCTCCAAACCGCTGACGGGATTCGGCACGCCAACATAGTATTCCGCGAGTGCCGGTTTGGTGATTAATGCAGCAAGGTAGATCTGGCCAGCGCCCCCGCTTAGATCGTAGATGCGGATCTCACCGCCCTTTTCGACCGCGACAACCGCGTAACGGCCATCCGGCGAAACCTTCATTCCATCCGGTTTCGCCGGGATGGGAAGGGTTTGCAGCACTTCGTCGCCGCTGATTGCGAGCAGCGCGTTCAGAGGCGAAATCGAATCGCGTCGCACCACCACCAGGCCGAAATCTTCGTGGGGCAATACGGCCACATCGGTCGACTCGCCAGGCACGGCAGGGTTGTGAGTTTGGACGAACGGATTTTCGGCCCGCGGGATGTGGGTGACGTGGGGAACAAACGAGGAATAGATCGTTTCGTTGCCAGATATATCGATTGGTGAGGATACCAGGATCCGGTGTCCGTCCTTGGACACGCTGACTCCTTCACCGCGGCCTGCGGTATAGAGATAGGCGATCTCCGGGTCCACCGTTGCGCCCGAGGAGTTGGTGATTAAGCTAGCCCATCCGATCAATGCGGCGGCAAGTGCCCATCCGCCAGGCAGCCGTGATCCTTTCGTTCGCGATCGGTTCAGAGTAAAAGGAGCAGCCTGCAGCAGACCGCATGAGTGAGGGTGTCGAATGTTCATTGATATGGTTGTGTTTAGGTTTGTGCGCCGGGAAGAATATCGCTTATTGTTGGGTTTCATTGGGTGGTTTGCTGGTGGTTTGCTGGTGGAGTTATGGTTATCTCAGAAATCTTTTCCGCCGACTTTCTAAAATGGGATTAAGAAATATTTAAAAATCTTTCCTCCTTGGGGGCCAGGCCCCGGCACCAGCACATCCGTCCGCCGTATCCACCCGTCAACATTCGAAATTGTCTGGCTTGGCAAAGGCGGGATAGTCACCGACGAATTGGCACAACCCGCATGAATGACAAACCACTCATTTGTTTCGCACTTGGCATCCTCTTATCGAGCGCCGCGTCCCTCACTCGAGCAGACGAAGGAATGTGGCTTTTCAATGATCCGCCGCGAAAACTTCTAAAAGAGCGTTACGGCTTCGAGATCACGGATCAGTGGCTCGAGCACGTGCAGAAATCGTCGGTTCGATTCAACAGCGGTGGCTCGGGTGAGGTCGTTTCCGCCGATGGCTTGATCATGTCGAATCACCACGTCGGGGCCGACGCTCTGCAAAAACTCAGCGACAAGGAGCACGATTATCTGAAGAACGGCTTTCACGCGCGCACACTTGCGGAAGAGAAACCGGCCAAGGACCTCGAACTCAATATCCTGATCGAGATCGAGGATGTGACGGCGCGGGTGAACGCGGCGATCAAGCCAGGTTTGTCCGATGAACAGGCGTTCGAAGCACGCCGCTCGATCACGGCCGAGATTGAAAAGGAATCGAAGGACAAAACCGGGATGCGCAGCGATGTCGTTACGCTGTATCAAGGCGGGCGGTATCATCTCTATCGTTTCAAGCGCTACACCGATGTGCGACTCGTCTTCGCACCCGAGCAGCAGATCGCCTTCTTTGGCGGGGATCCCGATAACTTCGAGTATCCCCGTTACGACCTCGATGTTTCCTTTTTCCGCGCTTACGAGGACGGCAAGCCGGCGAGGTTTCAGCATTTTTTGAAATGGAGCGAGCGCGGCACCGCGGAAAATGACCTGGTCTTTGTCTCCGGTCATCCCGGTCGTACGAGCCGTCTCCTTACGATGAGTGAATTGGAATACGTGCGCGATGTCAGGCTGCCGAAATCCCTGAGCCAGCTTTATCGGCTGGAAGTTCTCCTCGGCAACTACAGCGGTCGCAGCCAGGAAAACGCGCGCCGCGCCAAGGACGAATTGTTCGGCGTGCAGAACAGCCGCAAGGCCAACAAGGGACGATTCGCCGGTTTGCTGGATCCAAGCGTCATGGCGAAAAAGGCCGAGGACGAAAAGAAACTCCGCGCCGCCGTGGCGGCTCGCGATGAGTTCAAAGAGGCGCGCGACTCATGGGACCGCATCGCTGCCGCCCAGAAGATCATCGCCAGCCAGGCGCCCATTTACAATCAGCTTGAAGCGGGCGCTGCGTTTAATAGTGAGCTGTTTGATATTGCCCGGACGTTGCTGCGGGCCGCAGACGAAAAACCGAAGCCCAATGGCGAACGGCTGCGCGAGTTTGGCGAAGCGGGCCGGGACTCGCTCGAGCTCGAACTCTTTTCCGAGAAGCCGATTTACGACGACCTCGAGCAACTGCAACTCGCCGATTCCCTCACTTATCTGATCGAGGAGCTGGGGGCGGCCCATCCACTGGTGCAGCAGGTCCTCGCCGGCAAGTCGCCGCAGGAACGCGCTGCGGAGTTGATCACCGGCACCAAAGTAAAGGACGTTGCTGTGCGCAAGAAGTTGTATGAAGGCGATTCCGCTGTAGTGACTGCGGCAAAAGATCCCATGCTCGAGCTGGCCCGCTTGATTGATGCCGAGGCGCGAAAGGTCCGGAAAATCATCGAAACGCAAGGGGAGGTGAAACAGCAGGCGCATGCCAGGATCGCGAAGGCGCGATTCGCCATCGAAGGAACGACCAATTACCCCGACGCGACATTCACGCTGCGGCTCGCCTTCGGCACGGTCAAAGGTTATGAGGAAGCCGGCAGAAAAATCCTTCCGCACACAAACTTTTCCGGGCTTTACGAGCGCGCCGCCGAGCAGGAATACCGGCCCCCGTTTGATCTGCCAAAAATCTGGCTCGACCGCAAGGACCGCCTCAATCTCACAACGCCATTCAACTTTGTTTCCACCGCCGACATCATCGGCGGCAACTCCGGCAGCCCGGTCATTGACCGCAAAGGCGAAGTCGTCGGCATCATTTTCGACGGCAATATCCACTCGCTCGTCCTCGATTTCATTTTCACCGACGAGCAGGCGCGCGCCGTCTCAGTGGATTCCCGCGGCATCCTCGAAGCACTTCGCAAGGTCTACGACGCTGAAGCCCTGGCGAACGAATTGACCAACGGAAAACGCGGCAACTGAACGCGAAACCCATACGAAAATCCTGAAGAGCGGCCCGAGTGCGGGCCGTCTCCAACTCGTATTGGCCGAAGATGGAACAGAAGGAAGCGAAGAATAGGATTCTGAATGGAACGGGCGTTTCGGAGGCTCTGCCCGCTGGGTGAAGTCTCCAAGAGGGCCAAGAGATTGAATCTTCGTTCTCTTCGTTGCCTTCTGTTTAATCCATTCACGAATTTAGGGACCGAGTGTCTAAACGGACCGGCAATCTGTGACTTCACGGAACGATCATATCTCTGCGAGCTACTGACTCTCTGCGCGGCGAAATCAGTATCACGCAGACGCGCAAAAACGCAGAGAAACTTCATGCTTATCTCCGACTTTGGCAAGAATCCACCATGGAGTCCGGAGGCGGTGAAACCTTTTTGCTTTTGGTTTGGACCGGACTGCGCAGAATCGCGGACGCGGTCAGGAAATCCATCAAACACCGACTGAACCGGTCATGGCTCTTTCCAAAAGTGGCGTCACTGAAAGGGGCACGGGCATCTTGCCCGTGGCGATGAACGCAGCGAAATTCAATGCAACGGGCAAGAGGCCCATTCGCCTTTCTGTCCGGTGCAAACGCGGGCAATTCCCAGATGGTTCTGGACCTGAACGCCGGGTGCTCTATTCGTTACGTTCTTTGTAAGGCGTGAACGCGGAATCCAAAGCAAATCCCGATGCGAGTGGGGGCAGCGGCCCGGGGGCGGGCCGTCTCCAGGAAACGGCCGTCGTTCCGGAGAATCCCGCGTTGGCGGCATTCCAGCCCTACATTCCAGCGTCGGCTCACCTGCGGGAATTTGGGGCCCGGCCACTGATTGTCGGGAGCATCCTTGGCATGATTTTTGGCGCGTCCTCGCTGTATCTCGTGCTTAAGACGGGATTGACTGTGAGCGCGTCGATTCCGGTGGCGGTTATTTCCATCGCGTTGTTCCGGTTGTTTTCCAAGTTTGGCGCCCGCGACGCCACGATTCTCGAGAACAACATTGTGCAAACGGCAGGTTCGGCCGGTGAATCAATCGCGTTTGGCGTCGGAGTCACCATGCCAGCGATTTTGATTTTGGGCTTCGATCTCGAAGTGGCGCGCGTGATTCTGGTCTCGATTCTTGGCGGCTTGCTCGGCATCCTGATGATGATCCCGTTGCGGCGGGCGTTGATCGTCCAGCAACACGGTCTGTTGAAATATCCGGAAGGGACGGCGTGCGCAGAAGTTCTCAAAGCCGGCGCGTCGGCGGAATCCCGCTCGGCGGCCGCTGAGGCGGGATACACCGCGGCGCTGGATAAGAAAGCCGCACGGTCAGGCGCGAAAGTCATCTTCACCGGTTTTGGCATCGGCATTCTTTACAACGTCGCCATGAAAGCCTTCTACGGGTGGAAAGACGCTCCGGAGAAGGTTTTTGCAGCGCCCTTGAAAGGGGGGTCTATCTCCTGCGAGATCACTCCGGAACTGCTTGGTGTGGGCTACGTCATCGGACCTCGCATTGCGGCGGTGATGGCCGCGGGCGGAGTTCTTTCCTACCTGCTTCTGATTCCGCTGATCAAATTTTTCGGCGACGGTCTCGCGGGGCCGATCGCGCCCGGAACAGTGCCGATCGGCGAGATGAGCCCGAACGCGATCCGCAGCGCGTACATTCTTTACATTGGCGCGGGCGCAGTGGCCGCGGGAGGAATCATCAGCCTGGTGCGCTCGATTCCGCTCATTTGGGGCGGCATTCGCGAAGGGTTGCGGGACTTCGGCGGAGCTGCAGCCAGCCGCGGAGCCGTCCTGCGTACGGACCAGGATTTGCCGATGAAGTTTGTCTTTTTTGGCATCGCGGCCTTGATCGTTGCGATTTATTTCGCGCCCAGCCTGCACATGAATCTGGTCGGCGCGATCATGATCGTGCTGTGCGGATTTCTCTTCGTGACCGTTTCATCCCGCCTCACCGGAGAAATCGGGTCGAGTTCGAATCCCGTTTCCGGAATGACTGTGGCGACGCTGCTACTGACTTGTCTCGCCTTTTTGATGCTTGGCTGGACGGGTGGTTTCGCTTATATCACGGCATTGACGGTCGGTGGCATTGTTTGCATTGCTTCCTCGAACGGCGGCACGACGTCGCAGGATTTGAAGACCGGATTTCTGATCGGCGCGACACCGAAATACCAACAGATCGCGATCTTGATCGGCGCGCTCTGCTCGGCGCTGGTGCTGGGACCGATTCTGCTCCAACTCAACGAAGCGGCGAAGGTGTTTGTGCCGGTCACGACTGAATTGCGGACCGATCCGGCGGTGCTGACAAAGACCGCGAAACTCACCGGTCCGCAAGCCCGGGAGGATCAGAATAACTATCGCGTCTGGCACAAGCAGGACGAAGCGGGAGGCGCGGCGCAGCAATACCTGGTCGACGAGACCGGCAGAGCGGTCTACCTGGTTGACCCGGGCATCAATGGCACTGTAACGAAGCGGCCTGACGGAAGTGAAGTGAGGAAATTCGACGCTCCGAAAGCCACGCTGGTTTCCTACATCATCAAAGGAATCCTGGATCGCAAACTGCCATGGGCGCTAGTGTTGTTTGGCGTGGTTATTGCGGTGGTGCTCGAGATGTCAGGGATTCCGTCTTTGGCATTTGCGGTCGGCGTTTACTTGCCGCTGGCAACGTCCGCGCCGATCTGGGTGGGAGGACTCGTCCGCTGGCTGGTTGACCGGCAGAGACGGCGGAAGCTGGCCGGCGCGCGACTGACCGAAGAGCAACACATTGCTGAAGGTGACAAAAGTCCGGGCGTTTTGATGGCTTCGGGCTACATCGCCGGAGGTGCCATCGCTGGGATCATAATCGCATTCATGGCCGGCATGCTGAGCGATACTTACGATACGCTGCAGAAATGGGCGTCCGCGCACAATCCATTCTACACCGAACAACCCGGCTGGATTTCACCCGACGTACTGGCGCTGATCCCGTTCGCCGTCCTCGTCATTGTCCTCTATCTGACCGGGCGCGAAGTGATCATGAGTGGCCGCAGGGGCGGCGACTAACATGGCTGAAACGATCTTCTCAAATGGTCCCCTTTGGGCCTTGTAGCCGGCGTCTGAGACCCCGACCCGGCGTCACAGACGCCGGCTACAGTGTGCGCGCCGTCAATCACCGCCCGATCCAGACAACTAGGATCGTGTCTTCGAACATTGAGCTGCTTCCTCTGGAACTGGCTCAGTTGTGCTGACGGCGCGAAAGGCTAACGTCGCTCCCGTGGGATTGATTACCTACCTCATCATTGGCTTCGGGGGCGCCTTGGGCACGATCGCGCGCTTCTGGCTCTCGGGCGTGGTGGGGGCACGCTATGGCGAAGCCTTTCCTCTGGGCACGCTCGTGGTTAATGTAAGCGGATCCTTTGCCATTGGCTTCATTGCGTCGCTGACCGGCGCCGGAGGGCGATGGCTGATTGATCCAAAATGGCGACAGTTTTTCATGGTCGGTTTCTGCGGGGGCTACACAACGTTCTCAGCGTTTAGTTTGGAAACTCTTGGCCTCCTCCGTGATCGCGAGTGGCTTTACGCCGGCTCTTATGCTGTTTTGTCCTTCATCCTTTGCCTGGCAGCGGTGTGGCTGGGCCATGTCGTCGCGGCCGCACTGAGCCCGTTGAGCGCACTTGACGTGACGGAGTGAAGGTGTTCCTGCTGCTTCCAAAACGCGGCATTTATCCTTGTTCCGTGGGATTCACTTCGCACAGTGCGCACGAGCGTTTCACTTTATGAATAAAAAAATCGGGTTGGGATGCCTGGCTCTGATAGTGCTCGCGGTGCTGGTCGCTGGCATTGGCGGCTGTTCGAGCTACAACCGCCTGGTTGGGCTTTCGGAAGGCGTGGACAAGCAATGGTCGCAGGTCGAAAACGTTTACCAACGGCGGTTTGATTTGATCCCCAACCTGGTGCGCACCGTCGAAGGCCAGGCTGGCTTCGAAAAGTCCACGCTCCAGGAAATCACGAATGCGCGAGCCTCGATAAGCCAAATCCGTCTCGCGCCCGGCCAGGTTCCGGATGAAGCAACCTTTCAACAGTTTGAAAAGGCCCAGGCCCAAATGGGCGGCGCGTTGAGCCGGTTGATCGCGGTGGCGGAGAATTATCCGACCTTGCGCGCGAATGACGGGTTCCTGGCGCTGCAAGCGGAGCTGGCGGGCACCGAGAATCGAATCACGGTCGAACGGATGCGGTTCAACGAAGCCGCCCAAAGCTATAACACCAGCGTGAAGCGCTTCCCAACTGTTCTTTTCGCCCGGCTGATGGGTTTTTCCCCGAAACCGTATTTCCGCTCGAACCCCGGCGCTGAGGAACCGCCGAAAGTGGAGTTCAAGTTTGGGACCAAACCACCCGGGACCTAATGGGTCCACCCCAATAGAACAGTGGACCGATGTGAAAGGAAAGGGGCACGGACATCTTGTCCGTGGCATTTTCCAATGCTGCTTCCAAGCCGTTGTTTGAACATCTCCCGTGTCCTGGCGGCAATGCTCCCAATAGTGTTTGCCGCAGGAGCAGCACCACAAGACCAACTGCCCCCAAAGCCTGCGGCGTACTTCAACGACTACGCTCAGCTAGTTTCATCAGAAGTCGCGAATCGCCTGAACGCGCGCCTCGATCAGTTCGAGCGCGAAAGTTCGAATCAAATCGTCGTCGCGATTTTTCCCAAGCTGCCTGAAGGCGCGGCGCTCGAGGATTACACGGTGCGCACCGCTGAATCATGGGGCGCTGGACAAAAAAAGTGGGACAACGGCGCCGTCCTGTTCGTTTTCGCTCAAGACCGCAAGCTGCGCATTGAAGTTGGCTACGGGCTCGAAGGTGCGCTGCCGGATGGCCGCTGCGACGCCATCATCCGAAATGACATCCGCCCTCATTTCCGCGCAGGAAACTACGCCGTCGGGTTGGAAAAAGGGATCGATGCCATTATCGCGGCCACTCGTGGAGAATATCAGGCGGCGCCCAACGCAGCCGCGAAAGCCTGGGACGTGCCGTTTTGGCTCGGAATCGCCTTCGTTTTGTTTTGGGTGATGGTGATTATCCGGGCGCATTCAAAGTCGGCCGTTTACCACAAGCGGCGGCGTTTGGTGCGGGGCGGAGGCGCGCCCATTTTCTGGGGTGGTGGTGGGGGATCGAGCTGGGGCGGCGGAGGTGGTGGCGGGTTCAGCGGCGGCGGCGGATCATTTGGCGGCGGCGGCGCGAGCGGAGATTGGTAGACTGCGCAATCATGGATCACTGGCTGTTCATTTGGAAAATCGATGAGAAGCGCGTGCTGGCCGCGATCAAGGCGGCGGAAGCGCGCACGAGCGGCGAATTGCGCGTTTTCATTTCCAGCAAAGCGGCAATTGACCCGCTCGCCGCTGCGGAGAAGGCGTTTCTGGATCTGGGCATGGACAAAACGCGCGAACGAAATGGCGTCCTCATTTTCATCGCGCCAAAAAGCCGGAATTTTGCCATTGTGGGGGACGAAGGGGTGCACGTGCGCTGCGCCCCGTCATTCTGGGAAGACGTGTCTGCGGCTATAGGTGAGAAGCTGCGGAGCGGCTCGTACACAGAATCCATCATTCTCGGCATCGAGCGTGCTTCCACCCTGCTGGCGGAGCATTTCCCTATGAGTGGCCAAGACAAAAACGAGTTGCCCGACTCGCTCGCTGGAGATTGATTTTCACATGCTCACCGCTGTCCTGCTGGCCGTTGCGACATCGACCCTGGCTCCGGACTCGATGGCGTCAGACAAGGTCGAGTTCAACCGGCACATCCGTCCGATTCTTTCCGAGAATTGCTTTGCCTGTCACGGGCCTGACAAGAATGCCCGCAAGGCGGGGTTGCGTCTGGATCGGCGAGATGACGCGGTCGCTGTCATCGAGGGCCGCCGTCCGATCGTTCCGGGCAACAGCGCGGAAAGCGAATTGGCAAAACGCGTCACTCATGCGGACATGGACGAGCGGATGCCGCCGGCGAAGACAAACAAGGAGCTCACCCCGGCGCAAATCGCCCTGCTGAAGCGCTGGATCGATGAAGGCGCCGAATTTCAGCCGCACTGGAGTTACATCCCGCCGGTGAGACCGGCCGTCCCGTCCCCGTCGTCGACGGCTGAAGGTTCAGGGTTCACGATTCGCAATCCCATCGATGCCTTTGTCCTAAAGGGTCTCGAGAAGAGAAAATGGTCGCCGGCGCAGGCCGCTGACCCGCACACGCTGATCCGCCGGCTACACCTCGATGTCGCGGGGTTGCCACCGCGGCCTGACACCGCCGAAGCTTTCGCTGCGAATGCCAACGAGGCCGGCTACGAAAAACAGGTCGACGATCTGCTGGCATCTCATCATTTCGGAGAACGCATCGCCATCGGCTGGCTGGATTTGGTGCGTTACGCAGACACCGTTGGCTATCATGGGGACCAAAACGTGAGTGTGTCGCCGTATCGCGATTACGTCATCAACGCGTTCAACAGCAACAAGCCCTTCGATCAGTTTACCCGTGAGCAATTGGCGGGCGACTTGCTGGCCGCGAACGAGGCGCCCGGCCCGCGCAAAACCGAATGGCTCGTCGCTTCCGGCTACAATCGGCTCAACATGACCACCGAGGAAGGAGGATCCCAGGCGAAAGAATATCTGGTCAAATACATGACGGATCGGGTGCGCACCACTGCCACCACGTGGCTTGGCGCCACGCTGGGATGCGCGCAATGCCATGACCACAAGTTCGACCCGTTCACGAGCCGGGATTTTTACACCTTCGGGGCGTTCTTTTCCGACATCGATGAGATTGGGGTTTATGGCGGCAGCGGTCACCGGCCTCCCGTCATGGCAGTTCCGCGTGATGACGAGGCAGCCCGGCTGGTGGAAATCGAGCGGAACATCACGCTCGCGGAACGCGACCTTGAAAACGACGTCTCTCGCCTAACGGAATCACAGAAAAAGTGGGAGGCCGAGACCGTGGCGGCTCTCTCCGACGAAACGCCGCGGGATTTTGTCTGGTTGGAAGATGAGGTGCCCGCCGGCGCCACTTCGAGCGCTGGGTGGAACGCGATCAATGCCGGGCAGGGTTCGGTTTTCAGCGGCCAGCGGGCCTGGCGGCAGGAAGCGGTTGGGACAGCCCAGCATTTTTTTAACAAGGCAAAGACAACCATCCCGCTCGCGGCGGGCGACGCGTTTTACGTTTACGTATTTCTCGATGCCAAAGCCCCCCCCAAAGCGCTGATGCTACAGGCCCACTCCGCGGCGCATGGTGGCTGGGACCACCGCGCCTATTGGGGCGAGGACAAGATTGCTTTCGGCGGCATCGGAACCGCCACGCCACAGCACCGGCATGCCGGGCCTCTTCCCGAAACGGGCAAATGGGCGCGGCTCGAAATTGCCGCCGAGCAACTGGGTTTTTCGCCCGGACAGACGATTGACGGGTTTTCCTTCGACCAGTTCGACGGTCTCGTCTTTTGGGACCAGGCCGGTGTGAAGACGAAGCAGCCGGCACTTAAGGAAAAGTCGCTCTCGGACCCAGTGCTGGCAGCATTGAAAACGCCGACGGCTGAGCGAAATGACGCGCAGCGCAAATCAGTGCGCGCTCATTTTGCCGCAGTGGCGCCGGAACTGGCGCCCCTTCGGAACCGGATCGGGAAGTTTCGCGCGCAAAAAGAGGCCATCGTCTCGAACGCCACAAAAACCTTGATCACCGTTGCTGTTCCGCCGCGACTGACGCGCGTTCTACCGCGCGGCAACTGGATGGACGAGAGCGGAGCCCTCGTCGACCCGGCGGTCCCTGCGTTCTTAAATCCGAAATCCGAAGTCCAAAATCCGAAATCAACCCGCCTCACCCGGCTGGATCTCTCCAACTGGCTGCTGGCCCCGGACAATCCGCTCACGGCGCGAGTTTTCGTCAACCGTCTTTGGAAGCAGTTTTTCGGAATCGGGCTCAGTAAGCAGTTGGATGAATTGGGATCACAAGGGGAGTGGCCGCTGCACCCGGAGTTGCTCGACTGGCTCGCGGTCGAGTTCCGCGAGTCGGGCTGGAATGTGAAGCACCTGGTCAAGCTGATCGTTATGAGTACGACTTACCGGCAATCATCTGTTTTAAGCCAAAGCCAGATCGCGGCCGGTCAAACTTACGAAGCTGATCCCGAAAATCGATGGTTGGGCCGGCAATCACGTTTCCGCCTGGATGCGGAGATGGTGCGCGACAATGCGCTGGCGGTTTCCGGGCTGCTTGTCGACAAGGTGGGCGGGGTCAGCGCAAAGCCCTATCAACCGCCGGGGTATTACGCACAGCTCAATTTTCCCACGCGGGAATATGAGCCTGATCGGAACGCCAACCAATGGCGTCGCGGAGTTTACATGCACTGGCAGCGAACCTTCCTGCATCCAATGCTGCTGGCCTTCGATGCGCCGAGTCGGGATGAATGCACAGCCAATCGCGTAATTTCCAATACCCCACTGCAGGCCCTGGTGCTCCTGAATGATCCCACTTTCGTCGAAGCAGCGCGGGCCTTCGCCGCGCGGATTTTAAAGGAAAGCAAGTCCGGAGAAGTCGAGGGCCGACTGCATTGGGCCTTCCAGGCTGCGGTCGGTCGGCCACCTCGGCGAGAGGAAATTACGATCCTGGGCGCGATGCTCGAAACCAGTCTCGCGCGGTTTCGGGCCGAACCCGCCGCTGCTGGTGAATTCCTCAAGGTCGGCATGCAGCCGCTGCCTAACGGCATTCTCGAACCTGAACTCGCTGCCTGGACGTCGGTAGCGCGGGCGATTCTAAACCTTCACGCTGCGGTGACACGGAGTTGAAAGCTTGCGGGGTCTGCGTAACGGCGACGCGGCAACGCCACTCTTGTCGCTTAGCCGTAATGATTCAGCGGCAAGTGTCGCTGCTACCCGGGTTTTCCTACGCAAAAAACTTCCCGACCGCGGCCGCTTTTACCAACTCGCGCGGCTGCTGGAGGTGGTTGTAGACGATGGTGTTGGGGTCGATCCCGAAGGCATGATAAATGGTGGCGAGGATTTCCATCGGGTGGACGGGATCTTCGATGGGGCTCGAGCCAGTCTTGTCGGATTTGCCGTGGACGTAGCCGCGCTTGATGCCAGCGCCGGCGAGGATGCTGGTGTAGCAATAGGGCCAGTGGTCGCGGCCATCCGCGCTGTTGCCGTTGCCTGACGTGCTCACTCCTTTTTGCGGGCTGCGGCCGAATTCGCCGATGGCCACGACGAGCGTATCGTTAAGCAACCCGCGGCTGTCCATATCCGCAATAAACGCAGCCAGCGATTGATCGAGCATGGGACCGCTCTGGGTTTTCATCCGCTTGGTCAGGTCGGTGTGATGGTCCCACGAATGGTTGTCTGAATTGGCGACCTTCGGCCAGATGACCTCGACCACTCGAGTGCCCGCTTCGACCAGGCGCCGCGCCAGCAGTAGTGATTGCCCAAAGGTGTTCCGCCCGTAACTGTCGCGCATCTTATCGGATTCGGCGGGCAGGTTGAAAGCATCGCGGGCGCGGCCGGAAATGACGAGCTTGAGCGCCTTCGCGTAATGCTCATCAAGGTTGTAATGGGCGACCGCCTTTTCCATTTCGGGCATCTGTTTCTCGAGAGCTTCACGCAGCGACGCACGGCGTTCGAGACGGAGAGCAAAAACGTCGGGCCGCAGCTTCAGGTCGTCGACCTTGATGCGGTTCATCTTTTCCATGTCCATGTCGTCGCCTTCCGGGAAGAGCGTGTATGGATCAAACGACTTGCCGAGGAAACCGGCGGTGCCGCCCTTGCCGACCACATTCGACTCCTGCAGCGGTCGCGGCAGCATGACGAAGGGAAGCATGGGCTCGGTCGGCGGCTTGAGCCGGACGATGTTCGATCCGAAGTTCGGAAAATCCTTCGGGCTGGGCGGCTCGAGCTGACCGGACGGACTCACCTTGTCCGTCGTGTAGCCGGTCATGAGCTGATAGATGGCGGCGGTGTGATTGAAAAGTCCGTTTGGCGTGTAACTCATCGACCGCACCATGGTGAACTTGTCATTTACCTTGGCCAGGTTCGGCAGAATCTCAGTGAAATTGATGCCCGGGATTTTCGTCGGGATGTTGGTGAACGCCGAGCGGACGTTATCCGGCACGTTTTCCTTCGGATCCCACAAATCGAGGTGACTCGGCCCGCCCTGCAGATAAATCATGATCACCGATTTTGCCTTGCCCCACCCCGGGCCACCGACGGGAGCCGCCGCGTTGGCTCGCGCCTTGATGTTGAGCAGATCGGCCAGCGTCAGCCCAAAAATGCCCGTCCCGCCGATGCGCAGAACGTCGCGGCGGGTGACGCCGAGGTTTCGATCACAGAGGTCTTTGCCGGGAAGTCCAGGAATTCGGATCATGACGCGCAGGGTTTGATTTCGACTCACTGTAGGCGAGCCGATGACCCGCGGCAAAGGGGAATTCCAGCCTTAAGTTCCGGTCCGGGCGGCGGGCGGCAAGGCTGGAAGAGCCTGCGCCGTGGCTTGCCGTCGGGAGTAAGCCGGGTAAGATTCCGTATGGATACTTCAACGCTTTCCACGAAAGGGCAATTGGTGATACCCACCCGATGCCGCGAAGCCTTGAATCTCCATCCAGGAGATAAGATTTCATTCACGATAATTGACAGAAAGCTCATACTCGAGCGGCACGAGCCGGAGGGGGCAAAGCTGATCAGAGGCAAATTCGGACGGCCTGTGCTCGTCGCGCCCAAGGGTTCCCCGCCTATGACAGTTGAGCGGATCAAGGCGGTGCTCAGCGACAACGAATGAGTCCTCTTTTTGATGTGAGCTTGCTGGCTGCTTGTGGTTGGGCCTCTCACGCACATCACGCACGGGCCAACCGGTGGCTCGACCAGTTGCGCCGCTTTCACACGTGTCCGGCCGCGCAAATGGGCTTCCTCCGCGTGAGCATGAGCGTTGCGTACGGCGCCAGTTTCGATAGAGCCCGGACGACTTTGGACGCCATTACGTCCCTGCCCGCTCACCAGTTTCTGCGCGACGATACCATGGCCGAACACCTCCCGTCGGAACTGACCAGTCGTTACGACGTGACCGACGCCCATCTCATTATCCTGGCCATTCGCCACCGGTTGAAACTCGCCACCCTCGATGATGGCCTATGTGAGAAACCGTGGGCCAAAGGAATCGCGGTCAATCCTTTGAAGTAACCGTGAGTGGGTGAACACCCTTGTTTTCGGGCACCGACGGCCCAGATGCGCACTTTTCCTCCTCGTCCGGATGCCGCCGACAAACTTCTCAAGATGATCCTGGACGAGAGGAAGAAAAACAGGCGGATCATATTCTTCTGTGCGTGTCGAATACCAGCCGAGTGTCACCGCAAGTCAGTTGCCACGTAGCGGTAGGAAATCAGTTCCACTGAGCAACAAGTTGTCACTTTGGAAATCATTGCCGTGGGGCGGCGTCGTAAAGCTGGCTTTAATGCCCTCGCCTGCGAGAGCGGCTGGTGCATCGTCTCCGGCGATGTGCGGATCCGGCGCAACCCCCACGAAGTCGCCGCGTGGCGTCTGGCCGGACACACCACCTTCTTCGAAGGGCGGCAGGGTGAGCGGGCCGCCCCGCCGATACCAGCACCCGAATGGCGCGTTCACATTTCCGCCATAGCCTCGAAGACGGCATCGATGCCATCGGAAATTGGGTCGCTCGAGCCGTCGTAGTTGTTGACCATGATGGCGAAGACGAGGCGCTTGCCGGATGCAGTTTCGACGATTCCGGCGTAACATTTTACCCGCTCGACATGGCCACTTTTAGCGCGGATGTGACCGCGGGCGGCAGTGTTGGCGGCGACTTTTTCCAAAGTCCCCGACTCGCCAGCCACGGGCAACGAGGCGAGAAAGAGATCGCCATGCTCGCCGCTGACGAAGGCTGCCACGGCGCGCGTGAGCAATTCAGGGGTGATCATGTTCAGACGGGCGAGTCCGGAGCCATCGGCCTGATGGAAGCCGCCGAGCGGGAGATTTTTCGCGGCCAGAAATTCGCGAACCCGCTGCAGACCGTGGACCGCGCGTCCTTGGCCCAAAGTGCGCAGGAGGCATTCGCAGTCGAGGTTCAGGCTGCGATGATTGATCGGGATAAGAAGTTCCTTGAGCGGTGGCGAAAGATGGGAGGCGACGAGAATCGGAGTCGTTGTGGATCCCGGCTCGGCGATCCTGGCTGCAGTGGCCTCGGCAGGGCGCGATGACCCATCGCGCCGCTCGATTTGCGGCGGACGCCTAGGGTCAGGCGCCCCTACCTGTGGATTCACGCGTTCGAATTCCAATCTTCGCGTAGTGAACGCCTCGCCATGGACCGGTATTTCCCGCAATTGCAGCCAGTCGGTGAACTGTTGCGCGCAGAACAAGGCGGGGTCTGGCAGCGCGCCGCGGATGCTGAAGAATTCGCCGTCGAGCGGCAACGTCCCGCGCAGAACGTGGCGGTCAGTTCCGGGACCGCCATTGCAATAGCCATTGTCGCCGGAACCGGGTGGGCCTGTGCGCATTTCGTTGATAAACTGCATGCCTGCCGGCCACGGATCGGCGTCGAAAAATTCGGCGGCGTCGCCGACATTGGCGCCGAGCCGAAAAAACAGCCGGAATTCGTTGTTGTGAAATGCGAGCGGCGTAAGCGCAGGTGCGTAGTAATTGCCGATATCAAGCCACGCCCAGCCGTCGGGGATTTCCTGCGATTCCCACGCGGATTCATCCGCGATAATGCCGCCCGGGATTTCGCGCACGTCAGCTCGTTGCAACGCCGTAAGCCACTCGTCAAAAAGTTCATCCCATCCGTGCCGCGCCAGCGACGGATCGCCGCTGCCACGAATCCAAAGATCACCGGCGCCGGCGTCATAATGCAGAGTGGTTTCGAAGCAAAATTCAGGACCGAGCAGATCGAGGGCGGCACCGGTGGTGATGGCTTTGATGGTTGACGCCGGGATGAAACCTTGCTGAGCATTGCGCTGGAAAAGCGGCTTTTCCGGTGACTCGAGAGTCGCAAAATAAAAGCCGAGCGTCCCGCTGAGAAGTTCAGGAACCGCCGCGAGCGTGTTGACGGCTTTCTCGACCTTCGATGCGGGCGGTTTCTTTTTTTTGTTCGAATGTTTTTCCGCGCCACCTACGAGCACCGCGAGAATCGCGACTGCCGTCAGGAACGCGATAAGAGTAAAAGCGCGGCGCATTAACGCCCGATTGTCGTGCACGCGTAGCCAATTGTCACGCGTGCGACTGATCGCGCGCAAGCGAAGTCGGTGCGCGCGAGACTGGCTGCTGGAGACGCAGCCCGCCGTCGGGCCAACACTCCCATGCGGCGCGAGGGCGCGCCGTCTCCAGAATATCGGCGGCGGGCACACGCCGTCCCCTGGTGGAGACGGCCCGCCTTCGGGCCGCTGAACAACCCCATGCGGCGCGGGGGCGCGCCCGTCTCGATCGAAAGTGCGGGTTACCAACGCTTACTTTCGCGGTGCGACGACCCCATGGCTCTCTTTACTGGGACAAAGCATGCCCGATCTTCCGCAGCCGAAAACCGTGTCGGGACTCGTGTGCCCGCATTGTCGGCGCGGTCTCGAGCCTTTCAAAACGCGAGTGGGATACGTCTGGGTCTGTCCCGAACAACACGGACGCGCGCTGAATTCCTCACAGCTCAAGCGGCTTTCTGAAGCACATTTTTTTCGTGCGCTCTGGATCGAGCTTTCCAAACATCCTGAGCTGCGGGTCGGGGTGGCCTGTCCCTCGTGCCGGAAGTCGATGCGCCTCGTGACCACGCTGGGCCGCTCGGGCGCGGTGGAAATTGATGGCTGTCCCACTTGCCACATGCTTTGGCTCGACGCGGGTGAGGAAGCTCAGCTCCCGGAAATTCCAGCACCTCCGGAACTGTCGCCCGAGAGCCGGCAGGCCGTCGCTCGGGCTCAAGTGGAAGCGTTGTCCGAGCGACGTTACCAAGCCGAGCCTTTCGAAGACGCCGTGCCGGACGAGTTATGGAAAACCGTCGTGGTGTATTTCGGCTTGCCGGTCGAGGAGGATTCAAGCCGCTGCGGACATGTTCCGTGGAGCACGATCATTCTTGCCGGGCTCGTCCTTATGGTCTCGATCATCGCACTGACGGCCCGACAGACGTGGATCGAAAACCTGGGATTCATTGCGGGCGATCCGTGGCGGCTGTTTGGATTTACCGCGCTGTCGTCATTTTTTCTACATGCTGGCTGGTGGCATCTGCTCGGGAACCTTTACTTTCTCCTTACCTTTGGAAGCCGAACCGAGGAAGTGCTTGGCCAGGGCCGGCAGCTTGCTTTGATCGGGATCGCAGAAATGGGGGCTGCGCTGCTGCATGTGGCATTGACTGGCTCACCAGGGTTGCCGGTCATTGGAGCAAGCGGTGGCATATCCGGCGTGCTGGCGTTTTATGCACTCGCCCAACCCGAGCGCATGCTCATCGTGAACCTGATGCCCCGCCTGACTTACGAGCCATGGCTCGTTCGACTCCCAGCCTGGTCCGGCTTCATAATCTGGTGTCTCTATCAAATTGTCCTCGCATTTCTCGAGCGCGAGCACCTCACCAATACCGCCGCGTTCGCTCATCTCGGCGGCGCCGCAGCTGGCGTGCTGTTTTGGTTCTGGTGGAAAAGGCGCAACCCTCTCTCGGCGACGCGATCCTGCTGATCCGTCACCAACGCAGCGCTTGGGCTGATGGGTCAGATTGTCGTTCATCAGCTTCCCCGCTCGCTGCGGAGGGATGGCCATGTTCGCGCCGCCACCGGACGGATGAGTTTGCGCCTTCCTTTGCCGACGCCATTGTTGGTATCGTGACCGTTTGCTCCCGTCATCTCCACCTCGGTGCTGTCCTCTTCGTTGGTCTCAGTGCCTGTCCGTTCGGGGTCGCCAGTCCGCATCCATCGCTTCCACCCACCGGCTCGCTGGAAGGACTTGGCGTGAACATCCACTTCACCGATCCGAAGCCCGGCGAGATGGAGATGATCGCCGCCGCCGGCTTCAAGTGGGTGCGGATGGACCTAACGTGGAGCGGCACCGAGCGCCAGAAAGGCGAATACGACTTCTCCGCATACAACCGGCTCGCCGCCGCGCTCGACGCGCAGAAAATGCGTGCCGTCTTCATCCTCGACTACGGCAACCCGCTCTACGCCGATCCCGGCGACAAGCATCCCTTTACCAGCCGCGCCGGGACGCCTGAGTTCCGCGAGGCGTATGCGAAATGGGCCGTCGCTGCCGTGTCGCATTTCAAGGGGAAAAACTACCTCTGGGAGCTCTGGAACGAATTGAATCATGCTGGTTTTTGGAAGCCAAAGCCGATCGCCGCAGACTACATCGTGCTCGCAAAAACGGCCTGCGAAGCCGTAAGCAATGCCGCGCCCGATGAAGCGCTGATCGGCCCCGCGACCTCGACCATCGACTTGCCTTTTCTCGAGG
Organism: Verrucomicrobiales bacterium; assembly: GCA_050998515.1. Classification (GTDB taxonomy): domain Bacteria; phylum Verrucomicrobiota; class Verrucomicrobiia; order Verrucomicrobiales; family V1-33; genus JBPCQC01. Next base: position 19,304 of record JBPCQC010000095.1, read on the forward strand.
CGTGCTTCAAAGCCGGCCTGCTCGATCACTGGTGCGCCGTCTCGGTTCATCCTTATCGGCAGAAGGCGCCCGAGACGGTCGAGGAAGAATACCGCAGCCTGCGCCTGCTCATTCGCAAATACGCCACGAAGGACAAGACGATTTCGATCCTCTCCGGCGAGTGGGGTTACTCGACCGCCTGGCCATCGCTGGGCAAAGACGAACCCGCTCGCGAAGAGCAGCAGGCCAAATATCTCGCCCGCCAATTCCTGACCAACATCGCCAACGACATCCCGCTCTCAATCTGGTATGACTGGCGCGACGACGGCGATGATCCCAAGGAAGCCGAGCACCGCTTCGGCATCGTGCGGCGGAAACATCACGAAGGGCGCGAGCCGGTCTTGGAAGCGAAGCCGGCGTATGTCGCGGCGAAGACGCTGATGGAACAGTTGGGTGGTTTCAAACTCAACAAGCGCCTTGGGATGGGGAGAGAGGAATACTACCATTTGCTCTTCGAAAAAGGCGATGTCCTTCGTTCGGTCGTATGGAAAACAGTTGGCTCTGAGCCAATGGCGCCGTGGATTGAAGCGCGGCCAGGTACGTTCGCGACCGTCAATTACTTGGGACAACCACAACAAAGCCTCTCGCCAGAAAAAGAGTTTGGTAGACCTGTCCATTTGCCGTTATCCACGGCTCCGCTCTACCTGCTTCCACAAGGGCGCGATGACGTTTTGCGTTTAGCCGCGGCGTGGAAGCGGTTTCCGCTGGAAGTAGTAGTTGAGCCGGGACAGATAGCAGAGATCGAGGGAGTCATCAGGAATCCGCTGGATCGAGAGATCGAGATTCTCGGCCGGGAAAGTAAACTGCGGCCGGGCGAAGAGTGGAGGTTCAGTCAAAAATATGGTCCCAGCCGGGATGAGCGAGTGACGTCGCATCACAACTTCATGGTTCCGACATTGTGTCACCTCTGGCAGACGACCTTTCTCTTATCGACGAAACCTTTGCGACTCGTGCCATTGCCCGCCATTGGACAAACCCTTCTGGTTCGAGTGGAGAACCCATCCGGTGACCGATTTCGGGGCGCACTTGAAATCTATTACGACGGCTCAGGCGACTCTCCGAAGTTTGGACCAATCACTGCGAAGCCAAAACGAGTTTCGGTCGGATTCACACCAGGGCAGATCGAACAAATGGTTGCCATTCCTCTCGGAGCATCGCCTCCGCCGGCTTACTCCGGCAGCATTTGCCTTTACGAAGGTAATGACAATTACCTCAAGCGCATATTCAGCTGGGATGATTTAAACCGCAGTCAGGAAAGTGTTGGGTGGGCACCAATTCGGTTCGAGCGCGTGGACGATCTTGGCAAGTATTCAGAACAGAGTTTCGCTGGAGTCTACACGGTTAGTCCAGAAGGCGATGCTGCCGTGGCAGCGAGCCACGACCTTTCGATCGCGCCTGCGCCGGCTGGCCTACCCGATTCCAAACAGGCCGTCCTTCGCCTGAAGTATGGATTCGGCGCGGGGTGGAAGTTTCTCCGACTGGTCGCGTTGGCAGAAGAACTCAAATCCATTAACGGCGTCCCGGCGGCCGTCGGGTGGTGGGTTTTCGGCGACGGAAGAGGTTGCGTTCCACGAATTCGTGTCACTGACCGCAGTGGACAAACCTTTCAGGCCAGCGGACCCAACATCAATTGGACCGGTTGGCGTTATATTGCTATCCCGATTCGCTCCCGTGACGATTTATCGAGTCTGGCACCTTCTATATCTCATTGGGGCGGTTCGAACGACGGATTGATCGACTCACCCATCAAATGGGAGACGCTCTTCCTGCTCGACAATGTGGAACGCAAAGCGCTCGAAGGTGAGATCTATCTAGGCGCGCCCACGCTGATTTATTGACAGTCGGATACCCATCGAAGTAATCAATAGTATCCGGTGAGCCGCGGGCAGCATTTCGGATGATACGCTAGGGGGTTGGCTGATTGACCTGGGGCCTAAAATACGTATCTTGGACGCCCAATAGCGCCCCTTTTCCGCAGATCTGCGCGCCGGTTTCCCCCATCTATCCCTGCTCCCTTTATCCATGAGTGTGCCCTCGTCCCGCGCCTTGCGCGCGTGTCTTGCGATCTTCGTCATCACGTCGGGTCTGCGCGCCGCGCCGGTGATTAATGAAATCATGTATCATCCGGCGCACGCCGAACTGACGCCTGAGCCGATCAATGAGGAATGGATCGAACTGTACAATCCTGATCCCGCGGCGGTCGATGTGGGCGGATGGAATTTCAGCAAGGGGGTTAGTTTCACCTTTGCCCCGACCACGCAAATTCCAGCAAATGGGTTCCTCGTCGTGGCGGCGAACCTGCCGGCGTTCCAGGCGGCCCATCCTGGCTTCGCAGGGGCGGTTGTCGGCGGTTGGACCGGAAAACTGAGCAATTCGGGCGAGACGATCGAGCTCGAAGATGGCGCGGGCCTCGCGATCGATGCGGTCGAGTATTCCGATGAAGGTGATTGGGCATTGCGAGTACGGGGGCCGCTTTCGTTCGCGCATCGAGGATGGGTTTGGGAAACGCCAGCCGATGGCGGAGGCCATTCGGTCGAGTTGATCGCGCCGCACTGGAGTTCCATGAACAGCGGCCTGGCCTGGACCGCCAGCGTCAGCAGCGGCGGGACACCTGGCGCGGCCAACAGCAACTTCGGCGCTCAACCTCACTTGGTCACGGAGGTCCGTCACAGACCAGAGATTCCCCGCTCGACCGACCCGATCACCGTCAAAGCGAGATTTTGGGGTGGGGGGATAACCAACCGGCTTCTGCACTGGCGCCGCGACGGCCAGACCTCGTTTCAGATCAGCGGATTCCGGCCCGAAGATGGCGAAACGTTTCAGGAGTCTTGGGATGGGTATGTGACTATTCCGGCGCAGGCCAACGGAACGGTGATCGAGTTTTTCATCGACAGCGGGTCCGGCAAGTGGCCGCCGCCTGCGCGAACCTCCGCGCCTGGCGTGACTCCGGAGACTTTCGCACAGGTCACCAACGTCCTTGTTCAGGTCGATGATTCCTTTGACCCCAACGCCAACTTCACCGCGCCTGGGAACCAGCCGATTTACCGGCTAATCATGACTGAAGCCGAGCGGGCGGAGCTGGCGCAGATCGGCTCGACACCGGGTGAGGAGGACTCGCAGGCAGCAATGCACGGCACGTTCATTTCGCACGACGGCACCGGAATCATCACGCGCTACCGCTGCGGCTTCCGCAACCGCGGCTTTTCCTCTGCTCTGGGCCCGCCGAACAATTATCATGTCTCGTTCCCGCATTCGAACAAATGGAATGATCGGAGCGGCATCCAGATCAATTCCCGCTACCCGCACTCGCAAGCGCTTGGCGCGGCCGCGTTCCTGCAGGCGGGCATCGCTCCGCAGGAAGCGGCCATCGTCGGGCTGCGTGTCAACGGCGCCAATCTCGCCGAGACCGGGCAGCGGATGTTCGGCCGTTACGTGCGGGTCGAGCCGCTGGGCAACGAATGGCTGGATCGCCATTTTCCAAACGACACCGAAGGCAATCTCTATCGCCTCGATGATCACTTCAGTCCCGGGGGCAGCGGCGAGTTCAGCTACGAAGGCGGCGATTCCTCGGACTACAGCGACACCTTTTTCAAGGAAACCAACGAGGATGAAAACAAGTGGAGCGACCTGATCAACCTCGCCCGGGTGGTCAGCGCTCCTTCAACGGGGGGCACCGCCGAACAGCCGGCGATTTCCGACGCCTTGTATCCAGGGGAGGTGAGCGACGTGCTCAACCTCGATCAGTTCTACCGATATATCACCACCGACGCGTTGATCGGCAATCAGGAAGGCGGGCTGCAATCCGGCCGGGCGGATGACGTGTCAATTTACAGCGGCGTGATCGATCCGCGATTCTTATTTGTGCCTCACGATATGGATTCGGTTTTCAATCTCGGCTCGTTCGCTGGCAATCCGGTCACCCGGTCGATCTTCAGTTACGAAGGGCTGGCCGGGATGCCTCGGGTGTTCAACCACCCGGAGCTGGTGCCGCGTTACTACGCGGCTGTGCTCGAGGGTCTGGATACATGGTTCAATTCCGCAACCCTCGATCCTCTCATTGACCAGATCATGAGCGGCTGGGTTTCGGCGGTCACCATCAGCAGCGTCAAGAACTTCGTCACCCAGCGGCGCAACAATGTGTTGGGGCAGATCCAGCAGAATTACTCGCTCACCGTCGCCACGGGTTCTCCGGACGTGCAGGGATACAAGCGGACTACTGATGGCAGTGCGGCGTTCAGCGGCACGTTCAATGTGGCGCGGACTTATTCCGTCACGGTTAACGGGACGCTGGCGCAATTGTTTTACCGCCCTAACGGTCCCAATGTTGCGGGCACCTGGAGACTGCCAGTGCCTGCGGGCGGCGGCACGGTCCTTGAACCTGGCTTGAACAAAGTAGTGGTAAACTTCTGGGATCAGCCAAATGGCGCGGGCAACATTCTTCAGACTTTTACGGCCGACGTGCTCAACCAGCCGGCCACCGCAACTTACACCAACGTGTCCGGAACGGTTACCGGTGCCCCACTGGGATCGATCTCGATGATCGCCCCAGGCTCGTACCTGCCGGGAATTCCGTTTTTGGTCCGCGTCGATCAGAAGGATGCCGTGGGAAACCTGGACCGCGACGCCTGGAACGGAACCGCCACGCTTTCAGCGACGAATGGAGTCACACTCGCGCCTAACACCGTCACCTTGACCAACGGAATGGGCAGCGCGCTGGTGACGGTGGGCGGCGGGGGCGGCGGCGCCACCCAGGTCGTTTTTGCCCGCGGCACTCAATGGAGGTATCTCGATAACGGCTCTGACCAAGGCACCGCCTGGCGGGCTGCAGCCTTCAATGATTCGAGCTGGGCGAGCGGTCTCGCCCAGCTTGGCCGGGCGACTCCGCTAGAGGGGGATGAAGTCACTCAGCTCGCAGGCAGCCACATCACCTATTATTTCCGAAAGTCGTTCACGGTCGCCGATCCTGCGGCCTTCACTGGTTTCACGGTCAAATTACTGCGGGACGATGCCGCCATCGTTTACATCAATGGCAACGAAACCGCAGTCACCAGCGGCCTCAGTTCGAACGCCGCATTCAACACTCGCTCGACGGTGTCACTCTCCCCGCCGGACGAAAGCATGTTCTTCGACTTTCCCGTGCCGCCAGGTCAAATCGTACAGGGCAACAACGTCATCGCGGTCGAGGTCCACCAGGGAGCCGTCTCCGGCACCAATGACTTGAGCTTTGATCTCGAATTGGTCGGCACTCCCGTCGGCGGGGGCACCACAGATCCCGGCAACTTCACGCTCGCCGCGAGCGTGGGCACTCTGAGCGCAAACAAGGCTATGACCAGTCTCGGCAATGTGGTTCCGACTGACGTTTCCGGAACGCTGCCGCTAGGCGCAACCAATTGGAGCGGAGTGGTGCGGCTGACTGCTGACACCACCGTGCCTGCGGGAGCCACGCTCAACATCCAACCCGGCACACACATTCTCGTAGCAGGCACGCCGTTCGGAAGCGGCGGTTCCGCCGGGGTCGACCTCATCACCCAAGGAACGATCAACGCACTCGGGACTGCGGCGCAGCCAATCTCGATGACCTGTTCCAATCCTGCCAATCGCTGGGGGGAAATCTCCCACAGCGGAGCGGGCACCTCGATGTGGCGCCACTGCTTGATCAGCCGCGCGTGCCATTCCCCCGGGGGCGGTCACACTGGCACCGGCCCCGCCTTCCGGCTCGCCGGTGGTACCAGCGTCACCATTGAAGACAGCGTCGTCTCAGACATGCCCGGCAAAACACTGACCAATAGCGGCGCCACCACGATGACATTCCGCCGTTCGCACTTCGCGCGCTGCGTCATGGGGCCGGAAACCGACGCGAGCGCGATCACAATTGAAGACTGCAATTTTTCTGAAATGCTGCCGCTGTATCGCGAGAGCGGCGCGGCGGACGATGAAGATAACATCTACATCCACAATCCAGGTGGTCGCCCGGTAAACATTCGCCGCAGCGTCTTCGCAAATTGCGGCGACGACGCGCTCGATTTCCTCGGCGGCACGATCACCCTGATCGAAGACTGCATTGTCCGCAACGCGTTCGATAAAGGCGTCAGCCTCCTCAACAACAATGCGACGTTCCGCCGCTGCCAGATCATCGACAATGACATTGGCATTTCAACCAAAGTCCAGGTTGGCGGAACGGAAACCACTCCCTTCCTGAACCTGTTCGAGAACTGCACGATCGTTTCGGAAAATCACCCGACCAATACCGGCGATGGCGATTTCCACTCGGTCGGCGTTCACACCCGCAACAAGTACGGGACCACGACCATGAATATTACGGTGCGGTTGAAGAACTGCATCATCTCCGCCGAGCGGCCCGTGCTCAACGACTACGGCACCGCAGGCAATCCGTTCCCGCTCGATGACATCACCTATTCGTGTTACCACGATCTCGGCGGCGCATTGCCCAACGACCCTGTGCCGCCCGGCGCCGGCAACATCCAGGCCAACCCGCTCTTCGTCGATGCCGCAGCGAAGAATTTCCGCCTTCAGGCCGCCTCGCCGTGCCGCGATAGCGGCGACCCGGCATTCCCCAACGATTCGGACGGAACGCGCTCGGACATGGGAGTCTTTCCTTACAGCGCGACCAGCACCCAGTCGGGAACCGTGCGCTGGACGGCCATGGGCAGCCCGTATCGCCTGGTCGGCGACGCCACGGTACCGGTCAATGTCACGCTCATCATCGATCCCGGGGTCAGTGTCTACGCAGATCAAAATCGGCGCCTAACCGTTAACGGCCGCTTGCTGGCGCAAGGCACTGCCAACTCGCGCATCGTGTTCAGCCATGTGCCTGGCACGGTCGCCCCCGGCGATGCCGACCCTATCAAGAACGGCAGTCAGACTGGGCCTCCGAAGTGGGGAGGGGTCAGGGTTGTCGACTCACTGGCCCAGGAAAGCATTTTCAGCCATTGCGACTTTATCAACGCGCAGGGCACCGATCCCGCAACCAGTGAAAACTTTGGCAGCGTTGGCTTCATTCGCTCGTGGGGACGCGCCGATCATCTGACCTTCGCCGGAACCCATCTACGGATGTGCTATGGACGCAACAGCAAGCTGACCGTCACCTATTGCAACTTCCCCGATATGTTCGTTTTCGATCCGCTGCTGGGGCGCATTGAGGAACCGAACGATTTTCTCGCTTCCGCCGATAATCGGATGGAGCCGCTCAAGGTTGAATTCCCCACCACGGACCCCGAGGTGTCAGGGAACGCCAATTATCCTAACGGTCTTCCAGCGGGTGGCCACTGGCGGTGTTACTTTAACGATTTTCACGGCAACCGCGGCCACCAGGATGTGTTCGACGCCGATTCCGGACGATGGAATCAAGCAGGCCAGTTCGTGCTGGACTGCCGCTACAACACCTTTCATGGCGTTGGGGGGGACGAGCATATCGACCTCGGTGGCGATGCCTTCATCGCCCACAATCGGTTCTATACAGCGAGTAAAGACCCGTGGACGATTGATACGGGTTACTCGAATGCCATCTCATCGGGTGACAAGGGAACCGGCACCACGATCATGGTGGCACGGAATGTCTTTTATGATCTGGATCACGCGATCAATTGCAAAATCAACACCGCTACCGTTTTCGAGCACAACACCTGCGTCGATTTCCACCAGGACTGGCAATACAATCACACGGCGGTTCAGGACGTCCGCTGCTCAGCGGTGAATCTTTTCGTGCCCAATGACGGCAACCCGGCTGGCGACGGCGGCTATCTTGCTTTCAACATTTTTTTCGGCAATACGCCAGCCTCGGACGATCCTTCGCCTGATCCCCCGGGCGGATTCCCGCGCCTTTTTAGCGGGGCCGATCAGGACCTTGGCGGGCCCAAGACCAGCGTGATACGAATCGAAAACAATTTCATCGATTCTGCGATTCTCGATACCAGCATCGGTGCGAACCACCCCGGCGGCATCTACGCTCCGGCCTGGGGGTTTGGGAACATACCGGGCGACCCGCAATTCGTCGATAAGACGGCGAAAAATTTCCAGCTCGAGCCGGGATCACCGGCGAAAGGCACGGCGGCGGGCGGTCTCGATTTTGGAGCCACGGTTGGCGAGTGGGCGTACATCCTTGGGGGGCCTCCGCCGGAGACGCCGAGTACTTCGGCCACCTTTATCGTGGGAGGACCGGGTGTGGTCGCCTACAAATGGCGGCTCGATGGGGGCGCTTGGAATGGTCCGATTCAGATCGGCAATGGAGGTGTCATGCCGCGAACGGGATCCATTGTCCGGCAATCGAACCTTGCCGTCAGCGGTCTGGTCAATGGTCCCCATACCGTCGAGGTGCTCGGCCAGGACATGGCGGGCAACTGGCAGGACGCCGACCCGGCACGAACCATCGAAGGGACCGAGCAGTTCGCACCGACTTCTGTCTCGTGGACGGTGAACACCGCCCTGCAACTGGTGTTGATCAATGAAGTTCTCGCGGACGCCGGTGCTGGACCGGACACCATCGAATTATGGAACGGTGGCGCTACCGCCGCCGCTCTTGGCGGGTGGTCTCTGACTGATGATCCAGCCATTCCCCAGAAATACGTTTTCCCCGGCGGCACTACGATCCCCGCAGGCGGTTATCTCGTAGTCTCGAGTGACACTAGCGGCATCAATCTCGACAACGATGGCGATGAGGTATTTCTCTACGACAACGCCTCGCAGTTGAAAGACTCGGTCGTTTTCGGCTTCCAGGTCGCCAACTTGAGCATCGGCCGGTTGCGGGAGACGGGTTTTCCGTGGGCGCTGTGCGCAGTCAGCCCGGGTGCTGCGAACGTCGCGGCCCGCGTCGGCGATCCGCGCGACCTGCGCATCAACGAATGGCTCGCCGCCGGCGAGGTCCGTTACAAAGACGACTGGATCGAGCTCGCAAATACCAGCGCATTGCCGGTCGCGCTCGGTGGATTGACGCTGACCGACAATCTTCCCGGCGATTCCTCGGCTCACGTCATCGCTCCGCTCAGTTTTATTGCCCCCGGCGGATTCGTGAAATTCATCGCCGACGGAAATGCTGGCGCGGGGCCAAATCACGCCGGCTTTGCTTTAGATGCGCAACAGGAGGAAGTCTCGTTGCTCGACGCTGATGGTAATTCCATCGATCGTGTCATTTTCTTTCCCCAAACCGATGACTTCAGCCAGGCGCTCGACAGCTCGGGACTGCCGGTCTTTTACGAGTTGCCGACGGCGGGATTTGCCAATGGCACCGGGGCTCCGGGCTATGCAAATGCCCTCGCCATCCTGCACGGGTTGCGCATCACCGAGATCATGTATAACGCGTCCGGCGGAAATGATTTCGATTGGCTCGAGTTGCGCAACATTGGAGCCATCTCAATCAACCTGCTAGGGGCACGGTTCGTCGAAGGAATCGATTTTACATTCGGGAATTTCTCACTGGCGCCTGGTGATGACATCATTCTCGTGGCCAACCCGGCCAGCTTCACCAGCCGCTACGGCAGTGGCGTCAATATCGGCGGTCAATACACCGGCCGCCTCGATAACGGCGGCGAGACCCTGATCCTTCAGTTGCCGGCGCCCTTCGACGCCAATGTCCTGTGTTTCCGCTACGAAGACGATTGGTATATCGAGACCGACGGCGGCGGCAAGACGCTCGAGCTGAACAGCACCGCAACGGCGCCAAAAGATTTCGGCGAGCGCGACTCATGGCAGCCCAGCGCTGCCGACGGGGGTTCTCCGGACGGACGGACGATCAATCTACCGACAAACTACACCGAATGGCTCGGCTATTTCGGCATTGCCGATGGCAGTGACACTGATGGCGACGGGTTGAAGTCGGTGATTGAATTCGCGCTCGGGACCGATCCGGGAAGGCCGGGTGCGCCTGATGGCGTAACCGCGCTGCCGTCGGTCACACTGGCGGCCAACGGACGCCTCGAATTGCGCGCCAATCTCCCGGCAAATGCCACTCTGGCACAGGGTCATGGGCGGCTTGAGATTACATATACCGTCCAGGCGTCCGGAAATCTGGGCGGGTGGACAACAGTGGCCACCAAGACGCCTGCCACCAATTGGACCGGCCCAGGCGCCGTCACCGTTGGCCCCGCAGTCAATGGCCGGGTGCCCGTGACCGTCCAGGATGTCATCGTCTCGCCAGCCAGTTCGCGGCGCTTCATGCGATTGCTGGTTAGTTGGACCCCTTGAGTCGGTGTTTCTTTGACCTGCCGATTCCCCAAGCCGCAGGGAACGCCGGAAGTTCCGGGCATGAGGGTGCCGCGGCTGCGCCTGCGAAAAATGCAGGGGCGCTATGCAAGCGTCCGTCATTTGGCGGGCCCTTTTCCTCAACGCACAGATCGAATTTCCCTGCTACACATCCGCTTGACGTGCCCTGTAGCAGCGCTTAAATCGCGGCCCTTCGTGGCCCGCACGACAAACCACAATCCGCATGCCCAAATTCGCAAGTTAGATGCCATCGACCCGCGACATCCGCCGGCGCATCAAGTCGGTTAAGAACACGGCCCAGATTACCAAGGCCATGCAATTGGTTGCGGCGGCGAAGATGAAAAAGGCCCAGGACCAGGCCACTAGCGGACGCGCCTACGCCGACCTCCTCAATGAAGTTCTGGTCAGTCTCAAGCAGTCGGTCCAGGACACCGCTCATCCATTTTTTTCCGACGGCAAGGGCGCGCACCCACTCGTGCTCGTGATCACGAGTGACAAGGGCCTGTGCGGTGCCTTGAACACGAACCTGTTGAAGAAAGTGCTGACCACGTTTTCGGGTGCCGCCGACTTTGTGGCGGTCGGGCGCAAAGGAGCGTTGACTCTCAGCCGTTTGAAGAAAAACCTCATTGCAGATTTTCCGGTCAAGGACCCCGCGAAGTTCGCTGAAGTCCGGCTGGTGGGAAAATTCCTCCAGGAACAGTTTCTCGCTGGAGGATTCAGCCAGGTATTTGTGGCCTTCAATAATTTTGTAAACACCGTCACGCAGGTGCCGAGTATCGAGCAGTTGCTCCCGATCAATCCCGTCACTCTCGGAAAGAAGAAGGATTACGAAGGGATGGGATCGGCTCTTGAAGTAAAGGACGCCTCGGAAGGACTGGCAGGACAGTACACATTCGAACCCGATGCCGGGCAGGTCTTTGACCTGGTGCTGCCGCAGTACGTCAATAATACGGTCTATCAGATGCTCCTCGAGGGGCGCGCTTCCGAGCATTCGAGCCGCATGGTCGCCATGAAGAACGCCACCGACAACGCGCAGCAAATGATCAAGGACCTGACCCTCGAATACAACAAGGTGCGTCAGGCGGCCATCACCAACGAGTTGCTCGAAATCACCACCGCCAAGCTGGCAGTCGAGTAATTGCCGCGTTCCAGGTTCACAACTCTCAACCACAACCCCCAACTCTGTAATGAGCAACATCGGCAAAATCGTACAAATCATCGGTCCCGTGGTGGACGTGGATTTTTCCAACACCGGCAAATTGCCTGACATCTACAACGCGCTTGAGATCAACTATGAGCTGTATGGCAAGCCGACGCGCCTGGTCTGCGAAGTTCAGCAGCATCTTGGAGACGGTTGGGTTCGCTCGGTCGCCATGAGCACCACTGAAGGCTTGCGTCGCGGAATGGATGTCAATGACACCGGGGCCTCGATCACGGTCCCGGTCGGTGAAGAGGTCCTGGGCCGCATCTTCAATGTCACGGGCGATCACGTGGACGACCAGCCACCGCCGGTGATCAAAAAACGTTACCCCATTCACCGCAAAGCTCCCACCCTCGCCGATCAGGACCCGTCCGCGCAAATCCTCGAGACCGGTATCAAGGTCATTGATTTGATTTGCCCTTTCACCAAAGGAGGAAAGGTCGGCGCGTTCGGTGGTGCGGGCGTCGGCAAGACCGTCGTCATCATGGAGTTGATCAATAACATTGCGAAGGCGCACGGCGGGTACTCGGTATTCGCCGGCGTGGGCGAACGCACCCGGGAAGGCAATGACCTCTATTGGGAGATGATCGCCTCTGGCGTCATCGCCACCGAGCGTGATGAAAAAAATCAGGTCAAACACGATCAAAAAGGAAATCCGGTGCTTAAGGACGGCAGCAAAGTGGCATTGGTTTACGGCCAGATGAACGAGCCTCCGGGCGCGCGCCTTCGTGTGGCACTGTCATCCCTCTCGATGGCCGAGTATTTCCGCGACGAAAAAAACCAGGACGTGCTCCTCTTCGTCGACAACGTGTTCCGTTTCTCTCAAGCTGGTTCGGAAGTTTCGGCGCTGCTCGGGCGCACGCCCTCGGCCGTGGGGTATCAGCCGACCCTGGCCGCCGAAATGGGCGCCATGCAGGAACGGATCACCTCGACAAAGAGCGGCTCGATCACGTCCTTCCAGGCCGTCTATGTGCCTGCCGATGACTTGACCGATCCCGCGCCCGCCAACACGTTTGCGCACCTGGACTCGACAGTCGTGCTCGAACGCTCACTCGCCGAGCTCGGCATCTACCCTGCGGTCGATCCCCTCAGTTCCACTTCGAAGGCGCTCGCCCCGGAAAGCGTCGGCGAAGAACATTATCGCGTAGCCCGAGGCGTTCAGCGGGTGCTTCAGCGCTACAAGGACCTGCAGGACATCATCGCCATTCTTGGCATGGATGAACTGAACGACGACGACAAGCTCACCGTTTACCGCGCCCGCAAACTCCAGCGCTTCCTCAGCCAGCCGTTCACCGTCGCCGAGGTTTTCACCGGCACCGCCGGCGTCTACGTGCCCGTTAGCGAAACCGTCCGCGGGTTCGCCGAAATCCTCGATGGAAAACACGACAACGTCCCCGAAGCAAACTTCTACATGAAGGGCGGCATCGACACAGTGGAAAAGGCGTAGCCGCCTTTTCCGTTATTCGTTATTTGGTTAATCGCGCCAACCGTGCGGACGAAGGAACCAGACACAACGAATAACTAATGACCAATAACGCTAACGAAAATGCCCCTGCTCCTTGAAATCGTGACTCCGGAGGCGCGGATATTCCGCGATGAGGTCGACATGGTCGTGCTGCCCGGTTACGAGGGAGAAATGGGGGTCCTGCCCAATCACCAGCCGCTGATAACGACGCTCGTGCCGGGCGAACTTCGCTATACCATCGGCGGGAAGACCACGGAGCTCGCAATTGGGGAAGGCCTCGTCGCGGTGACCGGAACCACGACAAAGGTCCTGACGGACATGGCCCTTCACGAAGCCCACATCGATGAAGCCCAGGTCGAAGCCGCATTGGAGCGTGCGCAAGCGCGGCTTAAAGACGCCGCCCACCTCGGGGCCGAAGAAGTCGCGGCTGTCGAAGCTTCCGTCGCCAAGTCGCTGGCCCAGCTTCGGGTGAAGCGCAAGCGTCGCACGGTCTAACAAAATCCTGCTCGTAGAAGCAGAGATTCCAAACTTTGTCGCATGGGCGACAAAGTTTGGGAAGCTCCCCGAGTGAACCCGGAGTTTATCGGGAAGGTCGCTCAAAGCACGAATCAACATATCCCGATACGTTGATTTTTATTCTCGCAAAGGGGTTATGTTCCATTAGAATAGGCCTGAATGCGCCAACCAGACTGTCGCCCTGACCTCGAAGCTGCCCTGCAACGCCGCATTTTGGTTTTGGACGGGGCGATGGGAACGACGATCCGGGAATACGGGCTGACCGAGAACGATGCCCGCGGGGCTCGATTTTCGGGCCATCCGAAGGACCTCAAGAATAACGGAGACATTCTGACCCTGACGCGGCCAGATGTGATCGAGGATATCCATAGACGTTTTCTAGCGGCGGGATCGGACCTTATTGAAACGAACACGTTTTCCGCGACTCCGATCGGGCAGAATGATTTTTTCATGCCCGATCCGAAGGAGGAAGATGCCAGGGCGCGCAAGGGTCCGGAGTTTTTTCAAAGAACGATCGAGAACTCGTGGCTGCGGGACCTATGCTGGGAGATAAATTTTGAAGCGGCCAGACTGTGTCGGGGGCTGTGCGACGAATTTTCTGAGAAGACCGGGCGGCGCCGATTCGTGGCGGGGTCGATTGGGCCGATGCCCGTCACCTCTTCGATTTCCCCGGATGTGAACGATCCTGGTTTTCGCGCAGTGACGTTTGACCAGCTGCGGGGGGCCTATCGAACGCAGATCGATGCCTTGATCGCAGGTGGAGCCGACATTTTGCTGGTCGAAACGATTTTCGACACGCTGAATTGCAAGGCGGCGCTTTTTGCCATTGAGGAAGCCTGCGAAGCGCACGGAGGCCGCTGGCCGGTGATGATTTCGGGCACGATCACGGATAAATCCGGACGCACTCTGACTGGGCAAACCGTTGAGGCATTTTTGTACTCGGTGATGCATGCGGCGCCGATTTCCGTGGGCCTCAACTGCGCACTGGGCCCGGATCTGATGCGTCCATTTATTGCGGACCTGGCACGGCTGGCGCCGTTTGCGGTCTCGTGTTATCCGAATGCGGGGATGCCGAATCCGCTGTTGCCGACTGGATTTCCGGAGAGTCCTGAAAGCATGGCCGACTACATGGCTGATTTTGCGCAGAGCGGGTTCGTAAACCTGGTAGGCGGCTGCTGCGGGAATACACCTGAGCACATCGCTGCCATCGCGGGGACGGTCGAGGATTTGGAACCTCGTGCCGTGCCTGCCGTTGACCCATTGCTGCGGCTGAGCGGCCAGGAACCCTATGTTCACAAGCCGGAGGCAAATTTTCTAATGATCGGCGAGCGTACGAACATTACGGGATCGCCCCGTTTTGCCCGGCTCATCAAGGAAAACAATCTCGAAGAGGCAGTGGCCATCGCTCGCCAGCAGGTCGAAAACGGAGCGAATATCATCGACGTCAACATGGATGAAGGGCTGATCGATTCCGAGGCCATGATGGTGCGTTTTCTGAACCTGATGGCAGCCGAACCGGACATCGCACGCGTGCCAGTCATGGTTGATTCTTCCAAGTGGACGGTCATCGAGGCCGGTTTGAAGTGTTTGCAAGGCAAGGGGATTGTGAACTCGATTTCGCTCAAAGAGGGGGAGGCGGCGTTCCGTGAGCGGGCGCGCACCATCCGCCGCTATGGCGCGGCGACGGTCGTGATGGCCTTCGACGAGCAGGGCCAGGCAGCCACTCTGGCGGAAAAGACCCGCATCTGCGAACGCGCCTATCGAATTCTCACCGAGGAGGTGGGTTTTCCTCCCGAGGACATCATCTTCGATCCTAACATTCTCACCGTGGCCACCGGCATTGACGAGCACAACAATTACGCGGTGGATTTTATCGAAGCCACGCGGTGGATTAAAAAGTCGCTGCCTCGCGCCAAAGTGAGCGGTGGGGTGTCGAATATCTCATTCAGCTTCCGCGGGAACAATGCCGTGCGTGAGGCGATGCACTCGGCGTTTCTTTACCACGCCATCAAGGCCGGGCTGGACATGGGGATTGTCAACGCCGGGATGATCGAGGTTTACGACGAGATTCCCAAGGAACTACTCGAGCGGGCCGAGGACGTGCTGCTCAATCGGGGCCCGGAGGCGACCGAGCGGCTGGTGGCGTTCGCCGAGCAGGTGCGCGGTCAAAAATCGTCTGGCACCGGGAAGGTCGAAGCGGATCTGGCCTGGCGCGAAACTTCAGTGGAAGAACGGCTCTCGCACGCGCTGCTCAAGGGAATTACTGATTTCATCGATGAAGACACTGAAGAAGCGCGGAAGAAGTTCGGAAGGCCGCTTCATGTCATTGAAGGTCCCTTAATGGACGGCATGAAAATAGTGGGCGACCTTTTCGGAGAGGGGAAAATGTTTCTTCCGCAGGTGGTGAAGAGCGCGCGGGTCATGAAAAAAGCGGTGGCAATTCTGACGCCGTTCATGGAAGAGGAGAAAGCGGCGGGCGGCGGACAGGCCGCAGGCAAGCTGGTCATTGCCACGGTTAAGGGTGACGTGCACGACATCGGCAAAAACATTGTGGGGGTGGTGCTGCAATGTAATGGGTTCGAGGTCGTCGATCTCGGTGTGATGGTTTCCTGCGAAAGGATTCTCGAGGCGGCGCGGGAATTAGGGGCGGACATCATCGGACTCAGTGGCCTGATCACCCCAAGCCTTGATGAGATGGCGCATGTCGCGGCGGAAATGCAGCGCACTGGTTTTGCCGCAAAGGGAATGCCGTTGCTGATCGGAGGCGCCACCACGAGTGCGGCTCACACCGCCCTAAGAATTGCGCCCGCCTACCAGGGTCCGGTCATTCATGTGCTTGATGCCAGCCGAAGCGTTCCGGTATGTACAGCCCTGATCAGCCGCGATCAACGCGCAGCTTTGCTGGCCGAAAACGAAGCCAGGCACGTCAAACTGCGCGAGCAATACGGACAACGGGAAATGAAACCGGTTATTGCGCTAGCCGAAGCCCGGAAGCGCGCGCTGCAAACTGACTGGGCCACGGTTGACATTGGCGTCCCAGAATTTTTCGGGACTCGCATTATTAAAAATCAGTCTCTGCGGGAGTTGGTGACTTATTTCGACTGGACCCCGTTTTTCCACTCGTGGGAGCTGCGCGGGGTATGGCTGTTCAACGAAACCCGCTTCAAATCATCCAATCCCGCGGTGGTGGAGCAGGCCACAAAGCTGCACGCGGACGCCCTGGAACTGCTCGAGCGCATCATTGCCGAGAAACGCTTCACCGCCCGCGGCATCCATGGATTTTTTCCCGCCAACAGCGTGGGCGATGACATCTACGTTTATGCCGATGAGACGCGCAGTGAGGTGCGTTGCGTTCTTCACACATTGCGACAACAGATTGCGAAAGAACCGGGCAAACCGAATGAAGCCCTTGCGGATTATGTCGCGCCTCGTGGCGAAGCAAGGCACCCGGCCAAGGCGCACGGGCGCCCCGGTGGCGGCGTTGAACCGCCTGGCGCATTCGTCGTCACGGGCGAGGCGCCCGCGCCCCTTTCTGGGATTCTGAGGTCGGAGGCCTCCGCCACCTGGCGCGACTACATCGGCGCTTTTGTGGTCGGAATCCATGGTGCCGATGAATTTTCCCTCGAACTTTCACAGCGTGAGAATGATCCTTATCTTTCTCTCATGGCCAAAGCCTTGGCGGACCGGTTTGCCGAGGCATTCGCTGAATTGCTGCATCATCGAGCCCGGGTGGCCTGGGGGTACGAAAGGCCAAATGAATTTACGAGCGAACAGCTTATCAAAGAGCACTATCGCGGCATTCGTCCAGCGCCGGGTTATCCTGCCCAGCCGGACCACACCGAAAAGGACATCCTCTTCGATCTCCTCGACGCCAGCGCGGCCACCGGTGTGACTCTCACGGAAAGCCGCGCCATGCACCCCGGATCCTCAGTCAGCGGCCTCTACTTCAGCCATCCCCAAAGCCATTATTTCTCGATCAGCGATCTTCAGCGGGATCAAGTTGAAGACTACGCGAGACGCAAGAACATGAGCGCAGGGGAAATGGAAAAATGGCTCGGACCCTGGTTGGGATACGAACGCTGAGACGAAGCCGAGCCTTCGGTGGAATAGGTCCCGCCGATGGCGGCCCACTTTCCGGCCAGCGAAAAGCAACGGACGCGCAAAGCACATCCCTACCCCCAGTTGATGGTTGGGCGCCATCTGCAACGATCGCGCGTTTTCGGGCAAAAGAATTGAGCGCAAACGATCCAAATTTTGTCATGTCCGTTCATAATGGGTAGATGGCATGGGTATTGGCAGGTGATGCGCTTCTGCGCGTCCGTAGCTTTGGGGGCCGGCGGAGGTGCGGAGCCGTCTCTGCAAAAGACCGCCGGCGATTCCTGGCCGACGACCGCATTATGAATGTTCTCTCTACTCTCTGGCGTGATGAAGCCAACGCCTGGCTGGTAGGGGATTATTTGCTCATGCCCGATCATCTCCACTTGTTCTGCGTGCCCCGCCAGTCAGTTGATCAGCTCACCAATATCGAAGCGTGGATCAAATTCTGGAAGGCGCGAGCGACGAAAAAGCTGGAGCTTGGTGGCGGGATCTGGCAGCGGGGTGCCTTCCATCATCGCCTTCGTTCGCTTGCAGAACATGAGGAAAAATGGGAATACGTTAGGCAAAATCCTGTTCGGGCTGGCTTGGTCATCAGTCCGGAGCTTTGGCCATTTCGAAGTTCACGAGTGGACCGCGTTTTGGTAAGGGAGGCAAGAAGCAACGGACCCGCGAAGCGCATCCCTACCGCCAGTTGATGGGCGGGGCGCCATCTGCAGCGACCGGGCACTTTCGGTCGAGTGAATTGAGCGCGAACGATCCAAATTCTGCCGCGACCGTTTATTTTGGCAGAGATGCGCTTCCGCGCGTCCGTAACTTTGGGCGAAAGAGGTGCGGAGCTGGTCAGCTTGCCGCACAGACGCGCCTCAAGGCGCCTTTTCGGTGGGATTTTCGGCCGCAGGCTCCTTCATGGCGCCGAAGCGCCGGAACTTTTCGTATCTTTGCTCGAGCAAATCTTCTTCGTCGAAGGTCTGCACTTCACGAAGATGACGGAGCACGGTTTCGCGGAAATTGGCGGCGGTGGCCGCGTGATCATAGTGAGCGCCTCCGAGCGGCTCGGAGATGACCTCGTCAATAACCCCGAGATGGAGCAGGTCCTGGGCCGTCAGCTTCATGGCTTCTGCAGCCTCAGGCGCGTGCTGGCGATGTTTCCATAGAATTGCTGCGCAGCCTTCCGGGCTGATAACTGAATAATAGGCATTTTCCAGCATTAGAACGCGATCCGCCACTCCGATGCCTAACGCTCCCCCGGAGCCGCCCTCTCCAAGCACTATGGCAATGATCGGCGTCCGGAGCCGCATCATCTCCCGCAAGTTAAAAGCGATGGCCTCGGCGATGTTGCGCTCCTCGGCTTCGATCCCCGGGAACGCCCCTGGCGTGTCGATCAAGGTAATGACAGGCAGCCGGAATTTTTCCGCGAGGCGCATGAGCCTCAGCGCTTTGCGATAACCTTCCGGATGTGCGCTGCCAAAGTTGCGCTTCAGATTCTCCTTGGTGTCGCGGCCCTTTTGGTGCCCGACCAAAACGCAGCGCACACCGGCAAAAATGGCGAACCCTGCGGGCATGGCGTTGTCGTCGCCGACATGGCGATCCCCGTGGAGTTCCAAAAACTCCCCGCAACAGTGCTCTACGTAGTCAAGCATGAATGGCCTTGCCGTGTGGCGCGCAATCTGGACACGCTGCCATCCAGTCAGCTTGCGGTAAATGCTCTCTTTGAGGATGGCAATCCTGCCATTGATCTTTTGCACCTCGCCCGAAATATCAATCGGCTGGTCCGCCGAGCTGCGGCGCAATTCATCGAGTTGATTCTGCAGCTCGACCAGAGGCTTTTCGAACTCGAGCGGCTGGATCTTCACAGCCTGAGATTGACAGGAAAGACCGGCCGCTTCAACCCAAAAGGGTGTGTAAGACTGGTCGCGGCCGGCCTGGCCGAAGTTCCGCAGAATCTTTTCGAAAGCAAGCGATCATAATCTAGCGGCAACCCGAAATTATCCCGACAGCAACATTTCGGCGCACACACAAATCTCAATTCAAAAGGGACGCCCTACTGATGAACAGCGACCGGCGTTCCTGGCCGAATTATGGTATTCAATTCTTCGATGTCGCCCTCTTCGAGAAAAATGCCGTAAGTAAGATCGTCACTGCCGGCGGCCGAAGTGGCTGGGGAGGATTTGCGCTCCGACTGCGGCCGGAAGAGCAGCCCCAGCCGGCCGGCACGAGTGCTGCACTGCAGCCACTTGCGGGCAGATTGGTAATGGAGATCGGTGGAGGGGATCTTTTTTTCCCCGATGAAAGCCGCCTTTTCCTGGATCTGAGTCTGCAGGGTCTTTGGAATACCGGGTGGCAAGTTGACGCTCGTGACGGGGTAATCCTTGAAAAACTCGAAGGTTTTCCCACTGGGCGCCTTCTGCCGCACGGTCAGAGTTTTTTGGGGGAGGCTCACTTCAATCTCGAATTCAAGAGGCTGGTAGACCAGACGATCGCCGGGTTGGAGCACTGTGCCGGAAAGGTTATTGAGGCGGTTGAGAAACGGAATGGTGGTCAGGCTTCCCTTTTCGATGCGCAGCAGAGAGTCGCCGGGCTTCACGGCATAATCGTGTTTTCCAGGCATCGGAGTGCGGGAAAAAAGCCTGTCCATGTTCATTTCCCCGAGGATGCGGCGCGCATCGCGGCAGCGGGGGGAATCCTGGTAGATTTTCGTCAACCGCAGCAAATGCTCGCGCGCTTCCTGCGGTTGATTCTGGCGCAGCGCCTCGACAGCCTTGACGAAGACATTCTGTCCGGGGTCTGGAGCGGCGCCGAGCGCGGCCTGACGGTCCTTTTGCTTAAGCTGGGCTTCGGCGAGCTTTTGTGGCTGGTCGACATTCTGATAATACCAGAAGGCCGTCAGAAAAGTCCCCGCCAAAAAAGCGGCAGCCAGCAAAAACACCAAAAGCTTGAAGCGCATCGCTCGAGTATCGACGCCACTGCGCCGGAGTCAGAGAAGGCCGCGGCGTTTGAAATCGAAGATATTTATGCCTGAAGATTTTTGGATCATTTCCATGGTAAATTTGAGCAGGCAAATTTCCCACGTGTCATCGACGCCGCTGATCACCGCGCTAAGGGGATTGCCGGAGGAGACGGCCTGGCGGACGAGGCGGTCCTGAACTGCGGCGATCTGATCGTGGACCAGACTTTCCTGGACGTCGGATTTGCGAAAGCTGAAGCCGTATTGCAACACTGCGACGTCGCCCACATGTTCCTTGAGCCAGTCGTGAAAGGCGCGCGCCTGTTCGCCAAACCCCTCATAGGTGAAATCGCCGTAGGGTTCAGGGCGAACTATGCGCGGGCGCTCGGCCTGGATTTTGCCGGTCCGAATGCGGACCTGATCAATGGTATCCATCAACTCACTGACGAGAAAAAACTCGAACTGGGTGGCACCAAAACTATCGATCCTCCGATCCGGCTCGTGCAGAACCCGCGTCATTTCGAGCGCGTAATGGACATCATGATTGCTAAAAGACACTTGGTATGGGGATGGCGGAATTCGGATAGCGAGGCGCATAATGAACAACCAGATCGGTCAGAAGTCTACAAAGGGGGATGCCTGAACGGTGCCCTCCGGCATGATCATAAGGGGTCCTTTGCCGTGAAAATCAGCGCGTTCGACCACCCATGGGGTATTGAATTGGCGCGGCTCATTCGCGCCGGGACCAAAGGGGGTAATTCCATAAGAGCTTTCGTGTTTCCCGCGGTCTTCGCGCTTCTGACTGGAATTACGTTCGCGGCGGTCGGTTGGGCACATCCATTGCGCTTCGGTGATCTGGAAGGGTTTGAGCTCCTGGAACCACCAGCCCATGTATTGGTCCTCATCGCCGATCCCTTCAAAATACTCCTCGGGAACCTGCGGCCAATGACCGTAATCGGCCATGTACATCGTCAGCGCTCCGTGTAAGGATTTGAGATTTGACTCGCAACCAGCGCGCTCGGCTCGATGGAGCATTTTTTTCCAGCCGGTGCTGACGACGAGCGACAAAAGCACGGCAATGATCCCAGCCGTCACCAGCAGTTCGACCAAAGTCCAGCCACGAGGGAGGGAGAGGATCTTGCCGCCAGACGAAATCCCACTGCCTGAGGCCGGTCCTTCTGTGGAGGACACACCAAGGTGGGACCGTGACGGCCGCGTTGCCCCAGCATATCCCGTGGCCTTCACGAAAAGAACCTTCATTCAGCAAGAATCGCCTTCCAGTGTCGTTGGTCACGCTGGCTGTGCAAGGCATGAACCGAAAAAAGAGCCGGCCGGCGAGGGCACCGGCCGGAACACGCGGGGGCGCGTAGGCTCCCCGCCTTACATTTTTGGAGACCAGTTTAGAAGGCGAAGGCGCCGCCACCTGTGCCGCCTATCCCGCCATTGGTTCCTCCGGCTGAGGGATTGGCGTTGTAGGTGATGCGCGAACCAAAGACACGAATTTTTTGCCGGTTGCGCGGCGCCACAATCGGGTCGTTCCCGCCAAAATCGATGCTCAACTCTTCGAGGGGACCGGGAATAATCGCTTCGTTTGAGTTGATGGGCAGGCCATCCGCTCCGGGAGGGGAGGGCCCCTCGATGGCGGTGATGCGGAAGATGATCGGATTGGCTCCCGTGAAGGAGGCCAGCCCTTTTGCTTCAAAGCGCACGGTGGGGGACGACTTGGTGATTTTCCCCTGCCAATGGGTGTTTGCGATTCCGACCGGTCCGGAAACCCCAACGTTGGTGAATTGGAACGTGCTTAAGGTCACCGATCTGTCTCCCGCAATACTAGAAGTCAACGGAATGCCGAAGGTCCGGGGCTGATTTGCGCCCGCGATAAAATTCGGATTGTTGTCGTTGAGCGGGGGCGTATCGCCGCGGTTGGTGAACGGCGAACGGTTGAAGGCCGAGCCATTGGTAATGCCGAATATCTTTTTGGTTGGCCAATCGATATTCGCCTGGCAACTGCCCATATAGGTGGTGCCCTGGTAAAAGATCATCGAGGAACTGAAGGTTGAAAGCTGGGCGGTTTCGCCCTGACTGAACCGAAACATGCCCGAGCCATTCCTCATGGTGATCATGCCGCCAAAGATGCCCGAAAGATTATTGTCCGGGGTGTTCGAGGACCACGGGCCGCCAACGTGAGCCATTACCGGGGTCGCCTGAAACGCCACCAGGGAGACGAGAGCGATCAATTTTTTCATACTAAGCTGAACCTTGGCCATTTCCTTGGGCTGAGGCAAGCGAAAATCGGCTCGGCCAAGAAAATTTTGGCGTTCTTCCCGGCAGGGGCTTCTTGTTGGGTGTGATTGCCGATTATCACTTGCACACGCCGCTGTGCCGCCACGCCGAGGGGCTCCCTTCAGCGTTCGCTGGTCAGGCAGTGGCACTGGGGCTTCCGGAGATCGGGTTTTCCGACCACAGCCCCATGGCGCAGACCTTCGATGACTGGCGCATGCTTCACGAGGAATTGCCGCGTTACTTCGAGATCGTTGCCGACGCGCGCACAGCCCATCCGGAGCTCACTATCCGACTCGGGCTCGAAGTCGATTACCTCGATGGCCACGAGCCTTGGATCGCAAAACTGGCCGGCATGGCCGAGTGGGACTACTTCATCGGCGGGGTCCATTACATCACGCCGGACTGGGATGTCGACAACCCAAAATGGCTGGGGTCGGGTCGTTGGGAGCAGCAACCGATTGACGAAGTTTGGAGAATGTATTTCGCCGCCTGCGAACGCGCCATCCGTTCCCGGCTGTTCGATTTCCACGCGCACCCCGATTTGGTGAAAAAATTCGGGCACCGACCCGGCGGCGACCTGCGGCGTTTTTACGACCCGGTGATTCAAGCGGCGGTGGACACTGGTGCCGTTTTTGAGATAAACACCGCCGGGCTGCGCAACAGTGTGGGCGAGCAGTATCCCGGCGCGGAATTCCTGCGCCTGCAGCGCGAGGCGGGCGTGCCGATCGTCATCAGCTCCGACGCCCACAAACCGGAGGACGTGGGACGCGACTTCCCGGTGGCCCATCGTCTGGCCTGGGAACTGGGGTGGAGGGAAAGCGTCCGTTTTGAAAAGCGCGCGGCCACAACGGTGCCATTGCCTGCGCCAACGCCGGTTACTTGATCGAGAGCAATTGCGCTGCGTCCGCAATGACGAAGCCGCTTTTATCCGCGTGCAATTCCACCCGCAATAAGGCGTCTTTTCTCAATGTCACGTCGGTGAGCTTGCGGAAGCCATCTGAGCCAGGAGGTTCAGTCTGATTCAGAACCGTCTCGAAATCTGGCTCGATATTTGGAGCCGCGATCACGACTTTAACGGTTTTGGAGCGGTTTCCATGTGGCGTCCACCCAAGATTGACCGCGAAGGCGCCGTCCGCCGGGGCCCGAAATTCGAATCGCGCGGTGCCGGCGCCGCTGTTGTTATGCCGATAACCGGGACCGACGTAACCGCCGACTGAGCGGCTCTCGGTCCAATCGCCGGTAAAGCTCGCCGCATCGTCGTCGACAACCATTCCCGCGAGTTGGCGTGGATCGCGGCTGCGCTGCGCTTCACTGGCAGCCGCTTGTTTTCGCGAAGCCTCGAGAACCTGGCCGTCTTTCAAAAGCCGCTCGCGAAGTTTTTCGTAAGGCACGTGCTGGACGGCGCGATCATCTTCGAGCGACAAACACGCTGCTGTCGCAGCCGATTGTCCTAAAATCATGAACACTGGCTCCATGCGGATGCTGCCGTAAGCAATGTGCGACGACGAGCAACAGACCGGCACGAGCAGGTTTTTGCATTGGTTCACCCGCGGACAGATTGACAGGTAGCTGATCGGATAGGGACCGCCGGGAGAGACCTGGATGTCGCCTTCGTTGCGCGCGAAGCCGCGGTCATCGACGTAGCGCTGAACGCTGTGGGAATCCATGTTGTAGCTGCCCATGCCCACCGGCGCGGGCGTCTCGCGCGTCCGGCGGCAATCGTGTTCGGTGTGAACCCACAAGCCAATCATGCGGCGCGCTTCCCGCACGTAAATTTGAGGCGGCCAGCAGCCGTTGTCGGTGAACTCGTCCTTGGCCAGACCCCAAAGGCTGTATTTTTGGCGGATCGCTTCGGGCACGCGCGGATCATTAGTCAGGAAATACAGCCAGCCCTGTTGGTAGTTTTGATGCTCCTTGATCAGGCGCTCACGCGTGGCGTAGTCGCCGTTGGGGTAAGAGTAACTCGCCCCGATGAAATCGCTCGAAAAGGCTCCATCGTTGTTGGTGTCGGTTTTTCGATTCGGCATCAAGTGGACAAGCTGAAGCATCCCGTCGAAACCCTTGTCGATATACCGCCGGAGCAATTCGTATCGTTGCGGGTCATAACCCTCGGGTTTTGGAAAGGACAGGCGATTTTCCGAAACATCGGTCAGTGCAAGACGGAAATTATAGGCCTGGACGCGCCTGTCACCCCCGCCTTCGACGCCGGGAGATTCTGAATGCACACCGAAGAGCAGCCCGCTCTTCGGATCGCCTGGCACGACGTAGGGGTCCACGTCGGCGGTGAATTGATGCTTGGTCGCGCGTTTAGTTTGCACGCCGTTGAGCGTCTCGCCGTAAACGCTGTTCGCCTCGCGGCCGACATGATAACTCACGCCGGATTTCGCCATCAAGTCGCCTTCATATGTGGCATCGATGAACCGCTTTCCGCGAAAAATGCGCCCGCTTTCCATCCGGATCGCCTTGATCGTTTCGCCGTCCTTTTCGACTCCGCGTTCAATGTTGAGAGGGCCGGTTTTCAGGTCGAGCCGTTCGTTTCGCACCACCGGCACTTTTGCCTCGGCGATCAGTTCTTCGAAAATCTTCTCGGCGACGTGGGGCTCGAATCGCCAGAGCGCGTCTGTACTTTCGTTGAAGGGCGTGTAATTTTCGCGCTTTTCCCAACGCCAGGCCGAGTCCTGCTGGTAATGCTTTTTGACCCGTTGATAAAACTCGCGCGCGATTCCGCCGATGACCTCCTTGTTTCCGGTATCGGTCATGCTCAAACCGGAGCTGGTGAGGCCGCCGAGGTGCCTGCCTGGCTCGATCAGCATCACAGTGCGGCCCATGCGCGAAGTTTGGACCGCCGCTACGACCCCACTCGACGTGCCGCCGTAGATCACCACGTCGTAAAGAGTCTCTTCCGGTGCGGCAGCGACAATCCTGCCGTTAGGGGCACTCAAGCCGCCCATTAATATCAAGCCGAAAAGCTGCATTCTCATGGCCGAAACTGACGGAGAATCGCGCTCAACACCAGTCCCAACCCGCCGACGACAAAAATCGCTGGAAACCAGAGCGTGTAGGCGGCGGCCTTTGAATCTTTAATCAGCACAGCCTGTGCCGGGTTTGCCGGGTTGACGTAACATGTCACGTTCGTTCCTGCCGCAAACCGCGCCCGAAGCCTTTCCATTTTTTCCCAGGACGACGATGCCGGCGAAACACGTTTGATCTTCTCCGAGGAATAGCGTGCTCCTCCAAACTCGTAACGATATTGGACGATCGCACGATAACTGGCTGCCGAATTGGGCACGGGCGGGGTTTGTTCGACGCGCGATTCAAGAATCGTGCAGGGCACAGAAACCCACGCATCCATGGCCCGGGCTTTTTGAAAAACGCTCCAAAGATACCAGCAAAAGACCGCGCCGATGACGGCTAGAAACAGCCCAAAGAATGCGCCGCCGAGCGCTGACGCCAGACGGTTGGTGCGCAGAGCGACGGCGTGCTCGGTCATGTCACTCGACTGTGCGCAGCCCAGGAGTGCTGGCAACCTGCCACAACCATTGACTTCGCCCCAATGCAGCAGGCTGCAAGCGCTGCAACCCGCGACACGGCCTGCCACAGGACTGAGGTACGAGCCTGGTAGCTCACAGTCCTGTGGTCTGTACGGCTGAATTATTTCCTGTCAAGATAGGGCCGCTTTTCCATTGTGCGTCTGCCCACACCTTGTGCTACGGAGATCGGGTGAGAGAGGTCGCATTTAAGGTCCGAAGAATGCTAGTCATTCTGGCGGCGAGTCCTGTTTTGATGGGCCCGGTCGCAGCGAAGGAGTCCGCAGTCGAGATGCCCCCTCGAAACGCGGTTCTCGCCGCATTGAAAAAGGCCGGGGCGTTTTTTCGCGAAAAGTGCGGGCGCCATGGTGGCTATGTCTGGCGTTACAGCCGCGATTTCAAACTGAGCGAGGGTGAGGATGAGACGACGGAATCGATGATCTGGGTGCAGCCGCCAGGGACTCCGGCGGTCGGCGCTGCTTTCCTCGACGCCTTTGCCGCGACGGGGGATGCTTTTTACCTTGACGCTGCGAAAGAGGCGGCCATCGCTCTGGTGGCCGGGCAACTCCAATCGGGCGGCTGGTACTATTCGGTTGAATTCGATCCCGCCAGACGTCGCCGCTTCGCCTATCGCAACAATTTTGAGTATCGCCCCCCAGTCACCGGGCGCGACACCCATAACATGACGATGCTTGATGACGACGTCACTCCGTCCGCCCTTCGCTTGCTGCTGCGGGTGAACGAGGTGCCTGACGGCAAAGACGCGCGCATCACCGACGCGATGAATTTCGGCCTCGAGGCAGTGATGGCGGCGCAGGCCCCCAACGGCGGCTGGCGCCATAATTGGGATCGTTATCCCGAGCCGATGAGCGAGCACGATTTTCCGAGCGTCCACGCCTCATATCCCGAATCGTGGCCGCGGGAGTGGCCGAACGACTGGCGCGGTGTTCACTATCTCAATGACAACATTGCGGGGCACACGCTGGCTACATTGTTGCTCGCTGCCGAGTTGACGGGCGACCAGAAGTGTTTGGCTGCGGCGCGAAAGACCGGCGACTTTTTGGGGCAGGCGCAAATGCCCCCGCCGCAGCCGGCGTGGGCCCAGCAATACGATGCGCGGATGAAACCGGTCTGGGACCGCAAGTTCGAGCCCCCTGCCATAGCGGGGCGCGAATCGGAATGGGCCATTGGGTCACTGCTGCTGCTGTATGAAAAAACGGGCGACGAAAAGTTTCTCGTCCCGATCCCCTCTGCCTTGGACTATCTCAAGAAGTCGCGGCTGCCAGACGGCAGATTGGCGCGGTTTTACGAACTGCAAACGAATCGTCCGTTGTTTTTCAAAATCACCGGAAAGAGTTACGACCTTGTTTATTCAGCGGACGAATTGCCGACCCATTACGCGTTCATAACCGAATCGCACCTGGATGATCTCGAAGCGGAATATCAGCGGTTGCGGCGCGAAGGGCCAAAGGCGAAATCGCCCGCACCACCACCGAAGAAACTCGCCGCGCAGGTGCGGACGATCATTTCCAGCATGGACAAGCGCGGCGCTTGGATCGACGCGCGATCGTTGAAAGGACACAAGAAGGCCTCGCCGGCCGGCGTCATACAGAGCGAGACTTTCTGCCGCAACCTCAGCCTGCTCTGCCAGTATTTGCGCGCGCACCGACCGTAGCGACGGCCTTTCGACCGCCAGCTTGGGCCGCGCCCGGCGGGTCGGCTGTGGAATACCGCAAGCAAAAAGAGTGGAATCCTGCCTGCGTCGAGATGCATACGACGCTCTCCGCGCATCCGTTCCGCGCTCGCTTGCCTCAGGGGTCATATACGGTCGTCGTCGAGCGAGGAAAGGAGTTTCTCCCTGCGACCCATTCGGTGCAGGTTGCCGGCAAGGATATCCAGCTCACGATCCCGCTCCGGCGTTGGATCAACATGGAGGAAAGAGGCTGGTATTCCGGGGATACCCATGTCCATCGCCCGTTGAATGAGCTGCTATGCATTCAAATCCGAGGACACCATGCCCACGACGTATCACGTGTCAGGAACAGCGAGAAGCGCGGTGCCTCTTCAAACAATCGAAATCGTGATCAATGGCGAAGTTCGACGCACCCTCACCGCTCGAAACCGCCAGCTCCCCGGCCAGGGTTTCGAGAGCGAAATCGACGAAAGATTAATGCTCGACGAATCCTCCTGGATTGCGCTGCGGTGTTTCGAGGATCGTCCGGACAAGCGAATCCGCTTCGCCCATAGCGCACCATTTTTCATCGACATCTCTGGCAAGCCGCTTCGTCCTCGGAAAGTTGAAGTCGAGTTTCTGATCAAGCGAGTGGAGGACGAGTTGGCACGCAACGCCGATTTGCTGCCTCCGGCGGGGTTGGAGGAATACCGGGAGGCATTGCGCATTTACAAGGACATAGCCCAACGTGTCCGGTAGTCGGAGGCTTGTGACGCAGGCAACTTGCCTGTGCGTACCCCGGCCATCCTGGCCGGCCACCGTCGCGTGGCATTGGTCTCAGGCGAGACGCCCGCGTCACTTTACATTCAGTCAACCACGTAAGGTAGGCTGGGGACATCATCGCCTATTCGGCCTTGCGCGGCGCGTGGGTCGCGTCTCATTCTCCAACCAGCGCGGTCATGACACTCACGGAACAAGATCTTGGAACAGCATGGCTTATTGAACTTGAAGGCGAGGCAGACCTGGCCGCGGTTCCTGAATTGCGTCGTGCCCTGCATGCGCGCCGTGCCGCTGCCACGCGAATGCTGCTCGTTGATTTTTCGAAAGTTACTTTCGTGAATACGCCGGTATGGGCGCTGCTCATCGAATACTATCAATGGGCCTCGAAGAATGATGCGAAATTCGCCTTGACTGGCTTGCAGGGGCGCGCGCTGGCCTCCTTCGAAACCGTGCAGCTTGGCACCTTCATCTCTCATTATCCGGATGTTGATGAGGCCTTGAGGCGCCTGGCACGCGCGATGTCCTGACTCCGAACCGGGGTGTTAAGAAAAGGCAGCGGCTTCGCCGGCCTTGGTTGATGCCGCACGGGACCGGCGGCATTCCCCAGTACGCGATTCATGGCTGGAAATCGGGACGCCCGTGCCCCTTTCATTTACTTCTGGCTATGATCGAGCAGCCAGGCCAGCAAATCGTAAAAATCCCGCTCGGGGATCGAGATCCCAAAGGTCGGTGCCATCAGACTCAGCGCGCTTTCCGTGTTCTGCGCGACCTGATCTTTGGGAACCATTGTTTCACGTCCGGTGGCGTCAGCGAGGACGAGCACCGCACCTTCTTCGCGACGTTGAAGGCCGGACACAACGCTTCCGTCTTTCATTTTCAGGATCCGTAAGTGAAACATCGGATCGAGGGCGCGATTGGGATCGAGAATGTCTTCGCAGAGACGTTCGACGCCCCGATTGCCGATGCCGTCCAGTTGCGGGCCGACCACCTGGCCCTGGCCGCCGATTTGGTGACAGATCGCACAGTGAAGCGCGTAAACATGTGCGCCCTTCGATGCATCGACCACTCCTCGGGTTTTTGCCGCGGCGTATCCCTCGACGCGAGAGGCGATGAGCGCTTCCGCTTCCGCGCTAGGGGGCGGCAAATCTTTAGTGCGCGCCTTCACCTGCTCGTCAAGCGCGGCGTCACTGAGCGCCTGCAATTTTTGCGCCACTGCCGGAAGCATGAGCAGCCGCGCCGGAGCCGTCGCGCACAGAACCTGGGCGCCTTCTTTGGAGCCCGCCAGAGTAATGGCCAGCGTAGACTGCAGCCGGCTCGGCGCGGTTTTGAAAAGGTTACCTAACACTTTCTCCATGCCTGGAAAGGCCGTCAGAGTCTGCGCGACGGCGCTGCGGGTCGCATCACTCAGGTCCACCCTCGATAACACGGCTGCGAGCCGCGGCGCCAGATCAATCAATTTCAGTTCGCGCGCAATTTCCGCGACTGAGCGAAGATAAGAATCAGCATTGGTCAGCCGCAACGAAACAACCGCCGGGTCGAAGCGGCCCGCTGCCAGCCAGGCGTACGCATTCCCGTTGTCGCCATCGGTCAGTTTCAACTGCACAAGCTTTTCCACATGCGCACTCAAATCCCACTCGATCCGCTGCGCCGTGTCGTTGCGCGGTGGGTAGGCATGCGTCAAGTCAACGCCGCTCGCCGCGTCCACCAGCGCCACAAAGTTTTTCTCGTGCGGCGGGTTGTTCGGAAATCCGCGATGCCCAGCAAGCCAGAAAACCAGCTTGGGCGGGCAGACAAATGGCTTGCTGAGCAATGAACCGGTCAGCTTTTCGATCCCCGCCCCTCGAGGCGGCGGCAGCGAGGAAAGAAAATCGGCTTCCTTGCCATCGGCGCACGGACGGGGTTCGGCGCCCCAGGGACTTGGCTGAGCTCCCGTCCCTCTCTCTCCCGCTACCGTCCACGGCAGTTCACCTTCGGCGGCCACAAGCAATTTTTCCGCCACCGATACTGCCCATTCTTTGGCTGGCTCAGACGGCGCCGTTCCACGCTGCGCCAGCCCTTGGCGAATCGCGGTCAGCAAATCGAGCTGTGTGTCGAGGTCAGCGCCGAACTTTTCCCGCGCGAAGGCGACGAGTTGCGGCTCCTCGGTCGAAGGAAGATTTCGCGCCAGGCTGGATAGCGACTTCGCCAGTTGCTGAGTTTCGCCGGGGTTTTTGCGCAAATGTCGCAGGAGCCATGTACTGGCTTCAGCGGTGTTAATCGTGCGAATCACTTCCACAACAAGAGGCAACTGTACATCCGTCAATTCACGTTCAGTCAATGCTCGAAAACCTTCCGAGTGACTCAACTGGGAACGCAGGACGATCTTCAACGTGTGTCGCAAAGAGAGGTCATCACGGTTGGTTGAATTAAACCGCGAGATAGTTGGCCAGACAGCAGCTGGTAGTTCCATCAGGCCGATACTCTCGGCCACACGACGACGCGCACTCCCCGGCGCTTTATCCAAAAAGACAACATCAAGAGCCGCCTTTAGAATGTTGGGGTCCTGCAGCTTTACCAACTCGGCCTCGAGGCCCGTATTCCGGCTGATCTCCTGATGCGCATCAAGGTGCCTGGTCAATCGTGCTATGCCCTCCTTGGCTATTCTCCAAATTCTTCCCCGCTCGCGATCGCGTCCCGGGTGTTTCAAATCGACCTCGTAGTGGCCGATGATTTTGTTGTAAAAATCGGCGGCGTAAAGCGCGCCGTCGGTCCCTAGTTGGAGATCGACCGGACGAAACCACGGATCATCCGTGGTCAGGAAATCGGGAAGTTCGTTGGCGTGTGGAGTGCTGCCGGTGAAGGTGATCTTGTCATGATTGATCCGGCTGGTGACCGGGTTGCACACGAGCATGTGGTCGTCCCATTCGGGCCCCCAAACGCCGCCGTCGAGGTAGATCGGCCCGCAGATACCGGTCGACCCATGGGCGTGGGGACACATCACGGGGCCGAAACCGAGACCGTCGTCCGGTTTGCCGAAACTCGGATACGAGGCGCCGCGGATGAGTTGGGTGATCGGGTTCGAGTGGCAGTCGGCGCTGTAGAGATTACCCCACGAGTCCCAGGAAAGGCCGAAGGGATTGACCTGTCCGCGCGACCAGAGTTCGACGGCCGAGCCATCGGGTTTGAAGCGAAAGACGTTGCCGGAATTGAGGGTTAGGGTTTCGGACTTTGGATTTCGGGCATCGGATTTTCGATGCTCCGGCCTGACCTTGAAGTGCGACGTATTGCTGAATCCGTGAGTGGCATAGACCCAGCCGTCGAGGCCCAGGCGCAGGCTCGCGATGTTGCCGTGAGTGTCTTTTTCCCAGCCCAATGGCCCGAAAAGAATCGTGCGCTTATCGCATTTGTCATCGCCATCGGTGTCCTGGAAAAACCAGATATTCGGTATGCTCCAGGCAATGCAGCCGTTTTTGTAAGGCAGCACGCCGATGGGGATGTTCAGCCCGTCGGCAAAATCCGTGACCTTGTCAGCCCGGCCGTCGCCATCGGTATCTTCGAGAATTTTGATCGCATCGCGACTATCCCGGACGTGCGACCCCTCGGCGTCCACCCAGCGATCCTTCGCGGCAGGAAATGGATACTCGACGCTTGAAGAGACCCAGAGCCGCCCGCGCGCATCGAACCCCATGTTGATCGGTTTGTTGATCATTGGCTCGGACGCAAAGAGCTGGATGGAAAACCCTGGCGGCAAATGAAATGATTTCTCTTCCTGCTCGGCCGTCAGCGCATCCGTCGGGCGGACGAGTTCCTGAAATGGATCGGCGGCGAGGGATGAAAGGGGACCGGGGAAATTGGAAACGCCAGCAAGGACAAAAAGCCATTTGCCAGGAGAATTGAACCCATCCAAAAGCACAGCACGAAATTGCATCGAGGCAGAAACGATGACATGCACGAGCCGCGAGGAAAGCGGATTTGCCGGGAGGATGCATCCTTGGGTCCGTTATCCCGACTTCACAGTAAACCGGCCCACCGTGAGGCCGGTTCCAGGGAATTCAGACGACCACGCACTGACTCACGTGCGCGGCCTCGAAAACCGCCCGGCCAATCCGCAGCCGCACTTGGGTGTAGCCGCGACTGGGAAGAAAGAGCTCCGGGCTATCGAGCAGAAGGCGGCCGCGCAGCACTGGGCCGTTGACCAGCTCGATTTCGACCTGGCGGCCAAGAGGCAAGCCCATTTGTTTGGACAGCTCGAACATCTGCCTGTCTCTTTCCGCCCGCCAATGCTCCCACCCTGCCGTTCCGCTGCCGGCCGGCGCATCCAAGTCAAGCTCGGGCTGAATATTCACGCTCACTTTTTGGATTCGCGCCGATCTTGCAACTCGCAGCGATGGTTTGCAAGCTTCGTCTATTCCTGGCTTTCAATTTCCGCGCCCAAACTTTGTCGCATGGGCGACAAAGTTTGGGCGTGCGGAGCGCCGCCAGGAGAACCCGACGGGGTTTGCGGAAACCTCTGTTGCGTTTATTGCTTCCAGCGTGGGACGAGCGTGTAGTTCAGCAACGGGGAGGCGGCGCGCCGAATGAACGTCGCTGAATCGCTGAGAAAAATGGGCGCCTCGTTTTGGTTTCCGCCGGTGCCGGGACTGCGGCGCCATTCATCGCCAGTCTGCAAATCAACCCACCCAGTTGAGAAAGTCGGGCTAGGCTCGACCGACTGGTGCCGAATCGGCGCGAGGCAGGCGAAATGAGCGCGAGCGGCCTACCGGGAAATGTGCACGGGGTCCCCTACCTGAATCTGCCGGTAAATGACGGGAGCGGATCTCGAGGGAACGCGGATGCAACCGTGGGAAGCAGGGTAACCGGGAACGACTCCCTGGTGAAGGCCGATGGCAGAGCCGTTGAGGCGAAGAAAATAGGGCATTGGCACGTGGTAGAGGTTCGATTCCCAAGTCGCATGCTTGCTGGTGACCACAAACGTACCGGTGGGGGTGTCGAAGCCCTTGCGACCGGTCGAGCACCGGCAGGACATTACGAGTTGATCATCTTTGTACAGCTTGATTCGTTGCGAAGATAGGGAAATAACAATTTTGAGCTTGTCCGGATTGACGTCGGGATCGCGGCCGAGGATGAGTTGGGTTATCCGGGGTTGTTCCGCTCTGCAGGCGAAGGCAACCGGCGGCATCTTGTACCGTCCCGTGTAAACCGCTCGACGGGCCTGATGCCGCAAAAGCAATCGAACCATGGATTCATCGGCTTTCCCGGCGGCGATCATCAACGGAGTGAGCCCGCGATCATAAGCCAATTGTTCGCGCAACCATTTAACGGAAATAAGGTCACGAAACTGGGTCGAGGCGGGTGAGGCCAAAACGGTGTTGGCATCACCACCGTTTTCCAGGAGCACAGCGACAGCATCGAGATGTCCGAGAGCTACGCCCATGGTCAAAACATTCTGTCCCTCCTCGCCGATCGACCGCCAATCGGCGCAGTAATCCAGGCAGGTGCGCAGCGCTGCGGGATTGCCCAAGCGCATCGCGAGATGGAGAATCGATTGATGATTGCGCTCGAGGGAATGATTGCGGGTCAAGGCCTCTTCGAGGGCTTTCGGATCAGCGCGCTGGATGGCGGAAACCAGAACCTGGCTAAAATCCCCGGGCAATTCGTCCGCTGGCGTCCGCAGGAAAGTTAAAAACACTCCCCCCAGAGCCCAGATGACCCGCAGGTTGAGCATTTTCATAAGTGAGGCCGCTAGAATTGGCGGACTGCGGGCTTTTTCCACAAGAAATCTTCTCGGCTCTCTCTAAGGGATTTCGCGATCCCTATTGGGAATTTTCTCGGGATTATTTCGCGTATGTTAAAATTACCATAATGCGCACTACAAAAAAGTTGCCTCGCTCGCGCGCCTTCATTAGCATCCTCTCCTTTCTGTTAAAATTATCAACTTTTAGATGCGCTTTTGGTTTTATGAACTTTTGCTTGCCTTTGTTTCGTGCGGTCTCGCTCTGTTTTGCCGGTAGCGCGTTGGTATCGTGCAGTCTGCCGCCGAGGGTGGCCTGGCAACGCATTCAAGGGCAAAGACTGGTGCCAGCGCTCTTCAATCCCAAATGGGACAAACCGCATTCGTCCGACGTGCAGATAGCGTCGGGCACCTCCTGGGGATCGGCGCACGTGGAAGGTCACCGGGCGCCGGCTGAAGGCAATGTCATCCCCTCAGGCGAGTCGTTCGCTGGCAAAATTGGGTTCGTTTACAGCCCTCACACGCATCCCAAAAAGTTGGTTAACGTGGCGGCCTTTAGGGCGGGGGAACAGGTGCTTTGCCCTTATACCTTGGAACCTTTTGTGGTGCCTTCCTTCGCGCAAGGACCAGCAATGGCAAAGAGCGGGTCGTTACTCCCGTTGACTTTCGGATCAGCGGCGGCGAAAACGACCATTCCCTCTGATCCCATCGAAGTCGTATCTCGCGACGCGGCTTCCTCGCCCTTGCCGACTCCACGCGAACCGCCCTACGGGACGTGGGTGGAAGGGAAACCGGGTTTTGTTTTCAGTCCTTTTGCGGCGAAACATCAGCTGGTGGATGTCACCGGCATGGACCCGGGTGTGGAGGTCAGATGTCCCTACACACGGCAGATTTTTCGCGTGCCGCACCCCCCGGGGCTCGATCATCCTGGCAGTTTGCCTGACCTGCCTGCGCAAGCGGAGCCCATTACGTCGTTCCCAATCAATCCTCCTCCGGTGCCCACTCCCGAGAGTTCCGACCCACCACCCTCAACGGTGCAAGAACCCGATTCTTCGAACCCCGCATCCCCGTCATCCTCGCCGGTTCCCCAATCGACCAGCCCTCCAGTTTCTGATCTTCCCGTAGCGAAATGGATCGAGGGAAAACCGGGGTTGGTGCAAAGTCCCTTCGGCGAACCGGGTGAGCTGGTTGATGTGACAGGAAAAGAGGCGGGTTCCAGGGTTATTTGTCCTTTTACCGGCAAAGCGTTTCTCGTCCCACCGAATTAGAGCGAGCTTTGGACCGCGAGAGGCGGGGGATCAGTCGAGGCCACTCAAAGTGACCTGCGCTCTTAGCAGCTCGCGGCCGGCATGGCTGATGCGTCCGCTGGCTTGAACGACGCCGCCCAGTCGGCCTTCGAGTTCAGCCTCAATTTCAATCAGCGTGCCCGGCCCGACAGTACCGGAAATTTTTGCCGAACGCACAGAGGCCAGACGCAGATCACGCAGCGGTGGGATGGATGGATCGGTTTGAGCGACGACACCCGCGAGTTGCGCCACCGCTTCGATCAAGATGACACCAGGCAGCATCGGACGGCCTGGGAAATGGCCCGCTAAAAACGGTTCGTCCCCGCGGACGCGGTAAACGGCGCAGCCAGAGGCGCCGCCTTTGAGAGAGGTCACCGCGTCCAGGAAGCGAAATTCCGGTCCATGAGGCAGGGCCTCGAGCGCCACCACAAAATCAGAGTTCATCACTTCATTTGGAGAATGCCTGGTTGAAACCCGACCCAGTTCTGGATGTTAATCGCCTTGGTCGATTCGATATCCTTCAAGACCAACATCAAAGACGGACGTCGGAACGGCAGCGTTTTCGATCACCTGTGTCATCTTGTTGATGATCTTCGATCCGTCGCGGAACCACACCTCAATCTGGCGGAGCTGATAACTTGCGGGCTCGATAATAAAAACCACCTTCATGACGGCAACCGCAGAGCGCCGGTCATTGAGCTGCCCTGACACGACGATGGCTGATTCTTTGCGCTCGACACTTTGAATGCGGAACCGTTGCTGAAATTCGTCCAGACTGCGCGGGAACCCGGCTTCGAGGAAACTCAGCACCTGGCTCGCGCGCGAAGACGTGGCTGCCGCCACAAAGATCCGCGCCACTTTGGTTGACGGGTCCAACACGTACAACGGCGCGCCCTTTTTTGCCTGGATTACGATCAGCTTCGCCGGTTCACCGATCTGCCAGCGCAACGAACCAGGCGCTTTGAACCACATCCGGCCCGGGCTGGTCAGCGGACGATTGAGCGTCTTAAGCACCCGTTCTTGAATGAAGACCGCTTCAACGGACGTAATTTTGGATGCCCGCCCGATCCACTGCCGCACGGGATTCAGATCGGGAGTTTCCGCGCGAATGAGCGTCTCGGTCCCGGCGGAAAGAAAAAGCAGAAGGAACAGCAAGCCACGCATCAACCACCCATAATGGAGCCCGCATCGAGCCACAAGTTGCAGGAGCGGCGCTTCCGGTGGAACTTCCTCCGACGCTCGCCCGCCCGCAAAACGGGTAGAACAGCGAGCGAGCGTGGAGATCCAAATTCGGGCGGTTAGAGCTGGGGAAGCTGCGTTACTTACCAGCCATACGGATGTTCGCCGAAATTGAGATATATCCCCCCGTTTCCGAGGCGCATACTCCCGTAGCGTGAGGACCCGCAATTATGCGATCCATAATAGTTGTCGCCGCAGGAGCCGCAGTGGTGCGCAACCCGGTAGGGCCGATAACTACGATGATGCGAGCGATGGTGGCTCCGCTGATGGGACGACTGATAGCAACTGTGGTGGCTACGATGTTTGTTACGTTTCTTGCGGTGGCCGGCTTCGGCGTCCGGTGCTGCCACACCAAGGAGCATCAGGGAGGAAACGAGAATTGTAAGGAAGCGTTTCATAGGTTTGTTTAGGCTGGTTTGGGTCCGCCTTCTAGAGGCGAGTTGATCATTGGACGGCCCGTGCGCCAGTATATTCAGCACTCCCGTATCTCGGAATCCGCCCCGGGATTCGTGCCGAGCACGTTTTCGTTCCAGGCAGGTGGCGGGCTGCGGCCCGGCCTGCCGGAGCTTTTTGGGCTGGCGGAAACCCGCCCCGGTCCGCTACCTTTACGCCATGAAACTTGGCCTGATCGGGTGTGGAAAAATGGGCAGCGCTTTGTTGCTTGGAATTCTTGCGAAAAAACTCTGTCGTGCCCGTGACGTGACAGTGCGTGACAGCGATCCGGCTGCCGTGGCAAAACTGCGGCGTTCCGCGCCAGGCGTTCGCATCGCCAAAAACACAGAAGAAATCGTGGCCGGCACCGATGCGGTGCTTGTCTGCGTAAAGCCGACCGATGTGCCCGGCGTGATGGCACAACTTGGCCGCGCGGCAAAGTCACCTCTGCTCATTTCCATCGCCGCGGGGGTAAAGATCGGAGCGATTGAAAAAGCCGCGGGCGCGCAGTGCCGGGTCGCTCGGGTGATGCCGAATACACCGGCGTTGATCGGGAAAGGCGCGGCTGCCTACGCGCTGGGAAGCCGGGCGACCAACGCGGACGGGGCACTCACTGAAAAACTGTTAGGGGCGGTGGGCACCGTCAGCCGTGTGGACGAAAAACTTCTCGATGCGGTGACCGGGGTGAGCGGAAGCGGTCCCGCCTATGTTTACTTGATCA
Source organism: Verrucomicrobiales bacterium (assembly GCA_050998515.1). Lineage (GTDB taxonomy): Bacteria > Verrucomicrobiota > Verrucomicrobiia > Verrucomicrobiales > V1-33 > JBPCQC01. The sequence goes on from JBPCQC010000095.1 coordinate 57,432, forward strand.
TCGAAGCCCTCGCCGACGCGGGGGTGCTGGTCGGCCTGGCGCGCGAGGTTTCCTTGCAACTGGCCGCGCAGACCGTGGCCGGCGCCGCGGAGATGGTTCTGCGAACCGGGCAGCATCCAGGAGCCTTGCGGGATCAGGTGGCCAGTCCAGGGGGAACCACGATCGCCGGGATTGCCGTGCTCGAAGAGCGCGGCCTGCGCTCTGCGCTTATCGAAGCCGTGCGTGCTGCCACCGCGAGGTCAGTTGAACTCGGCAAATGAAACGGCCCCGCGTGTGATCTTGCCTGACTTCACCCACGCGGAATGGGCGCTGGCGGGTGTAGCCTCGATCTTTTGTGGTGTGGGAAAAGCTGGTCTCGCAGGACTCGGCATGCTTAACGTCCTCATCATGGCGCACTTGGTCCCGGGCCAGGCTTCGAGCGGCGTCGTTTTACCCATGTTGATCGCAGCCGATGTGCTCGCGGTCACGGTTTTTGGAGGCAAACACGCCGATTGGCGGGCGATCGGGCGGCTCATTGTTCCCATGCTCATTGGGATTGTCGCCGGCTGGGGGTTGATGCCGTTTATTCCAGGGGGCGCTTTTGGTTCGGTGATCGGCTGGATGGTCCTGGCGATGGTGTCGCTGCAACTCGTTCGCCAGGTCTGGCCCCACTTCGATCAACACCTGCCGCACTCCCGGCTCTTTGGCTGGATCGTTGGGATCATATCCGGGCTGGCCACGATGATTGCCAACGCCGCCGGCCCTATCAGCGTCATTTATTTTTTAATCCTCGGCTTCGCCAAGCGCGAGTTCATCGCCACCATGGCCTGGCTCTTCCTCATCATCAATGTCCTCAAGGTTCCTCTCAGTGCGCAACAAGGCCTGATCAATGGCTCGTCGCTTTTGTTGAACGTGGTTTTGGCCCCGTTCGTCGGAGCCGGATTTTTCCTGGGCCGGGTGATGACGAACAAGCTGCCACAAAGACCTTTCGAGCGGGTGGTGCTCTTGCTGACGATCATTTCTGCGGTACGGCTGATTGTCGGGTAACGCCGGTAAAGCAGGCGCCGGGCCAGACGCTGAACAACGAAGAAGACTGAGTCGCCCCGGTCGCGCTCGACGAATAAAGAACGGGGCGGATGCCGCCTCGACTCTGGGAATGCCAGGGATTTCCGTTTGTGCGCCGGGCGTGCCACCCGCACAAAAGACAGTTGCCTTATTGATGCTTGGGCAGGCGGGACCTGAAGGCTCGGTTCAATTCCGGCCAAAGATTGGGTGGGTTGGCCAGAACCAAGGTTGCTTTCGGCGATGATTTCCCGATATTGGTTGTCTACTTTAAGAAACGAGACCATGAGTTCTGCCATTGCGACTGTTGCGCCTCCGACAAGCGGCCTGAGCCAACTTGATCAACTGAAGAAGTTCACCGTGGTGGTGGCCGATACGGGAGATTTTGCGGCCATGAAGCATTTCAAGCCGCAGGACGCGACGACCAATCCCTCGCTCATCCTGCAGGCCTCTCAAAAGCCCGCATACCGGCACCTTGTCGATCAGGCGATCACCGACCACCGGACCTCCTCGCTCGCCGGCAACCTGCTGGTGGAAAATATTATTGATCGCATTCTTGTTCTCTTCGGCCTCGAGATTTTGAAGATCGTGCCGGGGCGGGTTTCCACCGAGGTGGACGCTCGGCTTTCGTTCGACATCGAAGGGAGTGTGGCCAAGGCGCGGAAACTTATCGGCGATTACGAAAAAGCGGGGACCCCGCGGGAGCGGATTCTGGTCAAGGTGGCGTCGACTTGGGAAGGTGTGCGAGCGGCGGAAATCCTGCAAAGGGAGAAGATCAACTGCAACCTTACCCTTCTTTTTTCGCTGGTGCAGGCGGTCGCTTGCGCAGAAGCCGGCGTCAGACTGGTGTCGCCCTTCGTGGGCCGCATCTACGATTGGTACAAAAAAAACACGGGCCAGGAATACACGGGTGTCGATGACCCAGGTGTCGAGTCGGTCACACGCATCTTTGAATACTTCAAAAAGTTTGACCACCGCACCGAAGTGATGGGCGCGAGCTTTCGCAATACCGGCCAGATCGTTGAACTAGCCGGGTGCGATCTGCTGACGATCTCACCCGATCTGTTGGAAAAACTGGCCATTTCGAAGCAACCGCTCGCCAGAAAGCTCGACGCCCAACAGGCGCGTTCGGTTGATATTGCGAAAGTGCCCACGGACGAGAAATCATTTCGCTACCTCTTGAACGAGGATGCGATGGCAACCGAGAAGACCGCGGAGGGCATTCGCAAATTCGCGGCGGACATCGTCAAGCTGGAAGCACTGGTGCGTCAGGGGCTGCCTTGAGTGGGATCGCAAGCTGCCAGCTCGCGCCACTCACGAAGATCGAGGAGGTGCACTTGGTTTCAGCACGCTGGTTTGAAGTCGGGAGCCGCAGGGCTGATTTTTTCATGGTACTTCAGGTTTCCAATCCTGCCCATCCGACCGGGGTCTCAGACCCCGGCTACAGCGTTGTAGCCGGCCTCTGTGAGGCCGGAGAAATCAACCGCAACCCTTGACG
>JBPCQC010000042.1:0-7957 GCA_050998515.1 Verrucomicrobiales bacterium
CGGTGCACAACGGCTGCCGGCTATTCGAAACCCTTCATTTACTGTCCAAGGCCCGCGTTTCCTAACTTCGCGCCGCAAAAAAATCCCAGCCGCCGCACACATCAAATCGCTTTGTGATTTATCCGGGCTAACGCCCCCGGTTCTCCTTGCGATGCGGGCGCTTGGGAGTAACATTCGCACGCAAACATGACCCCAATTGAAACCGCTCTCACGGTGCCGCCTGCCACGCCATCTCCGACCGGGGCGGACACTCCGCGGTTGCGCAACGTCGTGATCCGCCTGGCGGGCAATTCCCAGGACGGCATTCAATCCATTGGCGGTTTTCTGGCCCGGCTGGCAGGGCGCAGCCAGCAGGAGGTCATGACCTACATGACCATTCCGTCGACGATCTCCGGCGGTCCATCGATTTTTCAAGTCCATATTGGGTCAGGTGAAGTGCTCCATCACGGGGACGAAGCCGATGTGCTGGTCGCTTTTTACCAGCACAGCTACGATGAGCATCTTTCGGCGGTGCGGGAGGGCGGCGTCTGTCTTTACGACAGCGGCGAGGTGAAGGAACTCAAGCACGAGCGCAATGTCAGGCATATTGGCATCCCGTTTGCGCAAGCCACCATCGAAGCCGTGGGTGGATCCTCGAAAGATCGCGGCAAGAACATGTTTCTCCTCGGTTTGATCTGCGCGGCTTACAATCTCAACCGCGAAAAATTGGTCGGCATCATCGGACGGCAATTCGGGCGAAAAGACGAGAGCATCCTTCGCAACGCCATGCTCGCCTTCGACGCGGGCTACGCGTACCCCGTCGGCGACCTCGAAAAGTATCACTTCGAACCCGGTGAGTCAGCCGATCAGGTCCGCATCTCGACCGACGGAAACCAACTACTCATCTGCGGGTTGCTCGCCGCGGGCGTTCGGTTCGGAGCCGGATATCCAATTACGCCGTGGTCGCCCGTGATGGAAGGACTTCGCTCGGAGCTGCCCAAATACCGCGGCATGTTCGTCCAGTCTGAGGATGAACTGGGCGCAATCTCGATTGCCATTGGCGCGGCTTTTGCCGGCCACCTCGCGGTGACGGGAAGCAGCGGCCCTGGTCTTTCCCTGAAGATGGAAGCGCTGAGCTACGCGTCGATGGCCGAGATCCCGCTGATCGTGGTCAACGTTCAGCGTGGCGGCCCTTCGACCGGATTGCCCACCAGCGTCGAGCAGAGCGACCTATTGCAGGCGATCTACGGCAGTCACGGCGATTCACCTCGCATCGTCCTGGCACCGTGCGATGTTGAAGATTGCTTTTACATTGCGCTGGAAGCCGGGCGGCTGGCGCGCCAATACTCTTGTCCGGTCATTATCCTGAGCGACCAGGCTTTGAGCAGTCGGATTGAAGCCTTCGCCGAGCCGGACCTCGACAAGCATTGGATTGAACCCGATCTCGACCTGTCGACACGGCCTGAGGACTTCAAGCCCTATCCGCTGGACAAAATCACCCGCCACGCGCCGCCGGGAACAAAAATGGCGGGCGGAAAATACCCCACCGTGACTGGTCTCGAACACGACGAATGGGGTCATCCCTCGGGGAATCCAAAAATCCACCAACAGATGACTGCCAAGCGTCGCAACAAGCTGGTCGACCTCGCCAAAGAGCTGCCTCTTCCGCACATCCACGGCGATCAGTCGGGTGACATATTGCTCGTCGGTTGGGGCAGCACGTATGGACCAACCAAGGAAGCCGCGGATCGTCTCCGTTCAGAAGGCTACCGCGCCGGTGCCATCAATCTGCGGCATCTCCATCCGATGCCCTTCGGCCTCAACGCCTTATTCGATCGCTTCAAGCACGTTATCGTCGTGGAAATGAATGACAGCGGCGTCTACGGCTTCGGCCAGCTCGCCACTTTGCTTCGTGCCCGCTACTGCGATCCAAAAATCCGCTCAGTGTGCAAGACCGATGGCCTCGCATTCCGCGTCCGCGACATCGTGACCGGCGTCGAACGGCATCTCGCCGCCCAAGCCGAATAGCGGTTTACGCCAGCGCTATTACAAGGCACATTGGACCATGCCCGGCAGCCTCATCCATCGCTTCACTGTCGATGAGTATTATCGAATGGCAGAAACCGGAGTCATTCGCCCGGATGCCCGTGTCGAATTACTCGATGGCCAGATTCGCGATATGATGCCGATTGGTTCATTTCACGCCAGCGTCGTCGATCAACTTGCCGACCTGTTTTTCCGCGCTGGCGGAGATCGCTGGCTGATTCGCGTTCAGAGCGCGCTTCGTCTGGATAAGTTCTCCGAGCCACAGCCTGACCTAATGTTGCTCAAGCGGAAGGACGACTTTTACCGGAAAGGGCATCCGCGACCAAGCGACGTTTTTTTGCTCATCGAGGTTGCCGATTCGAGCGTCATTTACGACCGCGAGGAAAAGTTGCCCGCCTACGCCCGTGGCGGTCTTAACGAGGTGTGGATCGTCAACATCCCACAGAAACAGGTCGAAGTTTATCGTGAGCCGCACTTTTTGGGATACGAACAGACAACATTCTACGGCGTCGGCGATAGTATAAGCCCACAGACCTTTTCCGACATCTCGATCAAAGTCGGCGACCTCGTAAACCTGTGATTTCCTATTTCCTTTACTAAAAAACCCAAATGTCTCCCACCATTACCGCGCCCGCTGCCGAGCAGAAGCTCACTAAAAAGGCCCTCACTGCGGACCATCCGACATGGTGCCCCGCGTGCGGCGACTTCGCGGTGCTGGCAGCCTTTTACAAGGTCCTCGAGAAACTGCAGTATCCGCACGAGAAAATTGTGTGCGTGGCTGGAATCGGCTGCTCGAGCCGGTTCCCTTACTTTGTCAACAGCCATGGAATTCATTTCATCCATGGCCGAGCGCTGCCGCTGGCGACGGGCATTTCGTTGAGCCGGCCCGACGTGCATGTCTTTGTCTTTGGCGGCGACGGCGATGGCTTTTCGATCGGCGGCAATCACTTGAACCATGCTGCCCGCAAAAATGTCAAGCTGACCTACGTCATTATGGACAACTTCGTCTACGGCCTGACGAAAAACCAAACCAGTCCGACCACGCCGCTGGGCCGCAAGTCAAAAACCGATCCCACCGGCGCGATTGATCGGCCGATCAACCCGATGAAGCAGCTCATCGCGAGCGGAGCCACCTTCATCGCTCGCACCCACGCCGCGCAGGTCGCTCACATGATGCAAATATTCGAGCGTGCCATCCGGCACGACGGCTTTTCAGTGATCGAATGCCTGAGCGAATGCATCATGTTTTATCCCGCCGCCTTCGATGATGGCAACCCGCGCAAAGGCGGCGTCTTCGACGTCATCGATGAAACCCAGCACGACAAAACCGACGAAATCGCCGCCTTCCGCCTCGCCCAGCTCCCCAACCCCGGAAAATTCGGTGTCTTCTTCGAAGTGGCCCGCCCCACCAAAAACGCCCTCGAACAAAAATGGATCGACGACACCCAGGAAAAACTCGGAGACGTCAACCAGAAAGACATCCTGCGGAAGAGGTTTGAGATCATGCGGTAATCCAAACTTTCGGCACGTTCAGTCTGTCATGCCGTAGACCGCGGTCTGCTACGTGAAATTCCGATGTGCCGGCTCAAAGCCACACGGCAGACTGAAAAACCTGCGCTACTTCCAAAGGAAGGCAGCTAATTTGCCGCCTTCACGTGTTTGTCCGCAAAAGTGACATACGCTTTCCAGTCATCAAGCGTAACATCATGCGCGCCGGGGCGAAGAAAGTAGCCGATCCGGGTGGTCAGCAAATGACCTGGCTCGGGCCATTCTTTTTGGGCGATGCCGTCGGTGCCGAGCAGTCGGTAAACGGGATCCGCCGCCGAGGCGCTGAGGAACTCGCCCTTGGGATCGGCCCATTCGTCTTCGGTGGCGCTGTTGATGAGCACTGGACGCGGCGCGATCAGAGCAATCAACTCGTGTTGATCAACCGGGCAGTCCGCTTCACGGCCATTGTATTTTGAGTAATTGTCGCAGAACCAGTGGGGGAAGCGGGTGTTGAGATGCTCGACGGTTTCGCCAAAAATGCGGCGGCTGAGCGCGGCACCGCCGGCGCCGGAATCGTTCGAGATGACCATGGCAAAGCGCTCGTCCTGCGCGCCGGCCCAAAGCGCGGTCTTGCCGAGCCGAGAGTGGCCCATCACGATGGCTTTTTTCGCATCGATCTGCGGCTCGGTTTCGAGGTAATCGAGAATCCGGCTCAGTCCCCAGGCCCATGCGCCGATCGATCCCCAGTCTCCGGGATTTTTTGGCGGCGCCAGGGCGTGAATGCCATTTTTGAAGCCGTCGTCGAAGTCGGGATCGATATCGCCGTAGCACGCGGTGGCTACGGCATAACCGTGTTCGAGGGCGTAATCGATTTGCCAGCGTGAAGCTTCGCCGCCGCGCGAAGCGTCGTTGGCTTTGTTGTCGGCAACGCCAGTTTTTTTGTCGTTGGCAACCCAGCACCGTGCGAGTGCTACATCGGGCTCAGTCGTCGCCGCATGGTTGCCCTGAAAATTCAGGCCGGCAAACACCGGCGCAGGTGCACCGGTTTTCTGAGGCAGATAGAGGAGCAGGTCCATGCGGGGACCATCTTCCTTGCCGGTGAAGAGAACCGCGATCTCGCGCCGTGTGGCCTTTCCCCCGCGCGCGCCGGTTTTTTCCGACGCGACGCGGAAGGTCATGTCCTTGGGCCGTCCAAGCAACGCCTGCCCATACACCTCCTGCTCGAATAACCGCAGCAGCTCCGGCCTGCGCTTTTCTCTCCATCCTTTGGCGTCGGTCACCTTCGAGCCGTCCTGGCACAGCAGAGGATCGGGCAAAGTGTAAGCCGGAACTTTCGACTCGTCTTGATTTGTGCCGGGTGGAGCGGAAGACACAGCGCCGGGAAAGATGCACGGCACCAGCAACCACAGCGAGCGGGAAATCTTCATGCTGGGGCACGATCCAAAGCGAACCGCTTGAGCGCAATCGAAATTGGCATCGCGGCTCGACGCCCTGAATCACGCTCAGCGCGCAGAGTATTGGCCTCGACGCGAGGCCCGACAACGGGGCACGGGCGTCGTCGCCCGTGGCGACGAATTCCGGTGATTCAATGCCACGGGCGAGACGCCCGTGCCCCGTTTTCGCCTCACGCCATCACAGCGACTCGCTCGGCTTGCTCAAGCGCGGCCGCCAGTCGCTCGACATCGAAAGGCTTTGGCAGAATGCCGACGTATCCAAGCTGCCGATAGCTGTCGACTGCCTCGGCTTCAAAAGCGCCGCTCGAGGCGATGACGCGGGCCCCGGGATCAAGACTGCGGATTTCGCGGAGCGCGTCGTTTCCGCTATAGGCGCCGGGCAGGGTCAAATCCATCAGCACTATTTGAAAAGGACGGCCTTCGGAAAGACGCCGGCGGTAGCATTCGAGGGCCAGCTCGCCATTCGCAGCTTCCTCAGTCTCGTAACCAAGCGCGAGCAAGCTCGCTTTCACCGCGGCGCGCACCACGTGCTGATCATCCACGATGAGGACAGCCCCGCTGCCACGGCGCCGGGTCCGCAGCACCGGCTTCGCTTTTTCATCAATGATCGGCACTTCGGCGGGGCAGGCTGGCAGATAGACGCGAAACTCGGTTCCCACGTTGGGCTTCGAGGAGACCATGATGGCTCCTTGATGGCTGCGAATGATGTGATAACTCGATGCCAGTCCGAGGCCGTTTCCGGTCTTTTTGGTAGTGAAGTTGCGTTTGAAGATGTTGGGCAACACCTCCGGCGGGATGCCCTCCCCGCGGTCATGCACTCGAACCAGCACATAAGGCCCGGGCTTTGCATCGACGCCTGTTTCCGGCTTCAAGGTGACATTTTCCGCCGTTGCCAAAATCGTCCCGCCATTCATCATCGCCTGACAGGCATTGATCAGCAGGTTGTTGATAACCTGCTTTACCCGTGTGGGATCGACTTTGGCCGGCCAAAGATCGCTCGCCACGTCGACGTGGCAGACGCACCTCGATCCGGAAAGAGCCAGCCGCACGCAGTCGGCTATCAAAGCCGCAATGTCGACGACCTTCATGAGGGGAGTCCCCCCGCGCGCGAACTCCATCAATTGATCAGCCAGCGCCTTGGCGTGTTGCGCGCTGACGGTGGCATCCGCTAGAAATCTGCGCTGGCTTTCGCTATCGCCCGTGAGCGCCCCGGCGTTGGAAATATTGAGCATGACCGCCGTGAGATGATTTCGAAAATCGTGCGCGATGCCGCTGGCGATCACTTCGAGGCTCTCGAGGCGTGCCAGCTCGTGGACTCGATACTCTTCGCCGTCATCGCTCTGCAAAGGAACTGCGGGGCCCGAGCTGACTGGCGCGCAGGTTGCCTCCCTCATTGCCGTCGCTTGCTCGGCTACGGTAATAATGAAATTAAGCGGGCGCCCCGCAGAATCGCGAATGCAACTGACCGTCCAGCGACAATACTTTCGTCCGCCCGAGCGCGCCAGTAAGAAGGCCCGCGTGAGAAATGCCTTGCCGGCCTCGGCAACCCGGGGCAACACCGCCAAAAATTCAGCCAGCCGTTCGGCTTCAAAAAACTGAGCCAACGGCTGACCGAGGAGGTCTTCGGCCCGGCAACCTACCAGGCGGCACAACCCGCGATTCAAAAAGACAACCCGGGGACCAAGGGTCGAAAGCGGAACCGCCTCGAGAATCATGGCGCCCTCGCTGATCTGATCGACCACCATGCGCAGGTGCAAATTAACCGTGCGAAGGTGATCGAAATGCCCCTGGTGTTGTAGATCGTCCGGCAAGGGAAGGCGGCCTCGAATTTCAGCGGCCGAGCTCGGGTTTATCATCTCGCGTTAGTTAATAAAAGTAAAATTTTCGCTTTTCCGCACTTTTTCGCATTTCTGGTTCTTTGAGGAGGTGTGGCCGCCCCGTGGTCCGAATTTCGGCCGGTTGAAAAACTGGTTGCGGTGGTGACAACGTCTTCTAGATTCCACGCCCTCTATGCCTCAGAAATCCGGAGCTTCCAAGACGCGCAAATCTGTTTCCAAACGGTTCAAGATCACCGGCACGGGCAAGATCTTGCGCCGCAAGCAAGGGCGCCGCCACCTCTTGGTTAACAAGAGCGCCAAGCGCAAGCGCCGGCTGGCGCAGGCTGGCCTTGTCGCGGCGGTGGATGTTCCGCGGATAAGGCGGTGCATGCCATTTGCGTGACCCGCCGGAGATGCGATCACGCCGCCTGGCAGCGCCCCGGTGCGCAGTCTAACTTACGGGCGAGACGGCTGATCAAACCAAACAACAGCCCGTTCAGGAAAAATCCATGCCACGCGCAACCAACAGCCCCGCCAGCCGAAAACGGCGGAAACGTGTCCTGCAACGAGCGAAAGGCTTCCGTGGCGCCCGCCACAAGCTTTTTCGCTATGCCAAAGACGCCATTTACAAGGCACTTTACTGGTCTTACCGCGATCGCAAGACGCGCAAACGCACTTTCCGCTCGCTTTGGGTGCAGCGCATCAATGCCGCCGCCCGCGAACAGGGTCTCACCTACAGTCGACTCATGGAAGGACTCAAAGCAGTAAAGATCGACCTGGATCGCAAAATACTCGCCGATCTGGCGGTGAATGAGCCAGGCGCTTTTGCTGAGCTCGCCGCACAGGCAAAAGCAGCCCTCGAACGGAAAGTGCAGCCAGCTTCGTAGCCACAACCACTCCCAGAATACGGGTTTGCGAGAATGGGTACCAAGCAGCTCTTTTCCAGCGACAGGAGTGTCGCTGCCACGAAGAGAAAGGGGCATGGGCGTCACCAGCCTGTCGGACTTGCGCATTGGTCGATTTAAAGTGATGCAGGCGTCCCGCCAAATACTGTTCACTTAGCACTTTGGCAATGTTGTTTTTTGTGTTAAGCTTTGAGGCATGGCCAGGCATGCAAAATCACTGTCGGTTGGAAATGACAACACGCAGCATCTGAGCATGGGCGTTCTCGCG
>JBPCQC010000002.1:0-51228 GCA_050998515.1 Verrucomicrobiales bacterium
ACAGACTCGCCGTAGGCGAGCCTGAAGCGCGGCGCGGGGGCGCATTGATCTGCGACGCATCGCAGAGGGTTGCCCAAAAAGCTCAATTCCTTTATCGATGCAGCTCGATGAACGGCGCCGCCTCCCGACCAGAAACTGGAAATGACGCTTTTTGCACACTGACCCCCATTTCCTTTCTCCTCCGGCATCAGATCATCCTCCTTGGAAGGCGCTGTGGAGTCTCCCCGGCAAGACTTGCCGGATGGCGGTAGGGGCGGCGGGATGGGTGAGGAAGGGTGAAGCGACGGAAAATCCTGATGGTTGTCTTATTTCCGAGCGGTCCGGACTTCTGAAAATATCGCCGCCCCGGATGTGCCGGGCTGGCCGCCTATTTTCCCAATACCAATCGTCTGCATGGTCCGCTCCGCGCTCAAGAATCCCTATGCCATCATCGTCATGGCCCTCGCACTCCTCGTCATCGGGGTCACGGCTCTGTGGCGAATGCCCACGGACTTGCTGCCGCAGTTCAAGACGCCTGCCGTGCAGATTCTCACGCTCTATCCGGGGATGCCGGCAGAGGTCATGGAAAAGGACATCACCTCGCGCATCGAACGCTGGACGGGACAGAGTAACGGCATCGCGCGGCAGGAGGCGAAGTCTATGAACGGTGTGAGCATCGTGCGCGATTTTTTCACCGAGGAGACGGACCCGAACGCCGCGCTCTCGCAGGTCACGTCGCTGGCGATGAGCGACCTCTATTATCTGCCGCCGGGCACCGCGCCGCCGATGGTCATGCCCTTCGACCCCACGGCGTCCATCCCGTTGTGCCTCATCAGCGTGAGCAGCCCGACCTACGACGAAACAAAGCTCTACGACGTGGCCTACTTCGATTTGCGCAACCGGCTGCAAGGCATCAGCGGCGTCATCGCGCCCGCCGTGTATGGCGGCAAGCTGCGGCGCATCCTCGCCTACGTGGACCCGCTCAAGGCGCAGGCGCGTGGCTTCTCGCCGCTCAACATCATGGAGGCCATCCGCGACTACAACGTCTTCATCCCCACGGGGAACGCGAAGTTCGGAGACATTGACTGGCAGCTCAACGCCAACGGCATGGTCATCAACGTGCCCGACATGAACAAAATCCCGCTCACCAAAGGCGGCGACCCGCCCGTCTTCGTGGGCGATGTCGCCAGCGTGGAGGACAGCGCGCAGATTCAGCAAAATGTGGTGCGCATCAATGGCAAGCGGCAGGTCTATCTACCCATCTATCGCCAGCCGGGCGCGAACACCATCAAGGTCGTCGAAGGCATCCGCGACTCGCTCGGCCCCATCGTGGAGCGCACGCCCGGCGTGAATCTCGACATCGTGGCCGATCAGACTTCGTTCGTGCGCGAGGCCATCCGCGACCTGCGCAACGAAGCGGTGCTCGGCTTCTCTCTCGCGGCGGCGATGGTGTTCTTTTTCCTGCGAAGCTGGCGGCCCACGGCCATCGTGCTGCTCGCGCTGCCGCTGGCGTGTCTGGGCGCGTTCATCGGTTTGTATTTCACCGGCCAGACCATCAATGCCATGACGCTCGGCGGTCTCGCGCTGGTCATCGGCCTGCTCATTGATGAAAGCATCGTCGTGCTGGAAAACACCGAGCGCCACCTCGCGATGGGCAAGACGCCGTGGCGCGCGGCACTCGATGGCGCGGGCGAAGTGATGCGCCCGCTCACCATCGTCACACTCACCATCAGCGTGGTGTTTTTTCCCGTCGTGTTCCTCACCGGCCTCGGGAAGTTTTTGTTCACGCCGTTGGCGATGACGGTCATCTTCGCCATCGTCACCAGCCGCCTGCTGGCGACGACGCTCGTGCCGGTCTGCGCGGCAAAGTTTATCAAGCGGCATGAGACTCATGCGTCCCATCCCTCCGACGACGAAGGCTGGTTCGCCTATCCGCGCCGGCTCTACGTCGCGCTGCTCGGCGGCATTTTGAAAATCCGCTGGCTCGTGCTTCTCGGCTCGCTCGCATTGCTCGGCGGTGCGTTGCTGTTCGTGCCAAAGCTCGGCACCGAGCTATTCCCGCAGAGCGATGTGCATCAGTTCACCGTGCGCTATCGCGCCAAGTCCGGCCTGCGCATCGAGGAAACCGAAAAGCTCACGCAACGCATCGAAGCCACCGTGCAGCGCATCGTTCCCGACCGCGAACGCAAGATGGTCATCGCCAACATCGGCGTGCTCTACGACTGGCCCGCCGCCTACACGCCCAACAGCGGCTCGCAGGACGGATTCCTCCTCGTGCAACTCGCCGAGGGCCATCGCACCTCGTCCTTCGACTACGCGCAGCAACTTCGCGAAGCCCTGCCGCGCGACGTGCCGGAGTGCGAGTTCGACTTCGACACCGGCGGCCTGCTCACTGCTGCGCTCAACTACGGCCTGCCCTCGCCCATCAACATCCAAGTCGAAGGCAACAAACTCGAAGCCGCCCGCGCCATCGCGGAGAAAGTGAAAGCCTTCGCGCAGACCGTGCCCGGCGCCGTGGACGTGCGCATCGCGCAGCGCATTGATGCGCCGCAACTCAGCATTGACGTGGACCGCGTGAAGGCCGCGCAGCTCGGCCTCACGCAGGAAGCCGTGGTCAAAAATATCGTCACCGCCTTCAACAGCAGTGTGAATTTTTCGCCGTCGTTCTGGATTGATGAGAAAAACGGCAACCACTACTTCATCGGCGCGCAATATCGCGAGAAGGACATCAAAGACCTCGACACGCTGCTCGACCTGCCCATCACCGACCGCGGCCAGAAGACCGCCATCCCGCTCCGCGCCGTCGCGAAAATCACGCCGGCGACCGCGCCGCTGGAAATCAACCACGTCAACATCACGCGCGTCACCGATGTCTTCGTGAATGTCCACGGCCGCGATGTCGGCAGCGTCGCCACGGACATCGAGCGCTACATTGACAGCATCAAAAACGACCGTGCCCAAGTGCCCGAAGGCTACCGCATCGAGATGCGCGGCGAGGTGAAATCCATGCGTGAATCCTTCTCCGCGCTCGGCTTCGGCCTCATGCTCGCCGTGGTGCTCGTCTATCTCGTCATGGTCTTTCAGTTCCGGTCGTTCGTGGACCCGTTCATCGTCATGTTCGCCGTGCCGATGGGATTCATCGGCGTCATCGCGCTGCTCTTCATCACCGGCACCGCGCTCAGCATCCAGAGCGCGATGGGCAGCATCATGATGGTCGGCATCGTCGTCAGCTTCAGCGTGCTGCTGGTGGATTTCATCAACCGCCTGCGCCTCGAAGCCGCGCAAAACGGACGCGAGCTTTCCCTGCGCGATGCCGTGTTGCAGGCCGCCAGCCTGCGCCTGCGCCCCATCCTCATGACCTCGCTCGCCGCCCTGCTCGGCCTCGCGCCGATGGCATGGCACTCCGGCCCGAACGCCCCGCTCGCCCGCGCCGTCGTCGGCGGAGTCGCCGCCGCCACGCTGCTCGTCCTCTTCGTCGTCCCGTGCCTCTACATCATCGTGAAGCGCGAACGCTGCACCCTGCCCCTCGACCCGGAGGAAGCCCATGCCTGATGTTATGAAGCTGCGTCTCATTTTTCTCACCGCGCTCTTGCCCGCCTCGTGCAACAAGCCTGCGCCGCCTGTCATCAAGCCCGCCCCGCCCGTGCCGGTGCAGACGGTCACTTTGGAAAAAGGCGACATCCAACGCTGGCTCACGCGGCCCGCGGAGGTGCGCGCGCTCCAGCAGGCCGTGCTGTATGCGAAAATCACCGGCTACTTGAAATCGGTCGCCGTGGATGAAGGCGATGCCGTGAAGGCCGGGCAGGTGCTCGCGGAAATCGAGGTGCCGGAACTGGAATCCGAAGGCGCAAAATGCCGCGCGGAACTCAACGCCGCGCGCGTCGAATACGACCGGCTGGAGAGCGGGCGGAAAAAATCGCCCGACCTCATCACCCCGCAGGCTGTGGATGCCGCGAAGGCGCGGTTCGATATAGCCAAGGCCGCGCTGCAACGGCACGAAACGCAAGTCGGCTTCACGCACATCACCGCGCCCTTCGATGGCGTGGTGACGAAACGCTGGGCCGACCCCGGCGCGTTCATCGCCGCCGCCACGGCGAGCAGCCATCCCGAGACTTCTGCGCTGCTCACCGTCATGGATTTTTCCACCGTCCGCGTGGAGGCCGCGATTCCTGAGCCGGACGTGCCCTTTGTGAAAGACGGCAACGCCGTCACGCTCCAATCCGCATCGCTGCCGGGCGAAACGCTGCGCGGCAAAGTCACGCGCTTTGCCCATGCGCTCGACGACATGACCCGAAGCATGAACGCGCAAATCGAACTGCCGAATCCCGGCGGCAAACTGCGGCCCGGCATGTTCGTCGAAGCCCGCATCGCGCTCGAAGAGCGCCAGGGCGTGCCGCTCATTCCCGCCGAAGCGCTCATCACCGAAAAGTTGAAGACCAGCGTCTTCCTCGCCGTGGACGGCAAGGCGAAGAAGACCGTCGTGAAGGCGGGATTCGGCGACGGCGCGAAGGTGGAAATCCTCGAAGGCATCAAGCCCGGCGACGCCGTCGTCCTCGCCGGCAAGCTCTCACTCAGCGACGGCCAAAGCATCGCCGCGCAGCCGAAAGGAACCACGCCATGAAGCTCCCGACATTCATTCAGCAGACCGCGGTTCTGCTTTCGTCACTCGTCATTGGTCATTCGTCATTTTCGGCGGAGCCGATTGACCTGCCTACCGCGCTCCACCTCGCCGGGGCGCGGAATCTCGACGTGCAGTTCGCACGCGAAAAAGCGACCGAGGCCCGCGCCGCGCATCAGGCCGCGCTGATGAGTTTTTTCCCGTGGCTCGCGCCGGCGGTCGGGTATCGCGGTCATAGTGGCCTCGCGCAGAATACGGACGGCAGCATCATAGATGCCGACAAGCACCTCGCCACCTACGGCCCGGCGCTCATTGCCCAGGTGGACCTCGGCGACGCCATCTACAAACGCCTCGCCACGCGCCAACTGAGCCAGGCCGCGGAAGCGGCTGCCGAGGCGCAGCGTCAGGATGCCATCATGCTCGCGGCGGTGCTGTATTTCGATCTCGTGCAATCGCAGGCCGCCGAGCGCATCGCTGCCGACGCCGTAAAGGTGGCGCAGGACTACGCCCGGCAGCTCGGCAGTGCGGTCGAGACTGGTGTCGCCCTCAAAGGCGATTCTCTCCGCGCGCAGGTGCAGACGGACAAAGCCCGTCTGCTGTTCCAGCAAGCCGTCGCCCAGCGCCGTCTCGCCGCCGCGCGCCTCGCCACGCATCTGCACCTCGACGCCGCCATCGAACTCGCCGCCCGCGACGCCGACCTCGCGCCGCTCACGCTTTTCGCCGACAAGAGCACCTCGCTCGGCGCCCTCATCGCCCAGGCCAAAGCGCGGCCCGAACTCGCGCAAAGCCAGGCGCTCGCCGAAGCCGCCGCTGCCCAGCGCGACGGCGCAAAATACGGCCCGCTCATCCCGGTCGTCAGCGGCAACGCCGGAATCGGCGGCCTCACCGGCGGCATCGATGGCGGCTCGAATCGCAGTGGCGACACCGCCGACTACGGCATCGCGCTGACGTGGCGCATCGGCCCCGGCGGCCTTTTCGACCGCAGCCGCACCGACACCGCCGAATCCCGGCTCCGCCAGGCGCAAATCCAGCAGGCGAAAACCGGCGACACCATCGTCGCCCAGGTCATCGAAGCCCACACCCGCGTCCGTTCTCTGCGCGAGCAAACCACCACCGCCACCGCGGCCCTCGCCACCGCGCAGCAAGCCCTCGCGCTTGCCGAGCAGCGCAACGAATTCGGCATCGCCGCCGTCCTCGACCGCATCACCGCCCTGCAAGACCTCGTGGCTGCCCGCCTCGCCCACGCCACGGTGCTCGCGGAATACAACAAGGCGCAATACCTCCTGCGCCGCGCCGCCGGCGGAGGGGGCTGATTGTGATGCGCAGAGGCGATTCCCATGCTAAATTGGCCCCATTCATTTCCCGTAATCCCATGAGTCACACCGACAGACATACCCGCTTTCTTGAAAAGCTCCGCCCGTTACAGGCGGAACTTGAGGGGTATGCCCGGAAGATGCTCTGGGAACCGCAAGAAACGGCGGACGCCTTGCAGAACGCGGCCTTGCGGGCTTACCGGGCTTTTGATCGCTACCGGGAGGATGCCAGTTTTCGCGGATGGATGTATCGCATCCTCACCAACGAAATCCACACACTGAACCGCAAGCACAGCCGCCGGGCCAGGTTTGAGTTTCAGTTGGCTCCGGAAGAGCTGGCAGCGCTGGCCGGAGAGACGGATTCAGTCTCTCCGAGTGCCTGGGAGCAGGGGATAGATGACCGTTTAAGAACGGCCTTGCAGGCATTGCCTGAACAGGAACGCACGGTGCTCGTGCTGAGGGGACTGAGCGAACTGTCATATCACGAAATTGCGATAGTGATGGACGTTCCGCTGGGCAGTGTGATGGGGTATCTTTCACGCTCCCGCCGGAAAATGCGGGCCGCACTCGGCAATACCGAACTTAACCGAAGGAGGGAAGCGCCATGAACTGCGAAGAAG
Organism: Verrucomicrobiales bacterium; assembly: GCA_050998515.1. Lineage (GTDB taxonomy): Bacteria > Verrucomicrobiota > Verrucomicrobiia > Verrucomicrobiales > V1-33 > JBPCQC01. Next base: position 6,531 of record JBPCQC010000002.1, read on the forward strand.
CCAGCCTGTTGATGGAGGCCCATCTGGACTCCGAGTTGGATGCCCGCAGCGCGGCAGAGATCACCGCACATCTGGAATCCTGCCGGACCTGCGCCGGGGCCTTTGAGTCGGCCAGGCGCGGCAATCAAAGAATCGGGGCCTTTCTCCAGCAGCCGTCTGAACGCGCAGCCGGGACTGGAGAGATGTGGGGCCGTATTGAGCGGGAAATTGTTTCCGCGGCTCGTTCAGGCCACCACCGGGCTCGGTGGTGGGTGACCGCCGGCATCGCGGCGGTGCTCATTTTGGCGGCATCGCTTTGGCTTCATCCCCGCGATGACGAAGGCTCAAGCCTGGTCGCCGCACTGGAACGCGATCACAGCGAGTTCCTCGCGGGGGAATTCGGCCCGGCTTTTCAGGGGCCGCCTTCGGAACATATCCTCTCCACCGCCGGGGGAAGGGTGGATGCACCTGCGTTTGCGGCGCTGCCGACCGGGGCGGATTTCACCATCGAAGGTTCCCGCCTGTGTCATCTTTCCGGCGTTCCTGTCGCGTGGACTCTGGTCCGCTACCACGGCCAACCGGTCTCCTGGGTGGCCCTTCGGCGCGAGGAATTGGCGCACTTCCCTGACATTCAAAAACAACTGGACTCAGGCGGGAAAATAGCCGGCGTCAAAACCGGCGCCTTTCACTTCGCCGCCCGCGTGGTCGGGGATCATGTCGTCTGCGCTCTCGGCGATTTTGGCATCCCTGAGTTGGAAGCGCTGCTCAAGTCGGTCCCCGGTGGTGGAAGCGGTTGATTCCGCGTGCGAATTCACTTCCAACGTGGCTCCTGCTGGAGTCGGGCTATTACGCCATCAAGTCCGGCATTGCCATCGCCCAGGTGTATGTTGGAAAAGCAGCCCAAAACTAAAACGCCCTAACTTTCTGCGATCCGGCTTGCTTCATGGTGCGGTCTCCGTCTCACGCTTGGACAGCAGTTCCCGCCAGACTGTCTGATTCATGGAGCACATGGGTTTGGAAACCCATTGTCCGGTCACCCAAGTCCAACGTTCCATCCGTGATTGGGCGTCCTTGAAGCCGGTTCATGAAGGGATTCCTGGAACAGGAAGTATGCTCCCGCCGCCAGTCCAGCGGCCACCGGCAGTGTGATGACCCATGAGGCCAGCACGGGGAGCACGCTGCGCCACTTGGCCTGTCCAGTCACAGTGCCCATGCCGAGCAATGAGCCCACACTGACATGCGTGGTGCTCACGGGGAGGCCGTGCAGACTGGCGGTCGTCACCAGCAGCGCAGTGGAGAGATTGGCCGCAAATCCCTGTCCGGGATTCATATCGGTGAGCTTGTGGCTCATGGTGTGTGCGATGCGGCGGGAATGAAGCAGGCCTCCGGCGGCCATGGCGATGGCGACGATTGCCAGACTCCAGGTTCCCTTGAGCGATCCTGCAACCAGCAGCAGCGCGGCGATCTTGGGCGTGTCGTTCAGCCCGCGGGCGAAGCTCACGGCCCCGGCACTGAGAAAATGGAGTCCGTTGAGAGCCTGCCCGGCCTCAATCCCGAAAAGGCGCCCATGATAACGGCGCTCACACCCGGATACGGTGCCCGTGGAGAGCGTGGTGGCCCTGGTGGCGGCCACCGCATGGCCTGGCCCCGGCACGGGCTGCCACTCCTCACCAACGCAGATACAGTTTTCGGCTTTGATGCCGGAGGCTCTGCGCATTCCTTTAAGGACGAGGTAGGTGGCAGCACCCGCCACGAGCGCCAGCACGGGACTCAACAGCAGCGGAGTCACAAAAGTCTTCGTCAGCACGCCGAAATTCACCAGACCCGGCCCGGCCATCATACCGGCACCCACCAGTGCTCCCGTAAGGCCGTGGGTGGTGGAGATGGGAAATCCGAGCCTCGTGGCGAGAATCACCGTGCCTCCGGCTCCGCAGGCGACGGCCAGAATAAAAGCAGGCGAGGTCGTCAAGGCGTCCGGCACCAAACCCTTGCCGGAGAAATTTTTCAGCAGAGCGGAGGCAAGAAAAATCGCCGAGAGGCTGCCCGCCGCTGTGGTCACCGTAGCCCACGAAAGCGCTGCCCGGTAGCTGCAAGTGCGGCTGCCATAGAGACTGGCCACGCCTTTGAAATTGTCATTGGCACCATTGGCATACGCCAAAAAAGCGACCGTGAGGGCGATGAGGATGAAGAGCATGGCTGGGGAATTTGTGAGAAATCAGATTCTTTGCTCCTCGATGTCATACACATCGAACCACACATACACGGGCCGGTTCCTGCGGATGAACTGCGGGATATAGCCTTCGAGAAACACCTGTAGTTCCGGCGGCATGTCGCACGGCCTCATGTACCGCATCCGGTTGTTCCACACGATGACTTCTTTGGCGTCCTTGACCCTGGTATTTTCCAATACCCACGCGGCCATTTCGGCATCGGTGGCACCGGAAGCGGCGGCGGCCTTGAAGTCGTCGGCGGAGAGTCCGGCAAATTCCAGGAACGTGCGGTCCAGGGGGCAGTCGAAGTGATACTCGCCATTGGTGCCCGCAAGCACGGCGCGGCACTTGTCCAGCGCCCGTGCTGCGACGACAAAACCGCCCAGGGTGTCGCGCGGACTGCGCGGGAATGTCTTCGAGAGATCAGGGGCGAGGAGATGCAGTTTTTCGGTGGCGGTCATGTTGAGATGTGTGTGTGTGTGAATCAGGGTTTGGGAGGGGCCTTGAGGCGCTTGGGAGCGTCGAAAGCGTATTGGCCGCTCTTCACCATATCGTGGAGCTGGTGGATGGACGGGCGGTCGCCCCAGAAGGTGCCTTGATAGAGGAAACGGAGGACGCCTTCCTTGTCGATGATGGCGACGGAGGGGCGGTTGATGTATTCGGAATGGACCGCGAAGGCCATGGGCTGCACGTTGTATTGCACGCCAACAGTGGCGGCGCGGTCCACCAGATGCGGCCATGAAATGGCTTTCGGCTTGCTGCCGTCGAGGGTCTCATTTCGTGCCATGATCCTCGCCGGCAGGAGGTCGTGGCATTCAAGCGTGAAAATCGCGGTGCCAGCGTCGTTGAATTGGTTTCTGGTTTCCGTGAACTCACGGAATTCGCCTTGGCAGACGGGTCACCAGTCGGCGAAAATCCACACGAGCAGCACGTTCTGCTTGCCGCGAAAATCAGACAGTCTCCACTGCTTGCCGGTCGTGTCCGGCAACGTGAAATTCGGCGCAGGCTGACCAATTTTAGCGAGAGCGAATTTCGTTTCATCAAGGCTGGAGAAGGCCGATGCCAGTTCGGGCGTCGCGTGATTGCCGGTTTCGATGGCATGAATCGCCAGCGTTACCTGATGCAAAACGTCACCGTTTTTTTCCGCCTGCAGCAGCGCACGGAGTCCCGCGAGGCTGCCTTCTGCTCCGATTTGCCCGAGAGCCACGGCGGCCTGGGACCGAACGGTTTCCTCCTTATCATCGCGCGCCGCCTTCTCCAGGGCAGGCAATGCATCAGTAATCCGCAGGATTCCCAGCGAGGTGGCTGCGAGATACCGCACATGAACATTCGCATCGCTGAGAGCCGTGATCAGTGAGGGTGCGGCTGCCGGCCCCGCCTTCACCAGATCCCGCAGTGCCAGCGTGCGGACTTTCCAATCCGTATCATCAAGACTGGCGACTCCGGGTTTTCCTAGCGCGCGATCCAATGTAGTGCCGCCTTTGGTGGGGTGAAAATCATGCCGCCGCACCTGCTCAATCGCAGTGGCTGCGGACTCTGATTGCTGCGCGCTTGCCGGCAGCACGGGCGCAGACAAGCTTGTAAGGACAGCAGAAAAGAGGTAGCGGCGGTTCATGAAGAAGGGCGGTAGATGTTCAGAGCCTACTTCGACTTCTGCATGGCGGCTTCCAGCACCTTTGCAAATGCGGCCCCGGAGGTGCCACCGATGGCCTGACCGATGGACTTGCCGTCTTTGTTCAGGATTTCGATGTGCGGGATGCCGTTCACTCCGAATTTCTCCATCGCGGGCATATTCTCCTTGTCGTCGGCATCAAGGTAGGCCCAGTCCTTTAGACGGCCCTTGGGTTTGCTCATACTTGTTCCTGTTTGCGAATATCGCCAAATCAGGCAGTTCCTCCAGCACCAAATAGCGAAAACGCTCCCGCGCGGAGAACGAGACACAACGGGGCACAACCTAGCGCACTGTATCAGTCGGGTGTATCAATTTGCCGATAGTGCGCACTTTATATCTCTTAATCCTATTATAATAAACAGATTACATGTAGTACGTGAATCGAGATACAGGTTCGATTCCTGTCGGGACTAGGCAGGCTCTCAGCTCTGTGAGCAACGCCTCAAGCGATCGCTTCAGTCACTTAGCAGTCTGTTTAAAACTCATGCACCTGCGTTGAACAGAAAAGGGTCGTGGACGCCGCAACTCGGATCAGCCCCGTTAGTTTGAAGGATCTCCATAGACCAGAACGAATTTTCCCTTGCTTCGACCATGGCCTCGCCGTAGAAGGTGCCCTGATTCGCGGCGACATCTCCTTTATTTATGAGCAAAGCAATTCTTTCGTCCATCCTTGGCGCCAATCTCTGGGCACTCGGCTCTTTGCACGCGGCGCAAGTCACTTGGACAACGTCTCCGGGTGTCGACGATTCCGAAGTGAGCACCACTGGCGCACAGGTCTTCGGTTATTATTTTAGTGCGAGCGGCGGCCCGCCGGTGGCGATTGTCAACACGGCCCCATTCGTCTTGCAGACCAGTACCGCTCCGGTGGCCGGGCTCAATTACAACGGCAGCTACAACAACGTCGAAGGCATCGATCTGTATCAAGTGCCGCTCGGCGCTGGAAACTCGGGTCTGAACATGATCCTCGATGGGCAGAACTGGGGCGCTGAAGCAGCGCTGACCGTGATCGACTTGACGCCCGGTCAGCAGTACGAGTTGCAATTTATGATCAGCGACGACCGCCCAGCATTTTTGAATACCCGCAACTACGACGTCAGCGACGCCATCGATCCCGAAGGACTCCGCGATATCGAACGCGCCTACCACTCCACGCGAGGCGGCGGTGTTCCCGCGGGAGCGCCCCCGGGCAGTGTCGAAGCAAAAATCTTCACCGGCACCTTCACGGCGGACGCGAGCGGGACGCAGGATATCTACAACGTCCTTTACGAAGGCGTTGACCACACCGGCGGCAACTCCGGCTCGCAGGTGAATGCGATCCAGGTCCGCCTGATTCCGGAGCCGACCACGTTTGCTGTGATGGCAGCAGCCTTCGGCCTCTTCGGCCTTCGCCGCCGGCGATCCTAACTTCTGGCCGGACGCGCTCGCAGCATCTCACTGCTGCTACGAAAGGGACAGTCTGGTGCGAACTCGCTTCAGATGCGTTGCGGGTAAAATAGACCGCGCTAACTCAGCCGTCCGAAGGTCCTTGAACTCAGCTATGGAATTCGAATTTCCTGGCTAGCGCCGCCGATGATTCTTCAATCCGGTGAGCAAATCGCTGGCCGTAACCGATGGCTCGCGAGAGCGGGGCTAGCCCTCCTCTTCGTTGCATCGGCCGCGGCGAAGAACGACGAGCCGCTTGAAGTCGATTTGCCCGCAAAGGTTAAACCGGGCGCCACGGGCCTCGTGAAGCCAGCGGGAAAGGGCCTGCGGTACTTCCTTCGCGTGCCGAAGAAGTATGATGCGAGGGATGGTGCGCGGCTCATCGTCTTCCTTCATGGCTCGAACACGAACGGCCTGGATTACCTGCGCAGTTTCGAATCCAAAAGATGGTGCGATGAGGACGTCCTCTGTTGCCCTAATGGGGAAAGCGGAACCGACCCGTTCGGACAGAACAACTTCGGGCTCGGCAGTGCACCGCTGGTCGCGGCCGTGACTGAGGAGGTGCAGAAAGCTTTCAAGCCGACAATCACCTATATCGGAGGCCACTCTCAAGGCGGCTTCCTGACCTACAGCGTGATCCTGAACTTCCCCCACCTTTACCGGGGCGCGTTCCCGATGGCCGCGGATTGCTGGAGCCAGAGCCTCAGCCTTGCTTCGAAGTGGGCCAAGGACGGCGAGTGGGGGTGGGTCTGGAACACAGCGACAACGTCGAAATCAGGCGGACGGCGGCCACTGACCTCGGCCGACGAGGCTGCCAAAAAGGCCATTCCCGCCATCACCGAAGCGCTCAAAGGCAAGCCTGCGGACTGGGTTCCAAAATGGGTCGAGTTCTGGCGCGTCTATGGCTCGACCGGCACCGCAAAGCCAATCGTCGAAAAGTACCTTAACAAACGAGACCAGCAACGCAGCGCCGCCGCTCGCCTCTTCCAGGAATCGCAGCTTCTTTTCCGCTCCGACAAACGCGACGAAGCGTTCAAAGTTCTGGAGAGGCTGCGAGATGAAGGGCCGTGCACCTACCAGGCTTATTTTGCCTGCAAGTGGCTGGCCGAAAGAAAGTGACAGGTGAAAGCGACGCCATCACCTCACGGGAGAGCCCGGTCGGATGGGCTGGACACCGAGATGCGCAAGGCATTGCGACGATTTCGTGAGGACTGCAGCAAGCCAAGGAGGGCGCAGCCGATTAGCGTGGCGACCGAGGGTTCGGGCACCGCGGCGTTGAAGGCCGCTTCAGCAAATCCGGTTCGCGATGTGTCTCCATGGTTTCCATTTACGCGAAAGCGGACAAAGCTTGCCGACACAGGGGGGAAAGTGAAGATTTCCGGTGGAAGGTTTGAGCTCCCCGGGACCTGAGCGAAGGTGGTTGGTCCACCCGGCAGCGGCGTATAAACTGTGCCATCCAGGGATGTGAGGACGGCGACGGATGCAATGCCGGTGCTGCCCGCACGACCGGGGCCGCCGTCATTCAGGTTCCAGAACGAGAAGCTATCGAGGAAGACGTTGCTCCCCAGGAAGAAAGTGATGATGCCGGTCAGGGGGCCGCTCGATACCCATGCATTAGTAGGGATACTGGCGCCGTGGGTGGCGGTTAAGCTATGCTTGGACAGGCCCGTGCCATTAACAGTATTGTCGAGGTTGGTGTTGAAGCCCGACCCCATGTCTGTGGTGGCTCTCACGCCAAGAATAATTGCGCCGGGAAGATGCGAGGTGCTGAAAAGGATCGCGGCAATAAAAACCAGTCCGGTATGGCAGGCTCTGGCGCCCCTGATGGTTTGTCTGGATCGTGGTGGCATGATTGCTTTTCAGTAGGTGTGTGAATGAACGTACAATCGGTCCCTCAAGATGCGGCTGCGCGGCAAAAGAACCTACTTCACGGCGAGTCCTGCCGATGATGCAAGACGTTTTAGAGGCTGGTTCCTGATGCCGTCAATGCCAACCACTAACTCGGCAGCGAAGCTCACAATTGGCTTCGCAATAATTCCGAGAGCTTTTCACCGAGCTTCTCAGTCATCGGGCGCCGCGCATACTTTTCAGCCGTCATGAGATGCGAGCGGGCTTTGTCGGCCTCAAAATAGCCAGCCTGCTCGAGCGCAAATTCGCGGTCCAGAATGTTGAGGTTGGCTTCGGCATTCAGTCGGAATGACCGCGTGTCGAAATTTGTCGATCCCACAGAGACCCATTGGTCATCGACGATCAGAACCTTGCAATGATACATGGTGGGTTGGTATTCAAAAATTGAGATTCCCGCCTCGATCAAGCGACCCCATCGTGCGCGAGAAGCTTTCTGCACCACCTGCGCATCCATTATCGGTCCCGGCACCACTACGTCAACCAGGACGCCGCGGTGTCGAGCCTTCACCAATTCTTCAACTGCGAGATCATCGGGCACAAAATAGGCCGCGGCGAGGCGAATGCTTTGCCGGGCCGAAGCGATGCTAAGCAAATACATCAAACGAACGCTTTCGGACCCTTCATCACGGGAACTTTTGAAGACCTGGGCCAGTGAGCCTCCCACCGCCCGAAGCGGGGGAAAATACTTCTCTCCATCAAGCAGGACGCCCCGGACCTTGATCCAATTATCCATGAATGCGGCCTGCATCTGCGCCACAGCAGGGCCTTCTATTTGGTAGTGGGAATCACGCCAATGCTCGGCGTCGTTCGCATCACCGGTCCAGTTATCGGCGATTCCCACGCCCCCCGTGAATCCGATCTTGCCGTCCACGACGAGCAGCTTGCGATGCGTTCGGTTATTCAGGCGTGACAGCGTATACCATCGGATGGGGTGAAACTGCTCGACCTCGACACCGGCGTCCCGCATTTTGTCGAGATAAGCTTTTTCGATCTTTGCTGAACCAGCCCAATCCAGGAGGACGTGTACCTTCGCCCCATGATGCGCCCGCTCCGAAAGCGCCTCAGCAAACTGTTTACCGATCTCACCCGACCAATAAATGTAAGTTTCAAAGGTGATCGACTGTTCCGCGCTGCGAATCGCCTTAAGCATCGCGGGAAAGATTTCCTTTCCATTCATGAATGCCTTGACCCTGTTGCCTTCGGCCAGCGGCGGGCCAAGAAGCTGGCCTACGGCTCGCACGAACTGTTCATCGCCGGTCGCATACGGCGATTGCAGCAAATATTTTAGCTTTTTTTCACTGGTGCTGAGGTTAAAAATGAGCAGGAATGTCAAGGCCGTAATTCCGACACTGACGAGGAGTGCGGAGGCCCGGCGAAAACAAGGAACACGGGACGGAGCGGGGTTTGTTTGCGCCATTGGGGTTCGCTTCTGGTGGTCAAACGCCATGGGCGTGCTTCAAGCGGCGGATCGCTGGCTTGCGGATGGCCCCCGCACCCAATAGGAGATCGCCTGACATATTTAGTTTTCGGAAGCGTTTTGGCGAAGGGAGACTCCCCAGTGGATCCTTGCCAGAGTGTGCCCCATGCAGAGCATACACCTAATGAACGGAACGTTTCCGATCAGCCGATTTGGGATGGGGCCTGCCATTCTTAAACCAAGTTCGATTCCGCTGGGCGACGGCAATTTCCTTCACTTTTGCTGCTATGACCCGCTACCCGTGGGCGCGTCCGGCACGCTCCATGACGGAGGCGGCGAATCCATTAGGATTAAAGTCATCGAACGGTTTGGCGATTTTTACAATGCAGAAGTGGTTGAAGGCGATCTTCCCGAATGATCACCCGCAACGGTTGCGAAGTGTGGAAAAGTCGGCCAGCGGCGGAACTATCTCAGTTGACCAGCCGTCGACCTATCAGGAGAGAAGCTGGCTGGCTCGGGCCATGATCCGGTCCCTATCCTCTGAGGCGCCGGCTTCGGCCTTGGCGGTGGCCAACGCTCTCGACAGCGCCTCGGGCGATGCTGCAGGGAACTTCCCGCGGAGCTGCTCGCGGGCGTGGGACATCTCGAAAGGTTGATCGGAAATGGTGCGGCGGTCTTCGGCGATTTTGTTGGGATCGTCTGCCATAGGTCGGGGTTGGTTGTGCAGAGGGCTCTACGCCGCCAGCGGAGTGCCGGTTGCCACAGCCAGGCGAGACTTTTCGATTCTCACGAGCGCCTTACCCGAACGCCAAGGCTAACGTTTTTCGGCCGTCGCCGCCCAGCGAATGGCGTTTTCGAGCAACCGGCAAAACTCGGGGCGTTTGAAATCATCCGCGTGGCCCAGCGATGTGTAAAAAACACGGCCGCCGCCGGGCGAGGTGTGCGTCCAGGCGACGGGTTCGCAGGCACCCGGTTGTGTGGTGTCAGAGCCCTCGACGTAACCGACCATCAGGACCTCGACCTTGCCTCGCAGCGGCGTGTTTTTGTAAAGCGAGCCACCGGTCGGAAACTCGTGGCGTGGAACTCCCTCGAGGAACCAGTGGGCTTCGGACGGTTCCTTGCTGCTGGGCGCTGCGGTTGTAGCGAAGGTCTTTGCGTCCTTGCCGGAATGGCTTTGATAATTGCCGCCTAACACTTTCTCGTCCCAGTCCGGCCAGACCGCGCGGCCTGGCGGCGGTTCTGCGTTACTGCGCAAAGCGAAGGCATGGCTGGTGGTGCGGAGGCCTACCACGGCGCCGCCGCGGGCGACGAAGGCCCTGACGGCATCGAGCTGGTCCTTGGGCAAGGCGCGGCGGCGGACGCTGACTACAAGCGCGTCGGCGGTTTTCAACGCATCCATACCGGCAAACTCGCCCGATTTTGCCGTCGTTTCGAGGACGTAGTTGATGCGAAAGTCCTTCCCCAATTTATCTTCCATGAAAGCCGGCAGAGTTTCCCACGTCTTGTATTCATCCTCGCCAATCATGACGGCGAGCGAGGGACGCTTGTCTCCGGGGAAGGTGTAGGACTGGCCGCCAAAGAGTTCGCTGCTCGAGGTGGTTGGGCAAATCAGCTTCTCGACATGCGCCAGCATAAGCTCGGTGCCTCGATAATGGCTGACAAATGGCGGCTTCGACGGGTTATACATCGTGTCGGTGAGGTCCCGCACGAGGACGATGTTCTTGCCGTGGTTGGAAAGCTGGCGCAGTCCGAAGGGGCGCCCGCAAACGCACATGTTTGTGTGCACACCGGTGAAGAGAACATGTTTGATGCCGCGCTGCTCGAGCATGTTCCAGACCTCGACGCCCTTGTCTGAAATGGCGTCGCGCTCGGCATCGATCTTGATCGATGGATGTTCGCCCCGCCATGGCCATTTCTGCTGGTCGCGTCCCTCTGCCGCGAGCTGTTTTTTCCAGGCCGCGGCTTCCTCGGGGGTGTCATCGCATCCGCCGTCGGTGGCGTCGATCGGGTAACCGGCTTTTTCCTCGATGGCGTCCTTCCAATAGAGCCATTTGTCGATGCCGGCGGGAAGATTGGCAGCTTTGGAGGCCTCTTGAGCGCGCTTGCGGGCGGGGTGATCCTCGTAGTTTTTCATGCAATCCGAGGGGGCATGGATGATGAAAACCCCTCGCTGCCGTGCCTGCTCGACGACCTCCGCGAGCCGAGGCGCCATTTCGTTTACCCGTTTCGCCGCATTGCCGCAATTATGCGAATCCCAAAAATCGCAAACGATGAGAGCGGTTTCAGCCACCTTCCAGGAAACCGGCGTGGCTTTGATATCGATGCCCAGATTGGTGGCCGCGCGGGTGCGGAGCGGGAAGGCAAGGGTATCTGCGGTGAGGGAAGGGGCAGATGTCAGGCCTGCCAGGATGCTGAAAAGACCGAGGCGGGTTGTCATGAGTTTCTCTGTAGCATGCGAACCGCCGTCCGCCAAGGACCGACACCGAAGGCGAACGGAGCTCACCCGGCGACGGACGCCGCCCCCGGCCTGACATCAGACACGCCATGGACGCGCTGAATGATTCTACGAGCGGGGTCGATTGGTTGGCCCACGTTTTGTTGCTGCTGGCACAGCAACTCGGAAAGCGCCTTGCTCCAATGCGCCTGTTTCCGATAGCCGCGCAATGGTCGATGCTGGCGGCGGCGTCTCTGTCCGCACTCGCCATTCGTTTTCAACCGATATAGCGAAAAAACTCGCCAGTGGTTATAAGACCCGCTGCCGCCGAGAGACCAAACCTTTCGCAGGCAGTGCGGAGCGCAGGCACTTTCCCCTTCGCCTCCCAAGCGGTGCCGCGCTACGCCAGTCAGGGGAGCGAAAAATAATCCTCGTTTTGGTAGGCGCCGTCGGCCATTTTGGCGATCTGAAGCGTCATGTCGGTGAGCAGCGAGCTGGCGCCAAAGCGGAAAAGATCAGGGGTGAGCCATGCGGTTCCAAGGGTTTCTTTGACCGCTACGAGGTAGTGCAGTGCTTCCTTGGCCTTGCGCAGACCGCCGGCAGGCTTCATGCCAATCCGTTCGCCCGTTTCATAAAAGTAATCGCGAATGGCTTCGAGCATGATGAGGGTGACCGGCAAAGTGGCCGCGGGGTTGACTTTGCCGGTGCTGGTCTTGATGAAATGCGCCCCAGCCCGCATGGCGAGGTCACTGGCCAGCCGAACATTGTCGTAGGTTTGCAGCTCGCCGGTCTCGAGAATTACCTTGAGGTGCGCCGCGCCCGCCGCCTCTCGAATCGTAGCGATCTCATCAAAAACCTTCGCGTGTTCCCCGGCCAGAAAGGCCCCGCGGTCGATGACCATGTCGATTTCGTCGGCTCCATCACCAACACAGCGCCGCACATCTTCCACCTTCACCTCGAGCGGACTCTGGCCGCTCGGAAAAGCGGTGGCCACGCTCGCGACTTTCACGTGCGTATCGTGCAGGAACGCCTTGGCCGCGCGCACCAGGTTGGGGTAAACGCACACCGCCGCCACGTGGGGGCACGCAAAACGCCGGTTCATCGGCAGGAGCGCTTTGCGGCAAAGATACGCCACCTTCCCAGGTGTATCCTGGCCCTCGAGCGTTGTCAGGTCGACCATCGAGACCGCCAGTTTCAGGCCGGAAAGTTTGGCTTCGTTTTTTATGCTGCGCGTTTGAAACCGGCGCGCTCGCTCTTCGGCGCCGACCTGATCGACCACCACCCGGCAGAACTTGGGCACACGCGGCGCCAGTTTCATTGTGGCGTCGTCGATCGTGAGCCGGGCGGCTGCGGCTTGCGGGCGTTCTTGTCTGATGGTGGTGCTTCGGGACGCGGCGACGTGGGGAGTTGGTTCGGGGTGACCTCGGGCGCCGCCTTCCCCGGCGTACCGGGAGCCGGTCGTTGATCCTTGCCCGTGGATCGGCCCTCGATGGGCGTTACCTTTGTTTTCTGCTCGCCCATCCCCACCAACCACTTGTCGCGCTCCTTGAGCAGAGAAACAATTTCGAGGTTTTCGACCAGATTTCGCATCGTCTCGTGCTTTGTGCGCACGAGGAAATGGACCAGGGTGGGCCGTTCATCCGCGGCCGCCAGCAAGTTCAATTCGAGGGTATCGGAAATACGCTGATTGACCTCGTCCGTGACGTTGTAACGCTTCTGCATTCCTTTATTGTACGCGATAAAAAACTCGGAGGGCGTCATGGTCTGGATGGCGCTTTCATCTTCGACTCCGAGTGCGCGGCACATGGCGAGCACTTCATCGAGAGGAAGATTAGGTTGTTTCACCCGGCGCAGATAGTCCTCTTTCATGCCTTGCAGGGAACCTGGGTGCACGAGCGCTCCGGCCTTGCCGTAGTCGCGCAAAAGCAACAACCGGAGGTACTGCACCACCGTCTGAGCGGCCGGATGCCGCTCAGCCAAATCGCGGGCGGTTTGGCCCCGCACGGCGGGAGCGGCGACGAGAACACCAGCGGCCAGGCAGAGAAAGGGACGAAACATGTGGCGACTCTACGCTCGGCGGTCCAAGGGTCAATGCAGTCACGTGGTTGATCACTCCTTTTGAAACACATCGCCCCACCATTCTCGTCGTTTGTTTCCAGTCTGCTCGTCCTGATGTTGCTCGCTCCCTTCGTTGAAGGACTGCTCAGCGGCGACAACCTGCATTCGATCATCGCCAGCCTCATTCCGCTCTTCATCCTGGCTGTTGCCCAAACCCTGGTGTTGATCAGTGGCGGCATAGATCTTTCGCTGACGGCCGTTCTTGCTTTGTCCTCTGTGGCCGGCGCCGCGGTCATGCAGTCCGGCGCGTCCGCACCAGTCGCGGTAGCTGCCATGCTTTTGATAGGCGCCGGAATTGGCGGCGCCAACGGCGTCGCGGTGGCCGCCCTGCGGATGCCGCCCTTTATGGTGACATTGATCAGCCTGACTTTGTTTTCGGGACTCGCGATCTGGTTCACCCGCTCAAAAAATATCGCGGGTCTCACGCCTGGGTTTTTGGTTCTGGGGAAAAACCTCGCCGCCGCCGCAAGCACCGCGGCAATTTGCGGAACAGCCATTCACCTCGTGCTTCGATACACGGTTTTCGGGCGGTGGCTCTATGCGTGCGGACTTAACCGCCGGACGGCCCGCGCTTCGGGAGTGCCGGTGGGGCGGGTGACGGTTGGAGTTTACATAGCGGCGGGGATTCTCGCCGCAGTGTCGTCGGTGATTTATACAGCACGGCTCGAGACCGGCTCCCCAGTGCTCGGCCAGCGACAATTGCTGGATGTCGTCGGCGCTGCCGTAATTGGCGGCGCCAGTCTCATGGGAGGGCGAGGCGGCGTGCTTTCGGCCCTGGGCGGCGCTCTTCTCTTCACCATCCTGGACAACGCGCTGAATCTTGTCGGTCTGCGCCATTTTCAAATCATGATGGTGAAAGGCGTCGTCATCCTCGCTGCGGCGACACTCGACTCACGTCGCATTCGTCCAACCGCAACCACCGACGTGAGGGTTGGTGTTAAGCCACGTTGAACCTGCAGTCGCGTCCTTTCGATGAAACGCTTCGCCGACACCTTGCCGCTCGTGCTGCTGGGCTTGATGCTCGCTTTCTTCGGCTGGCTGGAACCACGCTTTCTCGCCGCCAACAGCCTGATCAATTTGCTGACGCAATCATCCTCTTTAATCGTGGCCGCCACGGGGATGACGCTGGTGTTGCTCACCGCGGGTGTGGATCTGTCACTCGGGGCGATCATGTTCGTGTGTGCCGCAGTGTGCGGAAAGCTGGCGCTCGCCGGAGTGCCGCTGCCGCTGAGCGTTGCGGCGCTGGTGGTCTCCGGCATGGTCTTTGGCGCGGTCAACGCTTCCGCAATTGTGGCATTGCGGCTGCTGCCATTTGTGGTCACGCTCGCCATGCTTTATTTCGGACGCGGGCTGGCGCTCGAAATCACCCAGACCCGCGCGATGAATCTGCCCGAGCCGTTTCTCGCCCTCGGCCGTCCCTGGATCGCCATTCCAATCATGATCGCGGTGGTTGCAGCGGCCCACATATTGCTCTCCCGGGGAGTGATCGGCCGGCACCTATACGCTCTCGGCCACAGTGAATCGACTGCGCTCGAGTCGGGACTTTCGCCGAAAAAACTGCTCTTTTTTGTTTATATCGCGAGTGGTCTTTGCGCCTCGGTCGCGGCACTGCTCACCCTTGGGCAACTCGGCACAGTATCGCCCAGGTTCGGTGAAAACCGTGAGTTTACGGCCATTGCCGCTGCCGTCCTCGGCGGCACCAGTCTCTTTGGCGGCCGCGGGGCCGTTCTCCCTGGAACGGTCATTGGCTCGATTCTCATGCAGAGCCTCGAAAGCGGTCTCGTCATGACCAACGCCGATCCGTACTGTTACCCCGTCGTCATCAGTGCGGTCATTTTTTTTGCCGTTCTCATCGATGCCTGGAAGAATTCGCGCGGCGGCGTGTGGCGGCGAGTGCGCTCAGCCAGTTGAGTCGGCGGTTGCCAGCCGCTACTCGGGATATTGCACTCTCAAGCGGATAAACCCGTGCGGCCACTCGGCGAAAGTCCGGCGTACTTCACCAACAAGCAGCTCGGCGCTGTCAATCGTCACCGTCACGTCGGAGGAAAAGAAGCGAGTGAGTCGATCATCGGCTTCCCATTCGTACCTCAGGCCCTTGATATCGTAAGTAGGTTTCACTACCCGTCCGCGCAATCTGCGGGATTCCCCGCTGCCCACGATATCAAAGGAGATTTCGCCGCGGCTGGCGGCGGCGAGTGGGTTCGACCCGAGCGCGAACTCGATGAGGTTTGATTGTTGGTCGCGGTCCGGATCATCACGTGGATTGTTTAGTGAGCCAAGGGGATGGGTGCCCGCCCAACGTTCGAAGCTGCCCATGCGGTAGAAATAAACGGCTCCGGCATTTTCGCCGGCGGAGTCTTCATCCTGCGCGGTGACCGCAAACCGATCCTGCCAGGCGGCGACCCCCCAGCCGAAATCGTCTTCGGCTGCGAAAGCAGGCGCCTGATATTTAACGATCATCCCCCAGGCGCGAACTCCGCCGCTGTCGCGGTCGAAAAGATACACCGCGCCGGCATTGGGTGCCGAGTTGGCCGGCCCGTCGTCGCCCGGGGACCCCACTACCGCGAAGCGATCGCCAATCGCGACGCCGTTGCCGAAGTTGTCTCCGTCCTCGATGCCAGGGGCGAATTTTTTGACCTCTCCCCAATTATTGGTGCCGCCCTGGTTGCGAGCAAAGGCGAACGCGTCGCCCTCGCCGATGACAAACAAACCGAAGGGAAAGACACCGATGACGATTTCTTCACCTGCCAGCGCCGCCGATACTCCAAAAAAGCCGCGAGTGGTGTTGGAGGGACGGAGTTCGCGCAGTTGTCCCCAGTTATCGGTGCCGCCCTGGTTGCGCGAGAATACGTAACCTGAACCGTTGCCTTCGTCGCTAAGGGAAGTGGCGACCAGAGTGTCACCTTCCAAAGCCACTGCGGTGCCCAGCCCGTCGTTGGTTTCGTTCCCGTCAGGATCAGCCATGAATACTTCCCGGCGCCAGCCCCAATTATGAAGACCGCCCAAATTTTCCTCGAAGATCAGTACAACCCCGGCATTTGACGCGTTGCGATCGCTGCCGGGCGCTCCCACAGCGATCCGACTGCCTGAGATCGCGACCGAGGTCCCAAAATCATCGCCCGGGCTGCCGGGGAAGCTCAATCGTATCACCTGGCGGTAGCCATTGATAAGCGGATCGGGATCCGGAAGATTTTGAAACACGTAGGCGGCGCCGTTGCCTTCGCCGGGCGCGCCGACGACCACGATGCCGCTCTCGCTGACGCCTACGGCGCGGCCAAAGTCCGCTTCGTCCTGCGGCACTTCCGGTTTAAGCTTCGCCGCGAGCCTCCACGCTTCCCCCGCGAAGTTTTGCGGATCACTTTGGCGAAAAAAAAGATAGGCAGCGCCGCGGTTTGGACCGCCTTCCGCCTCGGAGGGTTCACCCACGACGGCGAAGTTACCGTTCATGGCAATCGCCCGGCCAAATGAACTGCTGCCTGCCATCGCGGGCATGAGACCAGGGTAGGCGCCCCAGTTGTTGGTGCCGCCCGCATGACGCTCGAATGGCGTCACCAGTCCGGTGCGACTGTCGAGACCGCTGGCCGGCGACGCAGCACCCAGCATCAATGCCGTGCCGTCGAGCGCAAGATCCAGCCCGAAATCAAATCGCCGGGGAGCGGAAAATGACAAGGCTCCCTCCGACAAGGCTCTCTCCGTGAACGATCCGCCGGCAGATTCGTCGAGAATCCCACCCGTGACCGTGCGCGTCAGCTCCCATGAAAGGGCGCTCCGATGATAGATCGCTGCCTGCGCCCGAAGACGACCTACAGACGGCTCACTGGCGAATTCGCTGACGAAAACATCCCCCGTGATCGCCACTCGCATCCCAAAGGTCACCGATTGGAGGCTTGGACCGGCGGGCGTTTCACTGAAACTAAGATTAAACGGCATGGCACTGCCGCCAGTGCGTTCATAGACATCGACGCCACCTGCGGCCGCCACAGTCGGTGCGGAGAAAGCGCGTGCGGACGTGACCAGCCGATCACCATCGATGGCCACCGCGCCGCCGATCACTCGCATCGGCTCCGCCGAGGTGAGGCTCTGAGCGAGACCCCAATTGTCCGAACCACCCATCGAACGCAGAAACACAAACACCCGGGCGCCTTCGGGCCCCTCCAGGGCGGCGTGCACCAAGGTATCTCCGGACAAATCAAAGCGCGTGCCAAAATCACCAACCCTGGGGAGGCCGCCGGCGTCAAGTCCCGTATCGGGCCGCGGAATTGCGCGCACCTGGCCCCAGCCACCGGGGCCGCCGGAATCCCGCCGGAAAATGCAGATGGTATCGGACGGCATGTAGACAGGTTCGCCCACCGCCAGGGTGTCGCCGGAGAGCGCAACGGCTAGGCCGAACGATCCCCATGTGCCGTCGATCACTCGCTGGAGTCCCCAGTTGTTCGTTCCGCCGAGGTTGCGGGAAAAAATATACACTCTTCCCACGGGAGTGCTTGGCACCGCATCTTCGTCGTTAAAAACCCAGGGCGCGCCGACGACCGCAGTATCGCCATCAATCGCCACTGAGGCGCCGAAAAAGCGCCGGTCATTGGCGGTCAGTCGCCGCGCCTCATCCCATCGCGCCGAGGCAACGTTGCGCTGGTAGATTATCACCGGCCGCGTTGCTGCATTCACGGCGTGATAGAACGATCCGTGCCCGACAATGGCGCGTGAACCGGAAATATCGATTGCCCGGCCGAAATTCATGTTGCCGAGCGGCGTCAACTTGCCGATAAATTTCGGCAACGGAGCGCCTATCCCCACCGTTATCAGCAGAAAGCTGAATATCGCCAGAGGCCAGATGGAATTATGGCGCACTCGTGATAGTGGACCACAGAGGATGCTGTTTCAAGCCTGTTGTGCTAAGCTAAGCGGCATCCACCCCCGGCCCCCCACCGACCTCTTTCCCCCCCTATTTCCTACTCGGGTTTGTTCAACGCGCGTTGCCTGCCGACATGCGCGCTGCCGCCCGCGGGGTAAAAAACTCCGGGGGCCGGCATGGGTTATTCTTTCAGTCGAAGCCGGAAATCCACGATGTCAAAGTGCTGGGCGGACTCATAGCGACCCGTCAGCTTTCTGGAATCCATCGTCGAACGACCTCGATAGGCTATAGTCTGGCTGCCCTGTGTGTATCCCCTCAAATCCCTATGCGACAATGGTACTCCTCGCCAGAAGTTAGCTGCGCGATGGCGATCCGCCCACACAACGATAGGCTCCCAGAAATGTGGCGTGGGTTTGCCATCGCCATCGTTCTGCGGAAAGGCCGAGCAGCGCCGGCAATTCGTGTTCGCGGAACCCGGCGCGCACGCTCACGGGCAGGTCGTGACGCGTGACGCGATTGAGCAGCCAGGCAATCGTCCGGCCCTGCCAGAGGTGGAGGCTTCGGCGGGCGGTCTCGTTGAATATTAATAGGGCGGCACTTTTGAAACAGGTGCCCAGCCGCAAAAGTTCGGCGTCTGTGAAGTGATGAAGGACTAGATTCGCAATCACGACGCGCGCTGAGCGAATCGCTTCCTCGCCTTCCCGAGACCAGAGGTTTGCCTCGAGCCAAATCAGATTGGCTGGCCACTTCGCAGGCCGCGGCGCGAGATCGAGCGCGGTGTAGCGACGGCGTAGCGACGGCACCTTTTCGGCCAGGAGACATGCCAATTGCCCGTCCCCAGCGCCGATTTCGACGATCGGTCCCTTGTCGGGAAGTGCCTGCTTGAGCGTCCGCGCGATCCAGCGAAAATTGCCCATGAGCGCGTTGAGGCAGCGCAACTGGCGGCGGCTGGCGATTGCCTCAGGGTCGTCGACGGGAAGCGCGTCGAGAATTTCTGGGACTACGATTCGGGAACGCATTGATAATTTGGCTTCAAGGATCGCTGCCGTGCCGCAGCCCTTGTGGCCAGCAACGAGTTTTATTGGGCAAGAATTCTGGCCCGCGCACCGTCCGCGGTCTCCCCTATCGCATTTTGATGGCGCCCATTTTGAAGAAGAGGCAGACGAGAACGAAGGCGAGTCCGCCTGTAACGGGGATGGTTAAAATCCAGGCCCAGATGATGCGCTCGACGACTTTCAATTTGAGGGCGCTGAACCGTTTGGCGCAACCGACCCCCATGATGGAGGTGGTAATGGCGTGGGTGGTCGAGACTGGCATGCCGAGGGTTCCCGTAACATAGAGAACGGTAGCTGCGGTGGTTTCCGCCGCGAATCCATGGACAGGCTGAAGTTTCACCACTTTGTGTCCCATGGTCTTGATTATTTTCCAACCGCCTGCGGCGGTGCCCGCCGCCATGGTCAAGGCGCAAATGATGATCACCCAACTTGGGATGGGCGGGCTTTTGGGATCAACCGGGTCGGGCATGTAGCCGAACTGAAGCGGAGCGGGCAGCCAGCTCACAAAATGGCCAAAGGGCGTCATGTGGTAGGGGTCGGCAGCCTTTTCCACTTGCAGCCATGCGGGCATGTCCTTGAGGAGGCCACTGGCCGTTGCGGTAACCAGAGCCAGAGTGATGACACCCATGGTTTTGGTCGCGTCGTTCATTCCGTGGCTCCATCCCATGTAACCAGAGCTAACCAGCTGAAGCTTTCCGAAAATGCGGTTGACCCAAACGGGACGAACCGGCCGCAGCGCCACATAAAGGAGACCCATCATCAAGAACCCGCCTATCAGCCCCATTGTCGGCGAAGTCACCATGGGGATGAGAACCTTATGAAGAATGCCTTCTTTTTTTGCGCCGGACTTCTTTGTTTCGCGAATCATTTTTACCCTGCCCTCGAACGCCACGAGAGTGACTGGCTTATCACCCAGTTTGAGGGTGTGAGTGCCGTTGACACGGCTGCGATCACCCAGCGCGGCCAGTGCGTCAGGAGTGGGATCAATCAGTTCTTTTTTGATGTCATCTTTTGTTTCGCTCCAGAGGATGGTTTGCCAGGCAGATGTTAGAGGCTTGCCATCTTGAGTCTGCAATCTGCCTTCGGCCTTGAGGCAAACTCCAATCGCAAGCACGGCGCCGATCAAGCCGCCTACGAGGGCGTGGGTCGAAGACGAGGGCATGCCGAACCACCAGGTGAGAAGGTTCCAGGCAATCCCTGATACCAGCGCACAGATCAGAACCCCTTGGGAAACAAAGTCACCGTGCACGAGACCGCCGTAGATTGTTTTGGCCACGGCCAGGCCGGTGAATGCCCCGAGCATGTTAGTCGTCGCCGCGAGCAGTATAGCCTGGCGCGGCGCCAATACCTTCGTGCCGACCACCGTGGCGATCGAGTTGGCCGTGTCGTGAAAGCCATTGATGTACTCGAAGACGAGGGCGATAAAGATGACGACGAAGACAACGAGAAGTTCCATAAAATGCTGCCCGTGGTTACGAATTCCTTAGGACGACAAGGGCGAGTGTTCGGCCCAAATCGCGGCAGTCGTCGATTCCTTCAGAAAGAACATCGAAAAGCTCTTTCACGATGATCGCCTTCAACGAGCCAGTGCCGGGCGCATAAATTCGACGCGTGGCATCCATCAAAATGTGCGCGGCATCGGCTTCGATCTGGCTCAGCCGTGCGTCAAAGGACTTGATGTCAGCCAATGTGCCAAAGTTCCGAAGACTGCGCACCATATCTCGTATAACCACGGTGGCGCGCTCGAGCATCCGGGCGGCCAGGGTAAAATCCACATCCCGCACCTTTTCCCAGGTGATCACATAACGTTCCGCGAATTTCTCGACCGCCTTTGGGATGCGGTAAAGCCCTTGGGCCACATCTTCGAGGTCCTCGCGCTCGAATGGCGTTACGAAGACCACGCTGAGCATTTCTTCGAGCCGGTTGATGATCTCTTTGTCTTTGCGGCGGGCCTGCGCAAAAATATCGAGGCTCGGTGCCGTGTTCGGATGGGTTACCATTTCATTGAGCGCCGTGGCGGCCTGGCAACCCAACTCCGCGCTCTGTTCGAGCAGGCTGAAAAACTCCTTTGGCCGACCCAAGAGCCGTTGCAGCGAAAACATCGGTACTAAAGCTAGGAATTCTTCAGCACGATATGGGTGACTACATTCCCGGCGTCACGACAGCGATCCACCACCTTCTCGAGCAATTCATAAAGGTCTCGCAACACCAGGACTTTGGTCACCTCGTGGTTTCCGCTGTAAAGATCACGAAGAATCTCGAGGATCAGCTTGTCGGCATCGCCTTCGATCTGCTGGAGTTTCAAATTGATCTCCTTGGCGCGGGTGACGTGGCCGGTCCCGAGGACTCGCAGCATTTTCACCAGGGCCACCACCTGGTTGGTGGCCGCATCCAGCAACGCCACATGCTGGGAAAAGTCCACTCCTCGCACCAGAGGGGCGCTCATCTGAAAACGCTCAGCAAACTTCTCGACCGTCTTGGGAATCTTATAGAGGGCAGCGCTTAATATCTCGATATCCTCACGTTCGAGTTGCGTCACGAAGCTGTTGACCAGGGCTTCGTTGATTTGCTCGGTGATCTTCTTGTCTGCCTCCTTCGAACGGCTGAAATCCTCGAGGCTGGAGGCGGATTCCGGTTGGGTCAAGATGCGATTGAGGGCGAGAATGCTGTTACGGCCTTCCTCCGCTGAGGCCTCGAGCAAGGTGAAAAATTTGTCATCCTTACTGAAAAGTTTTTGCAGCGAGAGCATGGGGATTGAGGAATGTGACAGTTCTGTCACTCAAACGATTAGGTGAAAAGAAATTGTTGTGACGGAATCGACACATTGACCCGATTTAAGCCGCATCTTCCTGGCGTTCGGGCAACCAGAGGGCGAGGAAAGCCGCCGGCAAAAACAGAAAACCGGCAAAAAAAAGGGCTTCGCGGACATCGTCTGGTCTGGCATAGATGCCAAAAAATACGGTGCCCCCCGCGGCGACGATGCGGCCAATGTTATAGCAAAATCCAGCACCGGTAGTGCGAAGCAGGGTGGGAAACAACGGAGGGAGGCACATGGTAAAGAGGCCGAAGACTCCCTGGCAGACGCCGACGACCGTGAACAAGGCGAGTGTCGCCGAGTAGCTCCACGGTTGAACGAACGTGACGAACATCGCGCCGCCGTAGGCGAGCAGCGTTAGGGCGACCGCCTTGCGGTAGCCCCAAAGCTTGGCGAACGCTCCCGCGATAAAGTTTCCACAGATCGAACCGGCCATGACCAGGGTCAGGGCAATGACCGCGGCGTTGTTTTTGTCGGCTGCACTCAAGGTCTTGATCGCAGGGTGGTTGCGGATATGGGCCTGCTGCCAGAACATGAACGCCCAGTGCGCAGTAAGCGATACCGCGCAAATCACCAGCACCCGCCAGGTGGTGGATCTTATAGCGGCACCGAAGAGGGCGCTCACTCTGGGCGGCTTTTGAAGATGGCGGGCCTCGGCCCATTTCTCAGGTTCAGGCACCGCTCGCCGAATCCAGAGTGTTATTAGCGCCGGCAGCACCCCGACCACAAAAATCCAGCGTGGATCCTGGCCGGCGAAGGCCCATCCCGCCAGACAGGCCATGAGCACCCCAATATTCACTGCGCTCTGCAATGTTGCGGCGATCCAAGGGCGCCAATGTTTGGGCCAGGTCTCAGCCAGCAAAGAGGCGCCGACTGCCCATTCCCCCCCGATGCCCAGGGCGGAGAGAAAGCGAAAGATCATCAGGTGCCACCATTCCTGTGAGATCGCAGAAAGACCTGTAAACGCGGCGTAAGTCAAAATCGTGAGCACCAAGGTGCGACTGCGACCGAGCAAATCTCCGATGCGTCCGAAAAAGGCGCCGCCCAGCGCCCACCCAACAAGAAACGCCGCCTGGATTATCGATGCATGCTGGCCGACCCGCACGTCTCCAGTCGCGATATTCCCCAGCAACTGTGCAACAAACGGCGTCGCTACCAGCGTGTAGAGATGCATGTCCAGCCCATCGAAGAGCCAGCCCAGCCATGCGGCGAGGCCCGAACGCCACTGCTGGGGAGAAATATCGCGGAGGTGAACAGCTTCTTTGGTGTCAGCAGGCACGATGGTCGGAGGTGCTCAGGCTAGGCGAGACGAAAGCCCCAATGCAAGCCCTCACTGGCAGACAGCTGTCGCTGATACGAGGGCTCACTCCGCCGCGCGATACCCGTATTCATCCGCGAGTGCAAGGGCGTGTGCCAGTGGCGCCATGCCCTCACTGGTGGTTGGATCGCCGAGGCACATCGCGGCGGCTGAAACGGCCTGCCGCAGGCAGAGATCAATCGGGTAATCCTCATGAATTCCCCAGATGAAACCTGCCGCAAAGGCGTCGCCGGCGCCGGTGGCACCTTTCATCAGGTTGGGTGGAAGGTTCAATGATCCCTGGCGGAAGATCTGGCCCTCCTTGTGAGCACAGACGGCCCCTTCCACAAAATGCACCACCACTCCCAACCGAACGCCCTTTCCCAACAAACTCGTGGCAGCGGATTCGATCGCCAGCCAGTCCGGTTCGTGTGGCTTACGCAAGGAACGACCGACGAGGTTGCCGGCTTCGATTTCGTTGAGAAGCAAATAGTCGAGATGAGGCAACGAGGCCGCAGTCGAGCGGGCGAATTCGGGATGCTCGAGACTCACCATATCCGCAAAGGTGATCAAGCCCGCGGTCGAAGCCGCCTCGAGAACGCGTGAAGCCCCGGTGGTGCCGCCAGCTTCGACGCGGTCGAGTCGATCCAGCAGCATTAAGTAGCCAAGATAAAACAAGCGGGCCGTGGAGGCGGCGAGGTTGAAGTGTTCGGGGGCGAGAAGAGCATTGGTGCCGCGCTGATGAAAAAAAGTGCGGCGCGCAGTCGATTCAACCGTAAAGGCATCGGTGTAACTCGTGGGGGCCTCGTTCGTGCGTAGAAGAGAGCCGACCTCGATGCCGTGGGCGCGGCAATCCTGGACGATCCAATCGCCAGTCGCGTCCTTGCCGATCAAACCTGCCGCGTTCAGCGCAAAGGGCGCCCCCATTTTCGCCAGATCTTTGAGAATATTGTAAGGACCGCCTCCGTTGCTCGACGACTCGCGAAGAATCGACGCCAACATTTCCTCGCGCGGGTAGTAGTCGACGATCTTGACGTGATCGACGAGAAAATTGCCCGCAGCAAGCAGGCCGGAGCGGGGCGGAAAGGGCACGGGGCGCTATTCGTTATTCGTTATCGGTTCTATGGGCTTCCAACCGCTGTTCCTCAACCGTTAACATTTTGCCGCGAAAAGAAAGTTCATCTGCGGCATCGCGATCATGGCGTTGTACTTGCGGGGGCTGGCACGACTCTCCTCAGAATAGGGCGCCAGCCGCCGGGCGGCCAGTGTCCCAGAATGGCCAGTCCCACGCAGCAGGCTGAAAACCTGCGACACCGCAGGCCGCAGGCCGGCGGTACCACTGAGGGCAGGTCGCTACGCGGCGACCGGGATGCTCAGCCAAAACGTCGTGCGGTTGTCCTCGCTCCTGGCGCCTAGCGTCAGGCCCATTTGTTGGGCCAACATGGCGGCGACCGTCAATCCGATGCCGTAGTGGCTCCCATCCTTGGTGCTGACAAACGGTTTGAAGATTTCCTGGATTTTGTCTTCGCGGATGGTGCCAGTGCTATGCACAAAAACATCGATCCGATCGAACGTGTCCTCCGGCGAGCGGCCTGGACCATAAATTTCCATGCTCGCCTCGCCATTGTCCCCGCCCTCGCTGACCGCTTCCGCGGCGTTTCTCAGAATTTCGACCAGCAATTCCTTGAAGCGCGCGCCATCGATCTCGACTACCGGCAAATCCGGGTCCGCGCGCAACTCGAATGGCACTGAGTGCTTCTCGAAAGGCTCCCGCAAGGCGCTGTCAATCATCGAAAGATATTCGCTGAGTTGGACACGTTGCAAGGTGAGCCGCGCGCAACCCCCGGCGGCGACGATGCGCTCCGCCAATCCCTGGGCATTCTGCGCTGCCCCCTTCATGTGGGAAAGACTTTCACGCGATGACGCGTCGAGATCGTCGTTCATTAACAACAGGCTCGAAAACCCCTGGAAGACGGCCAGCATGTTGTTGAGCTTGTGTGTCAGCCCGCGCAGAAAAAGGGTGTAGAATTCTCCCGTCGGGGTCTTTTGAATGTCCAGTCGGTCAGGAAAAACGAACATGGCTTGGTCGGTCGTCACCGCAGTCATCGACAAATTGGGTTGTTGGTTGTGGAAGGAATTCAGCATTTTAGTGCGCATTAGAAAATAATCAATATTGGAATAATTTCTTGTAATTTTAACAGAATTGTCGCCTGAATATGTTCTTACGAACAGGGAATGTGGCGTCGCAAGGTCCAATCGAAAAATGAGTTACGTCACGCGGATGCGGTCCGCGGCAAGCAGATTATGCTGGCCACCCTTGTCCAAGTCGATGAGCAAACTTCCGTCCTCGGCATAATCGCGGACGGTTCCGATCCACTCTCGAGGCCCGGTTTCGGCCCGCACCCGCTTTCCGAGCAGAAAACTTCGCGACCTCAGCTCGCGGAGTGTATCCGAAAAATCGGAGTCCCAACTTGGATACCTGCGGTTCAGTGATGCGAACAAAGTCAGCGCAACCCCCTCGCGGGACAGTTGCCCCCCCCCTCGCTCGATTCGCAACGATGTCGCCGATGACTCCAACGGCGCCGGCAGTTCGCGCCTGGTGGCGTTCACATTCAATCCCACCCCCAACACAGCATAGGGCGGCTGAGTATCGTGGCTGCGGACCTCGATCAGCAGGCCTGCGAGTTTTTTGCCACGTGCATAAATGTCGTTCGGCCATTTGACCCGCGATGGAACGCTGGCAAAACCGTCGACCGCATCCGATACCGCCAGCGCTGCGACGTGCGCCAGGCGCGTCCACTTCTCGACTGGAGCCTGCGGCCGCAGCAGGACCGAGAACAGCAGGTCTTTGCGGGGCCTGGAAATCCACTCGGCTCCGCGGCGTCCACGTCCCTGGGTTTGGTTGTCGGCAAAGACGACCACGCCCTCAGGATGCCCGGCCTTGGCCAGGCGATGAACTTCGTCATTGGTCGACGCAGTCTCTTCGAAGTAGACGACCTCGTGTCCGAGTGGCTGTCCCTTTAAAGCGGCTGCGATGCGATGATGTCCCAGCGGGAGGTCCACGACGGATGGTTGTTTTCTCGTGGCGGATCTCTCAACCAGGCTTGAGTTCGAGCGAAAAATCCAGTGCCAAAGCCGAGTGCGTGAGCGCCCCGGACGAGATAAAATCGACTCCGGTTTCTGCAATGGCCCGAACTGTTTCCAGGCTGACACCGCCGCTGGCTTCCAGTTCGATCCCGCTGCCAGCGGAGCGAACAAGGCGGACTGCCTCGCTCATCTGATCGAGCGACATGTTATCAAGGAGGATGATATCGACGCCGCGGAACTCGAGGAAGGCTCGGATTTGCTCGAGGCTATCGGCTTCCAGTTCGATGCGAATTCCAGGATGTTGTGCCCTGATCCGATCAATGATGCGCTGCAACTCCGCCGGCCGGGATTCGGCGAGCAAATGATTGTCTTTGACCATAACCATATCATAAAGTCCCGCGCGATGGTTTTGACCGCCGCCCGCGCGCACCGCGGCTTTTTCCAGATGGCGCCAGCCAGGCGTCGTCTTCCGAGTATCCAGAATCCTCGCGCGAGTGCCGGCCACGGCGTCCACAAACTGCCGCGTCAGGGTGGCGATACCGGATAGCCGCTGCACAAAATTGAGCGCTGTGCGCTCGGCGGTGAGAATACTGCGCGTCGATCCGCTTATTTCCAGCACCGTGCCGCCGGCTTCCAATCGCTCTCCATCATTTCGCGTCACTGATATTTGCAACGATGGATCGACCGCCTCGAAAACCGCCGCGGCCGTCGCAACGCCAGCAAGAACTCCGCTCTGTTTCGCAAATATCCGCGCCTGGGCCGTCGCTTGTGCCGCGACAAAGAACTGCGTAGTCACATCGCCGGGACCGATGTCCTCTTCAAGGGCCGCAGCGATGAGCTGATCCGTGCTCCACATCCCTGCACCATAACTGCGAGCAATCACCTCGCCAGCACTTGCCTGCCGAAGCGCTCGCCACACGCTGCCGCTGCATGAGTGTCGGCGCCGCTCAGAGGCGCGCGGTGTGTAATAGTTCACTCCGCCTCGATCGGCAACGTGCGCAACCGGACACGCTGCTCGTCGATAATGACCAACGCTCCACTTCTCAACGCGTCGGCAAACCGTTCCAATTCACTCCGCACCCGACTCCGCACGTGGGCATCCAATTCCCGGGCGATTCGGAGCAGGACGACGCTCGGGCTACCTGCCCGCGATTCGAATAATATCTGCGGGAAATCCAGGTCCTGAGTGAGAACCACGTAGCCGTGCATGCGTGCCCAAGCCATGATCTCATTGTCGGCTGCTAAACCGGACCCGACGTTAGACCAATGTCGCCCGGAGGGCCGCGTATTCAAGACAGGCGTCAATGTCGTCACCTTCGAGATAGGGATAGGCCTGGAGAATCCGCTCCCGCGGATATCCCGCCGCAAGCATTCGAAGCACGTTTGCGACCGTTACGCGCAGCCCGCGAATGCACGGATGGCCCGACATGATACTAGGATTCACGGAAATGCGATCCAGCTTCTTCATGTCGGTAAAGTAGCTGACTTTCTCGCGACGCGCGAACAAACTCCGCACACCTTACCCCAAGTTCCGCAGCAACTGCGGAACTTGGGTTACCGCTCTTCGGTTCATCTCGGCGGGAGTTTTTGCTGCCGGCGCGGCCCCGCGTGCCCGGGTTCTTTCAATCAACGCTGGTCGACACGCAACCGCAGGTACTCCCTCTGGTTGTCCGCAAACGGAGTGCTCGAGCGCCAGGTTTCGATGACCGGGCCGCTGGCGTCCGCGAAGACTCGATTTCGAGAAACCAGGACTACGTTGTCAGGGCCGCTCAGCCAGCCGGAGAGATTATTGCTAACCTCCACGAGGTAAGCTGCATCATCGGCAATGGGCGAGCGGATCAGCGTCAGCGTGAGATAATCACGTTCCCCTTCTGGGGTCATCACAGCTTGCACATTTGCAGTGAGTGTCCCAAGTGCCGCATTGCCATTGGCGTCGCTGGTGCCGAGCGCGTATTCGAGAAAAGCGCTGAAACCGTCCTGATCGGCGTCGGCCGCGGGATCACCGCTGAATGACACCGCGTCAGAGTGCCCTGGGGCGGCGCCAATAATCATGCTTCCGCGCCAATTGGAGGCGAGGCCGTGATCGGGGTTGGCCAGCGGCTGGATGAGAACGAAGCGATAACCCTGGCCGTCAGCCTCGAGGGGCCAGGGCAAATCATCGTCATAAGTGAAATCCTTGAGGGTTCCCTGTCCATCGCTCACGATGAGGATATGTTCGCCGCCGTTGCTGAGATTTCCCACGAACGGACCGATGGGTCGCAGAGGCACTCCTGCTCCGTAACGCGTCGCAAAGGCAGCCAGGTCACCGACCACCTGGAGTCGCGCCCCGGCGGCTAGAATGGTATTGTCAGGAAAATCAAAATCCACGGCGTCGCGCAGATGAACCCCGGTGAGGTCGATGTTGCCAGTCGAGATGTTCATGAGCTCAAGAAACTCGAACTCGTTTCCGCCGGGATTGTAATCGATCTGGGAAACGACCAGATTAGCCGCGGTGGCGGGAACGGTATCGACAGTGAAAAACCCGACCTCGAGCGGACTCCACTGGTTGTTACTCAGGACGCGGGCTTTGACGGCCGTGGCGCCATTAATCTCGATGGGTACTGAGTATTCGGTTCCAGTGGCGCTGCCCGACGGAGCGCGTGGATCTGAACCATCGAGGGTGTAATAGATGGTTCCGGCGGGAGCTGTCAAACGCACCCGAAAACCGGCGGGCACATTGCCCCCGCGCTGTGGAGTGCCGGTGGCGTCATTCAGGAAAGAGGCCGGGGCTACACCGTTCGCGCCCGGATAAAGACCGTCGGCGATCAGTTGATTGAGCACCGTTTGTGTCCTGCCCGGCATGATGGAATTCTTTACGAAGTCCACCGCGGCCTGCCAATCCGCCACAATGTAACGCGGCGGATGCCCGGCGGGCAGCCCGCTGATCGATTGGGCATCCCCCCACCGTGCTGACTCCGCTTTCATCGCTTTTTCCACTTGTCTGGCCCGCCGATCAAAGCGGGCGATGCACTTCGCCGGGGTCAGCGCGCCCTCGTTAAAAAAGTGCTGCTGCACATGGTCAGCGAAGCGCAGCTTGTATTCGGCGCTCGCCATCAGGTCCTGATGAACGCGTTGCGGATTCGAGTAAGTGAAATCATTGACGTATTGGCCTCCCCATGGCCCGGTCTGGTCGACCACCGACGATGGCGATCCCAAGGTGTGTTCAGCGTCCCGAATAAAAAACCTGAAGCCGAGATCACCGCTCCGCCGGTAGACGCTAAACCAGTTGTTGGGACGATCGTGCCCCAAAAAGTTTGACAGCACCGCATCGCCATCGCCGGAATAAAAGATGGTCAGCATTTCATCGACAAGGTTGTCGACATCGAGCAGCACTGGTAGCGCCGCATTGCGCGTGCCATCGGGATTGCGGCCCTGGATTTCGAAATACTTCGCATTGGTGGGATCGCCCGCGGTGCCGATGGATCGGGTCTTGTTCCACAGGGTCTGCCAGTTGGCGAGGGTGCCGTCTGTGGCCTCGGTGGCGAACCCGCCGATGTGATTGCCACATTTGACCGCGTCGTATTCGTCCGCGTCACCGCCCATGTAGCTCGCGCCGAATTCCGCCTCCGCCCGTTCTTCCGAATAGTAGACGCCCCAGTAGTGTCCGTTGACCAGAAGGTGGTAGAACCGGCTCTTGGTGTACGGCTGGCCGAGGGCGCCCTGAGTATCCCGGCAAAACATGTCCCGGCACATCGTGTTGAACCGTCCGTTGCCGTAACTGGACTCGCGAAACCAAGCGTAATTCGAGCTGGTCCCGAGATCGAGCTTTCCGAATTCATCGGTCCCTTCGTTGCCAAACATGCGGAACTTCAACTGGCCGTCGTATTTGTCGGAAAAGAACAGTCGAAATCCATGCTTGTAGAACTGGTCGTTGCGGCTGTACCCGCCGCGTATTCGCAATCCGCCATCGATCTGAAACCCCTTTGGGTTCCCGTCAGGATCGACGTAGCCCGGGGGATGGATCAGTTCGATTGATGTCGCCCGCTCCCATGCCGAGCCATGTTGATCGGCATTGACATAAATGCCGGTGGCCGAATCAACCAGGTTTTTGGAATCAGTGACGAAGGAAAGTGTGGGAATCGATTGCAGACTTTCGAGCATTTCGGCCTGCGGAAATGAGGACACTACGTTAGGGTCCATGCCATAGTTGAAGAGCTGGCCGTTAACGGCGGCTGCGGGCCAGCCTTTTGCGGTGGCGTCAGCCACGGTTTGCCCGAGCACCTGAACTGGGAAAATATAGGTTTGGGTATCGATGTTGGTGGGCGCATAGCCGGCTTTGAATGCCGCGGCCCGCAAGGTGGTCACCCCGCCGATCGACGGGATGTTCACGCCCGTGGAGCCGTCGGGCACCGCGCCGGGATGAATCGTCATCGTGACCGTGGGTGGCGACGCCCCGTCCGGTGGATTGACCTGGGTGCCGTTGGTCTCGGTGGGTTCACTGCCGTTGGTGGTATAGATGATCCTGGCTCCCGGCGTTGTCGCCGAGATCGTCATCGTCACCGCCGTGGTGTAAAACCCGCGGTCTGCCGTGAAATCGGTGTCGTCACTCCGATCCAAAAACCCGATCACGCCGATTTCACTGTTGGCGGCTCCAGGTGTCGGGGCTCCCATGGGTTTGCCGAAGTAGCCTATTTGCAGCGGGTCGCCCCAGTAACCGTAGGATGTGTCGGCGAATTGCTGCGGATAAGAGGCAAACTCGGAGATGACAGCATTGTCGGCGATCCGAACGAGGGCGAGGTTTTCCCCGGAATTTTCAAGGCTGAAATTGGTGTGCAGATCGACTGCCGGATTAGTCCAATTTTTGCCGGATGCGAAAACATAGCGATAGCCGTTGGCCGGAATCGCCGATCGCGCCGGAAAGTCCCATTGATCCACGCTGTCGCGCAGGCGATAGCCTTGAAGATCGAGGGCAAAGGGATTCGGATTGTAGATTTCAATCCATTCCGAGCGGTCGCCGTCGACGTCCTCGAGACCGCCGTCGTTCTCGGCGAGGAATTCATTTAGCCTGATTGGCTGCGGGGTGACGCCGATGTGCACGGTCACGGTCTTTGTCGACGAACCAAATGAATTGGTTGCCGTGATTGTGTAGGCGGTCGTGGCCGTCTGATTGACGGTGACTGACCCGATGGCATCCGGCGAACTGGCCAGCGCGCCGTTGTCGATGGACACAGAGGCCGCGTTTTCAACCGTCCAAGCCAACGTTACGTTGGATCCCGGGGTCGAAAGTACTCCTTCTTCGGACGAGATGCCTGCGGCGGTCACCGCAAAACTCCGCACCGTGGGGGTCGGAGGTGGAAACGTCGTGGGGAGGCTGTATTTCGATTGCAAATGATAACCGACGCGGTCGATTCCGCGTGGGGTCAGCGCATTATCGTAAACAATCACTTCCGCCACGCTTCCCGTCCACCAGCGTGTCAAGGTGCTCCGAGCATTCCCGAGCCAGAACGTAGAATAGTTTTTCAGACCCCCAGCCACTGCCACCACAATGTGCGCGTTGCCGGCCGTATAAGCGCCGCTGGCCACATTATTTACGGAGAGTGTTCCGGTCGGAGCGTTGCCGACAAAGTCATTGCCATCCATCCCCTGTCCCGGCGAACGATAGAAGTTCGTGGTATTGTTTCGGCGAATATCCAAACCGTCGCTCCCATTGGAAATCAGAGTGGCCAGATTGCGGGCGTTGCTTTCGAGCGTGACGACCAGAAAGATGGTCCGTGCGTTGAGGTTCGCTGTGCTCCAGATCATTAAGTCATCCGTGCCGTCAAATCGAACCACCGGCTGATTGTTGAACCGTGAATCGCTCGCGATATAAGTCGGCTGTGTCGTGCCCGCTGCCGTCAATGGTCCCCAACTTGCCACCGCCTGCTGGTTCGCGAGAGCCAAAGCATCAGCTTTTAGATGGAGCGTGATATTGCCGTAGTCGGCCGGATTGATTTGGGCTGCCGAGGGGTGCCCGGCAAGCAGGGCAGCCAGCCCGGCACAAAGAACAAGAGGGGGGCGCATAGAGTAAAAGGGGGGCGCCAAAATCCTGCTGTTACCAGCTCCGTCAAGGCCCGCGTCGATCAGAGGTCCTGCGCCGCCGCACCAGCGATGGGGCCAGAGAGGCCTGCCCAGCGGCGTCCGCTCGAAAAGTCAGGGACGCCTGACCCCAGAGTACGCCAAGAGGAACTGTCGCGTTCCGTCATTGCGCCTTACCGCGCGCGCAACAGCTTACCCGGCTATGCTTGCATGGAGCAAGCTCTTCGCTAACGCATCGAACTGGATATGGCTTCCGCACCCTTCTCACCGGTCCTGATTCGGATCGCCTGTTCGACGGTGCTCACGAAAACTTTGCCATCACCGATCTTTCCCGTGTTCGCGGTTTTGACAATCGCATCCACCACAGACGCCGCCTGGCCATCATCGACTACAATTTCGATTTTCACCTTGGGCAGAAAGTCCACCGTGTATTCGCTTCCCCGATAGATTTCGGTGTGACCTTTTTGACGACCAAAACCCTTCACCTCCGTGACGGTCATTCCCTCGATTCCGATTTCCGATAGGGATTCCTTAACGTCTTCGAGCTTGAAGGGCTTGATGATGGCTTCGACTTTTTTCATGGCGTTGGATGATGAGTATGGAGGGTCAGCCAGTAGGTGGCCAGTCTTTCCTGTCAAGCTAGACTCATGCCAGAAATCCGGCAGGAAAGGAAATGTTTTTAGTCGGCGTGCGTAACCGGCCTCCGGCGCCTCGCGTCTGTGGCAAGGAGCCTCGGTGCCGAGCCTCGGATCCTGGCGCGCTAAGAGCCGGTGGAAAAACCCGGGCCACCCGCGAAAGTGTTCTCAACCCACCCCTGAACTCTCTCCCAAATCCGGCACTCATCTTTGCTTTTGTGCGAACAATATCACGCGCGAACCGAAGCAACGGCGTTTGTACGTTTTTATTAAAAAAACCCGCTCTACACTGCGTCCCTGTTTTCCTGGCATGCGTAACCCTCCTCTTCTTTGTGTCGCCACTGTTGTTCTTGCATTACTGAACGCAACAACCGGCTCCTCGCACACGCCCGGAGCCTACGGCCTCGATCTCGATCACGATGAGCTTAGCGATATTTTTGCGCAGCTCTTTCCCAGTGCCACGACCCCCGGTGACGATCAGGATGGAGATGGGCAATCCAACGCCCAGGAGGCCGTAGCGGGCACCGACCCCACCGATGCCCTTTCAATTTTGAATTTTTCTGCCATTGATCAGGCGCTCAATCACCTCCAAGCGCGCTGGTCGAGTGTGCCAGGCAAGCGCTATCAGCTCCAGATGTCGCCGGATCTGACCGGTTCATCGTGGAGCAATGAGGGCAATGCGATGATCGGCACGGGCGGTGAGATCTCTGGGCAATGTCCCATAAATGGTGAACGGATGTTTCTGCGGCTCAATGTGGCAGACACGGATTCCGATGGCGATGGTGTCACTGATTGGGAAGAAATCCAGGCCGGCACTAATCCCGGAGACAACGACACTGACCATGACGGCCTATTCGACGATTGGGCGACGCTGTCGCAACTTCTAACGGGGCAAAATACGGTCACTGTGCATGCCTCAGATGCCCTGGCCAGCGAGGCGGGGCCGGATTCCGCGACTTTCAGATTGGTGCGCCGTGGAGGTCTCAACCCCCTTATCGTGAGCTTTACGTTGGGCGGCACCGCCGTCCATCCCGACGATTACACGGCAACCCCCGCGGCCTCCGCTTTTTTCCCTCTCGGCGTCAGCACTGCTGTTGTGACCGTGACCCCCGCGGTCGATGCCGAAATCGAAGGGGCCGAAACCGTGACGCTGACCTTGAATGCAGGCGCAGCTTATAGCGTCGGCACGCAGAACGTCGCGAGTGTCAGTATCGAGGACCCGGCAACATCGGTTGGCAGTGGATTGCGGGGTTCGTACTATGACAATGGCAGTTCCACCTATTCCAACAGCGCCAATTTCAATCCTAACGATCTGCGGGCGACGCGCCTAGACCCCGAAATTAATTTTTTGTGGGATGCGGCTGCCGGGCGCCCGGATCGGCCTCATCCAAGCCTTGTCGATGCCGATTATCATTCCGTTCGCTGGATCGGCCAGATTCAGCCGCAGTTTTCGGAAACCTTCACGTTTTATACGCAGGCAAATAACGGTTCGAAGTTGTGGATCGACGGGCAGCTCTTGATCGACGTTTTCGATGGGTCCGCCTCGAGTCAGGAACGCTCCGCTACAATCGCGTTGGAAGCGGGACGAAGATATGACCTTAAGCTCGAATTCCAGGATCAGACCGGCACATCCCATATGTACCTTCGCTGGGCCAGTCCGTCAGTGGCAAAGCAGATCGTTCCTTCACAACGGCTCCATCCGGAGACGGCTGCGACGCCTCAAATCACCAGTCCCCTCTTCGCCATTGGGATCATTGGCGGACCATTCAGCTATACGATTACAGGATCGAACGGCCCGACGAGTTTCGGGGCGGATGGACTTCCGGATGGTCTTAGCGTGGATCCCGCGTCCGGAGAAATTGCCGGCACGCCGACCGGTCCGGCGGGTTTGCATTTTGCAACCATCACTGCTGCGACCGCATCCGGAACGGCAACAGCGCCCCTGGCTCTGATTCTTCTCGGCACCGGCGGAGGGTTGAGCCGCGATGTCTGGACTGGGCTGACGGGAACTTCGTTGCAAGCGCTCCCGCTGCACACGATGCCAGCCACCACGGAGACTTTGACGCAGTTCGAGGCACCGGCAGATGCCGGCGATGACTTTGGTGATCGTTTGCGAGGTTATATCACCGCGCCGGCCAGCGGCAATTTTACATTCTTCCTCACCACTGAGGATGAAAATGCCGAACTCTGGATTTCCGCCTCCGATGATCCCGCGCGCCGGCTCAAACGCAGTTTCGTGCTCAATGGTGCGCCCCAAGGGAGCTGGAGTGGCCAACAGACTCAAAAGTCCCTGCCGATGAAACTTGTCGCGGGACAGCAATATTACGTCGAGGCCCTCCGAAAAGAATCCGGCGGAAGTGATCGATTGTCCGTGGGCTGGATCAGACCCGGCCAACCCGACGGAAGTGTCCCTTCCGAAATTGTCCCCGGTTATTGTTTGAGCCCGTATGCGCCTCCGCCACCGCCACCCGGCCAGCAAGGTTCGCTTTACATCGCCACATTGACCCCGCAGGGAGACTCCGGAACATTGGGCAGCGGCTCTTCGGTGATGACAGTGAATGTCGAGCAAACCGAAGCCGTCATTACGGTGCAATGGTCAAATCTGACCGGGCCGAAGACCCAGTTGCACGTCCACGATGCTTCTCGCGCCAATGCGATCATCTTTGATTTTGATACTGAGACTCCTGATGCTTCCGGCGCCTTTCATTGGACTTTCGCACCGACAGGCGAGCACACCATCGAGGACATCCGCGCCGCCATTTCCACCGGACAGACTTACGTCAATGTTCATACGGCGCGGAACTCACCCGGCGAGATCAAGGGATTTCTGCTGCCCGCCACTGGATCGCGGTCCTTTGTGCCTCCACCGGCTCCACCGGAACTGCCACCAGCGCCGATCACTACTAACGATGCCGCGCGCTTTCTGAACCAGGCCACTTTCGGCCTTAGCGGCGCGGATCTGGACGCCAACGGGATGTTGGATGCCATCGAGGAAGTGCAAAGCCTCGGTTATGCGGCCTGGATTGACGAGCAGATGGATGAGTTGCAGACGCCGGCCACACTGCTGCAGCCGCAGGTCACCCAGTTCTATATCGACTTCCCTCGTTCGCCCGATGCCGGCAATCAACAGAGCGCGAACGAAATCTGGCGGTTCTGGTGGAAGACTGCGATGACGGCTCCCGACCAACTGCGCCACCGCGTTGCTTTCGCCCTGAGCCAGATCCTGGTCGTATCCGAAAACGGCGTGCTTGATGAAAACACGACCGCGGTCACGGCCTATCACGATATCCTGGCCCGCAATGCTTTCGGCAGTTTCCGCATTCTCCTGGGGGACGTGACTCTCAACTACGGCATGGGGCGATACCTGGACATGGCGGGCAACCGCAAACCCGACCCGAACACCGGGCGCACCGCCAATGAGAACTACGCGCGCGAAATTATGCAATTGTTTTCGATTGGCCTGCGACGCCTGCATCCAGACGGGACCGTCGTCTTCGGCCACGATGGCTTGCCGGTGGCAACCTATGATCAGGACATCATTGTTGCGCTGGCCAATAACTTTACGGGCTGGAACTACAATCCGGCCACCCCGGAGCCATTTTATCGCTGGCGTTACACCACGCCCATGACTTTGCGCCCCAATGACCACTTCACCGGCGAAAAATCATTTCTCGACGGCACGGTCATCACGGCACGCAATGATGCCCCGAGCGATCTGCGGGACTCGCACGACGTTCTCTGCCAGCACCCGTCGGTGGCGCCTTTCATTTCAAGGCAACTCATCCAACGCCTGGTTACGGCCAACCCGAGCCCAGGCTACATTTATCGGGTTGCCCAAAAATTTGACGATGATGGGACGGGCGCGCGCGGCAATTTGACGGCAGTCATCAAAGCGATCCTCCTCGACTACGAGGCGCGTTCAGAAGCCATCGCGCAGCAACCCGGGTTCGGACACCTTCGCGAGCCGGTGTTGCGGGCGACGCACGTCCTGCGAGCGCTGCACGGCCGATCCATGAGCGCCGGAAAACCGCTCTCTACCAGCGGCGGCTCATCAGTTTATTCGCTCAATCCGGCTTTTGATGGAAACAATCGCCAGCAGACGGTGCCGCGCTATCTGCCGTTGGTGGCCGCTGCCATGAATCCAGGCTGGGATATTGGGACCATCAACAGCTTCAGCCAGACCCCGCTGCGGGCCGCCACTGTCTTTAATTTCTTCGAGCCCGACTACGTCTTCCCTGGGCAAACCGGAAACGCCGGTTTGTTCGGCCCCGAGTTTCAAATCACTTCCGAAACCACCATCATCAACATCGCCAACTGGTACTATAATCTCATTCGCGCCGGCCAGGGAAATGCCACCAATTGGGACAATGAGCCATGGCTGAGCGACCCCGTGGCAAATCCTCCCACCGCCATCGATGTCAACGGTGTCATTTACCGTTACAATGCGACGACTGTGCTTGGAATGGCGTATCCCGAAACTCCGCGCGCTGACACCGAAGGTCCCGACATCCAGCTGGACCTGACGCTGGAAAAGACGCTCGCTTACGCGCCCAACGGCACCGACACCACCGACCCCCTGCTCGATCATCTCAACCTTCTGCTCATGAGCGGTCAGATGGAAAAAAGCACGTCTTCCGCCAACCCAAATATTTACTACTCCATTTGGAACTACGTCCGCGGATTGCCCCGACGCGTGGCTGGAGTGAGCGGCGCGACGGCTCAAAACGAAAGCGATGACCGCATCGGGCGTGTGCGCGATGCCATCCAGCTCATCGTCACCAGCCCTGAGTTCAATATTCAGAAGTAATTATCGCCATCAGGCCAGCCAGGACGAACTGCAATTCCGAATTAACCAGCCATGACTTCCGCCGACCAACTAACGCGCCGCAGCTTTCTGCGACGCTGCTCGGGCCACCTCGCCGGGCTCACTGCCGTTTCGACCCTTGCCGATCTCCGGCTCATCAGCCACGCGCTCGCGCAGACCCCCGCTTTTACCGACTACAAGGCCCTGATTTGCATCTTCCTCAATGGAGGCAACGACGCCGGCAACCTGCTCGTGCCGGCTCTCGGTCCGGCTTACGATAGTTACGTCGCAGCGCGCGGCGGAACCTTTAACATTGATCCCAATCTCGGCGGCCTCGGGCTGCTCCCGGCCGACTACGCCGGTCCCCTCCCGCGTGTCGTCCCGCTTAATGTGCGTGATAATCCCTCCGGCTTCGATTTTGGAGTGCATTCCTCCTGCGCGTCCGTTTACAGCGATGGTCAGCCGCAGGATGGTGTGGCTCGTCTCTTTAACGACGGCAAGGCGGCCTTTGTTTGCAACGTCGGAACCCTGGTCGAACCGATCACCAAGGCTCAATACAAGGCCGGCACCCGCCGGCGCCCGACCCAGTTGTTTTCTCACAACGACCAGGTCTATCAATGGCAAACCTCCGTGCCCGACATCATCACCCGCACCGGCTGGGGCGGACGCATGGCGGACCGGCCTTACATCTTTGGCTCGAACAACGGTTCCCCGATCTCGATGTCGATTTCCCTTTCCGGTTCAAATACCTGGGAAGTCGGCGACATCGTGCACCAATATCAAATCACGACCACCGGCGCAGTCGCCATGACCGGCGCCAGCAATGTCGCCCGCACCAACGCCATGCGCGACATCCTCGCGCTCGGCCGCACCAATCTCGCTGAGAAGGACTACAAAGCGGTGATGGACCGGGCCCTCAACAACGCTTCGCTGCTGAGTAATGCGCTGACCGCGGCCGATGCCGGGCAGAATGGCGCGACCACGTGGACGACCTCGCCCATCGGAATCGCCACTCGCGCCGGCACCGGTCCGCTGCGCAACAACAACCTGGCGCAGCAGCTCAACATGGTCGCCCGCATCATCAATGCCCGCCACACCGGCCTGCTCAGCATGCGGCGCCAGATCTTCTTCGTCTCGATCGGCGGCTTCGACACCCACTCGAGCCAGCGCGACGCCCATGCCAACAATTTGCTCAAGCCGATGAGCGATGCCGTCTGGGCGCTCTATCAGACCCTCGAGAGCATGAATATCGCGAGCGGGGTCACCGGCTTCACCATCTCCGACTTCGGCCGCACCTTCAAAAACAACGACACCGGCCTGATCGCCGGAAGCGATCACGGCTGGGGCAGCCATCACATCGCCTTCGGCGGCGCGGTCAATGGCGGCCGACTCTACGGCAACTACCCACAGCTCATCATCGGCGGCCCTGATGATACCAGCGACGGCCGTTGGATCCCCACCACCAGCACCGACGAATTCGGCGCCACCATCGCCAAATGGTTCGGCGTCGGATCGAGCGACCTAAACACCATCTTCCCCAATCTCAACCGTTTCGCCCACTCGGATTTGGGATTCCTGGCTTAGTGCTAATAACGAACTACCGCCGGTTGATCCGCTACAAACCGGACCCCAGTTTCCCGCACCAAGCCGGAAAGTATGAAGGGGTTCCCAGAAGCCGGCCCGCTGAGCGCGGTCACTTTGAGAACGTGTTCTGAGTAGCTCGGCGGATAGTTGCAAAAATAGAGGCGCTCAACACGCAAAAGCGTTCCTGAGGGCAGACGATGCTTTGGGATTCCTTTAGCCCAAGTTCCGCAGTTCGAGCCGTTTTATTCATGTGGTCACTGGGGCGGGCGCGATTTCGCGGGCATTTTTCTGCACTACATTTTCGATGTCGGCGACGATGCGACTGCGGGTGGGAAGATCCAGGCCGAGGCGGGCGAGCAGTTCGGCCACCCGCTTTTCCGGTTTGGCGACCACGCGCAGCCGGATCTCAGTGATCAGCTCCGCTCGCTTTACCGGCAAGACGACATCCATGCTCTTGATCGTGGCGATTTCCTCAATGAGCCGCCGGGCACAACTGCCCAGTCCCTTGCTTTTCATCCACATCTCCAGGCTGCGCCAGAGGGCGAGCGCCAAAAAGCAAACCAGGATATGCGCTTCGACCCGTGCTTCTTTCTGATGGTAAATGGGACGCAGAGCCAGATCGCTCTTCTGGGTGCGGAAGGCTGCCTCCGCCTGGATTAACTGCATGTATTGGCGCCAGAGGAGCGCGGGATCGCTTTCCGTGCAGTTGGTGCGCAAGAGATAGGCTCCGTGCGCGTGGGCGGCCCACTGACCGCGCTCACACTTACTGGCGATACTCAGCCCGCAGGCACGCCCCGCCTCATCGTAAAGAAGAGTGGCTTCGCCAATGGCGGCCGCAGCCGGATAGCGTCCCATCCAGCGCCCGATCCGCCGCTCGATCGGCTGCAGATCGGCCTGCGGGTGGCGGCGCAAAGTGGCATCAATTTTGAGCAGTTGCTCGCTGAGTCGGTGGACCTGCCGCTCGATCATCGCCAGCTCTTTTTGCTGCCGCGCACTGCTGCGGCAGAGGACAAATTGCTCGGCGCCTCGCCCATCGGGGTGCGGCAAAAGTTTCACCTCCACTCCCTCCGGCACCTGCGTCCAGCCCTCTTTGTCCAAAAGCTTCGCCTCAAACTGCCGCAGCTCGCTTTTGCGCGTGCCGACCAGATAGCGCGCCCCGCGTGAGCGCATGAACTCAATGTTCTCTTCGCTAATCATCCCGCGGTCGAGCACCCAGATGCGCTGCGCCTGCCCGTATTTTTCCTCCATCGCCGTGACGATCTCCTCCACCGTGGTGACATCAGTGCGGTTGCCAGCGAAGACTTCGAAGGAAAGCGGCAGCCCCTCCGGCGTGCAGATCAAGCCGATGCAAACCTGCTTGCAGTCCGGCCGCTGGTCACGGCTGTAGCCGCGGGCGGCTTTCGCATTGCCCAGCGCCTGCCCTTCAAAAAACGTGCTCGTCACATCGTAGAGCAGGAACTCGAAATTCACCCCAAACCACGAGCGATAGCGCTCCATTAAATGGCTGCAGAGCTTCTCTTTATGCGCCCCCAAAACATCCAAGCCGCGATAGAGCCGATCATCGTTGATTTTTTCCCAAGCAACGCCAAGGAGGTCCTTCATCGCGCTTTGCTGATACCAACGCTCGGCAATCCCCAGTTCCGAGCGTTGCGCGCAAAAGCGAGCCACCGTCAGCACGCTGGCGATCTCTTCCCACGGCACCTCTTCTTTGCCTGCTTCAATTAATTGAGCCAGCAGCTTGTGCAATCCCAGCCGCCGCCAGAGCGCGAGCCCCAAGTAGCCTTCGCCAAAGTCGCGCGCCCGCTCCACCCGCACCCCGCGCACATCGACCAACTCCCAGCGCGGCGGTGGCGGCGGCGCTGGCTGATCTTTGTCGCGCAACTCCATCTGCTCCGGCGCAGTCGCTTCCCTCCAGCAATTGATCGATCTGCTCCCAACTGCACTCCCGCCCGCTCTCCTTCTCATCGAGCTTGCCGAGTGTGGCGACAATCCGCTGCCGCGGTCCTGCCGCCGTGCGAACCGACTCGCACAAGGTCCAATACTCGTAAGTCTCCCCGTCGGCTTCCTTGCGATGGCGGCGCAAAAACATGCCGGAACATTAACGAAAAAATCGCCTTTTCCGCCACCGGCTCTTCTGCACTACGCGACGCGCCACGAAACCCTCTCGAAGGACTCGCCACCCCAATTGCACCGCCGCCTTCGTGAAAATTCTTTCAGCGCAATGCGAACTGCGGAACTTGGGTTAACGGTGACGCTTGGCGCTAAGCGTACCGACGAGTTGCGGGTGGCAGCCTCGTCCCTTCAGTGTGGCCGAGGTC
Organism: Verrucomicrobiales bacterium; assembly: GCA_050998515.1. GTDB lineage: Bacteria > Verrucomicrobiota > Verrucomicrobiia > Verrucomicrobiales > V1-33 > JBPCQC01. The sequence continues at coordinate 48,192 of JBPCQC010000002.1, forward strand.
TATTCCTCTTTTCAGACCGCAATCACCTGCTTTCGGGTGAGAACATCCTTCAACAACAATGGAGATCCGTCGACGGCTACGAAGCACTCCTTTCATAACTCACGTTGCTGCCTAGCGAGGCTGCTTCTCTTCCTTTTCGTCAGGCTTTGCTGCCTCTCTGTTTTGGACTGGTTTTTCATCGGCCTCCTTGGGTGTTCCTTTTTGCAATTCGGAAGCCAGTTCGCGTTGCCAGTGCACGTGGGCAGGCGCCATCGCTGACGCGGTCGCCATCTCGCGAAGTCCCTGTTCTCTCGCTCCGCTCGCCAGCAGCGTTTTTCCGTAAGCAAACCGTGCGGTTGGCCAATGAGGCAGCAACTCCATCGCTCGGCGATGTGCCTCAAGCGCCTTCCCGAATTCCTTCTTAGCGGCAAGAATAACGCCAAAATTGTTCCACGCTTCGCCGCTGGGCGGCTTTAAGCGGAGAGCTTCGCCAGCCGCCCCTTCTGCCAAGTCCCACTTGCCCGTTTGTATCGCCGCCACTGCCAGGTTGTTGTGGGCATTTGGATCCAGTGGCCGAAGCCGAGCTGCTTCGATCAGGACGGCCTCAGCATCGTCCCATTGTCCAGCTTCAAGAAGCGCCTGCCCGAGATTGACTCGCGCTTCAGTCATCGCTGGATTCAATTTGATGGACTCCAGGAAGTGCGGAATCGCCTCCCGTGCTCGCCCAGCCTGCGTAAGCGCTGTCGCCAGCATCCCATGGCCGTACCAACTGCGGGAATTGATCCGCACCACGTGTTCGAACAATGAAATCGAATTTTTCCAGTGCTGCACGTTTGAGAAGCTGAGCCACGCAGCGGAGGTGATTACCACCATCGCGACAGGCAGCCGCCACTCTGCCCGGAGCACCTTCAGTCCCGCGACAGCCGCCAAAGCGACGCCAAACATCGCAAAATACAGGTGGCGATCATAGACCACTGAGAAGTGTTCTCTCGCAGGTGCCGGGAGCAGCCCAGTCACTGGTAATACGGAAAGCGCAAAAATGCAGATGCCGACGACTGCGAGTCGATGCCTTGAAACGAGAAGCTTCCAGAGAACGTACGCGACTGCTCCCAGTGCCAGCAACCCAATCCAGTATAGCTTTGAGTTCAGAATCACATCGGGCGTGCGCCCGTGGTCGATCGACAACTTGAGAGGCAACAAGACCTGGGCGGTGTACCAGTAAAGCGAATCTGCCGCGATTAAGGGACGCTGCCACCAGGCCACATCAAGGTGTTGAATGTCAGGAACGCCCTGTTGCAGGCGCAGCGTAAGCAGCACGTAACCCAGGGCCAGGATTGCCCGAGGAACGAACCACCCGCCAATAAATCGCGCCCGTTGCGGAAACGCGGCCAGCAATAAGACCGCTGAAATGACGGGCCATACCACCACTGAAGGACGAGTCAGCAATCCTAATACGAACAGCAGGGTGCTCGTAAAACCGAGCCAATTACTGCTCCTGATTACCGCCCGAAACTCAACCAACAGCGCGGTGAGAGCGAAGAATACTCCGAGCGTCACCGTGACGTTTCCCGCCCGAGCAAAGCTCTCCACTTGAACGGGATGCAACGCGAATAGCAATGCCCCAAGTATACTTCCCCATTTCGTAATAAATCCGTCACGGCGTTCGCCACCGACGGTGCGTGCCATCAAGTGAATCAGTTGCATCACAAGCAGCGAATTCACGGTATGCAGCACCAACCCCAACACGTGAAAGAACATCGGAGAGGGCACTCCACCGCTCCCAACCTCGTCAAGCGTCCGTGACGCCAAGGAGACGAGAGCCAGGGCGCTGTAATTAACCGGTATGTAGATGAATGAAAAATCCGGCCGGCTCCAGATCTGCTTCCAGCTCTCCGGCGTCAGCGGGTTCAAAATTGGGTTCGCATAGATCTCGTGTGGATCGTCGTGGAGGACAAAATCATGAAAGATCACAGGACCGCCAACGACTGAGCACGCTACGACCACAATTAGGCTCGACTTGAGCCAACCTGTTGAAACCCTAGGCACGCGGCAAAAAATCCTACGGATTGTAGGGTTGAGAAGATACCGCGAGGTGCGTAATAATAAAAGGTTTTTCTTGCGCTTGAGTCGCAAGGGTGCAAACTTCGCTCGGCAGTGCCTACTGGAACCCTTACGCCAGCGGGGTGATCGCTGGTGGAGCCAACAATACGGCGGGCGGCACCAACTCTGCTGCGTTCGGGGCCTCAAATCAATCCATCGGAACCCAAAGCTTTTCTGCCGGATATATGAACACGGTATATGGCCCATCGGCTGTGGCATTGGGCGAGAACAACTACATTTCGACAGGCAATAACAGCGCTGTTGCCTTAGGAAAATGGAACGTAACAGGGGCTAATTATAGCCTTGCGAGCGGCTACTACACCTCGGCATTGGGAGAGAATTCACTCTCAGGCGGCGCTTACACGAAAGCCTATTCGTATGGGAGTGTGGCGATCGGACGATACAACGCTCCACTAGCTAATGAGACCGAAGCAGCTGCCAAAACGATTTGGCGCGACGGAACTGACCCCGTGGGCGAGCCAATAGATGCTCTCTTTGTAGTCGGTAACGGCACTGCCGACAACGCGCGGAGCAACGCATTAGTTGTAAAGAAAAACGGCGAGGTGGATATCAAAAAAGTTCCGGCCAAGGGCGGAATCCCAATGTATCAGCAATAGTCATTCGTGGAGCGCATGCTGCAATTCGCAGCCGAAAGTCTTGATTGCGCTCGCTTCGGCCCGCTTCATTTCATGAACAGACGCCTGCAAAAATTGTGTGTTGCCGTCGCGGTGGTGTCTGCCTCGTTTTCAACAATGCGGGCCGCCGATCCATCGTGGTGGACCGCTCCAGCAACGAGCATTTGGTCTACCGGACAAGCTCCATACGCAGTTGATGCGAGCGGCGGCGTGAAAAGCGGATGATTTGGGCGGTTTGAAAATCGGTTGCGGGCACGGCGGGTTTGGACAGTTGGTGAAAGCCGGGGGTTGTCTAGGATTCGACGCGGTCTTTCATGCGGTAG